>JBEBXH010000001.1:0-185649 GCA_040391785.1 Victivallis vadensis
ATCCCTTCGTACTCAAAAGGAGCTCTGAGTTATGGCGCAAACCGGAGAAGAGGCATATCACGATAAAGGCCAAAAGAAAGTCAATATGGGGATAAATGGGGAAATTCGGGGATTTTTGAGCTTAAAATGGCGGAGAGGGTGGGATTCGAACCCACGGTAGAGTTTCCCCTACACAGCATTTCCAATGCTGCGCCTTCGACCACTCGGCCACCTATCCGCTAAAGATGTCTGAATAAACAGATAGCTTTTAAATTACTGCATTTTCCGGGAAATTCAAATCGGGTTTGAAAGAATTGACGTTTTTCGGGAACATTTTTTCCGTTTCCATAGGAAAAATCATCCGGGTAAGGCTTTTATTTTGGCGGAAATGACTTATATTATTCGAATCAGGAGTTTAATTATCGATTTAAGATTGAATGATAAAGGAATTTACACATGAGCAAGCGCCCGAAGGTTTGGTTTGAAAGTCTGAAAGACTATGTACATAACAGTTTGAGATTGGAAGCAACGCGGCGTTTCGCCGTGAACCAACTGCCGGTGCCGGATGCCGCCGCGTGGAAGGATTATGCCAGGGAATTGCGCGAAAAGATCTGGAGCAAGCTGGGAACTGTTTATGACAGCAAGCTGGCGCTCGACTATAAGGAGCACGGCACCATCAAGATGAGCGGTTACAGTGTCCGCAAGGTGACGTATCAGAGCCGCCCGGGCATTTATGTGACCGGCAATCTGTATGTGCCGAATGGGCGGGGGCCGTTCCCGGGGGTGATCAATATGCACGGTCACTGGCAGCAAGGGCGGCTGGCGGCACGGGTACAGGAGCGCGGGCATATCCTGGCGATGAATGGTTATGTGTGTTTGTCGGTGGATGCGTGGGGTTCGGGCGAGCGCAGCAGCAAGCATGGCGAGTTCGAGTATCACGGCGCCAATCTGGGGGCTTCGCTGATGAACCTGGGCGAGACGCTGATGGGTGCGCAGATCGTCGACAATATGCGCGGCGTGGACGTGCTTTGTTCGCTGAAAACGGTGAATTCGAAGAAGCTCGGGGCGACCGGGGCCAGCGGCGGCGGCAACCAGACCATGTGGCTGGCAGCCATGGACGAGCGGATCAAGGCCGCGATGCCGGTGGTCAGCGTGGGGACATTTGAGGCGTATGTGGGGCGGCTGAACTGTATTTGCGAGCTGCTGCCGGACGGCTTGACGTTTACCGAGGAGTCGGGCGTGCTGGCGCTGATGGCGCCGCGGGCGTTGAAAATCTGCAATTGCCTCGGCGATTCCAGTCCGACGTTTTATCCGGCCGAAATGCTGCGTTCGTACGGTCCGGCCCGGCGGGTTTACCAGCAGTTGAAGGCGGACGAGAATATCACGTATCAAATTTTTAATCTGCCGCACGGTTACTGGCCGGAAATCCAGGAGGCCATGCTCGGCTGGTTTGAGCTGCATTTAAAGGACAAAGGGCACGGAATGCCGAAGACCTTCGCGGATTTCAAGGTGTTGCCGGAGTCGGATTTGATGATTTTTGAGAACGGCAAGCGCGACAAGAAGGTGATCAGTATCGCCGAATATTGTCTGGAACAGGGCAACGAAATGCGCAAGGTGCTGTTGAAACGCAGTTCGTTCAGCGAGGACCGCAAGCGCGACGAGCTGGCTTCGCTGATGAAGACCGAGCAGCCGCTGGAGCCGATGGTCAACGAATACAGCGAAGTGAACGGCTGGGACCGTTTGTGCGTCGAAACGACCTGCGGCAAGATGCTGCCGCTGCTGGTGAAAAAGGCCAAGAAATCGAGCAAGTATATGATTTTCAGCCATACTTCCGGCATGGACGCGGTGCCTGATGAACAGGTGGACAAGGCGCTGAAGAACGGTTACTGCGTGGCGCTGGTCGACCTGACGGGGACCGGGCAGACGGCTATAGAGAATGAGATGAAGCCGTTTCACGAGCTTTCTCGCGGGTTGCTGTGGCTGGGCCGCAGTCTGATGGGCGAATGGGTGCGGGAACTCGATTGTGTGAATTCGGTGCTGCGGATCTGGTTCGACGCGGAAAATATTTCGCTGTACGGCTACCGCGAAACCGGGGTGGCGGCGATGTTGTGCGCCGCGCTGTATGGCGAGATCGATGAGGTCACGCTGAACGACGCGCCGCTGAGCTATCAGTTTACCGGGCACAAGGTTCCGGATTATTTTACGATGGCGCTGCATGTGCCGGGCTTCCTGAAATGGGGCGATCTGTCGCTGGCGGCGGCGCTGGCGAAGTGTCCGGTCCGTTACATTGGCCCGGTGTTGAGCGACGGCACCAAAATCTGTGAAATCGAATATGGCGTGTGGCAGAAGGAATTCGACTCCATGCGCAAGAAGTGTCATATTGACCAGGGAAGCATGGAGATTGTTTCCGAGTAAGAGAGGAAGGCGTATCATGGCTTGGAGGAGTATATGTATATGCGTGGCGGTGCTGCTGACAGTGTTGCCGGGGTTTGCGGATGAGGGCGTCGACGCGGCGAAAATGAGCGGCGACGGTAACTACCGCGAGGCATACGAGAAATTTCGCGGGTTGACCCTGAAGCCGGAAATCGGCGACCGCGACCGCGCCGGATATTACACTCAGGCTGTGTTCAATATGCTGAAAGCCGAGCTGTTCAGCGAGTTCGACGCTTTCACTGCCGAAGTAATCAAAAAGGGCGGCGATGAGCCGCTGACGGCGATGGCGGTGGCCCGGGAATTCATCGATCACCAGCTGCCGGGCTACGGTCAGACGGTGGGCGGGGTATTCACCCGCGGCCCGACCCGTGGCCGGAGGGTGTATTGCGATGAGCGGGACCGGGTCCAGGCGCTGCAGCTGTTGCTGGAGGTCAAGTCGAAGCTCGGCAATTTGAGCAACGTCCAGCGGGCGGAGTATTACCTGACGCTGGCGGATGTCCTGCTCAAGGACCGGGGCGTCGGGAACTCCTGGAAACTGCAGTATACCACCGATACCGAGCGGCTGCCGGAGTACGCCGCGGAAACGATGCGTACCAGCGCGCCGCCGGTCAATCCGGACGGCAGCCCGGTGCTGTATCAGGTGCCGAAGAGCTTTGAAACGGCGGGCAGCGACGGCGAGCGCTGGCGCTGGGCGCTGCTGCAGGCGGAGCGCTCCGGCGATGCGTTCAATGCCAAAATGAAGTTGGCGCAATTTCTGCGCAGCGACTTTGGTTTGCCTTATCAGAACCGCTTCGACGGTTATTATCATGGCAAGGGCATCGAGCCGCCGTTGAAGGACGATGAATATTACGCGCAACTGGCGAACGGGCTCCAGCGGTTTACGCTGCCGGACGGGTTGAATCCGATCATGATCTGCCGTTCGCTGCTTTATGCCGGCAAGGCGGCGCCGTATACGATGCTGAGCGATATTTTCCAGGCGCGCGGTAATTATGTGGAGGCAGTGAAGGTGCTGGACCGCTGGCTCAAGGAGCACGGCGACGCGGCCGACAAGGAGATCACGGACCGTTACAGGGAGCTCACCGGGTACACGGGCAGTTTCGAGGCGGTCCGTACTTACAGTGCCGGGCGGAAACCGGTGCTGACGTTTAATTACCGCAACGTGCCGGAAGTCGACCTGGTGCTGCGTCCCTTCGCCGTGGATAAATTCCTCGCGGAAAGCGGCAAGATGCTGGCGAACCAGATGTTTCTGGACGATTTTTATAATTTCTACAGTTTCCGGAAACTGCTGACGCCCGAGCAGAAAGAGCAATTTATGGGCGCGACCATCGAGCAGTGGATGGTCAAGCTGGACCCGGGCACGGAGCACAAGCCGCAGAAGCTTGAATTGACGCTGCCGGTGTCGAAACCGGGCATGTATGTGCTGGTTGCGGTGATTCCGGGCGGCAATGAGATCCGCGAGTTGATCTGTATTTCGGAATATACGCTGGAAGTACGCGAGCTTAACGATACGGTCATGTGTTTCGTGACGGAAGCGGCCGGCGGCAAACCGGTGCGCGGGCGCAAGATCCGGATCTGGGGCTGCCGGACGGACCGTTCGAAGAAGCCGGTAGTGCGGCTGATCGACGAGTTTGAGGTGAAAACCGACGACAAGGGCATGGCGATCATTCCGCGCAATAAATTCAAGGATGATTATTCGTATGTGATCCATGTACGGGATGAGAACGACAAATCGGCTTACGCGATCACGTTTCGCCACACCTTCTGGCCGCATTACAATCTGTGGCCGAACCACAATCTGCGGATTTTCGGCATTTCGAGCCAGCCGGTTTACAAGCCGGGCGACACGGTGAGTTTTCAGTTCTGGCTGCGCGACCTCGACCAGGTGCCGGACAAGCCGAAGATCATTGTGGAACAGGAAGCCGAGGTCGCCGCGGTTTCCTATCGCGGCAGCGAAATCTGGAAAAAAGTGTTGAAAACCGACAGCGCCGGGATGCTGTGGGGCAGCTTCAAACTGCCTGACGACGTGGATTTGGGCGAGGCCCGTATCCGGGTGAATTTCAAGGGCGCAGGTTTGCCGGAAAACCTGAACGAAACGCTGGCGTTCCGGGTCGAGGAGTATCGCAAGCCGGAGTTCGAAGTGGAGATCCAGACGCCGCAGAAAGCGGTGACTTCGGGCGAGAAAATCGACGTGAAAATCAGTGGACAGTATTACTTCGGCGGAGCGGTTCGCGGTGCCGTGAGCTACCGGGTGACGCGTTCGGTGGCGTACCGGCCGTGGCATAAGTTCCTGGACTATAACTGGCTTTATGACAAGACGCATGATTATTATTCGGCCTCGGTCGACACGGTCATGAGCGGAATCGGCGAGCTGGGCGAGGACGGTACGCTGCTGTTGGCGATCGATACGGCCCAGGGGGTGACGGCAGATCCCGGGCTGGATTACCGCTACCAGATTTCGGCGGAAGTCACGGATATCACGCGGCGTTCGGTCAGTGCGGTCAAGTCCGTGCTGGCGGCGGCGGTGCCTTATCAGGCGGAGATCGACATCGACAAGGGTTATTACCATGCCGGCGACATGGCCACGGCCAAGATCATGCTCTTCGACACTGCCCGGCAGCCGGCGGCGGGCCAGGCGGAAGTCGCGCTTTGCGCCATCGCTTACGACTCGGAACACAAGGCCACGGAAACGAGGCTCCGCGACTGGACTGGGCTCAAAGTCGACGAGTCCGGCGTGCTGCAACATTCGTTCCGGCTCGGCAACCCCGGCTTGTACCGCATCAAGGTATCGGTCAAGGCCGGCAACAATTACGACGCGCAGAATTTTTATGACATCGTGGTGCTCGGTGACAAGCAGGAAAAGGTGGACTATGAATTTGGCGAGCTGAAGGTGCTGGCCGACAAGGATATTTACCAGCCCGGCGATACTGCCGAACTGCTGATCACGGCCGGCGTCAAGGATGGCACCGTGCTCTGGTTCGAGCGGACGAACGAGGGCAAGGTGCCGGAAATCATCACGCTGGCGAACGGCATGGCCGTCCGTAAGATCACGATCACCGAGCAGGATATGCCGAATATTTTCGTGGAAGCGGAAATGGTTCACAACGGCGAGCGCGTCCGTACCTCCCGGGAGCTGCGGGTGCCGCCCCGGCGGAAGATCCTGAATGTGGAGATCACCCCGACCCAGCCGCATTATGAACCGGGCATGGAAGGTACGCTGAAACTGCGGATCACCGACGTCGACGGCAAGGGCGTGAAGGGGATTTTCACCGTGACGGTTTACGACAAGGCGCTGGACGCCATCGCCAGCAAGAGCAACGTGCAGGATGTGCGGAAGCTCTTCTGGGGCCGGCTGCGCCATTTCAATTATGGAAACAGTTATTTCAATATGAGCAGTATCGACCGTACCGGCCAGCAGATTGCCGTCAAAAAGGCCTACGAATCCGCGCCCCGGATGGAAGCGGATACGGCGGGCAGGGTCGAGACGCCGGAAATGGACGTGCGCAGTGATTTCCGCGATTCCGCGCTGTGGCGCTGCGCCGTGCTGACCAACGACAACGGCGAGAGCACGATTCAGGTGCCGCTGCCGGACGATATCACCGCCTGGCACAGCCGGGTCTGGGCGGTGGATGAGGTGAACGCGGTAGGGCAGGGCGAAGCGGGGTTCATTGCCCGCAAGGATATTTTCACCCGGCTGATCATGCCGCGTTTCCTGGTCATCGGCGACCAGGCGCGGATCATGGCCGTGGTGCATAACTCGACCGAGATCCAGAACATTCAGGCGGAGCTCAGTTCGCCGGACGGCAAGCTCAATCTGCTGAACAGCAAACCGTGGCAGTTGAAGACCGAAAACGGTCAGGCGCAGGCTTATTGGCCGGTCAAGGCGATCGAGTCCGGCCGGGCGAAGGTATTGGCCAAAGCCATGGTCGGCAGCCGCGGCGACGCCGTGCAGATGGAGCTGCCGGTGCTGGATTACGGGCTGCCGCAGCTGTGGAGCCGCTCGGGCAAGATCGAAAATACCAATACGGAAAGCGTTTTCGTGCCGCTGGATTTCCCGCAGCAGGTCGCGCCCGGGTCGGCCGCTGTGGAGATCAAGCTGACCACGTCGCCCGCCTCTTCGGTGCTGGAGTTGCTGCCTTATCTGATTACCAACGATCGCAAGGATTTGTACGCGCTGACCGGGCGCCTCCACGCCCTGATCGCCGCCCAGCGCTTCGTGCGCTTCAACATCGAAACCGGGCTGATCCACAAGATCCCGGCTGAATACGCCATGATTTACGACGAAGCCGAGGCCAACCGCCTGATGCTGGAAACGCTGAAGCGGTTTACCGCTTACCAGAATCCCGATGGCGGCTGGGGGTGGTTCTATGGATATTACGAGGTGTCGTCCGCCGATACCACCGCTCACGCGGTCAGTGCGCTGGCCGCCGCCCGGAAGGCCGGTTTCAAGATCGACGAAGCATCCATGGAGCAGGGGTTGACCTGGCTGAAGGCGTTTTCGCTACGTGACCGCGACAAGATGGACCCGAATACCGCGGCCGCCGTGAATTACGCGTTCCACGCCGCCGGGCGGGCGGACAAAGTATTCAGCGATTTCATTTACGAGCAGCGCGCCCGGCTGTCGCAGTACCACCTGGCGCTGCTCGGGTTGAGCACCACCGGCGCACAGCAGCAGATGGTGCTGCGCAATCTGCAGCAGTTCCTGACGGAGAACCCCGCCAACGAGACCGCCCGCATCAGTGTGGATGCCCGCCAGGTGTGGCGGAGCGGCGGCGCCGGCGAGCTGGAAACCAATGCCGCTTATCTGCGGCTGCTGCTGCAGACCGATCCGGAGTCGCCGGAAACGGCGAAGGTAGTCAAATATCTGGTCGAAAACCGCTTCCATTCGATGCAGGATACGGCAGTCCGCGAGAATGCGGCCTGTGTCGAGGCTCTGAACGGCTATCTGGCCGCGGTGCCCCCCGGCAAGATCACCGCCAAAGTCGATATCAAGCTCGATGGGCAACTGGTCGACAAGGTCACGCTGGACAGCAACATCATGCTGCCGCCGCAGAACATCAAAATCGGTTCGGACCGGTTGAAAGAGCGCCGTCATTCGCTGGAATTCAAGCGCAGCGGCGAGGGCCCGGTCTACTTCACCGCCAATCTCTCCTGTTACAATCAGGACAAGAACATCGGCGAAAAGGGCGGCGACTTGCAGGTCAAGCGGCTGTACTGGCTGCTGGTGCCGGAGGGCCGCGACCAGTTCAAGCGCACCCCGTTGAACTCCGGCGATAAGCTCAAGCCCGGCGACCTGGTGGAAACCGAGCTGATCCTGAATACCGCCTACGATTTCCAGTATCTGATGATCGAGGACCGCCGCCCGGCCGGGCTGGAACCGGTCAACCCGATCAGCGGCTACAGTTACAGTTACGCGGGCACGTACATCGAGACGCGCAGCACCGCCACGCGGTTCTATATCAAGCGCTCCGGCATCGGCAGTTCCACCTGGAATTACCGGATGCGGGCGGAGACCGACGGCGTGTTTACGGCGCTGCCGGCCACCGCGGTCACGCTCTACACGCCCGGCGTACAGGGCAACTCGACCGAACACGAATTCAAAGTAGGGAGCACGCCATGATCCTGGCTTACGACTGCATTCCCTGCGTGGTGTCGCACATTGTTCACATGACGCGGCTGGTGACCGACGACGAAGCGAAGCGCCGCGAGATTATCACCCGGGCGCTGAACAACCTCGGCGATATCGATTATACCATGACGCCGCCGGAGCAGGCCACCCGCTTGCACAAAGTGATTTACGACGTGATGGGCCCGATCGACGCCTACCGCGAGCTCAAGGACAAATCCACCGAAGCCGCGCTGGCGCTGCTCCCTGAAATGCGGCAGCTCCTGGCCGAAAAGGGCGATTCATTTGAGGCGCTGATCCGGCTGATTATCGCCGCCAACATCATCGACTTCGGCGCTGACCGGCATTTCCAGCTGGAACAGGTGCGGGAGCGGTTGCTGGAGGTTTTCGATATGCCAATCGACACGAAGGCCATTGCGGAGTTGAAGATTGCCATGGACAATGCGAAAAATATTTTCTACATCGTCGACAACTGCGGCGAAGCGGTGTTTGACCGGCTGCTGATCGAGCGTTACAAGGACAAGATCACGCTGGGCGTGCGCGGCAAACCGGTGCTGAACGACATCACACCGCGCGAGGTGCCGATGTCGGGTCTCGATATCGTGCCGGTGATCGACACGGGCGATTGCGCCCCGGGCGTGTCGCTGCGTTATTCCTGCCCGAAGTTCCTCGAAACCATGCGCGGCGCCGATCTGATCGTGTCCAAGGGGCAAGGCAATTTCGAATCGCTGTGCGACGAGGATCTGCCGGTCTTTTTTCTGCTCCGGGTCAAATGCAAAGTCATTTCCGAAATGCTCAACGACGCCAAGCTCGGCAGTCTGCAGGTAATCAACCATACGAAGAGGAGGACATCATGAAACTGGAAAAAGGCAACAAAGCACCGGAGTTCACCCTCAGTGACCAGGATGGCAAAAGCATCAGCCTCAAGGATTTCAAAGGCACTAAAGTGCTGGTTTATTTTTATCCGAAGGCCGATACCCCCGGATGTACCGCGCAGGCTTGTTCGATCCGCGACTTCTGGGGCGAACTGAAAAAGGCCGGAGTCACCGCGCTCGGCATCAGCCCGGACACCGTCGAGAAGCAGAAGAAATTCGCCGATAAATACACGCTGAATTTCCAACTCCTCGCCGATCCTGACCACGCAGTGGCGGAGGCCTACGGCGTGTGGGACAAAAAATCGATGTACGGCAAAGAATATTTCGGCATTGTCCGCTCGTCGTTCCTGATCGGCGAGGACGGCAAGATCATCGAAGCCTGGTACAAAGTCAAGCCCGAAGAAACCGCCCCGAACGCCCTCGAAGCCATCAGTGAATAATTTTTGGTTACAGTGGTTTTACCAGGAAATTTTTTACGTAGCCGCAGGCGTTTTCGTTTAATTCCCGGGACATGATGGTGAGGCCCAGGGCATTGGTGTCCGGAGTGGTCTTGAAGCTGCAGTTCAGTTTCAGCCAGTCACTGTTTTTGTCCAGTTTCAGTGGATGGTATTTCAATTCCTTGTTGGCGGCTCCGAACTCGATCAGGATGATCGAAAAATAACCTTTTTCACGGTTTTCGAGCTTGATTTCAGCATTGAATTCGAAACTTTTGTTGGCGGGGTAAGTAAACGGCAGACGGAATCCGCTGTATAGATTCTGCCCGTTTCCGACCATTTTCAGGATGGTTTGGCCGCCGGGTTCTTTTTCGAGGAAAATATATTTATCCATGCCGCGGAATTTGGTTTTGTTGGCCTGAAAATACGCACTGTCGCCATTGATGGCGGCAATATTGTCGAAAAACCGGATCTGCGAGGGCTGCCAGAGGCCGCCGTTGCCGGATTCGTTGATGACTTTCAGTGCGATCAGGTTGGGGCCGGATGCATGGAGAAATCCGGTAATATCGAATTCCAGCGGTTTTTTCCAACTGTCCGGGTCAATCGCCGGGTCATAGCGGAAACTGCCGGCTTTGCGGCCGTTGATCCACAAGTCGCAGCTTTCGTCCACCGCGCCGAGGCGGAGGATCGTCCGTTTCGTTTTGAATTTGTCGGGAACCGTGAATTCCAGGCGGTACCAGGCGTGGCGATAGTTGCGGATGTCCTGCAGTTCGAGGTGCCGGTCGGTCGTGACTGTCCGCCAGGTTTCCGTATTATATTCAGGAAGATGATATTTCCGGGTCTCGCCCTGATTTTCCGGGTCCACCATGAAACGCCATTCCAGAGGAAGCTGGATCATGGCGTTCGGGTCGAAGTCGTTGAATTGCCAGGCCACATTTTCGTTTCGTCCGTTGGATGTGAAAAATTTCACGTCCGCGGCCCATTCCGGCAAAGAAGTCTGACGGAACGACTGGACCTTGTTCATGGCGTTCAATTTCCGCTCTGCCACGCTACTTTTGTCCGCGAACAACGAACAGGCATCCGCGCACAAGCGGGCGTGTTCCAGCCCGGCAGACAGGAATTCGACTTTTTTGCGGTATTCCGGATCGTTTTTGACCTGTTCGGCAGCTTGTGCCATCAAACTGCGAGCGGGTTCGAAGGACTCCTGCGGAAAAAGTTCGTGGGCATAAAACGCATAGTGAAAACCGAAAAAGGAACTGAAGCGCAACGGATTTTTCTGTGTGGGTATTTCGGAGAATTTGCGGGCATTGGCCATGCAGTAATTCTGCCAGTATTCCCAGTAATTTTTTACCTCGTCTGCCGCCGGGCCGAAGCCTTGATAATATTCATCCAGCAGCGTTTCCAGTTTGGCATCGGGATATGCCATCAGCCGGCCCATGACGTAGAGCAGGGGGCCCTGTGTGGCAAACGATGTGTTGGGGCCGTCGATATCGATTTCCTGCATGCCGGCCTGCCGCATCAATTGGAATTCCCGGTAATACTGGGCCACGAAATTTTCGGGCATGGCATAACCGCCGAAAATGTTCGGGCGGTAATTCAACGTGGCGCCGCTCCTGATCCAGCCCTGGAGATTGTCGGTGATTTCCTGTTCGATTTCCGGCGAACGCGGGAAGTCGGCGGCATCGGCGGGCGGAACCATGGATATTACGATATTCCGGTTCAAGCGGGTCTTTGCCGGAGCATAAATATAATTGCTGTAAGCATAGCCGTAAACCTTGACGTCCGGATCGATTTGCGAGGCTAATTTCCATACCTCGAGATAAAAGCGGGCATAGCGTTCGCCCACGTTTTTGTCGCTGCGCCGTCCGAGAAATGAAAACCTCCGGTCGGGGCCATCCCAGCTGAGGCAACGGGCGCAGGCGCAATTGCCGGGGGTGTCGTTTTCGCAGCAGTTGATGACCAGTTGCTTGTCCGGGTTTTTCCGGCGGGCCTCGTCCCAGCGGCGGACGATTTCGCGGTGAAATTCGGGGTTGGAAACGCACATCGCGGTAATCCGCTCCACGGGTTTCAATGCCTGCCCTTCGGTATGCGCAAACCACTCCGGATGAGTTACTCCGAACTCCTTGTACCAGTTGGAAAACGCATGACCGCCGTGTCCTTCCGCATACTGAACCTGATAAAAGTGGACTCGCCCGGCGCGCCGCAGCCAGAGCAGCGGCAGCCTGCGAATCCGGACATTGGCAAATGCCGGGCCGCCGGTGAGATCGTATTCATTGACTGTGATGGTATCGGCGGGGGGATACACAGTGCCATTGTCGTCGTCCGGCCAGAGCCAGCGGATTTTCAACTGTTCTTCCAGGAAGCGGTAAACGGCGTAAAGCGTTCCGGTAGCCGTCAGGGGATTATTGATGGAGCCCTCCGTATCATGCCCGAGCAGGAACAGTCCGCCACCGGCCGTCTTTACCATATAACCGGATTCCGGCAGGCCGGTGGTATCCAGACCGGCGGCGGCGGCCGTCGAAGTATGTCCGACCCATACCCGGTATCTGGTGCCGGTTATCTGGTCTTCGCGGACGATCGGCAGTTTGGCTTTGGACACTCGCTCGACATGGCGCTGCAATTCCTGCGCGGCGAATTGTTCCACGGGCCCGGCGGCGGCCGGAATCACGATTTCGGCCATCGGACGCGCCGATTCAACCAGTACGGTGGCGGCAAACATGGTTCCAATATATCCGAACAACAGTACAAATGCGAATGATTTCATTGAAAATATTCCTTGCCGGAGGTCAGCGAATCGAGATCATTTCGCTGCCATTCCGCCAGGCGACTGAACCGTCGGCGAAGAGCACATTGGTCCCCGGCGCAGGATGCCACGCCGTCTGGATGCGACTGCCGTCTTCCGACCACGGACTTGGCGAAAAGATACCTTGCTTGACCGAATAATTCGGGTATTCGTATTGCGAAAGCGATGCGTTTTTGATCCGCTCATGGGCCAGGAAAACATTATTGAAATTGGCATGTATGCTTTTGCCGCCGCCCAGCCTGAATCCCAGGTTCTCCGCGCTTGCCGCACCATTTGGATAACGCGAACCGCGGTATTGGTAAGAGGTACAGATTGCCTCTTTGTACAGCTCGATATTGGGATCGCCGGGGCAGACCAGGGTTTTGCTGAATGCCGAATCCATATTCTCGGTCTGGCGCGGCAGATAACTTTTCGGAGTGTAACCGTTTCCAACCAGGAGGTAGGCGAGCGCACCATGCCCGGAGCCATAAAGATAGGCACCATTGTATGGCGCAAAACCATCGAAATCCTGCGCATAAATGGCAATGGCGCTACCTACCTGTTTAAGATTTGACATGCAGGAGGTCTGGCGTGCCTTTTCCCTCGCCTTGTTCAGCGCGGGGAGCAGCATTGCCGCCAATATGGCAATGATCGCTATGACGACAAGCAACTCTATGAGTGTAAAATTTCTCTTTTTCATTTTCCGGTTCTCCTGTGGGTAACGATTTTGGGTTTTATCGTGAATTGTATTGATTTGCGGGTAAATAAATGGTCCAGTATCTGTGAGGCCGTTTCGCTCATATCGAAGTACGAAGAGATAATCGGCAGCAGCGAAAAACGGGCCGCGACCGTATTGTACATGCCGCAGACGAGGACTTCCTCGCCCACTTTGTGCCCGGCGTCGTGAAGGAAATGCGCCGCGCCCAGTGCGTGATAATCCGTAATGCAGATTACGCCGCGGAGCTCCGGGTCGCTCCGGTAGGCGCGCTGGACAGCGGCATAGGCATTGTCGTAACGATCGTCGAAACCGTCCGAATCCGAGAATTCGCTGGACGGAATATCGACCAGTTTCTTTTCGAGATGCTCACATAGTGAAGTCTCCAGCAAGGATTTGAGGCGCCGCTCGAAATAGGATTCCGGCATCAGCAGCCGGAAATTGCCGATTCCTTTTTCGCGGAAGATTTGCAGATATTCGAGAATGGCATGTTCTTCGCTATAACTGAATTGTTTATCGCCGATCAAATACCCTGTACTGATTGACACATGACAATAAGAATGTCTCTGGAGATAACTCTGGAGTTCGTCGTCGCCGACCGGCTGGCCGATAAAGATGAAACTGCGGCAGCCTTTACGCTCGAGTTCGAGAAGTTTCTCGTAATTCTTTTCCTTGTCCGGAGTCATGACGGCCGAATAGGTCGCGTAGCCGCGCTCCTCCAGCTTGCTGATCAGCTCCAGGAGCAGCCGGAGGTTGTGCTCGATATAAGTGATCCGCTTCTGGGAAAAAATGATGGCCGTGATGTCGGTGGCCATGCCGGTCATGATGCGGTAGCCGATATTGGGTTTGTAGTTCCACTCGCGGGCGAGGTCCAGGATTTCCTGCTGCTTCTGCTGCGAACAATAAGTTTCCTTATTATTCAGCACCCGTGAAACGGCCGAGGTGCTTACCCCGGTGGCTTTGGCAAAATCTTTCAGCGTTATCTTGTTTCTTTTTTCCATGCTTCACATGCAGAATTTTAAATACGTTAACTAGTTTACGTATTATTATAACCGCGATATCCAGTTCTGTCAATAGATGGGAAACAAGAAAACTTCCATTTTTTGGGGAATTTTATTATTTGGGGGTATTGACAAATTTCGACTGAATTGTAAATTAAATATATTAACAATTATGGAGAATATTGCGAGTGCCGGCTGTCAGCTGAGGTTGAGTCATTGCCGGGTGGATTGTCAACGGATAAATTGAACCGGCTGGAAATGGAGAGCCAGGCCGGGGGGCGAGTGGGGTCGATTGGTTTTTTCTTGCGGGATAAGGGCTGTGGAAAGATTTTTCCAATAATTTCCATTTATCCGCTAAGATCGACTGATATTCGGGAGTCGTATTTATCAGGTAACAGTTAGAGGTGTAAAAATGGAAATGGGCATAATCATTGCGTATATCGATGCGGGCACAGGGAGTATCCTGGTACAGGTGTTGGCGGGCGGTGCCGCCGCGGTGCTGATTTTTTCGCGGCAGCTTAAGGATTGGATAAGCGGTGCTTTCCACAAGAAACAGAAAGACCGCAAAACGGATGAATGAACGCAAGTATGCCGCGGCTTCGTTCCGTGACCCGGCAGGAAGAGTGTTCAAGGACGGCAATGATTGCTTCCGGAGCGTGACCCCGTACGGATTGGCGGATTATAACCATTTCGCCGATTCCGGGCTGGCGCAGAAGCTGATGGAGAAGAAGTTGATCACCCGTTTCGAGCCTCACGGCAAGAGCGGGGACGACCTGATCCTGAAGCTGGACCCGCTGCCGGTTCTGATCTATCCTTATGAATGGTGTTTCGGCCAGCTGCGGGATGCGGCGCTGTTGACGCTGGACATCAATCTCGAGGCGCTGGAGTACGGGATGATTCTGAAGGATGCCACCGCGTTCAATGTTTCGTGGCGGGATGGCCGCCCGGTATTTATCGATCACGGTTCCTTTACCATCTACCGGGAAAACGAGCCGTGGCTGGCCTACCGGCAGTTCGTCATGAATTTCCTGGGATTGCTGCTGCTGATGAAGTACCGGGATGTTCAGTTTCAGCAGTACTTGCGGCATGATCTCTCCGGTGCGCCGGTCTGTTATGTTTCGCGGATGTTGCCGAAGATGACTTATTTTAAGCTTAACCCGTTGATTCATATTCATCTGCATGCGTATTTCGACCGGGTTCATTCGGACAGCCGCGGCGAGTCGAAGGCGGCTTCGGCGCAGTTGCCGCGCCGTAAACTGGTCAATATTCTCCGGACACTGCGCGAGTACATCGCCGGGCTGTCGCTGCCGTACCGCAGCAGCGAATGGGGGGATTACTACAACGACACCAATTACAGTGCCGCCGCGTTTGACGCCAAGCACCGGATCGTGGACGAATTCTGCGCCCGGATCAAGCCGGGGCGGGTGGTGGATTTGGGGGCGAATAACGGCGAATTTTCCCGGATTGCGGCGCGCCACGCCCGGGATGTGATTGCAGTCGACGTCGACCCGGTGGCCATCGATCAGCTCTACAGTTCATTCGGTAAACAGGACGTAAATATCTATCCGATGCTGCAGGACCTGAACAATCCTTCGCCCGGTGTCGGCATCCTTAATGCGGAGCGCGATTCGTTTTTTGACCGGATCAACGGTGAAATCGTGTTGGGGCTGGCGCTGATTCACCATTTGCGGATCGGCAGCAACTGGACGCTGGAGCATATCGTGAATCTGTTTTCCGGTATTGCCCCGAATGCTGTGGTGGAATTTGTACCGAAGCATGACAGCCAGGTACAGCGGCTGCTGAAATCCCGCAAGGATATCTGCGGCGACTGGAACCTCGAAACGGTTGAACAAGCGTTCCTGCAACGCTACCGGAATTGCAAAATTGAGCCGATTCCCGAATCGGAACGCAGTATTTTGATTTTGACAAGGTAAACGATGAAATTCCAAACCGAAACCCGGCGCAAAGTCGCCGATGCCATATTGTGTTCGCTGGCGGTGGCTTTATCGCTGGTGACCCCGTTGACGGACATATATTTCAACAATTATTCCGAGCTGACCTTGCCGATTGGAACGTTCTGTGGCTATGTCGGGATTCTCATCGTGGTTTTCTCCGCGGTGCTCCTGGGGATACAGCTTCCGTTTATGAAATACCGTCATTTTCCGTTGATTAACCTTTCGCTGCTGGGGTTGTGCCTGATGGCATTTGTGCAGCGTTATGCGTTGGCGAGGTATTTCACGGGGATAGCCGGGGGAGACAACTGGTTGGTATATTTGGCTTTTCTGGCATTGAATACAATCCTTCTGCTGTTGCCGGCAGTATTGCTTTTCGTATTTCGCAAACATAGCATGAAATTTCTCTGGAAAATTGCGGTGATTATCATTTGCGGGCAGGGTTGTGCTTTGGTTTACAGTCTGGTCACTTATCAAACGGACCAGTTTGACTTCCGGGAATACACCATCAGTGAGGAAAATAAATTCATCTTCGCCAAAGAGGATAATGTGATTATGCTGGTAGTGGATTGCATGAGTGAATACCGCTTCAAAGAAGCGTGGCAGAAATATCCTGAGATTCATGAAATATTCAACGACTTCATCTGTTTCGACCGGATGGCAAGCCCGAAGCCGTTTACAATGTATGCCGTGCCGGCATTGCTGACCGGCCGCCTGTACGATGGCTCAGAAACTTTTGACAAGTATCTTCTTGAAGCCTGTTATGCCGAAGATTCGCTGCTGATGAAATTCCAGAAACACGGATACCGGGTGGAAGCTTATCCTTTTATCGTGAAAACAGTTTTTTTAAGCCCGGATTTATTGAATAATTCAATCAAGCGGACCAGCCACCGGCGTTCGATCGATATTTTGTTGGAACAGTGGATCGGCCAGCTTGTGCTTTTCACTCCGGATGTGGTTGCAAGTTTTTATCGTCCGAATCAATTCATTACCCCTGGTCATGAGGCTGAGGGAAACGAAGATATCCGTTTTTACCGGGATATGCGTCGGGAAATGGCGCTCGGTGATTTTGAAAAAAGTTTCAAATACCTGCATTTACATGGTGTTCACCAGCCGTTGGAATATGATGAAACCGTGTCCTTCAATCCGAAGACAGACCTAATGAGGCAATTGCGCGGCAGTTTGAAGATCATCCGGGAATTTTTGCAGAAACTCAAGGAACTGGGAATTTATGACAACGCAACGATCGTTATAACCGGGGACCACACGGAAGAATATACCCCGGAAATCGTAACGTTCATCAAACCGCCACATCGCAAACGGGATCAGATGGCGATCAATTCCGTTCCCGCTGTTATAACGGATGTATGCCCGACGATCCTGTCCGAAAAAAAACTGATGGACCCATCCGCATCGCTTTTCAGCCGGAATGAAATAACCGGATCCATGGAGACTCGCGTACGCTATGATAGCCGCGAATATTATATTGAACGCTGGGCGGAAAAGACGCTGTCCGGCTTTGAAGAAAAACGGTTGCTCCTGAATGAATGCAGAGGGTATATCCGGAATAACCGGCTTTTACTTGACTTTCCCCCGTTTGAAGCCGGTTCTTCAGTCGCCATTGTGCTGAAAAATACCGGAAATGGTGGTTGCTGGAGCTCTGAGTCCGTATCCTTTGCGAGTAAGACAAAGGAGGGATGTACCCTGAGCAGTCAACTGCCCGCCTGTCCCGACGGACATTATGCCATGTACCTGGTAATCTGCGGGCAGAACAAAATTCAAACCAAATGGCTGCTCGGAAATTCACTCAAGATTGAAAACGGCATTGTCTCCACGATTGGGACCGTGTCTGCTCCGGCACAGAGGCGTCCGTTTAAAATCGGGGAAACCGTCCAATTCGGAATTTTGAACGCATTACCGCAGATCGAACTCTCCGACAACTGCAAATTGAATATTGATTCATTGACGGTCAAACCAGAATCGATCATAACCATCTCTTTGCCGGAGCATGCCGGCAAGCTGGTGCTTTCGCTGCGCGGAGAAAGTTCGTTCAGGAAAAAGACGCCCCTCTATTTTTATGACGGAGAAAAAGAGCTTGCCAAAATCACCCTATCGCCCGGTGATAAGATCGAGACCGATATCCCCGTTCCCCCGGGCACAAAAACGCTGAACCTGAAATTTGCCACTACCTTGAATAAAGCACAGTTCCCCAAACAATCGATTCGCCTGAAATCAATGCAGTTAAACGAAAAAAAATGATCAGAGAACTCACATTCCCTGATCATCTCTTAACTCTTTCCGGCCTTCCGCTCAATGTTGAAAAATCAGCTTCGCAATTTTCCAACCTCGCTCCTGGCCGGGCGGTGATTTTCCTATAACGCCTGCGGCTTACAATTTGTTTCGCCTTACAGGCGAGCAACGTTTCGCCGTTGCACCACGCCCGGGCAAGCGCCCGGCGGCATGTCTATTTTCTTTAATTTCTTCTTTCTTCTTTCTTAATTAATACTTCTGGTCCGCGTAGTCCACCCAGCCGCCGGCCTTGACCAGTTCCAGGTCGAATTTGTTGATTTCAAACGCGTAGGTTTTGGTCTTGCCGCTGCCGGTGAGGGTCAGCGTGAGCTTGTCGAGATCGGTCACGCACTCGGTTTCCCTGCCGCCGAATTCAGCGAAGATTTCCGCAATCTGCGCCGCGGACAGCGCAATCGCCAACATCCCGCAGTTGAACATATTCTGACGGAAAATGCGCGCGAAACCTTCCGCGATCACCATGTTGATGCCGTTCACTTCCAGCACCCACGGCGCGTGCTCGCGCGACGAACCGCAGCCGAAGTTGGCGCGGGTCACCACCACGCTCTTGCCGGCGATGTCGCTTTTCGGGTTGAATCCGGGCAGCGTCAGGTCTTCGAGGCAATAGGGTTTCAGCGCTTCCTTGGAGGCTTCGGTCAGGTACTTGGCCGGAATGATCTCGTCGGTATTGATGTCGGAGCGATCCAGAAACAGGATTTTGCCGTTAAAGTTTTTCATATTCGCGAAACTCCCACGTTATGCTTTGTACAGCGGTGAATTGGTGATGACGCCGGCAATGGCGGTGGCGGCGGCGGTGGCCGGGCTCATCAGGTGGACCATGCCGCCTTTGCCCATGCGGCCGTTGAAGTTACGGTTGGTGGTCGAGGCGCAGACTTCGCCGTTGGCCAGAACCCCGTTGCTCATGCCCAGACAGGCGCCGCAGGTCGGATTGGTCACGCAGAAACCGGCGTCCATGAAGATTTTGATAATGCCTTCTTCCAGCGCTTCCGAGAAGATTTTCGGCGTGGCCGGGGAGACGATCGCGCGCAGCTTCGGGCTGATTTTCTTGCCCTTCAGGATTTCCGCGGCGATCCGCAGGTCCTCGAGGCGGCCGTTGGTACAGGAGCCGATGTAGACCTGGTCGACCGGGGTGCCGGTCATTTCGGCCACGGTTTTCACCTGGTCCGGCTTGTAGCCGAAGGTGACCATCGGTTCCAGCTTGCCCGCATCGAATTCAATCACTTTCAGGTAGTCGGCATCGGCGTCCGGCAGCCATTTGGCGTATTCCTGCATGGCCGCTTCTTTGGAGGCGAAATCGTCCTTGATGAAGGGCCACAGGTATTCGACTGTGACCATGTCCGGGTAGCAGATGCCGCAGGTGCCGCCGGCTTCGATCGCCATGTTGCACAGCGTCATGCGCGAATCCATGGTCATGGCGGCGACGACCGGACCGGTGAACTCGATCACCTTGTCGGTGGCGCCGTTCACGGTCAGCATTTTGATTACGGCCAGGATCACGTCCTTGGCATAAACGCCCGGTTTCAGCGCGCCGGTGATGTTGATTTTGATGGTTTCCGGGTCGCGCATGGTGCACACGCCCTTCAGGATGCCGACTTCCAGGTCGGTGGTCCCGATGCCCGCGGCAAACGCGCCGAACGCGCCGTGCGTACAAGTATGCGAGTCACCCATGATGACCGTAAAGCCCGGGCGGACGAAGCCCTTTTCCGGGAAAATCGCATGGCACACGCCGTTCTCGCCGATATCGAAGAAATCCTTGATGTTGTTGCGGTGTGCCCAGTCGCGCAGCGTCTTGCCCTGTTCGGCGGTTTTCGAATCCTTGGCGGGGGTCACGTGGTCGATCACGACCTTGATCTTGGTATTGTCGAAAACGCGGTCCTTGCCGCGGGCCACAAGGTCGTTAATCGCGATCGGCGTGGTGATTTCGTGGCAGAACACGCGGTCCAGGGTCAGGATGGACACGCCCTCCACCGGTGAATCGATCCGGTGTGCGTCGAATATCTTTTGTGCAGTTGTTTTTCCCATAATCCAAATTCCTGTTTTAATGGTTACGCAGATAATATAATGCTGAAATAAAAAAATTCAATATTTTTATCAAAGTTAATTATATTTAACAAAAACCGGTGTTATATTATAATCATGAACGACACGAAAATAGGACGCAGAATCGCCGAATACCGGCAGGAACACAACCTGTCGATCAAGGAATTTTCGGAAAAATCCGGAATCAGCACCGCTTTGATCAGCCAATTGGAACGCGGGATCGGCAACCCGAGTTTAAGTATATTGAAGGCGATCGCGGCGGCGCTGGGCGTGGCGCTGCCCTCGCTGTTCGTCGAGGACATCGACAATGCCTCACTGGTCCGTCGCAAAAACGAACAGGAAAAGATCCAGAATCCCAACGAGAAAAATGCCGTTTACTACGCCCTGACCCCCGGCCCGCTCAAGTCCAACGTCGAACTCCTGATGATGACGCTCAAGCCGCACAGCGAGAGCAATACCGCCGGTTTTTCGCAGCACTTCGAGGAGGAAATCGCCTACATCGTGGAGGGCGAAGCGATCATGGCGTTTGAAAACGAACAATTTACACTGACGCCGGAGGACACGATCCGCATTCTGCCCTCGCGCAAACACAAGCTCATCAACGCCACCGACGACCCGATCCGCGTCCTTTTCATCAAAAGCAAGGTCAGCTACTGATCGTAATTTTTGTGGACAAAAAGGATTATTTTTTCTGTTGATTCGTGGAAATATTCTATTATCTGATTATATTATTCTTCAAACCGAGGAATATTTATGGACAAATTTCTGCAGGGCAATCTGGTGCTGCCGGATGAAGTGGTGTACGGGCGGCTGCATTTTGACGGAGAATACATCGCGCAGATCGAGTGTTTGGGAGAGGAGCGCGAGGATGGCGACTGGATTCTGCCGGGGTTTATCGAGGTGCATTTTCACGGATTGGGACACTGGGGTTGCAAAGGGGCCGATTCCATCCGGGAGATCGCCGGGTTTGCGCCGTCGACCGGGGTGACTTCGTTCTGTCCGACGCTTGGGCCCACGCTCTGGAGCGAACAGCTCGATTTCCTGCGCGACGTTAAGGCGCTGCAGGAGGCGGGCACCCCCGGCGCGAATTTGATCGGCGCACATCTGGAGGGACCGTTTATCGAACCGTCGCACAAAGGCGGGATGAACCTGCAATATCTGCAAACCATTTCGATTGAGAAAGTCGATGAATTACTGACGGCGGCGAATGGTTCTTTGAAGCTGATCACGCTGTCGCCGGAGTTACCCGGCGCGCTGGAGGCGATCCGGCGTCTGGCTGCGGCGGGTGTGACCGTTTCGGCGGGGCATACCGGCTGCGGGCCGGAGGAATTCAGCCGCGCCGTGGAGGCCGGAATCACCCAGGTCTGCCATCTTTTCGATACCTTCGACGGGCGCGTGGTCGAGGGCGGCGTGACGCAGCTCTCGCTGGTGGACGCGGTGATGCTGGACGAGCGCGTCCGGACCGAGCTGATTGTCGACGGTTTCCATGTTCCGCCCGGGCTGGTTCGGCTGACCCGGCAGGCAATGGGGGCAGGGCGCATTATCGTGATCACCGACGCCATGCAGGGGGCGGGTTTGCCGGACAGCGAGTACGCGATGGGCGACGGACGGAGGTTTTCGCTGACCAACGGCGGTGTGTGCCGCCTGGTCGATGACCCGTCGATTATCGTCGGCTCGTGCCTGACGATGAATCAGGCATTTGTGAATCTTCGTCAGCGGTTCGGATTTTCCGTGACGGAGGCGGCGCAATGCCTGTCGGCCACCGCTGCGGAAAACCTGAAAATCGATCATCTGACCGGCCGGCTGCAATGCGGCCTGCGGGCGGATGTGGTGCAAATGAACCGGGTCTCGCCGGAAGTCAAGGCGTGTTATATCAAGGGGAAACGTTATGTCTGAAATTATCTATAGCAGCGCGGTGACTGGCCGCGACCGGGAAATCCTGCAACTGCTGGGGAATTGCTTCCCGGAATACTGGCAGAAACACGCGGAGAAAGGCGTTTTCCCACACGAAGAAGTGGCGTTTGTGGCGGATTGCGGCGGCAGGCCGGTGGGTCATGTCGGGGCAATGCCGTTCGAGGTATTTCTGGCGGATGGCCGGACGGTCAAGCTGGCCGGTATCGCCTCGGTCGCCACCGACCCCGAATTCCGCGGCAAAGGCATCGCCGCGACGTTGTGCCGCATGGCGCTGGAGTGGGGCCGGGCCAACGGCATCATCGCCATGCCGCTGTACACATCGCTTTTTGTGGTTTACGAGAAATCCGGCTGGAAAGTCTGCGAAAACGCCGCGCCGATCATTCGTATTCACTCCGCTCTTAGCCCCAAACGGGCGACGGATCTGACCGCAGCGGAAAAGGCCGCGATCATCCATTTCTACGAAAACAGCCCGGCATTCCCCGGCAAAGTCAAGCGTGTCGCCCACAGTCGTTTCCACTCCTGGGAACGGATGTTTCGCAACCCGGATTATTTGTTTTATCTGGGCGATTCCGGCTATGCGCTGGAGATTGATGGCGTGCTGGCGGAACAGTGCGGCGCCGAATTCACGACCGAGGCGGCGGACGCCGACCCATATCACGGCGAGAAACCGATGTGGGCCTGGACCTCGGAGCCGGACTACGAAATCACCGCACTCATCCGCGACGGCCGGTTCAATTTTCCATTGGCCGACAAGTTCTGATCATCCTTGCAATATTTGGATAATATTTTTGCTGTTTTTGTCCATTTCCTATTTTCATCCCGGCTGTATATTTAGGAGAAAGGGAAAAAAATATGCGTACACTCAAGATCGATTTTCATGCTCATTGCAATTCCGAGGACCCGGCACTGATCCGGGAGTTTGTCAAGACTTATGAGGCGCGGGAAACCATGGCGGCGCTCTCCGGCGGCCTGCGTTACGGCGCCCATGATTATACGCCCAACGAAAAAGTCGTGGAAATCTGCCGTCAATACCCGGATGTCCTGATTCCGTTCGCCAAAATCGACCTCTGGGATACCCCGCCGGACCCGGCGCAGATTCACCGTTACGCGGAAATGGGCGTCAAGGGATTCAAATTCATTTATCCCTATTACGAATACGATCACGATTCCTACATGCCCGTGTACGCGGAAGTCGAAAAAACCGGGCTGCCGGCGCTGTTCCACACCGGCAATTTCCGCCCGAGCACCGCTGACATCAAATGGCAGCGGCCGGTGCTGCGGAACATGGACCCGCTGACACTGGACCGGGTGGCGCGTTCCTTCCAGCAGCTGAATATCGTCATCGCGCATCTCGGGACCACGTTCTGGCGGGTCCAGGCCGCGGAAATGGTTAAAATGCACGCCAATGTTTACGCAGACCTGGCCGGATGCGGCAGCTGGCTGGCGATGTCGGCGGAGGAGCTGGCCGTGCTTTTCAAGCCGTATCTCACGGTGATGGATACCGAAGGAGCATTTTTCCGGAAGCTGATTTTCGGCTCGGATTCGTATGTCACGGTACCCCGGGTCATGCCGGATGCCATGCAGTGTTATGAACACATCATCTGCCGTCTGGGCTTATCCGCGGACATCGCTCGCGGCATTATGGGCGGCACCGCCGCCTCCTGGCTGGACATCAAACTCGACTGATTCTTTTTATCCACGAAAAAACACGAAAAAACACGAAAATGAACGCCCGTTCCGGGCGCTCATGGGAAATTTTTTCCACAAAAATAAAAATCTCATAGGCGGGCAGTCATGCCCAACTATTTTCGTGTCCTTTCGTGTATTTCGTGGACAAAAAAGGTTTTTGAAAAATCATGCAAAATAGTTTGCGTGGGTGTTGACAAAATAAAAATCCGGCGTTATAATAGTAGTATGCAAAATAGTTTGCATTGGAGTATTTGAATGAAAGAGAGCGTCAAAATCAAGAAAGTGACTTTGAAGGATGTGGCTGCGGCCGCTGAGCTGGCGGTGCCGACCGTGTCGCAGATCCTGAACGGGCGGCGCAATTTCTGTTCGGCTGAGCAGGCCATGCGGGTGCGAAACCTGGCGCAGGAAATGGGCTACATGCCGAATATCGGGTACAAGATCATGACCGGCCAGCAGACCCGGACGGTGGGGCTGATTTTTTCGCAGACCCGGACGTATCACGACGAGCACGTTATGAAGCTGGCAATGAACCTGATTACCCGGCTGGAAAAGCAGGGGGAGAGTGTTTACGCCGCGATCATGGAAGACGACGCGGCGAAGAATCAGCAGAGTGTCCGTGAGCTGGTCAACCGGGGCTGTAGCGCGTTCATTTTTCTGGGGTCGCCGATCGGTTGCGAGAATATCCTGCCGGAACTGGATGAACGCGGCATCAACTACGTGAGCGAAGGCAATGATTATTCGAAGCGGGATATTTCACTGGATATTCCTTATGTTTACGAGCAATATATCAAGCATTTACTGGTGCAGGGGGTGAAACAGTTTGCCTGTATCATGGCGGAGCACTTTTTTGAATCGAACTGCCGGCCGATGCTGAATAGTCTGTATGAAAAAGGGATATTGAAAGCGCCCGGGCATTACTTTCACCGCATCGCGCCGATCGAAGGGGTGGATTTCGATTGTTCGGACCTGTATTTCGAGCAGGGTTATCAGGCGACGAAGGCGCTGCTGGCGGAAACGCCGGAGTTGGCCGGATTCATCTATCCGCTGGACTACCTGGCGCTGGGCGGAATCAAGGCGCTGGCCGAGGCCGGGCGGACCGCCGGCAAAGACGCCTGGGTATACGGGCGCGACAACACCAAGGCCGGCCGCTTCTCGCTGCAGCCGGTCAACACGGCGGATAGTTGTATCGACGAGCATGTGTTATGGTTGGTTGAGCACTTGCATGACCGGCTGCCGGTGATAAAGAAATTGAGACCTCAGGTTATCTATAAAAACTAATATCCAAAGGAGATTGGAAAATGAAACCGAAACGAGAAAAAATTTTTACACTGATAGAGCTTCTAGTAGTGATCGCAATCATTGCGATTCTGGCGTCGATGCTGCTGCCGGCGCTTAATCAGGCCCGGCTCAAGGCGCAAAACTCCCTGTGTCAAAACAATTTGAAACAGCTGGCGATGAGCGTGGGATTCTATATTGACGACCAGCAGAGATATATGCCGGATAATGACGAATATGCCATGTGGGAGGGCAACCATTGGGCAGGATTGGTAATTTATCTGAAATATGTCCAACAGAATAAATTGTTTTTGTGCCCGAGAGTGAACTTCAACGGTTTATTCGACGCGGCCGATCAATTTCTTCCGTATACCAAACCGAACAGCGGCATCAGTTGGCGCTTTAACCATGTAAGCTATGGGATAAACTGTTTCGGGGTGACCGATGATTTTATGAGCAATTCTGGACATCGCCCGAGTACGACTTATGCAACCCCGGCTGTAGCGGGTGCCATCCGGAACCCCTCCAGCAAGGTACTGGTGGCGGAAGCTGCGCAGGGGATAGGCGGGGCAATCAGTACAAGCCGGACCAAGTGGGTTATCGATAATGGAAATGCCGGAATACTTGAAAGCCGCCGTCACAACGGATTCTGCAATATCTCCTGGGTGGACGGGCACGTAACGAGTGTTTTCAATGCCTGGGGGCAATATCAGTCTACGGCTGCTTTGCGCGAACAGTATCTCAGCCGGAATCTCTAACATCATCTGAAAGAAGGTAACAATATGTACAAATTGCTTTGCTGTGCAGCCATGCTTTGTCTGTATACTGCGGTTCAAGCCGCGCATCAATTGGAAAATCGGTATGTGCAATTCTCGTTTTCGGAAAAAACAGGCGAATTGCAACATATCCTCAACAAAACAACGCAGCGTAAAGTTCAGTTCACGCCGGACGGGCAGGGGCTGTGGCAGTTGCAGCTGCTCTCGGGTACGGAGACGGTTTCGACGGTAAACGGAGCTTTGCGTCCGTCCTTCGCCGTGCAGAAAACCAACGGCGGCCAGACAGCAGTGCTGAAGTGGAGCGGTTCGCACAAAGAGAATCGTTTTTCGGTGGAGGTGAAAGTAGTCCTGTCAGACGATTCCTCCATTGCCGATGTATCGTCCTCGGTCAAAATGGAAGGCGCGCCGGCCGACTGGGTGGAAAACCTGGTTTGTCCGCGGTTGACCGGCATCAATTCGCTTGGCGATGATATATTGTATTATGGTTTTCAGCAAGGCTTGTTTGTGCATGATCCGATCAACCGCCTGAAATCGGCGATCAAAATCTTTTATCCGGGCAGATGGTCGATTCCGCTGGCAGTTTATGCCGGCAGCAATAAGCTGAAGTGCAACGGGACCGTCGAACCGGGGCGAGGTGAGGACAAAATCGGTTTTTTCCGTGGACCGGCCGATGACGAAACCGCTCTTTTCCTGGCAGCTCCCGATGCCGGATATTATCACAAGGATTTTTCCATCGAACCAGGCAAAAATTCATTTTCGATGATTTGCAGCAATATGCCTTCGTACAAGAGTTGGCCGCGCGATCCGGTAAACAACAGCGACCGGGTTTTTGCCTATACGACTCCTTATGTGTATAAGCTCGGCACTTACACAGGGGGGATCGGCACGGGCGCGGAGATTTTCCGGGAGCTGGTCAAGGGGATGCCGCACATGCGCAAAGGAAAAATACGCGATGCCGATGGCAATGCACACAATACCAACCCGCAGCTGCTGGATACCGTTTATTGGGGCAAATATTACCATGCGGCCAATAAAGTGGTACCGGAAATGCTGGACGCTTTCAAGACATTGCAGGTCCCGTGCGGACTGCACTGGTACCGTTACTATGTCAATATGTTCGACGACAACAACCTCGATTACCTGCCGACCATGCCGTTTTTCCGGGAGGGAGTGGAGGCGCTGAAAAGGCAGGGACTCCTGGTGGCTCCTTATATCTGTTTCGCGATGTGGGACCCGGATACCGAATCCTTCCGGCGGAAAGGCATGATCGACTCGGCGTTGAAAGAGCGGGATGGCTCGATCATGATCTGGAATCTCTCAGAAGGCCCCAATTACTGGATGAACCCCGCGTCGAAGAAATGGCGCGATGAGTACATTGCACTTGCCGACAAAATGTTCGGGCAATTCGGGATCAATGCCCAATATATCGACGTGTTGCCGACTGCTTCCAAACAGGGGTATGATCCGAACCTCGGCACCATTCACGGCGGCAATTACTGGAGCCGCGGCAACAATCAAATGCTCGATGACCTCCACCGCAGCATTAACCGTTTCGAAAAGGATGCCGTGATTCTCGGTGAAGGCTTCAGTGACGATTCACTGGCCGGAATCGATTGCAGTTATGTGATGGGTGGTCCGTTGTTTTCGCTGATCTACCATGATTATTCCTGTTCGTACGGTTCGGATATTCATCAGGGACAACCGGCCGACCATTACCGTTGGGGAATCGGGCGAATGTTCCATTATGGGTCACAATTGAGCCTCTCCTCGTATGGCCCGGTTCCGTTTGACGGGAAAAAACAGCCCGGCGACCGTCTGCTGGTCAATCTGGCCCAGGCCTGGCATCAGGCGGGAAACAAGTTCCTGAACGGCGGGCGAGGTATCGAAACCGCACAGGTGCCGGAGGCTTCGCTGACAGGCCGGGCCCCGGTCGGAATCGTATCTGACAAAATCACCGTCCGTATTTCCAACCGTAATTACACCTGGCGCGGTCCCGCCCTGGTAGGAAGCAGCTGGGAAGCCTACGATAATTCCATCGGTATTACCATTGCCAATATTACCGATATTTCCCGCAAGGGAAAGCTCATCATCCAGCCGGAATTTCTGAAACCGGCCGGTTCCGTACTCTATCAAACCTGGCCGCTTCCGGTGAAGAAAATCGCGGAACTGGACATGAGCAAACCGTTTATCCTGGATTTCGAGGTGGAAGCGGATCAGGGGGCCATATTCGAGCTGGCCGGCGACCGTCCGCCGCAAACCCGGGCACTTGTCACGCCGCCGGCCATCACTGTGACGCCATCGGTCGAATTGAAGGGCGAATTTCCGGTCACCCCGCTCAAAACAGATACACTTTACAGTTCGTACGATGCACTGCTGGATAACCGCTTCCGCAATGGCGGCAATGCCTTGACTCTGTATTCCGAAACGACTCGCCTGCCTTTCCGGGTTTCCACTTATGCCGCGAAATGGACCTGGTTCCACGGACGCGGCGCGCAACGCCCCTTGAATGATGTCGGATTCCATTTGCTCAAGGAAACACCGTTGTCGATCGGAAGTAACGGTTTTGCCAGGATTAACGGCGCGGACGGCGTGGCCGAGGCACAGATCGAAATGGTGGAGCCGGGAATTCTCAAGGTTGATCCGAATTCGGTATGCGTTATCAAGGAACGCAATGGCAATATACAACTGGCCGGAAGAGAATTTGCCGTATTGCCCGGCAAGACCTATTTTGCCGCGGTCTTTCCGGAATCCATGCTGAAACTCAATCCGCAGTCGCTGGAAAAAGATCTGGCCCAATTCACTTTTGACACGGCAAACGAGGCGGAAACGCTCCTGACCGGCGACAGCAATTTGCCCAATCCGGTGCGCGAAAAGGCAGAACTGCTGCTTCGTGCGGGCAACGCCGCCGCCTATGTCCTGTCACGGGGCGGAGCGCGTGTCGCCTACGACGCCAGGCACGACTGGCTCATTCCGATGATTTCCAAGCGGGTTCGGTTCATCAATTGGGACCGGGCCGAAAAGGTGATCGCGGAATCGGTGAAGATTCTGAATCGCGACCTGGCGGAACAGGTAACGGTGAAACCGCTTGCCGAGCAATCTTTTGAGCTACGGGTCAATCAGGTAGACGCCGCGTCCAATCTGCTTCGGGTTTTCTATTCGCTCGAAGTTGAGAATCCTGCCGGACTCCGCTTCAGAATGAGCAAGCTCCGTTATGAAGAGGTGGCGGAACCGATTCTCATAAAGTTGAATGACGCTGATGTGGTAAATTATTACAACGAAAATACCCGGAAGATCTCCTTCCTTGTACGGCTGCGCAATGTTTCCAATGATGACCTGCCGATTCGAGTCAGTGCCGAATTGCCCGAAGGCTGGCGTGTACAGGATATTCCGGAATTCAAAATGCCGGCCCTGCAGGAAAAAATGGTGGAAATCTTCATCGAACATGATGGAAAGGTCTTCGCCAAAGATGATTTGCCCGGTAAAGTGTTTTTTAACTATACCGGTGATGACTCCACCCGGCACGAGGAAACATTTATCCTGAAGTACCACAGTAGCAATCTGGTGCCAGTGGAACCGTCAGCACCGCTGAAGCAGCCGGTTTCCAATATTCGCCGTGATTATACCAAGGTCGCCGTCATTGCCGAGTCCGATACCATCAAGATGGAGGTTCAGCCCGGAGTATACACTCGTCTGCCGGACAAACTCTCCTACGTGGTGCTGGACAGCGGGATGCAGACGGTTAGCCGTGGAGAACTCGAGTTCCGGGAAAAGAAATTTTATCCGCTGGAGATTCCGGTCCCGGTCAAAGGGGTATATTATATCAAATTCTATTCCTTATTTGCTCATTTCCGGTTCCTCAATATCCGGCATTACGGGTATTGTGCCGAGTTTGATAACCGGTATCATTTCAATGGCGGAACGACAACCCTTTACTTCTACGTGAAACCGGGCGCGAAGGAATTCGAATTCGCCGGGCTCGACGGCAGCGAAGGACAGGGGCTTGAACCGGGTGGAATCACCATCATCGATCCGGCCGGCAAAGTGCATTATGACCGCTACGGTTCTTATGGCAAGGACCGCTGGTACCGGGTGAACGTTCCACAGGGATGCGACGGCAAGGTCTGGAAAGTGGTGGTGAAAGCCTTCGATGACTTCGACCTGATGTTCCGCGGAAGCGGCGTCTCCCGCTATCTTTCCTTTGATCCGGAATCACTCTTGACAGATTGAGGTTTCAGGAATACAAAAAAATTGACGGCCGAACTTGGCCGCCAATTTTTTTGTAGTTAAAGATTATTCCATGTCGTTGGCGGTGGCGGCTACGCGTTCTTCCTGCGTCATGGCGGCCAGCTTTTTGACTTTGTCGGCATCCAGTTTCAGGGCTTGCGCGAGGCGCGCACCGAGTTGGGCGTCGGCCTTGCAGAAAAGTGCGATCTGACGGTACTGGACGCGCTTGAGCGCGTGGCAGATGTGGCCGGCGATGTTCGAAATCAGGTTCGCTTTCGCCTGGTCATCCATCACGCGGCGGTAAAGTTCACCGGCCTGTTCGAAGTCGATGTCCTCGAGTTGAACTTCATGACGGTCGAGCACGGCTTTGATTTCCACCGCGGGCGGGGCGAAGGCGGCGTCCGGGGCAGGGGTGCCCATGGAGTTCGGCCAATAGTTGGGGCCGCTGCCGCCGTTGCCGTTCACGGCCATCTGGCCGTCGCGCTGATAATGGTGCATCGGGCACTTCGGGGCGTTTACCGGGATCTGCTGGAAGTTGCTGCCGAGGCGCCAGCGCTGGGTGTCGCCGTAGGACATGATACGGCCCTGCAGGAGCTTGTCCGGCGAGGGGCCGATGCCCCGGACGAAATTGCTGGGGCAGAAGGCGGCCTGTTCCACATCGGCGAAGTAATTTTCGGGGTTGCGGTTCAGTACCATTTTGCCGAGCCGGATCAGCGGGTATTCGCTGTGGTACCAGACCTTGGTCACGTCGAACGGGTTGAAACGGAATTTCTTCGCCTGTTCCTGCGTCATGATCTGCACGTAAACGGTCCAGCTCGGGTAATTGCCCTTGGCGATTTCGTCGAAAAGGTCCTGGGTGCAGCAGTCGGGGCTCGAACCGGCGAGTTCTTCGGCTTCCTTGCCGGTGAGGGTTTTGAAGCCGAGGTCGGTTTTGAAATGGTATTTGATCCAGACGTATTCTTTTTTGTCATTGTACCACATGTAGGTGTGGCTGGAGTGCCCATCCATTTCGCGGTAGGACTTCGGGGTGCCGCGGTCGGAAAAGAGGATCATGACCTGATGGATCGACTCCGGGGTCAGCGAGAGGAAATCCCAGAACATGGTGGCGTCTTTCAGATTGTTGTGCGGATGGCGTTTCTGGGTGTGGACGAAATCGGGGAATTTCATGGCGTCGCGGATGAAAAACACCGGGGTATTGTTCCCCACCATGTCGTAGTTGCCTTCTTCGGTGTAAAATTTGACGGCGAAGCCGCGTGGGTCACGGGCGGTGTCGGCCGAGCCGCGCTCGCCGCCGACGGTGGAGAAGCGGGCGAAGAGCTCCGTTTTCTTGCCGACTTTGTTGAATAAATTGGCGCAGGTGTATTGGGTCAGGTCATCGGTTACTTCGAAGTAGCCGAAGGCTCCGGCGCCCTTGGCGTGGACCACGCGCTCCGGGATGCGCTCGCGCCCGAAATGAGCGATTTTTTCCATGAATTGAGTGTCGACCAGCGAGGTGTAACCGTTCTCCCGCATTCCCATGGTCAAAGACGCCAGATCGTTGTCGACCGGGGCTCCCCCCGCGTTGGTCATTACCTTCTTCTCATCCATAAGGGCTCCCTCCTTTTAGGGTGTCGTGTGCAAGGTTCTATACCGCAATGACAACTAATATAACCCTTTAATTAGCCATGTCAAATTGAAAATGAATTTCAGGCGGAGCCAACAGCCCGCCGGGGGCTTTGTAGCCCTCCAACTGGTTAGCCAGCGTGTTATGAATTCTTATGGTCATGGCATGTTTCCCGGAGAGTCTGCCGAGTTCAAAACGGTAGGGCGGCCAGATTTGCTTGCCGAGGAATTCGCTGTCCAGATAAACCTGGCAGATCCCGGCAACTTCCGGCAGTACCAGCGTGGCGTCGGGATAGGCTCCGTCAAGTTCGATGACATAATCCACTGTGCCGGAGTAGAACGGCGCGCCCTGTTCCGCCCATGAGGTGGTTTTCAGGGTATTCCAGCGGCGTTTCAGCGTGATTTTCTCCGACTGAGGTTCGTAAATATCCAGATTGTAAATCTGATATGCCAGTTGAGCATAATCGCCAGTGGTTTCGAGCTCAACATCGAAGTCGCCGCACAGGTAGAGCGGCTCGGTATAGCTGACTGGCAAGGACAGCTCGATATGGTCGTCGTCTACCGGGTAGCGGCGGTACTCGTCGTCGAAGATTTTCACGGGTTCGCCGCCGTCGAAAAATCCGGGCGGGGCCAGCAGGGTCAGGCCGATATTTTCCGGATTTTCCCAGCGGATATTCCGGCGGAACGGAATGATATTCGGACCGCTCCAGCGCACCGGCAGTTCGCTCGGCAGTTGCAGGATCTGCCGCTGCGGTACGGGCGAACGGTATTCCTGCCACGGGCCGCCGATGACGGCGATCTCGCCAGGGTACAGTTCGAGTTCGTGGGATTGACCCTGAAACGACAGTTTGCCGCCGAGCGGGGTGTCGCTCCAGATGTTCGCGACCAGCAGGAATTCCGTGCCGGATAGCAAACGACGATGCATGGCGGCGAGTTCGCCGCCGTCGAAGGTGAAAACCGGGGCCGGTATGGCGGAATCCCGATCGGTGATCACATAGCTGATGCCACGGCGGTTCAGGCGGTCGCAGAGTTCGAAGAATGGACGGGTGGACTGCTGCCCGGCCCACAGCTTGGGCGTCGGGTCGGCCAGTGTGGTTTCCGCGACATATTCGCCTTGTGTGGCAATGAAACAGTATTTCGCCAGAAAATCGTTGAATTCGCGGACGCCGTGGCGCAAACTGCCGTGCAGGAATTCCGGCGGCGCGAAGTATTTGGTCGAACCGAACAGCCGGTGATGCACCGCGTGCGGCACGAAAAGGTTGATGCCCTGAATAATCTGCCAGGCGGCGATCCGGCGCAAATCCTGCGGAGTGGCCCCCCAGTTGGTGGCGGCGAAAGCCTCGCACATGACACGTTCCTGGCCGTTCAACCATGCCGCGCTGGCGGCGTATTTGGCGCGCAGGTCGAACATGCTGACATTGAACTGCGGATTCATGTAGCGTTCCAGCCCACCGCCGCGGGTCACTTGCGGGATGAAATAGCGTTTGTCGAAGTGAGTACCGCCGTCCAGCGCCAGCAGTTCGTGGTCGGTGCCCGGGTAGTCGCAGTAACGGAGCAGTTCAAGCGGATGCCCCTCGGTGAAAATGGAGCTGCGCGGGCACTCGGCACGGCTGAACGGCCCGGTGTCGGAGGTGTGGAACATGTATTTGAGGCCGTGCTCGCGGCACCACATGAAATTGTTGCAGAACCAGTTCTGATAAAGCTCGCCTGCGAGACGCCAATAGTCCACCGCCGCCGGAACGGCTTTTTCGTCGAGTATATCGTCGATATGCGGCTGGATGTCGTAGCCGTATTTTTCGGCGAAAATCGCGGCGAAATTGCGCGACCACGGGAAGTATTTCTGTTCACCCATGTGCCGGCGGACGAAATGGTTATAGCGGCGGTTGTCGGCGTCCGAGAAAAATCCGCAGATGCCATGGCCGAAATACTGGCCGAGGCGCTTATTGTATTCCTCGTAAACAAATTTGATGAAGAGTTCCGAGCTCTCCGGCTCCTCAAATGCAGGGAAGCCCCAGTCCGCCTCCACCACGCCCCGGCCCTTGACCAGATAGCGCTGCTTGAGATCGGGGTTCACGGCCTCGATCCGGCCGGCGGCGTCGCCGGGCGGGAAGTCGAAACCGTCGTTGATCCAGAGTTCCAGTTTGAGATCGCGCGCCGCGTGGATGAATTGCTCTGTCACGTCGAACCAGTAGTCGGAGAGATATTGCTCCTGGGTGAAGCCGGTGGGCGGTTTATTGAAGAGAATGCAGCCGCCGTAACCGGCATCCTTCAGTGAACGCATGGCTTGCGCGGCATCGCCGATGTCGGTGGTGTTCAGGAAATAAAACGGAATCGGACGGAATTGGTCAACATTCATGATATTACTCCGGGATGATGGCGCGGCTGGGCTGGGTGTAGCGTTGCGGCGCGGGCCATTCGGGTGACTTAATGCGGTGTTCCAGCATGCGGAAAACTTCGGCGGACAGCGTTTCGAGCTGCTGGTCCACGGCGTAGAGCGGCACGGCGGCATAACGGTTGATCCAGCTGTTGTCGTTGATGACGACGGCGAGGTCGCCGGGGATGTCCCTGCCGGCTTCGCGGGCAGCGAGGAGCAATCCGTACGCCTGGTAACCGGTCTGGGTCAGGATGATGTCGGTTTCCGGAAATTTCTTCAGGATCTCCCGCCCCGCGTCCAGTCCGCCGCGCGCCTGATCGGTCGGCGGCGATTCGACGGCATACAATTCGACACTCAGCTTGCCATAGATGGCGGTGAGTTGCTGGCGGATTTCATCCGGCAGCGGGCCAATCAGCTTGACGGCTTTTTTCTTGCCGTTCCGGCGCAGGTGCTGCAGGATTTTGCGGATGGAATCGACCGTGGACACCGTGGCCCAGTCGTAACCGGCCTCCGGTAAATCCGTGTGCGGCGTACCGATCAGCGTCAGCGGCACCCGGGTTCGCCAGAGCTTGGCGACCAGGTCGTGCGTGTGGTCCAGACTGGTGATGAACGCCGCCACACCGTCGCAGTAACCGCCCAGCATCCGCTCGAGGTATTTACGCTCGAGTTGCGGATTTTCCTCATAATCGTAGACCACGATGTCGTATTCCAGCGCGGCCTGCTTGAAATAGCGGATGAATTCAGCATAAAAAGGGTCGCCGAGGTCCGGCACGATGACCGCCAGGATTCCGGTTCGTCCTTTCTTTAACGCCGTGCCGGCGAAACTGGGGCGGTAGCCGAGCCTTTCCGCCACGGCGCGGATTTCGCGCTTGGTTTTGTCGCTGATCTTCGGGTGATCGTTCAGTGCCCGGCTGACGGTCGGGTAGCTTTTGCCGGATTCCCGGGCGATATCCAGAATTGTGACAGACATATAATATTATCTTGGTTTAAACGTTTGCATTAGTCATATTTTACTGCCGATCCGATAAATTGTCAAGAGTGGGGCAAAGTTTTTTGTTAAAAAGGTTGACTTTTGCCGTTTTTTCGGCTAAAATATAGTTTTACACATATCAATCAAAACGAAACAGGTAAAGTATATGGAATTCGATTTTTATTCGATCGCGCTGATTTTCGGCGGTATTCTCGTTTGTGTGATTATTCTGCTTGGCGTGGCCAAATTTGCCCGCTTCTATCTGGACTTCAAAAAGATGCAGCGGGAGTTGAATGCCGAGTTGAGCAATATTTCCACCATCCTCAAAAAGATCAATGGCGCCAGTCTGGAAAACCTCTTTGAGCAGCGTCAGGGGAACAAAGCCATGATCGAATTTCTCCAGAAATTCGCCGGTATCGAAGTGGAAGTGGTCGAAGAGCCCATCCCCCCCGAAGAACTGGAAAAAGAAAACGGCAAATAAGCTTCGCCGGGAATCTTTTTTGTCCACAAAAAAACACAAAAAAACACAAAAAAGAGATTTATTTAAATATAATTTTTCGTGTTTTTTCGTGTTTCGTGGACAAAAAATCAGAGGTCGCGCCAGTAGTAGCCGGTTTTGCCGAAAAGGCGGTTGGCTTCCTCCGGGCCATCGCTGCCGGCTTTGTATTGATAGAGCGGCGCGGTGTTTTGTTCCCAGGCTTTCAGCACCGGCGTGAAGAGGCGCCACGAGGCGGCGATGATATCGCTGCGGATGAACAGCGTCTGATCGCCCAGCATACAGTCCAGCAGCAGCCGTTCGTAGGCTTCCGGGATATTGCCGCCGAATGCGTCGGCATAGTTGAAGTTGAGCGTAAGCTTGCCCATGCATAACCGTGGACCGGGCTGTTTGGCCTGGATCGTCAGCGCCATGCCTTCCTCGGGCTGGACATTCAGGACCAGCACGTCGGGTTCGAGCTCGGATGAACTGAGCTGCGGAAAAATCGAGTGCGGCACGTGCTTGAAGGTGATGGCGATTTCGCTCAGGCGGCGTTTCAGCCTTTTGCCGGAGCGCAGGTAAAAGGGCACGCCGCGCCAGCGCCAGTTGTTGATGAAAAGTTTGGCGGCGGCATAGGTTTCGATCTGCAAATTCGGGTTTACGCCGCGCTCCTGACGGTAGCCGGGCTGAGTGTCGTTGGCGGCGTACTGGGCGCGCATGATGTAGTTGTCGAGTTCGTCGAGCGGGAAGGGACGGATGGAGCGGATCAGCTTGAGCTGTTCGTCGCGCATGCCGTCGGCGTCGAGCATGACGGGGACCTCCATGGCGACCAGCGAGAGCATGGCGAGCATATGGTTCTGGAACATGTCGCGAAGCTGGCCGGCTTTGTCGTAATACCCGGCGCGGTTTTCCACGCCGACGGTTTCGGCGGCGGTGATCTGGACGTGATCGATATAGGTATTGTTCCAGATCGGCTCGAAAATGATGTTGGCGAAGCGCAGCATCAGGATATTCTGTACGGTTTCCTTGCCGAGATAGTGGTCGATGCGGTAAATCTGGCGCTCCTGCAGGTTTTCGTGAAGCATGCGGTCGAGTTCCTCGGCGCTGTCGGTATCGTAGCCGAAGGGCTTTTCCAGAATGACATGGCGCCAGGGTTTGCCGTCGAAATTCTCTTCGGTCAGGCCGGAGGCGGCCAGCTGCGGCACGATGGTCGGGTACAGCGCGGCCGGAGTCGACAGGTAGAATGTACGGTTGAATTCCAGCGACATCTCTTCTTCGATGCACTTGAACTTGGCATTGAGTTTCTGATAAGCCTCCGGTGAATCGTATTCGCCGTAAACGTAATGAACCTTGGCGAGGAATTTCTCGACTTCTTCGGGCTTATCCTTCGGCAGGAATTCGTGCAGATGGCCGCGGAATTCCTCCTCGGCCAGTTCCGTACGGGCAAAGCCGACGATTCGCGAGGATTCGTGAAAAAGCTCGCGGCGGTACAAATTGAACAGCGCCGGAATCAGTTTGCGCTTCGTCAAATCACCGGATGCCCCGAAAATAACCATCATATTCGGAACCGGTTTCATTTCCACGCATAAATTCGCCTGCCAGTAATTCTGATTTACCGCCATTTTTCACTCCTCCTCACATAGATTAAAAAAAGATCGCGGTGATAATGTACCACCGCGACCGGTCAGGATCAAGCGTGTTTGCCGAGATAATCAGCTACGCCCTCGGCTGTGGCCTTCATGCCTTCCGAACCCTGGTGCCAGTTGGCAGGGCAAACTTCGCCGTTGGCCTCGAAGAATTGGAGGGCCTCGACCATGCGCAAGGCTTCGTCGGTGCTGCGGCCGAGCGGCTGGTCGTTGACCAGGGCGTGGCGGACAATGCCGTCGCGGTCGATCAGAAAGAGGCCGCGCAGGGCCACCGCATCGTCAACCAGCACACCGTAATCACGCGAAATGCTTTTGGTGATGTCGGCGATCATCGGGTACTGGAGGTTTCCCACGCCGCCTTTTTTCGGCTCGATATTTTTCCAGGCGAGGTGTGTGAAGACGTTGTCCACCGACACCGCGAGAACCTCGGTATTGAGTGCCTTGAAGCTCGGCAGGGCCTTGTCGAAGGCGATCAGCTCGGACGGGCAGACAAAGGTGAAGTCGGCCGGATAGAAAAAGAGCACGACGTATTTGCCTTTGAAATCAGTCAGTTTGATTTCGCCGATGGTGCCGTCCGGCATCGCGGCCTGGGCGTTGAATTCGGGGGCCTTGCGGGTGACGAGTGTGCAATGACAGCTTTCCATGGTAATTTCTCCTTATTAGTAATGGTTATTAATAAGATAGTCCCTTTTCTCCATTTGTCAAATCAGGAATTGGAAAATCGGCATATTCGAGTATATATTGCCTTAACTGATACTTATGGCGGAACTGATTTTGAAGAAATATTTTCGATTGCCTTTGTACTGGATGGGAATCCTGATTGCGGACGGTTTATTAGGGTGGTTCGTCTATCGCTGCTTTATCGGATGCCGGGAAACCGAAATGCTCTATTTCAAGGTTACCTTCGATACACCCTGGATTCCCGGCGTGGTGATATCGATTGCCCTGGTTGTGGGCGTATCGCTGATGATCTTCCGGTATTCTTCGGTATCCGGTGTATTCAAGGCGCTTTGCCCGGCGTGGTTGCTGGCCGCTTTATTTCTTGTGCCGTTAAATATCTGTTATATTGCGGCCACGGTTATTATTGCGGCATGGTGTATTTTCCGGCTATTGCTGCTGCTGCCGTTTCCGGGATTTTTGTATTGCCGGGATAAATACCGCATCAGCTTGATCGTTCTGGCAGTGCTGGCTTTGATCTCGTTTATCTACAATTTCTGGCTGTACGACAAGGCCTGGCGCAATCAGTATCTATTTTTTTCCGATTGGGGGCTCTTTATCGAACCGGCGTTGAATTGCTTCCGCGACAAGCTCATGTATGAATATTTTGAGCACCCTGGCGACAGTTTTGTCTCGCATCATTTCATGCCGGGCTTCTTCGTCTGGTTCGCGCCATTGATCTGGTTCGTGCGCTACCCCCAGACTGCGATGGTGGTGTTTGGGTTGTTCCTCAGCGGCAGTGCTTTGCTGATTTATTATTTTGCCAGGCTGCGGAAACTGCCGCCGGTGATGGCGGCGATTTGCGGTCTGGTCTATCTGCTGTATCCGATGGTGACAAACTATAATTTATCGCTGTTCTACGGATTTCATGTGATTACAATGTTTATTCCGGTGTTTATTCTTTTCTGTTGTTTTTATGAGAAGAAAAACTGGACTGCGGCATTTCTGATTTTCCTGCTTTCGCTGACGATCAAAGAGACGGTGGGGGCGTTCTGGGTCGGGTGGGGTATTTGCCAGTTTCTCAGCGGACACCGGCGGCGCGGGTTGACTTATGCGATAATCGGCGGCTGCTATTTGCTGCTGTGCATGAAATTCATTATTCCGGCATTTGCGGAGAGCGGGGAATATATGTATGTGGGGCACTATGGGAAGCTGGGGAACTCAATTCCGGAAATTCTGCTTTCGCCTTTTACCAGGCCGGCTGTTTTCTGGGGACAGATATTTGTGGCCAAAAAGTTTCAGATGCTTCTGCTGTTCTGTTTGCCCCTGCTGCCGGCTTTGTTTGGAAGGCCGCTGTGGATGGGCTGCTGTGCCATCAGTATGAGTTTTCTGCTGATGCGAGACACCATAGATCTGATCAATATGTATTTGCACCATACCACTGAAATGACGGTGCTGTTTTGTTGTGCATTCATCGCGGCGGTATCAGCCGCCTGGCGGACGAAAAAAGACGCGAATCCCTGGAATAAATTTCTCTGTCTGGGGCTGCCGCCGGTCCGCGGGAAGTCTCTGGCGGCGGCATTGCTTCTGAGCGGGCTTTTCAGTGCGGGGTGCGGATATTGGTTTATTGCTCAAACGCCATTTACCAGGAATTCAAGAAATATGACGTTGATGCTTCAACAACCGGACCGGGCGCCTGTCCGGCGGCAGGTTCTCGAACTGGTTCCGAAGGGTGAACGGCTTGGCACGGATGAACGCTGCGGCAGTCTGATGCTCTGCAGCGACCTGATTATAACGGCTGCCAGATATCATCAATGCAACTATTATTTTTATGATTTATACGACAAGGCGATGGGTGTGGGTCATGGGTTTCACCGGCAGATGCTCGAAGACCCGGAGATGAGTCTGATCTGGATGTATCTCTCCGGCAGAAATAATTATTATCTTTTCCGGCGCGGCGGTACTTCGCCGTATCCTTATCCGTTTACCGCCAGGAGTGAACAGGAGTGGCAGGAATCCGACATGCCGGTGGCGCTGCCAGGACAACAGGATTTATTTGAGCTGCGGGTGGCGCCGTCCCGCGAGGAAAACGGCAGGCTGAGCGTGTATTTCTCGGTCAGGGTCAAAGCGGAGCTGAGCGACTTTTATTCGATCGAGGCCTACGTGACCTACGATGACGACCGGGTGATGTACTATTTTATCCCGCTGGGGTATGGAATCACGCTCCCGGAGAAGATAAAACCGGGCGAGGTTTTCCAATTCCAGGTAGCGCTGCCGCCGGATTGTTCAATGCTCCTCGGGGCCGGCTGCAAGATTGAAAAAATACCCGGAAGTTCTCTGCCGCCGGAGTCCTCGCGGGTGACAAGTGCGCAGTGACAGCTTTCCATGGTTCCCTTTTCACCATTTGTCAAATCAGGAATTGGAAAATCGGCATATTCGAGTATATATTGCCTCAATTGATATTTACGGTGGAGTTCATTTTTGAAAAATCTCAAGATTTCATATTGGGCGGGAATCCTGGTTGCAGATGGTTTGTTGGGGTGGTTCTTGTATCGTTGCCTCATCGGATGTGTGGAAGCCGAGATGATTTATTTCACGACCGCTTTCAAGGCACCCGGGGTTTTCGGCGTTGCAATATCGATTGCCCTTGCCGTGACGGTGTCGGCGGTAGTCGTCCGGTATTCTTCTGCTCTTAATTCATTCAAGGCGTTTTTCCCGGCTTATTTGCTGGCGGGCTTGTTTTTTGTGCCGCCAAATCTCTGGTTCATTGCGTTTACGGTTATTATTGCCGCCTGGTGTATTTTCCGAATGTTGTTGTTGTTTCCGTTTCCCCGATTTTTGTATTGCCGGGATAAATATCACGTCAGTCTGATCGTTTTGGCCGTGCTGGCTTTGATCTCGTTCATCTACAATTTCTGGCTGTACGATAAAGCCTGGCGCAATCAGTATCTGCTTCTTTCTGACTGGGGTTTTTTCATTGAATCAGCGTTGAACTGTTTTCGTGATAAGTTCATGTATGAATATATTGAACATCCCGGTCACAGTTTTGTCGCGCATCATTTCATGCCGGGCTTCTTCGTTTGGTTTGCGCCATTGATCTGGTTCGTGCGCTACCCCCAGACCGCGATGGTGGTGTTTGGGTTGTTCCTCAGCGGCAGTGCTTTGCTGATTTATTATTTTGCCAGGCTGCGGAAACTGCCGCCGGTGATGGCGGCGATTTGCGGTCTGGTCTATCTGCTGTATCCGATGGTGACAAACTATAATTTATCGCTGTTCTACGGATTTCATGTGATTACAATGTTTATTCCGGTGTTTATTCTTTTCTGTTGTTTTTATGAGAAGAAAAACTGGACTGCGGCATTTCTGATTTTCCTGCTTTCGCTGACGATCAAAGAGACGGTGGGGGCGTTCTGGGTCGGGTGGGGGATCTGCCAGTTTCTCAGCGGGCACCGGCGGCGCGGAATAATCTATGCATTAATCGGGGGAAGTTATTTATTATTGTGCATGAAACTGATTATTCCGGCTTTTTCCGAGAATGAAAAATACATGTTTATAACTCATTACCAGAATCTTGGAGACTCGATTATAGAAATTATGTTTTCGCCGTTTACCAGACCCGGCGTATTTTTCGGGCAATTGCTGGGAGGGCGAAAAATGATAATGCTCCTGATGTTTTGCCTGCCACTGCTGCCTGCTTTGTTTGCAAAGCCGTTGTGGATCGGATGTTGTGGGGTCATTATCGGGTTTGTACTATTGCGCAGTGATGGCGATCTTGTTAATATGTACGTGCAGCACACCACTGAAATGACGGTGCTGCTTTGCTGTGCTTTTGTTGCTGCGGTATCAGCCGCCTGGCGGGCGAAAAAAGATACGAACCTCTGGAATAAATTTCTCTGCCTGGGACTGCCGCCGGTCAAAGGGAAGCGGTTGGCGGCGGCATTGCTTCTGAGCGGACTTTTCAGCGTGGGTTGCGGATATTGTTTTATTGCTCAGACTACATTTACCAAGAACTTCAACAGTATGAAGGTAATGCTTGAACAGCCGGACCGGACAGCCATTCGCGAGAAGGTCCTTGAACTTGTTCCGAAGGGGGAAATGCTCGGCACGGATCAGCGGTGTGGAGGATTGATGCTTTGCAGTGATTTGATTATAACAACTGCCGCATTTCGTTTGAGCGATTATTATTTCTATGATTTGTACGACACGGCGGGAGGAGCTGGGTATAAATTTCACCGGCAGATGCTCGAAGACCCGGAGATGAGTCTGGTCTGGATGTATCTCTCCGGCAGAAATAATTATTATCTTTTCCGGCGCGGCGGTACTTCGCCGTATCCTTATCCGTTTACCGCCAGGAGTGAACAGGAGTGGCAGGAATCCGACATGCCGGTGGCGCTGCCAGGACAACAGGATTTATTTGAGCTGCGGGTGGCGCCGTCCCGCGAGGAAAACGGCAGGCTGAGCGTGTATTTCTCGGTCAGGGTCAAAGCGGAGCTGAGCGACTTTTATTCGATCGAGGCCTACGTGACCTACGATGACGACCGGGTGATGTACTATTTTATCCCGCTGGGGTATGGAATCACGCTCCCGGAGAAGATAAAACCGGGCGAGGTTTTCCAATTCCAGGTAGCGCTGCCGCCGGATTGTTCAATGCTCCTCGGGGCCGGCTGCAAAATCGAGAAGCAATAACCGTCAGAAAGAATTTATTTGACGGAAATTTTGCCGCCTTTGAATTCGGTATAGTTTTGCATCGGGAATTTGTCGCCGTTCTTGATCCAGGCAAGATCGGCTGCGGTCGGCAGGCGCTCTTCCTTGATTAGTTTGTGCAGCAGTTCGTCGATGCCGCGGCAGACATAGCGGTAATTACCGTCTTCAAGCTGGATTTTTTCCACATAATCCGCCGGAACCGGGATGATCGGCGAGGATTCGTGTGCACCGTTCACCGCCAGCACGTGAGTACCGGCGATATCCAGGCCGCAGATGAATTCCTGCGGGTTGGAGAGCCTGCCGAGGAGTGCGTCCATGACGGCATTGCGGTCGGCCGGTTCCCGAAGCGGATCGGCCGTTTCCTGGCGGTCGGCGTAATTGAAGATGGCGCCGCCGATTTTCCAGATGATGGAGCCCTTGTCGCCGCGGATCTCGATTTCGGGGCCGAACGTGGTTTGCGAGGCGTGGGTGGTATGGAAATAGATGTCGATACCGGTCAGGGCTTTCACGTGGATCATGGCGGTGTCGGTGGTTTCGATCTCGGGATTGCAGCGGTAAAGCTGGGCCTGGATGTAATCGAATTCGGCGGATTTCTCAAAGGTTTCGCCGCCGAAAAACAGCGGCAGGTTCAGGTAGTGCGCCAGTGCGTTGTTGAACGGCGAATCGAGCACCCAGCCGCTTTGGTCGCGGAGCTTGCCCGCCCAGTTGTTGCGGGTGTAATAACGGTGGTCGCGCGGCCACAACCCGAGGCTCTTGATGCACTGGACTTTGCCGATGCGCCCCTCCAGTATTTCGCGTTTCACGCGGTGAGTGATCGGCTGGTAAATACTCTGGTAGCCGATGGCGGTGAATTTGCCGGTGGCGCGCTCCGCCTGACGGATGGCCGCGACGTCCTGGACGGTGGGCGCGGCGGGTTTTTCGATGAAGGCGTTTGCCCCGTTTTCCATGGCGGCCACGGCCATAGGGCGGTGCATGCCGAGCCCGGTCGGAATGAAGCACAGATCGAGTTTGCCCGAAAAATCACTGAGCATCTGGCGGTAGTCGGTATAAATCTTGCAGCCGATTTCGCGGAGTACGGCGCACTTCTCGGGCTCCTGCTCCTGGTTGATGATGGTGGCGGCGACGAATTTCAGGCGCCCGGCCCGGTGATAACGCAGAAGATCCTGGTAATGAACGTTTCCAAAACCGGATACGCCGATGGTTGCAGCTGTAATCATAAAAAGATAACCTCAGTGAAGATATTATTTGTAAAAAAATAACATATCACTGAGGTTCGAAATGTCAAGTCCGTTAAGGAGTTAGCGACCGAGTTTCTTCCAGATCGGCTCCATGTCGATGATCTTTTCCTCGGTCATGGCGGCGTCGATGCCCAGCGCGGTCACGGCGCTTTCGAGGCCTTCGTTGCCGCTGGATTTCGGCTCGGTGCCGTTGACCATGCAGTCATAGAGTTCCTTCATGATAAAGGCGTCGCCGCCGCCGTGGCCGTCCGCGCCGTAGAAGATGACCTTGGTCTCTTCTTCGCCGATGCGCCGGTACTTGAGCGTGCTCGAATACAGCTCGACTTCCATGGTGCCCTCGGAGCAGGAGAAGTACATACGGCGCTCGGGAATCGCGTTGCTCATCGTCGCCTGGAACTGCACCTTGACGCCGTTGCGGTAGCGCAGGATCGCCACCTGGTTGTCCTTCAGGTCATTGCCCGCGGTGAACGGGGTTTTGACGCGGTGCGGGTCTTCCCAGGCGCTGAACGTGCCTTCCGGATATTCATTCATGTAGTGTTCATTTTCCGGGACGAAGAAATCGAGGTCGCCGAATGCGGCAATCTTGGAGGGCAGGGAATCCACCAGCCAGTTCAGCAGATCGATGTCGTGACAGCACTTTTCGAGGATGTGCGGACCGGCGTACTTGGTCAGGCGCCGCCAGTTGGTCATGATGTAGCCGCCGTGGGCGGGGGTGATGTTTTCATTGGCGTCGATGCTGAGGACCTTGCCGAGAATGCCCGAGGAGATCAGTTCCTTGGCCTTGCGGTAGATCTTGGAATAACGCAGCACGAAACCGGTCATGAAGGTCAGCCCGCATTTCTGGTGGGCCTCGAAAATTTCCTGACAGTCTTCGATGCTGGTGGCCAGCGGTTTTTCGCTGAACACATGCTTGCCGGCGGCGAACGCGGCCAGGATCTGTTCCTTGTGGAACGCGTTCGGGGAGAACACCAGCACCCAGTCGACGCCGGGGGTATTGATGGCTTCTTCGTAGGAATCGCAGATTTTGGCGTCCGGCTGATTCCAGACTTCGAGGCACTTTTTGCTGACTTCCTTGTCGGGGTCGAAAACGGAGATGACATTGACATTGCGGTTCGAATCGCGAAGCAGGTTGCCGGTCACGCCGCGGCCGCGGCCGCCGTTGCCGAGTACTGCAACTTTGATGATCTTATTATCGGACATATTCAACTCCTGTAAAAAATTTTGGTTGATGCTATTAATATACAACCGGGATGAAAATAAAAAATGGATAAAAACCGTAAAAGTGTTATCGAAATATTGCTCGAAGCTCAGGAGTCTTTGTGATTCTCCGGCAGATCGGGGGCGTTTCGCCAGGCGGATGGCGGCATGCCGGTGAGCTGCCGGAAGACCACGCTGAAATAGTTGCTGTCCGAAAAACCGCACAGTACGGCGATCCGCGACACGCTCATATCGCGGTGCAGTTTCAGGTAGACCATGGCTTCGTTGACCCGCCGGTGGTTCAGCATTTCCCGGAAGCTCCGGCCGTAATAGCGCTTCAACAGCGCGCCGAGGTAATTCGGGTTCATGCCGAGGGTGTCGGCGAGTTCCTTGAGGGTGATGTTTTCGCGGTATTTGCTGTCGATGAAGCGGCGGCTGTTTTCGGCGTAGAATTCATCGTCGCGGCGCTTGTTGCCCATGCCGCCGGCTTTCAGGAAACGGTCCACTTCGATGCGGACGAATTCGGCGATGAACTCGGCGTCGGCGGTGAGTTCCCGGATTTTTTCCGACGTGATCTCCGGGAGCTGCTGAGTGAATTTGTGATGCGGGAAATTGCGCAGGGGGTGGTCCGGCTTGCGGAAATGCCCGAGGTACGCCACCGCCAGCAGATTGCCGTTCAGGATGATCGGACAGCAGAGGTCCCAGACGCCATTTGAACACAAACCGTGAAATATTTTGCCCTTGCGGGCTTTGGCAATGCTCCGCGCTTTGTTCCACTGGCATAATCCGCTCTCGCCGTGCATTTTGGCATAAATGCAATAGGGCCCATGATGCAGGTACTGATCGGGAGCGAGTTTCAGGCTTTCGCTATTATAAAAAGCGGGATGCAGCGCATGGATATTCACCACTGCGCCGCTTTTGTCGGCCATATAACGCATCAGTTCGCTTAAGTTCATGATGCTTATATTTTACAGCCGGATACTGAAATTACAACTATCTACTCCAGAATATCGGAAGCGATATTGTTTGCGGCGAATTCGTATTTGCCGCTGCCCAGTTCCCGGGTGAAGCCGAACCGGGATTTGAGGCCGGTTATGCCGGTATCGATCACCGCGCGGCCTTCGCCGGGGCCATCGGAGGTGATGACCGCGATCCGGGAGCCGTCATTTGCGGTATGGAGTTTCGCCTCGACTTTCGATACGCCAGTCGAGGTGAGTGTGACCGGCTGCGGTGCCTGGTCGGCAAGGAAGAATCTTTCGAGCCCGTTCAGCAGTTTGATGACATTGGCGACGCGCGGCCAGAACCATTTGGCAGAGCCCGGATCGCGCCGTTCCTGGTGGGTGAAAACCGATTCATAAGCATAGAAGACGATGCCCCGGCTGCGGAAATTCAGCGCCAGCAGGCACTGGGAGCGCATTTCCTGCTCGGTCGGGTAACGGAACTCCTCATAAGGGCGGCTCCGCTGATAGATGCCCCAGTTGAAGCACTGCGGCACGAACCATTGGCCGAGCCGGCAGTTCTGCTGCCGGATTTCGAAGCATTCGCGAATCTGGCCCATCGACTGGTCCTTTTCCGTATAGATCGGATATTTGTCGATCATCAGGAAATCGCCGGTCGGGGAAAAGAACGGGTAGTTCGTCGGCAGGTTGGTCAGCGTCGCCGCCGGGTGGTACGGATCGAGTTCGCTCAGCCGGAAACGCAGTTTCAAGGGCGCATCCAGCTTGCCGACCGGTTCTTCATCGGTGATGTAATAACCCAGCAGGGCGGGGTGGTCCTTGATGCTTTGGATCAGTTGTGTGGTGATTTCGGCTTTGTCGGCAAGACCGTCGAACTGCTTGATGTCGTGCCGCATGGAACCGGTCAGCTGTAGCAAAGACGGCATGACTTTCAGCCCATGGCGCTGGAACGTATCGAGGCTCTTGCGGAAGGCGGCCGTGCCGGGTGAACCCTGATTGTCGGGAATTTTCATCGATAAACTGTGGTAGGGAATGACCATATTGAACCCGGCGTCACGCAAGTTTCCAAGCGCGGTATCGGCCAGCTCCGGCGTGACCAGATATTCCGGCCGCTCCATGAAAATCCCGATGGGGAAGAACGGCTTGCCGTCGACCGTCAGCCGGGCCGATTCGTCGATTTCCACCGCGTAATCCGGTTTCGGACCGGTCGGGCGGACGAAGGGGAAGACTGTTTCGGTGATGATCCTTTTCGCGGCGGTGTCGGCCAATTTCAGATGCAGGTCATACCGGCCCGGTGGCAGTTCGCCCAGGCGAAATTCGGCGGTACCGTTTTTGACCAGAGCGGAAAAGGTTTTGCCATCGGCACAGGCGGCGAAAAGCCGCAGGTTTTCTTCATTGCGCGGACTGCCGAAGTAGAGGCAGAATTTCAGGAAACCATCTTTGTCGAGCCGCAATGTTTTCGGCAAAACGGGATAGATGACCGGCGGCGCTTCGCCACGCTCCTCGAGCAGGATGTTGTCCCAGGTGACCTGGCGGCAGACAAAGCCATTTTGCAGGAAAACCGCCAGCGATGACTCGTCGGCGGCTGCCGGCATGGAGAAGTCCAGCACGACCTCCGTCCAATCACACTCGCCGTTGACGACGGCGGGGCCAGGGTAGTGGCCGCTCAGCCATTTGCCGTCTTTCTTGAATTCGATGCCGAGGGCGCGTGGAGTGCGGCTGACGGCTTTGCCGTCTTTATCGGCGAGCCCCTCGATTTTGCACATGGCCGAGAGTCGGTAGTTTTTGCCTTTTTCGAGCTTGAGCGGGCGGCTGATGAAGCGATAGGGATCACCGGCTTTGCGGGTGAAGGTGAGTGCGCCGGAGCCGGTCAGGCCGTCGCCGCGGCGAATCTGGTAATTTTCGTGGAAATCCCGCCAGCCGCTCTTCTGCCCATCCTCGAAGTCGTCAAAGAATATCGTCTTTTTCTGTTCCTCAGCGTCGTAGAGGCGATAAGTTGCCAACTCAGGGAAAGTGGGTACCTGCTTTGAGACAGCCGCCGCTTTTTCCGGTTCGCTGGTTTCGATTTCCATGATTTTAATCCGTTCGATGGTGCCGTTGAAAGGATGAAAATGAGCATCGCTGCGGCTGCCGATGGCCGGTGCCATTGCCGGAGGGGCGACCGGGCCGCCCGGCGCAACCTTGCGGGTGAACTCGGTGCTGCCGAGCGAAACGGTGATGCTGTCCCGCCCGTTGTATTCGGCAGTCAGGCGATAGGAGCGCTCTGGCTCGAGCACGATATCCGGTCCGGAGACGCTGGTGCTCTGTTCACCGAAACCGAAGGCGAAGCATGGCCGGTAGCCATTGGCCGAACGGCGCAGGAAAACGGCGAAGCCCTTGTGCCAACGGGGATCTTTCTTGCTGTTGTCCCAGACGTATTGAGAATCCCACAAGGTGTAGTCTTTGCTGTCGCTTTCGTCTTTGTTCAGGATGAAATCCGCTTCGAAGCGGAATGCTCCGGCAGGCGCAATCTTCTTGCCTTCGGCGGGCAGGAAGCCGCAGGGCTTGGTTTTGTCGGGCGGGACGGTCCGTAAACCCCGGTCGATGACGGTGGCGCCGCGTTTTCGGCCGGCCGGGGGTGTGCTTGCGGTGAAATCCCATTCCCAGCTCTCGGCGGCGGGTGAACTGCTCAGAGCGAGAAACGTCAAGGCGATCATAATAAACCTGAACATGTTTTTTCCTTTCCGGTTATCAGTACAAAATGCGGACAACTTTGTTGGCGTTAAGATAATGGGAAACCCGCATCGAGCGGATAGCCGTGCCGTTTTTGACCACGGCGTAGTAGTTGATGAGTTCCTCCGGGTTGACCGAGCGGGCTTCGCCGCCGATGGTGGCGAAGTTGACCCGCCCGCCGTGTACGGCATAGGCGTGGCCGTTGAAATTGCTCTGGGATATGGTGTCGCCGGCGAGGGCGCCCCAGAAATAGTCCGACATGCCGAGGTAATTGGTGTTGCTCGGCCAGGTCATCGAATCGACGAACCAGATGCGCTCGGAGGTGGAAATTTTCTGGCCTTTCGTATCCTTGTTGTCCCAGCCCCAGTCAAGATCCTGGCTATACAGATTCATGCTGTAAGCCGAATTGTTGTTGTAAATGGAGGCGTAGACCTGAAAAGGACCGCCGGTGAGTTGTGCGGTGAGGGGGATAGAGGGACAGCGCAGCTCCGGTGAGGCGTGCCGCGAGGTCGAGGTCGGAAAATCCGGGATATATTTGCCGGCCCGCAGTTCTCCGGTCCAGGTACCCCGGGTACTGCCGCGGCTGGCCTGGTTGTTGACCCAGTGGCCGTTGTGGTCGCTCAGATACATGGTACCGGTCAGCGCCAACTGTTTCAGGTTGCTCAGGCACGAGGCCGCCCTGGCTTTCTCCCGGGCCTTGTTCAACGCGGGCAACAACATGGCGGCTAGAATGGCAATAATCGCTATGACTACCAAGAGCTCTATAAGTGTGAAATTTGATTCCCGTTTTTTCATCAGTGTCTCCTGCGATGAGGTTTTATATTTATGGTAACAAAGAACTATTCTTCACAGTGTCCGAGGGCGAACGAAATCGATTCCGCCGCCTGTTTCAGTTTGGTGATCCAGTCATGGGTCAGGGACGGCGTCCAGAGATTTTTGTCGCGGGGCAGCATGACGCCGATGGCACCGGCCAGCCGTCCCCCGCCGTTGAAAATCGGCACAGCGATCCCCCCAAGGTTCGGTTCGAGAGTTTCGGATGTCATGGCATAGCCCCGGCGGCGAATGATTTCAAGCTCCTCCAGAAAAGCTTCCTTAGTGGTAATCGAGGATGCGGTATAAGCGGTCCAGTTGCAGCGCTCCAGTACCTGCGGCAGTTCGGCCGGAGCGGCATAGGCGGCGCAGACCTGACCGCCCTCGTAACAGTTGGGGATGTGAATTGTGCCGACCGTCAGGTCGTGCCCCGTAGCGCTGAGCTCGGCCAGTTCGCTGCTGACGATGATCGCCAAGCCCCGGAAATTGGCGTAGAGATAAATCGGCCGGGAAAGCTCCCGCATCAGCTGCCGCATTGACGGCTGTGCCACCGTCCGGAACCGCAGTTTGCGCAGCCGGGCATTGGAGAGGTTCAGAATTTTCAGGCTGATCCGGTATTTGCTGCTGCCGGGAACCCGCTCGACGTAACCGGTTTCCGAGAGTGTTTTCAACAGGCGGCTGACATTGCTGTTCGGCAGGCTGAAATACTCGGCGAGTTCCTTGCCGGAACACTCTTCCGCCTTGTTCGCCATATATTCGAGGATTCCGAAACCGTTCTGCAAAGTACTGTTCATCGATTTTCTCGTTAAAATTTTCAGTATATAGAAATTCTAAAATAATTATACTGCCCATTGCAAAAAAATCAATAGATAAACGCGAAAAATCCCGATTTTTCCGAAAAACAGAACGAGCGTACAAACCTGCCGGAAGTCAAAAGACGAAAAAGACATGAAGGACTTAAAGGACAGCTTTAGCTCAAAACCTAACAGTCTTTTGCATCTTTTGCATCCTTTGCCTCCTTTGCAGGGGGCTGCTGAAAAGTCTATACCATGGTGGTGGCGGCCACTTTGGGTTCGGGCATTTGCAGCTGGTGGCGGCGCAGGAAGTAGCTCGGGGTGCAGCTCCAGGCGTGGCAGGCGCTGTTCATCAGGACATCGTGATACGGCGAGAAAAAGTCGTTTGCCGGCACGTAGGCTTCCCAGAAAGTATCGGCGCCGTGACGCACCATGCCGCCCCAGTAGGTCCGGATCAGTTCCAGCACTTTGGCGGTCTGGCCGCATTGGTAATAAGCCTCGACCACGTGATGCCACAGGTACGGGGTCTGCGGACGGACCGCGTCGGCGTCGGCTTCCACGGCTGCGAGGGCGCGGGTTCCTTCCTCCGGGGTCAGCACGCCGGCGAGGATCATCCATGTTTGCGAAGCCCACGAGAGCTGCTTCGATTTGCCCGAAATAATTACGCCGCGCACCCGGTCATAGTGATGTTTGCGGACGGCGGCGCTCAGGCGGTCGGCTTCCTCGCGCAGCGCATCGCCGGATTCACCGAGCAGCTCCGCCAGTTCGGCCATCCGGCGGCAGGCGTAGATATAGACGCCCTGCAGCGGCATCTGGCGATCCAGCAGCAGACAGTGATCGATGAAATTCCACCATTTGCCGGGGTCCTGAAAAATACCGTTGCGGTCGAAATGCGGGCGGACGAGTTCGAGTTGATGCAGCGCCAGCGGATAGAGCTCGCGGCAGATGGCTTCGCGGCCGCTGAATTTCAAGTGGTCCAGCAGCGTCGGGCCGAGCAGCAGCGCGTAGTCGATGACCAAACTGCCGTGCCGGGGCGGATTGCGGTCGAATACCGCGCCCGGTACCAGGCCGGTTTCATCGACATTTCCCGCCAGCAGGTAGAGACAGCGCTCGACCAGTTTGAAATTGCGGAAACTGACCGCATTGACCATGGCCTGTAGCCGCAGGTCGCCGAGCCAGAGGCGGCGGTCGCGCTTAGGGCCGTCCTCGAACACCTCCTGCATGCAGCTGTGGAGGGTCTGCAGCCCGACGCGGTCGATTTCACCGAACTCGCCTTTGACGGTTTTCGGCAGTTCGCCGGCGGAGCTGACCGCCACGGCCTGCAACTGGTCGAAGCGTACCGCGCTCCGCCCGGTCAGTACCTCGATTTTCAGGTAGCGGAACGCATAACGGCGCGGCAGGCGGTAAAGCTGGCCGGGTTCGTCGAAATTGACGATTTCATCCTGTACCCAGGAACGGCAGAGCGTGCCGTGGTAACTGTCCCCCGGGGCCGTGCATTCATAAGGCAGTTCGGCGAAGGTGAAGCGGACGCGCACCGGCGCGTCGAAAATCCGGTCGAAGGTCGACAGTGCCAGTTGCAGGTACCCCACCAGGTGCCGCCCGAAATCCAGATAAAACGTATTGCCGGGCTCCCAGTAAAGTTCGTTGAACGGTTTCTCCGCTGCTCCCGGTTGCATCCGGCAGCGCTGCCAGGCCGCGGGATCGCTTAGCGGCACGACCAGGCCGAGCGGCTCGACCGTGGTGGAATTCAGGGCAGGGCGGCGGTTTGCTTTTTTCAGCCAGTTCTGGCGAGATTGGTAAAAATTATTCATGCGGTGTTTTTCTTTACAATACGTTTTTGAGTGCGCCGTTTTCGGCATAATATGACTTGACCGTCCGGACGCGCGGCTGGGGTTCACTGGCGGCCCAGGCGGCGATACCGATGTCTGTTCGCTGCAGATACGCGGCGGTGGAAACTGTGGCCACGTGACCGTCCACGAACGCGAAGTTGGCGGCGCCGCCATGACGGGAATGCGGACCGCCGTACATGCTGGCCAGGGCGGTATCGTTATAAAGGCAATTGTTGTACACATTCGAAGACATGTGCCACACGTCCGCGACCATGATCGCCTGGCTGGGCGGAACGGCTTCCATCGGCAGCCCGCCCGCGATGAGTGTCGGCAGGAACGTGCTTTGTTTGAACAGTGCCAGCGAGTAAGGGGCCACGGAGTTGTACGGGAATCCATAGGTGTAAATACCCATGCTGAGGCCGGCGCCGTGGTTGAGAATGGAGGTGTCGACCCGCACGGACGGGCAGATGAAAACTTTCGGCAAGTTGATATCCGCTTCGAGGCGCTCGGCGGCCGACATTGCCGCCAGCTGGGCGGTGGTGTAACCGCCCGCGTATTCCGCGATTTTGGCTACTCCGCTGGCGTTGTAGCGGTCATAGCCGCCGCCGTAATGGAGGAAAAATCCGTTGTTGTCGTCGCCATACTGCCACATGGCCATGGCTACCTGTTTCTGATTGCCCACGCAGTTGGAGGTTTTGGCGCGTTCGCGGGCTTTGTTCAGCGCCGGCAGCAGCATGGCGGCCAGGATGGCGATAATGGCGATCACAACGAGGAGTTCGATGAGTGTAAAATTTTTCCGGTACATGATTGCCTCCTGATGGTTTTATTTGGTATTGAATTTCAACAACATGGCTTTGCCGGGGCCGAGCGCGGTGCCGGGTTCATAGGGCAGGATGGTGCCGGACTGTCCGGCGGAAACCATTTGCACATTTTTCTGCGCGGTGCGGAAGGTGATTGCCGGAGTTGCCGCCTCCACCAGATTGCAGTTCACGATCATGACATAACGGCTGCCGTCGTCCGGTTTGACGAAGTCGCCGACGAGGAATTTTCCGCCGTTGGCCGCCGCGATCAGGCTGTTCGCCGGGACGGGCTGTTTCTCCGGCAGATCCGCGGGGAAATGATAGGCGGCGGTCGATCTGAGCTGTTCCAGCAGCGGTCCCCAGTTCAAGAGCAGTTTATTGGCTTTGGCGAGGTCGTACCAGGAGGGGTTTTTGTTGCCCTTGGCGTCGACCGGGCCGAGTTTATCGTCCCAGTCGCCGGGGACCAGATAGGTGAAATAGGTGACTCCGCTTGCGCCGTAGGCCAGCGCCGCGTAGGACTGGAACGCGAAATCCGCTTCGGTGGGAATCCGGAAATCATAATGCGCAGTCGCCAGATTGATCACCTGAAAGGGCAGTTTGTACTTCTGGCTGAGCTCCCGGAAGAGAGACAGGTTGGCCCACATGCCGGGGCGGAGGTAGGACGGATCCGGGTTGACACCGGGTTTGTAGATGCCGTAAAAATCATAACTGATGAATTTCGGCTTGCAGATATTGATGAATTGCTCGACGTATTCGCGATAAGTACAGCCGAGCGCGGACTCCGGCGCGTAATTGGGGTTCAGGTTGATGTAGGGAATTTTGCCGGGGGCGTATTCGTTGACGAGTTCGATCATCTGCGCCAGGCCCGGAAAATGCTTCGGCAGGGGTTCGTCGCAGATATAATAGCCGATGACCGCCGGGTGGTTCCGGGTCGCTTCGGCGAGCTCCTTGAAACCCTGGCGGACGGATTCCACATCAAAATCTTCCCACTTGAACCAGGCGCAGCGTTTGTCGATCACATAAGCGCGCATTCCCGCCGCCCACACCGCGTCGAGCTGCTGTATGCTGACGAATCCGGGGCAGGTCAGGCCGGCTTCCTTCATGCCGGTGAAGAGTGATTTCGGCTCGATAATCGGGAAACGGTAGTTGCCGTCGGTGGCGTTCCATGCCATGATCGAGAATTTCCAGGGGTTCTCCGGTTGTTGTTGCGCGGTCGCGGTGGCAAAGAGCAGGAGTGCGGCGGCAAATAAAAGAAGTTTTTTCATGAGTTCTCCAGTTGTCAGTGGTTGCTTTACAGTTTAAATATACAGCGGGGCAATGCTTTTTTCATTCATATAAATATCAATTATTTGGATTATCGTATCAATTCGCGGATTTTTGCGAATTCTGCTTGCATTTGTCCTCTGAACTCATTATAATAAGCATGAAAGCAAAAGAAAATATGGCTTGAAATATCACAATGAGAAAAGTTCGTACATACCCCACCGACGGTGCGGCGCAGGACTTCAACCGGCCGCGGCTGATGGATCGCGAATTTGTGTTTCCGGACCGCGGCTTCCCGCTCGGCGTGAAGAAGAGCCGCGAACAGGGGAAGCTCGACTTCCATGTGCACGAGAATTTTTCCGAACTGGTCGTGGTCATGGAGGGAAACGGCGTCCACTGGATCGGGGGGCGGCGCTATAACATTGTGGCGGGCGATGTTTTTCTGGTGCTCGGCGATCTGGTGCACGGTTACGAGGATGTGAACAACCTGACGATTTACAACGTGCTTTTTGACTGGGACGCGCTGCGGCTGCCGCAGTATGATTTATCGGATTCGGCGGCGTTTCAGGTGTTGTTCCGCATTGACCCGGTGAACGAGCAGACGGACCGTTTCGACCACCGTTTCCGGCTCTCCGCCGATGAATTCAGTTCCACCGCCAAGCTGATCGACCGGATCGACGACCTGGTGCGGGATTCCGCGGAGGGGCACCGCTTCGCTTCCGTCGGCGCATTCGTCGAGCTGATTATGCTGCTGATCAATGCTTACAACCGGGCGGCGAAGCACGCGGCATTTGACAATATCCCGCACCGGATCGGCAAGCTCGCCGGGCTCCTCGAACAGAATTACGCCGAGGATATCAGCATCGACATGATGTGCCGCCAGACCGGCATGTCCTATGCCACGCTGTTCCGGCATTTCCGGCGCTACTACCGCGATTCGCCGGTGAATTACCTGATCCGGCAGCGGTTGCGCCACGCGGCCGAACTGCTGGCGAACGGCGAGGTTTCGGTGTCGGACGCGGCGTTGCGCTGCGGATTTTCGGACGGCGCGTATTTCTCGCGCAAATTCAAGGAATATTACAGTATGCCACCCATGGAATACCGCAAAAAATTCAACCGGACAGGAGGTCTATGAGAACGATATTGATTTTGGGTGCAGTGATGATGTCGGCGCTTGCCGCCGCTGCCGAAATTCCGACGGTTCCCGACGAATTGACCAGGACCAAAACGCCTCCGGCGGAAGTCCTGACGGCATTGAAGAACCGGCGCGAGCAGTTGCTGAAAACTCCGCTGGAAAGCGTGACTTTCGGCAAAAAAGTCGTGGCTCCCAGCGGCGATAAACGGGATTATATCAGTGTCGGAATTTACTGGTGGCCGGACCCGGAGAAAGCGGACGGGCTGCCCTATATCCGCCGCGACGGTCAGGTGAATCCGGAATGGCAGAACTACGACTGCGCCAAGTCGAACCGCATGTATGCGGCGGTACGCGATATCGCGCTTCTTTATTACTTCACCGGCGACAAAGAGCTGGCGGCGCACGGCGTGAAGCTGCTCAAGGTGTTTTTCACCGATCCCGAAACCGGTATGAATCCGCATTTGAAGTACGCGCAGTCGATCCCGGGGCGCGAGGACGGGCGGGCGATCGGGATCATCGATACCTATATCTGGATCGACCTTGTCGACAGTATCGCGATGCTGAAAGACGCGATGACGCCGGAGGATTACCGGGCGCTCCAGCAGTGGTTCGGCAAATACCTCGACTGGCTGCGCAGCGACGCCATGACCTGGGCCTTTCTCAAGGAACGCAACAATATTACCATCGCATATTACGCACAGATGACCACCTACGCCGTTTTCAGCGGCAAAAGCGAAATCGGCGTGTTGACCGCCACTCAACTTCGGGATATGGTGGGTTCTTATATCCGCCGCGACGGTATTTTCCCCGAGGAAATCACCCGGACCAAATCCTGGGATTACTCCATTTACGCGCTCAATATCCTGTTTTCGGCGATACCGACGGCGAAGGAGCTCGGCATCGATATCCTGTCACCGGACAGCGAAAGCGGGAAGCGGACCCGCGCCGCGGTCGATTACCTCTGCAGCTTCATCGACAAGCCGGACGAGTGGCCGTATGAACAGCTTTACGGTGCGATCAATATCAATGCGCTCGGTCCGATCCTGCGCAAGATGTATTATTTCACCGGCGAAGCCAAATACCGCGACCACTATCGCGCTTTGAAAAAGCCCCAGTCCGACCTGATGACCTCCGCCTTCTACTCGGTCCCGTAAGGGGAAAATTTTCTGTCCACAAAAACGCACAAAAATACACAAAAAAATTAAGATGGCCGGTCCGGCCGTCTATGAAATTAAATTTTTCTTTTGTGTGTTTTTGTGTATTTTGTGGATAAAAAGAAGTTTTTGACGAATTCGGTTTGCAAAAAAATAGACCAAATTGTATATTTATGATATGAGCAAACGTGCATATCGGAAATATACGGATATTTATGCGGAATTCGAACGGTTCTGCCGCGAACGGGCGCGGGAAAATATTTTCCTGATCCCGCCGGAGAGAACGTTGACGGAAATTCTGGCGGGCAGCCGCATGACCATCCGCAAGGTGCTGGCCGAAGCCGAGGCCAATGGCCTGATCCGGCGCGAGGGGCACCAGACGCATATCCTGCCGGATAAACGGCTGAACGGCTGCGGGCGGATCGTATTTCTCGCTCAGGGCCAGGGGCAGGGCGTTTACCCGCCGGCGATCGAGCGGCTGTGGCTGACACTGAAGCCGCAGCTGGAGAGCGCCGGAGCGGATTTCAGGCTGGTTCAGGCGAACCGCCTGACTTCGTTTGAGAAGCTCCGGCGGGAAGTCGACGCGGCGGACGTGATTCTGCTGACGATCATCGATCAGCCGGAGTTGCTCGAGTATCTGCGAAAGTGCCGCGAGGACAAGCATATCGTGGCGTTGTACGACCCGTATCTGGAGATGTTCGATCACGTGATCGCGCTGGATAATTACCGGGTCGGGACCATGGCGGCGGAGGTGCTGCACAGGGCTGGATGCCGCAAAATCGCCGTCTGCGGCGGTTTCGATCATCCGATTTTCAACAAGCGCCGGCAGGGGGTGGCGGACGGGGCGCAGCCGCTCGGCGCGCGCTTTGTCAGCTATCCTTTTTCGCAGGGCGGCACGGCGGAGCGGATTTCGTTCTGCGCCAACGCGCTGGTACATGCGTATGAGCATGGCTGCGACGGTATGTTCATCGTTTCCGACGAGTGGATGGATGAAATCACCGCGCCGGTTTACGCGCTCGGTGTGGTGCCGGGAAAGTTCAAGATATTGAGTTTCAACGGTTCCGGCGATTACATGCTGTGTCATCCGCGGGTGTCGGTGCTGAACCAGGGGACAGCGGAAATCGTCGAGAACATCATGGCCCATCTGGAGAACCCCGGGCCGGTCCGGATATTGGTATCACCTCAATTATATAAAAATCAAACAACGGGTTTATTATGATTCATCGGGCAAACTGGATTTGGAGCTCCACGGAGGAGCAGGGCAAGGATCTTTATCATGTTTTCCGGCGCAATTTCACGGTGGACGGGAATGCCCCGGTCATGCTGCAGATTTCGGCGGATACCACGTACGCGGTGTACATCAACGGGGTGCGGGTGCCGGTGACTCAATTCAGCGACTTCCCGCATTCGCGGACGTATTGCAGTGCGGATATTTCGGCGCTGGTGAAGCCCGGCGAGAACATGGTGACGGCCGAGGTCCATTACTGGGGCGAATTTTTCTCGACGTATCTGGCCGGCAAGCCGTATCTGAAAGCGGTGATTTTTTCCGGCGAAAACATTCTTGCCGCCACCGACGGAAGCTGGAAAAGCGTACCGAGTCCGGCGTACCGTTCCGGCCTGCAATGCAAGACCACTTCGCAGCTCGGTTTCGCGTTCGAATACAATGCCTGTACGGAGCTGCCGCCGGAGTCCGAATGGCAAAACGCAGTGGTTTACACCGATGAATCGTTCTGGCATGAACTGACCGAACGGCCGATCCCGCAGCTCATGGAACTGCCGATGCCGAAAGTGGAGCTGCGCCATTATGGGCTGTTGTTCCGGGCAAATGACGAGGCGAAAACGTTCGCCGAGGCGTGCACTACGGATTACTTGCGGCCGCTTTTCGGGCATTTGATTTTTGACGTATTTCCGCCGTGCCGCAGCAAGGACCACTATTACCGCTCGGCGATCGAGCTGACGCCGGAGGGTTCGGATGAAGTCGTATTCAAGCCGCTGCCGGCGGGCGACCCGGCGAACGGTTATTACCTGATCGCCGACCTCGGAGCTGAAACGGTCGGCTGGCCGGTGATCAAGGTCAGCGCTCCGGCCGGGACCGTGATCGATATCGCGCATGGCGAGCACCTCGAGGACGGGCGCTGCCGGGCGGAGCTGGGCGGACGCCATTTCGCCGACCGCTACATCTGCCGCGAGGGCGTCAATGAATTCATCGGTACCCACCGGCGGATCGGCGCGCGCTATGTCGAACTGCATATCACCGGGTTCGGCGCGGGACAGGTGAGCGTACAGTACGCCGGGGTCGTGCCGCTGGAAGTTCCGCTGGGCAAACAGGCCGCATTTGAGACCGAGGACGGGATGATGACCCGGATCAACAAAGTTTCGGTCGATACGCTCAAACTCTGTATGCACGAGCATTACGAGGATTGCCCGTGGCGCGAACAGGCGCTTTATGCGTACGATTCGCGCAATCAGATTCATTACGGATATTATGTGTGGGGCAATTACGATTTTGTGGCGGCTTCGCTGGAGCTGCTGGCCAAGTCGTATCGCGGCGACGGCTACCTGACGCTGACGGCACCGGGGGCCTACGGACGGACGATTCCGTCGTTTACCTTCGTCTGGATTTCGGAGCTGCGCGAACACTGGATGTTCAGCGGTTCCGCGCATCTTTTCGAGAAGCACATGCATCTGGTGGACGAGATTCTCGACAAAGCGCTCGCCCGCCGTGACGCCGCCAGCGGCCTTTATTATTCGCTGGACAGTAAATCGGATAAGGAAGTCTGGAACTTCTACGAATGGCGCGGCGATCTTTGGCAGGTCGACACCTTCCCGCAGTGCCCGTACAATGTCTATTTGTGCGAAGCGCTGCGCTCCGCCGCCGCGATGCACAGTCTGAAAGGCAACCGCGAGCGCGCGACCATGCTGGAAGAAAAAGCCGCCGAAATCGGCCGCCTCGTCGAAGAGAAATTCTACGACCGGGGCACGGGGGCTTACCGGACCGCCGACAATGGCAAAGAAGATGATTTCTATGAACTGGTCCAGATGATCATGCTTTACAACCACTTGGTTCCGGCGGAAAAAATCCCGGGCGTGATCGACGCGGTTTACTCGCAGAAATTCTGGAAGCTGACCTACAGTTCGCTCTATTATATGGTTAATGCGATGATGGCGGCCGGGCCGGAGGCGCGGGCTTATCTGGACAATTACCTGATGGCGGAATTTTCGGTGCCGGTGCTGGCCGGGGCGACTTCGCTGTGGGAAACCGAGTTCGGTTGCCATGACTTCGGCGAGGCCGGCAGTTTGTGCCACGCCTGGAGCAGTGTCATGCCGTATTACTGCGGCAGCTACCTGCTGGGCGTGAAACCGCTGGAGCCGGGATTCCGGAAGTTCGAGCTGAAGGTTTATCCGGGGCACCTTTCCCATGCGTCCGGTTCGGTACCTACGCCGCACGGCGAGATCAAAGTATCGTGGCGGCTCGATGCCGACCGGCAGCTGGAAATCCGGGTCGAGGCCCCGGCCGGACTGACCATGGTCACCGGCGAGTACGAAGAATTCCCGGTGAAAACCATAACTTCGTAATATCTCTCATTGGGGATTTTTTGAAGCACGGAATACACGGAAAAACACGGAAAATTATTATTTTTTCTTTTGTGTGTTTTTGTGTATTTTGTGGTTCTTTTTTTCAAAATTTCCGTGCTTTCCGTGTATTCCGTGGTTTATCAAAAAAGAGTTGAGGTTGGGTTTTTTAGGCAAAATCGCTATTTGCGCTTGTTATTGACTGGTACGGCATTATATTATTTGTAGCACGGATAACATATTTGGAGGGTTTACTGGTGAAGAATAGCAACAATCGTATTTTTCTCATTATCGTATTCATTTTCGCGGTGATTCTGTTACTGGCTTTGTTTATGACCAGTCGCGGGGCCGCTAAATATGAAGGCAAAAAGACTGGCAAAGACACCGATAAACCCATGTCGCCGATCGTTCAGGCCTACGCCGCCCGTACCGAAAGTCCGCTGGACCCCGGCAAGGCGCTCGAGTTGCTGCAGGCCGGTAACAAACGTTACGTGGAAAACAAGCGTTTGACCGACCCCGGCGTCGGCGAAGAAAGCCGCAAATTCCTGGCGCTGGGCGAATGGCCCTACGCCGTGATCCTGACCTCCAGCGATTCGCGGATTCCTCCCGAATATCTATTTGATGCCGGCTTGGGCGACCTGACCGTGATTCGCGTGATCGGCCCCGTTGTGGACGGTACCGTGATCGCCACCATCGAAAGCGCCATGATGGACGGCAAATGCCGTTTGCTGGTCGTGCTCGGCCACAAGGATTCCAAGGCCGTCCGCAACGCCATCAACGCCGTTGAACACCCCGAAATGAGCGAGTCCTACGATCTTGATGACGTGACCCGCAAAATAATTCCGTCCGTGCTCAAAGCCCGGAAATCCCTCCAGATGGGCGAGAACCTGAAAGAAGCCGTGGCACGTGAAAACGTCAACATGGCGATTCACCAGATCAAATCCGGCAGCAACGACCTGCAGCGCCTGGTTAACTCCGGCAAAATCAGCGTCGTCGGCGCCTACGTGGACATTCCCACCGGCAAAGTCGAATTCATCAGCGGCGAAGCCAAGTAAAATCTCTGAATTGGTCGGCACTGCGTGCCTGAATTGGCCGCCACCTGCGGTGGCTGAATTGGTCGGCACTGCGTGCCTGAATTGGAGAATCGGGAAAGCTTCTGATTGCGCCAAACTCTCCGAATAGGGCAAGGACTCGTGGACTTCCTTCCAGAGATACTTCATGCCCGTATCTGCTACTGATCGCCCATAAGGCAAACCTGCCGCGATTTTCATCGGCCAAGAGCAACAGGTAATCCCGGGCAATGGGCTTGCCTGTCCGTCATGGATCATGTTGGGGTATAGATCTGCATAAAATTTTCTTTCCATTGACGTTATTTCTTTTGTCGCGGCCCATCGTTTGTGGCGTTGTATTTTGGAAATCGCACAGACTTTTTTTGGGTTTTTCGGGTAACTGTATATGGGCTTGTATTGTCGATATCATATCAAATTGAGATAAGATTGTAATGTTTATTATATTAATAATGAATATGGGGTTCGAAAATAGAGAGATGGGAAAATAATAAATGAATAAGTTTGATTATTGTATATTGTTTATTGTTAGTATATTGTGAATAATATTTTTCCTTTTAAGGCGTTATTTCTGTATTTTTTTTCTAAGAATAACGAAAAGGAAATTTGAAAAATATAGAATGCTATGATATTATAGTGGTGTTGAACGAAGTACATAAATAGTGAGCGAATATAAAATTGTAAATCCAGAATACTGTGTCTTGGATGTGATTAGGAATGATAATATGGAGTAACACGGTATTCTGGAATATAAGACGGAGGTAATTTATGAATAAAAACATATTGGAATTTTTTAAACTGGAAGACCGGATGCTGTTTGAAGCGGCAGCCGTGGCGGAAATTGCCGAGGCGATGGATAACGATCCAAATGCCGATATGAATGAAAATGACCGTCAGGCCCAGGACGAAAAGAATGCGATCAAGAATGCTCCGGTGGAAAATGCCGAAAGCGCGGGCCGTGGTCCTGTCAATTCGGCGCAGCCCGGTGAAAAAAGCGGTATCGACGCTGAAATTCAGTCTTTGGTCGAGGGTGAGATCGGAGCTCCGGCCGCCGGCATGGACGCGGTGGACGACATGATCAATGAATTTTTCAATGACTATGGCGCCAATATGGTGAATGATACGATTCAGGATGTCTTTGCCGAATCCGATGAACCGGAATATACGGTCATTAATTCCGACACCACGGTTTCGACCGGCAATGAACTGGTGATTATCAACTCATCGGTCAAAGACGTGGACAAGATCATCGGTTCGCTGGCGCCGAACCAGGAATATCTGGTGCTGGAATCCGGCAAGGACGCCATGCAGCAGATCAATGACTATCTCGATGCCAACGGCAGTGAATATGACGCCATTCATATCGTCAGCCACGGCAACAAGGGCTATATCGTACTGGCCGGAGAGGTTTACAATGCCGGTAATTTTGACGCTGCGGACTGGGCGGCGGTCGGTGAGCACCTCAGTGAAGGCGGCGATATCCTGTTCTACGGCTGCAACCTGGCCGAAAACGAAGCGGGGAAAGACTTTATCTCGATGGTGGCGGACGCCAGTGGCGCCGATGTGGCCGCGAGCACCAATACCACCGGTTTCGGCGGCGACTGGGTACTGGAATATCATTATGGTAATATTGAAGCGATTTCGATTACCGTGGATTCCTATGATTACCGCCTGAATAACTGGCATGTTACCCTCGATACCGATGACGGGGTGGGAAGCCATATCCTGAATGGGGATAACAATGAAGGCACCTATGAGTTGCGGTATGCCGTCAACAACGCCTTGTCGGGTGATGAAATCACGTTCGCTGATAATGTCACTGAGATTCAGTTGAAATCGGCAATCAGTATTAACAAAAACCTGACTATTACCGGAAACTTCAATCTTGACGGCGATGCGATCACCACGATCATCGCGGCAAACAATCAGCGCGTTTTCAGTATCGGCAGCGGATATACGGTCGAATTGGATAACCTGATTATGACCGGTAAAGGCACCTACAGCGGCAACGGCGGGGTGATTTGGGGCGACGGAAATTCTACTCTGACGCTGGTTAATTCCACTGTTCGGAATGGCAGTGCCAACGAAGGCGGCGGCATCTGGAGCTATGGTTCGATAAATTTGACCAACAGTACGATAGCCAACAACGGCAGTGAAAACACGGCCAAGGGCGGCGGCATTTTCCTGCTCGGGACCTTAACGGTGAAAGACAGTACATTCACCGGCAACACGGCCAAGAGCGGCGGCGCGATTTATGGCTATGGCGATGGCGCCAAGATCTCGATCAATGGCGGCGAATTCGAATCCAATAAGGCTACCGCCGGTGAGGGCGGCGCGATTTACGGCATGAATAAACTGACCGTGACCAACAGTATTTTCGGCAACGCCACAGATAGCGGCAAGGGCAACAGCGCACGGAACGGCGGCGCGATTTACGCCAGCAACGGTGCCTATACGCTTGAGATTACAAACAGTAAGTTCTACGGAAACGCGGCCATTGGTGGCAGTGGCGGTGCGGTTTATGGCAACGGCGCGATAGAGGTGACCAACGCGGTTTTTGATGGCAATACCGCCAACGGCAACGGCGGCGCAATTCGCGGGGGCTCCACTTTGACGCTGGAAAGCACCACCATTCAGAATGGCAGTGCCAACGAAGGCGGCGGCGCTTGGGCCAGTAAGGTAACATTGTCGAAAAACAGTGTTATCACCGGCAATACGGCCGGGTCCAAGGGCGGTGGGATTTTCTCGGTCTCTGACCTGAATGTCAGTAACAGTGAGTTCTCTTACAATAGAGTCACCGGCAGCGGCGCCAATTACGGCGGCGGCGCGATTTATGTCCATTCCGATGCAACCAGTGCCACGGTTACAGACAGTAATTTTTATGACAATACGGCCGAGAAAGGTGATGGCGGGGCCATTTTCAGTCTTGCCCACCTGACCGTGAGCAGTACTGTCGCCAGTCCGGTATTGTTCGAGAACAACAGAGCCGCCAATGGCAGCGGCGGTGCGATTTATGCCGGGCGTGATTTGTCCGTAACCAATGCCGTTTTCGGCAACGCAAGTAACAGTAGCAGGAACAACAGCGCCAGAAACGGCGGCGCGATTTATGCCAATGGCGGAGGATTTACCGTCACAATTGCGAATGGCAAATTCTATGATAGTATAGCAACGAGTGATGGCGGCGCGATTTATTCAAAAGCTCATTTGATATTGAGTAACTCCGTGTTTGCCGGAAGCCATGCAAATAATGGCGGCACCCTGTATCTGAACGGCAGCCTGACGGCAAGCATCACCAATGTCAGCATATCCGGCAGTTATGCCAACGGCAACGGCGGGACGGCTTTCGTATCCTCCGGCGCTACGCTGAACATCAACAGTGGGGTGGTATTCGATAACAGCGGAATTGCTACTGAGGCTGCCAACGGCGGACTGTTTTATGTCGCGGGAAAGATTGCTTTCAACGCATCTCATACATTTTCCGGCTATAATGTAACCGGCAACGGTGGTGTCCTCTATCTGTCCGGAAGCGGAAGCAGGTTCGAGGCAACGGATGGCGTCCAGCTCACTTTTGCAGATAACACAGCCGTTAAGGGGGGAGCCATCTATTCGGAAACCAATTTAACGCTGGGCAGCGGTCATGCGTTTACCGGAAACAAGGCTTCCGGTGACGGCGGGGCGATTTACAACAGCGGTGACTTAACCGTGACCGGTGTGCTTTTCGCTAGCAATACCGCGAGCGGCAACGGCGGCGCGATTTATGCCGGGCGCAACCTGACCGTGACCGATGCTGTTTTTGGCAATGCCACTGACAGCGGCAAAGCAAACAGCGCGAATAACGGCGGCGCGATTTATGCCAATGGCGGGGGATATACCGTCACGGTTGCGAATGGCAAATTCTATGATAGTGCAGCAACGAGTGATGGCGGAGCCATTTATTCAAAAGCTAATTTGATATTGAGCAACTCCGTGTTTGCCGGAAGCCATGCAAATAATGGCGGTACCCTGTATCTGAACGGCAGCCTGACGGCAAGCATCACCAATGCCAGTATATCCGGCAGTTATGCCAACGGCAACGGCGGTACGGCTTTCGTATCCTCCAGCGCTACGCTGAACATCAACAATGGGGTGGTATTCGATAACAGCGGAATTGCTACTGAGGCTGCCAACGGCGGACTGTTTTATGTCGCGGGAAAGATTGCTTTCAACGCATCTCATACATTTTCCGGCTATAATGTAACCGGCAACGGTGGTGTCCTCTATCTGTCCGGAAGCGGAAGCAGGTTCGAGGCAACGGATGGCGTCCAGCTCACTTTTGCAGATAACACAGCCGTTAAGGGGGGAGCCATCTATTCGGAAACCAATTTAACGCTGGGCAGCGGTCATGCGTTTACCGGAAACAAGGCTTCCGGTGACGGCGGGGCGATTTACAACAGCGGTGACTTAACCGTGACCGGTGTGCTTTTCGCTAGCAATACCGCGAGCGGCAACGGCGGCGCGATTTATGCCGGGCGCAACCTGACCGTGACCGATGCTGTTTTTGGCAATGCCACTGACAGCGGCAAAGCAAACAGCGCGAATAACGGCGGCGCGATTTATGCCAATGGCGGGGGATATACCGTCACAGTTAATAATAGTGAATTCTACTATAGTGAAGCTGCGGGCGACGGCGGGGCGATTTATTCAAAAGCTAATTTGACGCTGGACAACAAATCCGTATTCACCGGGAACCACGCCGCAAACGGCGGTACCCTGTATCTTGCCGGCAGCTCGGTGGTAAATATCAACGATGCCAGCATATCCGGCAGCTATGCCAGCGGCAACGGCGGTACGGCTTTCGTATCCTCCGGCGTTACGCTGAATATCAACAATGCGGATGTGTTCGATAACAGCGGCGTGACTACTGCTGAGGCCGCTAACGGCGGACTGCTCTATGTCGAAGGGAAGGTCGTTTTCAACGCATCTCATACATTTTCCGGCTATAACGTCACCGGTGACGGCGGCGTTCTCTATCTGGCCGCCGGAAGTGGTTTTACGGCAGCGGATGGTGTCCAACTCACCTTTGAGAATAACACCGCCGTTAACGGTGGAGCAATTTATACGGAAATTGATTTAACCCTGAACAGCGGTTACAAGTTTACCGGAAACGGTGCTTCCGGCGACGGCGGTGCGATTTTCAGCCATGCCAGTCTGACCGTGACCAGGGTGGTTTTCGATGGCAATACCGCGAGCGGCAATGGCGGCGCGATTCGGGGTTATAATGTAGTATTGAATAATTCCACGTTTAAGAATGGCTCAGCCAATGAAGGCGGCGCGGTCTGGGGCTATAATATCGACGTATTGAACCAGAGTATTATCAGCAACAATACAGCCATGGCCAAGGGCGGCGGAATCTTCTCGGTCTCCAATCTGAAAGTCAGCGACAGTGATTTCACCGGCAACAAAGTCACCGGCACCGGCAGCGGTTACGGCGGCGGTGCGATTTATGCATACGCCAACGGCAACGGTGACAACCTGGCCGAGATCGTAATTACAAACAGTAACTTTTACCGGAACACGACCGCCAACGGTGACGGCGGCGCGATTTACAGCCTCGGCGACTTGAAGTTGACCGGCATGTCATTTGAGAACAATACAGCCGTCAATGGCAACGGCGGCGCGGTTTATGCTTCACGCAAGCTGACCGTGAGCAATGTCATTTTCGGCAATGCCACTGAGGCCGGCAAAGCAAACAGCGCGAAGAACGGCGGCGCGATTTATACCTATTCCCATGATCATGTCGTCACGATTACCGACAGTGATTTCCACTACAACAGCGCTTATTACGATGGAGATGTAATTCCGGACGAGGACGCGGACAAGGACGGCAGCGGCGGCGCGATTTTCATTCGCGGCGAGCTGAACGTAAGCGGTTCGATCTTCGAAAACAATACCGCGAGCAACGATGGCGGCGCGATTTATGCCCGCCCCACCGACCGTTCCGCCACGATCACCAACAGCGAATTCAATAACAATACGACCACCAAGGGTGACGGCGGTGCGATCTACAGCATCAGTGATTTGACCGTAAACGGCGCGACTTTTGACCGTAATACCGCAGGGAACAGCGGTGGCGCGGTTTACGCCCGCGGCATCACGAATATGACGATTTCGTCCGCTCAGGATTTGATCTTCCAGAACAATACGGCCACCAATGGTGACGGCGGCGCGATTTACGGCAATGCCGCGTTAACCGTGACCGGTGCGATTTTCCATACCAACATTGCGGGGAATCGCGGGGGCGCGGTTTACAGTTTCGGTGATTTGACCGTAAAGGGCACGATTTTCGATGGCAATACCGCCACCAACGATGGGGGCGCGGTTTTCGGCCAGAACACCATGACGATGACGGATCTGACATTCCGGAACAATAAGACTGTCAGTGGCCACGGCGGCGCGATTTTCAGTTATGGTGACTTGAGCCTGACCGGCGTCAACAGCACGGTGATCTTTGAGAATAACACGGCAGCCACCGGCGACGGCGGCGCGATTTATGCCGTGCGGAACCTGACCATATCCAATGCCGTTTTCGGCAATGCCACGGACAGCAGCAAGAAAAACAGTGCGGCCAATGGCGGCGCGATTTTCATCTACGCCAGTGAACTCGCCGCCTCGATTACCGACAGCAGATTCTATTATAATGAAGCCACCAACGGTGACGGCGGCGCGATTTATAATCTCGGCACTGCGTTGGAATTGACTACCGGCGTGGTTTTCACCAGCAATACAGCGAGCGGCAACGGCGGGGCGATTCTCAGCAACGGCAAATTGACCTTGTCCTCTTTGGATTTCCACAACAATACAGCTGTTAATGGCGACGGCGGCGCAGTTTTCAGTAATGGTGACTTAACCGTGACCAGCGCGGTTTTTGAGAACAACACTGCCGACAATGGCAACGGCGGCGCGATTTTTGCCAACGGTGCTCTGACCGTGACCGCCGGCACCTTCGGCAAACTGACTGACAGCAGCAAAGCAAACAGCGCGAAGAACGGCGGCGCGATTTATGCCAGTAATTCAAGCACCACCGCTACGGTCAACGGCCAGTTCTACCATAATGAGGCTACTGCCGGCGACGGCGGCGCGATTTTCAGTCACAGTACCTTGATATTGACCGGCGCGATGTTCCAAAGCAATACCGCGTATGATAAAGGCGGCGCGGTCTTCGCCAATAACTCCTTGACGGCGAATGCGGCGACAGCCTTCAACGGCAACAGCGCGCAGAATGGCGGAGCGATTTATATCTATAATCCAAATGTTACTGTCGCGATTGACAGTCAGTTCTTTTATAACGCGGCCACCAATGGTGACGGCGGCGCGATTTACAGCGGCAGTGATTTGAGCTTGAGCGGCGCGCTTTTCCACAACAACACCGCCATGATGAACGGCGGTGCGGTATTTGCCGGTCAGGCCCTGACCGTGATGGGCGGTGTTTTCACCAGCAATACTGCGAGCGGTGACGGCGGTGCAATTTACAGCAGCGGCGCCTTGAGCTTGAGCGGCACGGAGTTTTATGACAACACCGCCACGATGAATGGCGGCGCGGTCTTTGCCAATCGTGACCTGACCGTAACGGACAGTAAATTCGAGGATAATACGGCCTCTAACGGCGGTGCGGTTTTCGCTCACGGCAAAGAGTATACCGCCTCGGTCAGCAACAGTCAGTTCTATTATAATGAGGCCACCAACAGCGACGGTGGTGGCGGCGCGATTTACAGCTACAGTACGCTGGAGCTGACCGATGCGGCATTTGAAGGCAATACCACATCCGGAAGCGGCGGCGCGGTGTTTGCCACGGGTAACTTGACGGTGACGACTAGCACCTTCGGCTCTGCCTCGGATGACGCCAGGGGCAATACCGCAAAGGATGGCGGGGCGATTCACGCCCATGGCAGAGAATATACCGCTACGATCACCGACAGTCAATTCTATCATAACAGGGCCACCAATAATGGCGGCGCGGTGTTCAGCTATGCGACTTTGGATTTGAACGGCGCGACATTTGAGAACAATAACGCGGCTGTAAACGGCGGCGCGCTTTACCTGAGTGCTGCGGCGACGATCGCAGGAACGGTATTTACCGGCAACCAGGCGCTCAACGGCGGCGCGGTGTATGCCGATAGCGACCTGACGACGGATGCGACTACGGTTTTCGGCGCCGCAGGTGATTCTACCAAAAAGAACAGCGCCAATAATGGCGGCGCGATTTATGTCAATAATTCAAGCGCCACTGTTCGGATCGACGGTGAGTTCCATTATAACGAGGCTTCGGTTGACGGCGGGGCGATTTTCAGCTATGGCAAGCTGGAAGTGACCGGCGCATTTTTCGACCACAATACCGCGGACCGCAACGGCGGCGCGATTTATGGCGGATGGGGCTCCATTACGGTGAGCGACTCCACCATTCAGAACGGCAAAGCCGATGAAGGTGGCGCTGTCTGGGGCTATAATATTGAAGTATCGGATAATTCTATTATCACCGGCAACACGGCAAGCTTCAAGGGAGGCGCAATTTTTGCAATCGACGGCTTGAAAGTCAGCGACAGTGAGTTCACCAATAATACGGTGAGCGGCGGCAGCGATGAGCTCGGCGGCGGCGCGATTTATGCCTATGTCGCCAACTCCAATTTTTATACCGCCACGATTGAAAACAGCCAGTTCTCCAATAACAGCGTCACAGACGGCAACGGCGGCGCGATTTACAGCCTCGCCCAACTGACTGTAAGTGGTAACACGGTATTTGAGAACAATACTGCCGGAAACGGCAACGGCGGCGCACTCTACCTGACTGCCGGGGCGAAGATCGCGGAAACTGCATTTACCGGCAATACGGCGGATCTGGACGGCGGCGCGATTTATGCGGCGGGCGGTACGGTGAACATCAACGCCGGAAACACCTTCACCGACAGTTCGGCCGGACGTGACGGCGGGATTGTTTATATTGCATCCGGAGCCACGCTGAATGTCAATGCTCAAATCACTTTGAGCGGCAGTGCCGGACGCGACGGCGGCACGATTTACAGCGCCGGCGCGTTGAACCTCAATGCGGCCGTGACGTTTGTGAATGGTTACGCCGGGAACAAGGGCGGAGCACTGTATCTGGCGGACGGCAGCACGTTCAGCCAGACCGCGGCGCTGACGTTTGCTGAAAACCAGGCGGAAATCGATGGCGGCGCGGTTTATTCGCAGATCGGTTTGACGGTTTACGGTTCGTTCACCGGCAACCAGGCGCTGAACGGCAACGGCGGCGCGATTTACGGCGAGAAAAGCGTGACGGTACTCAACAGTGAATTCAACACGAATACGGCTGAACTGAGCGGCGGCGCGATCTACGGCGCGGGCGATGTGAATGTGACGCGCGGTACGTTTATCAGCAACCAGGCGCAGGCCGGGGCCGGCGGCGCGGTGTATGCCGGCGGCAAAGTGATGGTTACGCACTCGGAATTCCGCAACAATTCGGCGGCGTTGAACGGCGGCGCGGTTTATGTCGGCGGAGATTCGGCCACCATGGACAACACGTTGATCGCCGACAATACGGCCACGGGCAATGGCGGCGCGATTTATTTCGCCAACGCGGCAGTGGCGGCGGTGCTGACCAATTTGACCATCGTCAACAACACGGCGGCCAGCGGCGGCGGCATTTATACGCTCGGCAGCAATGTCACGCTGCGCAATTCGATCCTGTGGGGCAATAAAGGCAATCAGTATGTCGGGCTCGACAACACCAAGGTGTGGAACAGCGGTATCCAGGGCTGGGCCTACAACGATTATGCCGCGCGGGGCAATGTGAATCTGCAGGCCGACAACAGTGCGGACGGCATTGGAATTGACAATTTGAATGAGACGGGCAAGTATTACATCTGCTTTGTGGATGAAGCCAACGGCGATTACCATCTGAACCTCGGTTCATATGCGATCAACCGCGGCAGCAACAGTTTCGTAAGCATGCCCGAAACCGACCTCGACGGCGCGAACCGCATCCAGTACGGCTTCGCCGACATGGGCGCTTACGAATCGAAGCACCTGGGCAACGTGGTGGTGAGCGGCGACGGTACTCATCTTGAATACGGCAACAGCGGCTATTTGAGCGCGGGTAACGACGGCTACGGTACCGGCGGCTACAACTACACCTCGCGCGACAGCAGTGCCGTGATCGTCGACAAAAATACCGGCAAGGCAACCGCAGTCTGGGCCGATGAATCGGTTATCATCGACGTCGAATATCAGGGCGACGCCAACTGGAACTCGCGTACCACGCAGGTCACCGTGACCACGGAACAGCGCGACCTGGTCATTAAGGCGGGCGACGAAACCCATACCTACGACGGTACGAACCACAATCTCAACTGGAACGGCGACAAGAGCGGTTATGTGCTTGACGACAATCTGGAATCCTGGTACAATGCCGCGTATCGCAACTTCGGCACTTACACCGGGGATGAGGTGATTTCCGATGCGTTGATCACCAGCAGCACCCGCGGCGATGTGAGCTCCAACTACCGGATCACTTACGAAGGTACGCTGACGATCAACAAGGCCACGCTGGTCATCACCGGCGACAGCGGCGGGTTCACTTACGACGGTACGTATCACGATTACAGCTATACGACGAATGGCGGTCTGGTGTCGGGCGACGATATCAAGTCGATCATCGGTGACACGAACAGCTACCGCAATGCCGGTACCTATGGCAACCTGCAGTCGGAGGCGAAGATCTTCAATGCGGACGGCGAAGACATGAGCGACAACTACTTCATCACCTACGAATCCGGCACCGTGACCGTGAGCAAAGCCACGCTGGTCATCACCGGCGACAGCGGCGAATTCACCTACGACGGCACGTATCATGATTACAGCTATACGACAAATGGCGGCCTGGTCTCTGGCGACGGCATCAAGTCGATCACCGGCGACACGAACAGCTACCGCAATGCCGGTACCTATGGCAACCTGCAGTCGGAGGCGAAGATCTACAATGCGGACGGCGAAGACATGAACGGTAACTACGACATCACCTACAAATCCGGCACCGTAACGGTCAACAAGGCCAAACTGGTCATCGTCATCGACGACAAAACCAAGACCGAAAGACAGCCCGACCCGGTGTTCACCGGCACCGCGAACGGCCTGATCGGCAGCGACACCGTTACCGGTTACAACCGTACCGACAAGAGCGAGGCCGAAGGTCAGCACATCATTGACCAGTATCAGCTCAATACGGATGACAGCGGCAACTACGAGGTGACCGTCGTCACCGGCACGCTGACGATCCTCGGCGAGCCGCAGATCAATATCTACAGCGACGCTTCGTCGCGGAATTACGTGATCAACGGCATGGACCAGGCGAGTCTGATGAATGCGGTATCGACCATGACGGCGAACCGCGACGTCGACGCGGTGCTCGACACCGAAAACGATGGCAACCTGAGCAGTGCGTCGCACCAGACCACGGCCAAGGCCACCGACAAAGCCAGGACCAATACCAGGGAAGACAGCCAGAAGAAAACCTTCGAGCAGGAGTCGCAGCAAGTCGCCCAGCAAAGAAGCAATACGCTGCTGGTTAAATCCGGGCTGTTTGCCGACAAAGCGGAAAAAAGCATTGTCGAGTCCCAATTCAAGACCAGCGAAAAAGGCGGCGTTCAGGTACAGGTGCCGGCCAATGATTTCAGCGCCAAGAACACCAGTTTCGAGAGCGATCACCCGATGCACACCATGCCGTCGAACGTCAGTATCGACGCAAGCGGCGTTAATGTGATCAATTTCAGCGGCGCCGACCTGGCGGACATCAGTATCATGGAAAAAGTCGAGGGCTTCAAGGATGACCTGGATCTGCTGCTCGAAGAAATGATCATCGTATAATCGGCTGACCCGCGGTATTTCAGGTACTGCGGGTCAGCATTTTCAGAAGAAGTGATGCTGATTGGTGATGTAGCGCTGCTCGAATTTTTCGTCGGGAGTCAGCAGGTAGATGGTGGATTCGAGGAGTGCTACGATCAGGACGATCAGGACCAGCGGAGGATAGATTGCCGCCAGGATCAGCGTGATCAGCAGATAGAGGGTGCCGGTGCCGTTGTAATTCAGGGCGAATTTGTGGGCGCCGAAAATACCGAACGTATAACCCATGACCACCGCCAGCAGGCGGCGCTGGTGAACATTCAGGTGCAGTTTGATCAGTGGGCCCTTGTTCAGGCCGGGGGGCTCGGGGATGACCGTTTCATGGCAGAGCGGGCACTTGCGCTCCAGGAAGCTCTCGCTTTCGTCCACCATGAAATATTCTTTGCAGAATGGACACTTAAATTCGTATTTGACCGTTTGATTTGAGTTCATAGACAAAAAACGCCGGACATTTGGGATATCCGGCGCATGCAGTACTTTACATTATTTGACGAACTTCATATAGCCGTAGGACGGGATATGATGGAACGACTTGCTGCCGTCCTTGAAGGTAGTGATGCCGCCGAGTTCCGGAGCCGTGAGGTATCTGGAATAATTGTAACGGCCGATCAGGAAGCGCCATACGGAATTTTCTTTCAGTTCGGCGCCGTACTGGAGCAGGTCTTTGATCGGAATGGCCATTTCCACGGTCCAGCCCTTGTCGGTATCCTGCCAGTTGTTGATGGTGCCGTCGATTTTGGCGGCGACTTTCAGGTCTTTCATCAGGTGGGATTCTTTGGCGATTTCGTCGCTGATGACTCTGCCGCCGCCGGCGATGAAGAACGAAGCGCGGGCGCTCAGCGGATTGGCGTAGATTTCCCAGTAATAGGTATCGGTCATCGGCTTCAGGAAGACTTCCAGCAGGTCGCCGTCTTTGTAGAGATGGGTCTGGTCTTTGTCGCTGACGGTGACGACATCGTCATCGGTCAGTTCCGCGCCGACGTAAATGTACTGGTCGTCCCAGGCAAACTTGATCACGCCGTTCTGCTTGCATACTTCATTGTAGGCATTGAAGGTGTAACCCTGGGCTTTGGTCCAGATTTCATCATCGAGGACGCCGTCGATTTTCACCGGGTTGGCGGTGTAGATGACGTCAACCTGCAGATTGTCGAATTCGCCTTTGGTGCAGCAGCCAGTCAGCCACAATGCCATTGAAGTGAATACCGCGGCCAGAAGAACTTGCTTGATCATTTGAGTTTCCTTTCTGTTGTTTGTATGAACGGAACTACAATAACTGCCCTATGGAATAAATCAATATGGAAAAACCATTTTTCCGGAGAAAAAATTTGATATTCCGATTGCCGCACTGTATTTATAATCATAATTGAAAATGGGAACTGGAAAATGAAAAATTGCCAAGAATTCATGAAGGAACTGAAGGCGCTGGGCTGCCCCGCCGATGCCGAGGGGATGAAGTGGTATCACAAGGTCGATCACCTCTATCTGGGGGTGCGTGCGCCGGAAACTGCCCGGTTGAGCAAAGAGTTTGCCGCCGCCCACGATGAACAGGAAATCCTTGATCTGAGTGATGCACTCTGGGCGTTGCGCTGCCATGAGGCGTATCAGGTGGCCGGCGGGCTGCTGGACCACCCGAAGGTGACGGACCTGGACGCCATATGGGTGCGGTTGAGCCGTTACAAAGAGGATCTGGAGGCTTGGGCGATGGCCGACGGACTGTGCCACGCGGCATTTCGAGTGTTGAAGGCGAAGCCGGAGTATCTGGACGAAATGGAAAAGGAGTGGCTGGGCCACCGTAGTTTCTGGGTGCGGCGGGCGTGCCTGACTTTCACGCTGTATTCGACCAAAAAGGACGGCGATCCGCGGCGCTCCTTGAAGTGGGCCGCGACCATGGTGGACGACCGCGAGTGGTTCATCCAGAAGGCCATCGGCTGGTATCTGCGCGAGCTCTCCAAAGTCAAGCCGGAGCCGGTAAAGGCATTTCTGGCGGAATATGGCGCGCGGATGAAGCCGTTTGCCGTCCGCGAGGGCTCGAAATACCTGCCCGTTTGAGATTTATTTTGAGCTTAATCATAAAAAAAGTTTGAACTGTTTCCATTTGATGTTATTGTATTGTATGGATGTACTGGAGGTATTATTATGGAACCCAATCGTAGATTACTGATCGTTGACGACCAGAATGACCTGCGCGAACAGCTCGCTCAACTCCTGCTGAACAGCGGGCGGCCCAATAAAACCGCGCTGCTGGTCCGCGGCATGCGTGCGAGGCTGATGGGATTGCCGGAGGATACCGAAGCCGAGACGGAGGACCAGCCCTCCTATGACATCGATACCGCGGGGCAGGGCGAGGAGGCCTTTGACATGGTCAGGGCCGCGCTTGAGAACAAAGCGCCGTACGCGGTGATGTTTGTCGATATGCGGATGCCGCCCGGCTGGGACGGGCTGAAAACCGCGCAGAAGATCCGCGAAATCGATCCCAATATCGAGATCGTCATCATGACCGCTTATGCGGACCATTCGCAGGATGACCTGTCGCGCGAAATAGGCGCTCCGGAGAAACTTCTTTACATCAAAAAACCGTTCCAGTCCGAAGAAATCTGCCAACTGGCGCTGTCGCTTTGCGCCAAGTGGAATATGCTGGTGCTGGAGCAGAAGCGCCTGGCCATGCTGGAGAAGCTGGTGGTCAGCATCCGCAAAGTCAAGCAGCAGGAGAATCTGAAGGAAACGTTCCGTCAGATTCTGGATGCATACCTCGATTTTTTCCAGACCGGCAAAGGATTCATCGCCGGCTGGATTCCCGAGAGCCAGGTCTGGCATATTCAGTCGAATCGCGATTTCGATAACGACGAAGCCATGGCCGTGCTGACCCGTCACCAGACGCAGCTGCTGGAAACCACCGCGCAAAGCGAAGTGGACCGCCTGCAGGTGGTGCCGCTGCGCGAACGCGGCTGCAATTCGTATGTTTTCGCCGACAAAGCCGTCACCAGCGACGACCCGGTGTGGTTCCAGGCCATCAATTCGTTGAATCAATGCGCGCTCGACCAGATCGAGTTTGGCAAGAAGCTTGGCCTGAGGCTGCAGAATTGCCCCTCGATGGCCCAGATGGATGATTGCCGCGAGGTCATTGCCGTGCTGAAAAAGAAGTACCTCGGCGATCCCGATATCGCTCGGCTCTCCGCCCGTTTGAACGATATATCCTATTGATATCATGAATATTATACCGCTGCAAGATTTTGAGCAGGCCTCCGCCGCATGCTGCGAAGCCCTGCGCGCTCCCGGCGCCGTACTGCTGATTCCCACGGAAACCGTCTACGGACTGGTCTGCCGCTGGGACGACCACGCCGCCCGCGAAAAGATTTACGCCCTGAAAGTCCGCGACGGCCGCAAGCCGCTGGCGATGTTCGCCGCCGATGCCGCCGCCCTCGAAAGCGCCGGAGTCATCCTCGATGGCAATCCCCGCAAACTGTTGCAGCAATTCACTCCGGGCCCCATCACCATCATCGCCGTCGGCCGCGAAGGCGCCACCATCGGCTTCCGCATCCCCGACCATCCTTTCGTGAAAATGCTGTTGAATCAATGCGGTTTTCCGCTCGCCTCCACCAGTGCGAACCGTTCTGGCATGCCGAATGCGCTATCCGTACAGGAAGCCCTGGCCGACCTGTGCGGCACCCCCGAGCTCGTGATCGACGCCGGAAGTATTCCCGCTGACAGCCAGGCCTCGACCGTCGTCGATGCTTCAAAAGCAAACGAATGGAAAATCCTGCGCCCCGGCCCCATCCCCGAAGAAGCCATCCGCAACGTATTACACGGATAATGCGAGGGCGGCTCCGCAACTCCTCTGTTGAGCTCAAAATGGTTGATTCTGTTTGCCTACTTCTGCTTATCGGGAAAAATAAGATTTTTCGGGTGTCTATTACTGAAAGTCACCACAACCATTGCAGTTAACAATTATGGGAGCTTGCAGATGATGGAATGTGCTTGTTTGGGTTTTATTGAAAAATTCAGACTTTCGAAGTGAATTACGATATTATTGATATTATTGAAAAGTTCAACTTGACATTAGACTTTTTGTTTGTTATATTAATTTAGTTGAAATGTTTTCATATTGAGTTAATGTGTTTCAATAACAATTTTTTTGAAAGAAGTATAGATGTTGCTAAGAATAAATCATATCAATAGCAAATACTTTAGCAAGATATTTTCTTCCGTAGTTTCAATAAAATGTTCTGCTTTTAAGCAGAACATACGTAATGATTCTGAGAATCATTACGTCGAAATTTTTAGCAGCAAGCAGCAAGCAGCCTAAATAATGATTATAAGTCTTCGCCAGGAAGACTTGTAAAATTCTTCTCAATTTCTTTAAGACCGCAGAATCCATTTTCGGAGTTCTGCGGTCTTTTTGTATTTATTTCCATGATAATTCCATGTTTTGATATGATTTGCTTAGAAAAAAACGTTTCAAATTCATATATAGTATATAAACGTAATGATTTGTCCGCATAGTTCAGGGGAATAGTAAACGGCGGGGAAAATGAGCGAAAATTTTTAGGGGGGCATAATGTTTACAACTCATCCTGCACTTCTGGCAGGGGTAAAAAAGGGTGACGATGTGTCATGGAATCAGTTTCGAGACACGTATCGTCCTTTGATTTTTCATTGTGCCGAACAAAGTGGTTTGTCGAAATATGATTATCTTGAGCTTGAACAGAACGTTCTGGTAACGTTTTTCAAAGCATGCGAAAATTTTGAATACGACCCGGGAAAGGGCCGTTTTCGCACTTATTTCGGTTCACTGATCCGGAATTGCATTATTCAACAGCAGCAGAACGACCGGAAATCGCAATCCAAACAGTTGTCAGCAACTGAGGCCGAGATATTTACCGAGAACAAATTTGAAGAATATTGGGAAAAAGAGTGGAAACTCCATATTTTCTGGCTGGCCATGCAAAAAGCGAAAAAAGAACTGCCGCCGAAAATGATCCGGGTATTTGAGCTGTGTGACTTGGAAGGAGTGTCGCCTTACACGGTGGCGGCCTCCTCCGGAATCTGTCTGGCTACGTTTTATAATTATCGGAAGAAGGTATTGACGGAACTGCGAAGAAATGTTGATGAGCTTAAAAAGCAGGAGGACACAACAGATGAAACATTGCAGTGAGATTCAACTGGATAAGTTGCTGAATAATCGTTTAAGCCAGAAAAGCCGCCTCCTCTGTCGTACTCATCTGCTGGTTTGTGCCGCCTGTCGGAAAAATCTGCAGGAATTGAAGGATGATCGTGCATTTCTAGGGGAATTCCGGCGGGGAGTGCTTGAAATGGAAAAAGCACATTTGGCTGCGGATTCTCTTGTCAATTCTCCGGAAAAACAGAACCAATAACAGAACAGAAATAAGGAAGTTCGATATGGATAAAAAAATAATGGCTAAGGCGACGTGTGTGTTCGGTATCGGGGCAGGCATCATGAGTGGAGTGGCGCTGGCGGCGGCGGAAACGGCCACCGAGGTAACGACCACCACTACCACTGTAATCACCGAGACAGTGACGAAGGAAAAAGCCCAGTGGGCCCCGTTGCGCGTCTGTGTTCTCGATTTCACCTCGCTCGATACGCAAGGGCAGAAACGTTTCCTGGATGAGTCCAACAAACCGATTGAAATTCCGGCTCAGTCTACCCTGAACGACGCCGACCGCAAGTCCGTCAACAGCGTGATGCAGGGTTTTGTCCGCATGATCGACGCCTGGGATAACACCAGGACCAATGAAGCAAATCGTGACGCCCAGAAAGACGACAACCGGTTCAATCGTGCGAAAGCCCTCGAGTTGTACAATACAGTAGCGAAAGGCGAATCCCGGCCGATGATTATCGGCGCGGAATACCTCACTGCCTACCTCGGGCGCCGTAGCGATGTTTTCAGCTGTCTCGACGCTTCTCAAATGTCGGCTGCCATGAACAAGTTACAGCAAGCGGAAGATTTCCCGCGAGATTTCATGCTCCGATTGGCCCGCGAAACCGGGGCCACCCATCTGATCTACGGGACTGTGTCCGATCTGCGAAGCAAGACCAATTCCTTCAAAGGATACGGCATCGAAACCAAAACCACCAACTATCAGCTGGACGTATTGGTCAAGGTGGTCGACCTGGTTCGCCAGCACACGGTTTACAGCAACGTCTATACCGGAAATTACCGGGAGCAGCGCCCGGTCAGCGGCACGCAGTTCGACAATAACATCTTCCAGAGCCTGATGACCTCCGCGCTGGAACAGGCCGCGGAAGACCTGTATGATGTCTCCAAGCCGGGCCGGAAGAATAAAATCACCCCGACCCCGCTTCCGTACAATCTGACGATTATCCCGGCCGGCGGCCTGCTTTTCAAGCCTGCCAAAGCGGAAATTTCCATTGACGGCGTCCGCGTTGGCAACGGCGGCGAGACCTTCGCCGTACCCGCCGGCAAGCACACCGTCGAAATCAAGGCTTCGGGTTACAATACCAAAACCTTCGACGTCGACGTTACGGCCGATGCCACGATCAATACGAAACTTTAAGTTGGAAACCCAAAAGTGCTATGAGAAAAATGGTCCTTAAAATCTCTTTGTTCAGCCTCGGATTTGGCCTGTTGTTCGTATTTGGCTGCGGCAAGAATTACAACGATCCGAAGGTCTATATGACAGCGGTCTTGCCGGAACTGATTACGAGGATGGAGCCATCCTGCCTCGATGCGGAGAAAGCCGGAAAAGCGAAACTGGAATTCGAAGAGTGCAAGATCGACAAAAAAGACCCGATCGGTGAAAGCATTGATTTCCGGGGAACCATGACATTGCCGAATGATGTTTACAGCATAGTTGATTTTGAGAGCTTCGAGAAGGACATTCCGGGGCTCACCAGACTATACCACTCGAGTTCGGACGTAAAACGCCAATTATGGGATATAACCGTGCTGGAAAAAACGTTTTCCAAAGGGGAGCAGTTGAAATTCGCCGGTTCTATATACCGCATTAAAGATCAAGGCAATAAGAGCGGCTGGTCCCTGATCACTCATTTAGCCCTATCAGCTTTCAGCTTCAAATCGGAGAAAAAATCTCAAGTTAACAAAACCGGCTGGTCCATGCAAACCGGTTTTTCCGGAACAAGCGCTGTCAGGCTTGGACATCCCGGCAAACTTACGACCCTGGACAATGCTCATAAGAAAGATAAGCAAATATTCATCAAAGAGACCCCGGAATATGAGAAACTGGTAGCCTCTTACAAAAAGCAGATTGCTGAGCAGGAAGCCCGGGAAAAAGCCAAATCGGAAGAACGCGACAGGGCAATGGCACACCGGCAGAAACTCAATCAGCTGCAAGGAAGTCTTCGCGATATCAACCAACAGGAAAGAACGCTGACTATTCAGCGGGAGCGCTTAACCCATAATTTGAAACAGACACAAACCTCGATTGACAATACGAAAAAACAGATGACCACAGTACCTGCAGCACGGCAAAAAGCCTTGAGAGAGAACCTGGCAAAATCCCAAACTACCCAGGATAATCTCAATGCCCAGTACCAAAAAAATGAAGCAGAGCTTAAGGCCGTCCGAGCCAAAAAAGAGGAAATCACCGCTGAATTGAAAAAATTAACCGATAAATAGTTCTAAAAATATAACATAAAGGAATCGTATTATGAAAACAAAACTGATTTCATTTCTCGCAGTAATGATGCTGGGCCTCGGACTGGTGGCGGCCGATAAGTTGGCCATAGCCGAACCCGTCAGCAAAGGCGGCTTGAAAACCGAGGAAATCGAAGCGGTCTGGAGTATGCTGGAAGCTTCTGTCGATGGCGGCTTTGAACTTATTTCCCGTTCCGCACTGCAGCAGATGATGACGGAAATCGGCCTTACCACCAGTTCTGATCTGGTGAATCTCAATTCTTCCCAAAAGGCCAAACTGGGCGAGATCAAAACCGTTAAATATCTGCTGGTCACTACCGTGAGCAAAATCGGCACCAGGCTGAATATCTCCATGATGATGCTCGACTCCTCGACCGGAGAAATCGATCCCGACAAAAAGACCTCCGAAACCGTCAACAACCTCGATGACCTGTCCGATAAACTGCCCGACATGCTCAACGAAATGGGGTTGGGGCGTGAAGCCAAAAAACGCGGGCGCTCGGCGATCCTGGTTCCTGTGGTCAAAGTCGCCAAGGCTCCCGGGTATCTGGGAGAAGACTTCAACGTACGGCTGGAGGAGTCCTTGCTGGATAGCGGTGTCAAGCTGCAGAACCTGCAGTCTGTGGCCAAGATCCTGAAGAAGAACAACATCGACAACCTGTACGAAGTAGAACCGGCCATGTTCGTCCGGATCGGCGGCCTGCTCCGGGTCGATTACCTGATTCAAGCTACGATCAATCGTTTTTCCTGCACAGTTAAGAAAGAGTATATTGCAGTCACCCGGAAAAATGTGATCCGCGTAATCGGCAATATTGAGGGAAATATCCGGATTATCTCGGCTCAGACCGGAGAAGTCGCGGCCAGCATTCCGTTCCGCCAGCCGGTCGACTTCGATGATCTCGAAGATACGGATGACTGGAGTAGCGAAGATTATGGTAAGTACCTGATAGAGAAGGTTATTCCTGGTATTGCCAAAAAAGTTGTTGTCAAGGTGAAATAAAGAAAGCAGGGGGGAATATGAAATTGTTTGGGCGTATTTTTTTATTGTTTGGACTGGCCGGGATGCTGTTGTTGACGGGCTGTTCCACTGTGGTCAATTCACACCGCCAGAAAGCTCCGATGATGGAGGAATATCTCAGCGGTCAAAATGAACCGGTGCTGGAACGGATTACCTTGAAGCTGACACCGGCGAGTGAACTGTCGTTCTTTGATAAGAGCAGCACAGTCGTGGGTTCTGGGGATGAGGTCATGTGGCGCCTGGAAGCTGGAGCCATGCATTTCCACGTCGGAAATTACGAAGAGAGCATCAAACAATTTACCACTGCCGAAGAATTGATCGCAGAGTACGACGAGCGGGCCATTGTCAGTATGCGTGATATGGCTGCCGAAGGCGGCATGCTGTTGACCAATTTGAACACGCTGCCATACCGGGGTTTTTGCCGCGACCGGATTATGCTTCCCGTTTTCAAAGCTTTGGCATATCTGGCAAACGGCAGCGAAGAAGGATTCCGGGTGGAGATGTTCAGGCTGCGCGAAAACCAGCAGAAAGTGATGGATGACTACCAGAAGTTCTTTGAAGCGGAAAAAGCCGGAATCGAAGACGCGAAGGCGAAAAATCCGGAAGCCGCCGCCGAAGCTGCAAAAGGCGACTCCGAGGAAGACCTCACTTCCAACAATGACAACATGGAATTCAAAGCCGGGCTGGCACAGGTAAAAGAAGCGGCACACCGCGGTTACGGTGGTTTCCTGAATCCCGTGGCGATTTTCCTCTCCGGCTTCGGGTATATGCGCGACGGTGATTTCGAAAACGCCCAGGTCGACTTCAGCCGCCTCTACCAGGCCATGCCAAATCACCCGATGATTCAGCAGTACTACAAGACGGTACTGGAAAGAACCGGCCGGTCGGTGCCCGAGCAGCTGCAGGGCGTGAAGTCGCTGGATTTTCCGCCGGACCGCGATAGTGTCCTGGTGGTATTTGCCAACGGCCGGAGCGCCGCGTTCAAGCAAATCGCCATCTACTTCCCGATCATGACCGCCTGGCCGATGTGCGAATTCTACGATGCCCCGTATGAATACCTGAAAGTTGTTTCCGGCGGCCAGGAACTCCAGACAGTGACCATAGCCGACATGGACGGTATCCTGGCGCAGGAATTCGACGAACGGCTCCCGGGCATGATCACCCGCATCGTACTGAGTACGGCACTGAAGGAAGGCGCCAAATACGCGGCCACTTATGCGGCCGGACGGGAAAATGTCTTGGTCGGCGCCGGCGTATTCATCGGCGCGTCCATTTATACCGCCGCCATGAATACCGCCGATACCAGAAGCTGGGAAATCCTGCCGAAAGAATTCCAGATCGCCCAGTTCGCCATGCCGGAGGACCGGATGGTCACACTCGATATCAACGGCTCGGGCAGATTGGTCAAGGCCATGAAGCTGCCTGATGAATGCCGCTCGGCCATCATTTTTGTGAATGCGCCCAGCGTCCAGGCCACAACGTATAAAATATTGCCGATGAACTCGAAATAAGAGAGATAACGATGAAAAGAAAATACTTGCTGCTGTGGAGCATTGCTGCCGGTCTCCTGGCTTTTGGGGGTGGCTGTCAGAATTCGGTTAACACGGTGGAAAACGCGGACAAAAGTGCCACTCCGAATACTATTGTCGACAAACGTTATGTCACTGACGGTTTTCTGAAGGATCGTCTGCTCCTGCGCTCCGTTAATATGTCGCCCGCGGCCTCCGGCAACATGATGGTTCAGGTGTCGGCGACCAACGTCAGGACCGGTGTTCTGTCTCAGGCCTGGAGCGGGCTTACCGGAGACAATCCCTATTCCATTGACTACAAATTCACCTGGCAGGACGAAAACGGCATGGCAGTGGAAACACCGCTTGCCGGTTGGCGTACGATAACGGTCCATCCCGGAGAAACCGTTCACTTCAAAGCCATCGCACCGGACAAACGCTGCAAAGACTTTCTACTCAACATAAAAGAATCGAAATAAATGAACATTGGCAGCGTGAAATTCAAACTTTGGACCATTATCGGATTGACGGTGGTTTTCCTGTTATTGACAGGGTGCACGAGTCAACCGGCACCCGTTGAAGCCGACGATGCAACCATTGAAACGGATAACACTGTCACACCCGTGCTAAATAAAAATCGCATGAGTCCCGCTGACTGGGAATATTTCTATCAGGAAGCGGGAAACGCCTTGCTAAACTCTCCTCTGTTAGAGAAGTATCTCATCGAGTACAAGATCGAGGCAGAAAAACGACTGAAAGAAGAGGAAGCGGCGGGGGTGGAACTCTCCACCCGCGAAAAACTTACCGCCAGCAAGCCGTTGCTCATGTTTGGCATGATTGAGAACAACACCAGTGAGCATCTGGATTCCCGGATACTGCTTGACCGTCTTTGTGAACTTCTCCTGAACAGTGGCAAAATGCGTGTTGCCACCTATGCTGCCAGAGAGGAACAATCCATTGACAACGCTACTTTCGACGCACGCCAGCTTAAGAAAGATTCCAGTGACCGGAAAAGCACGGCCATGAAGAAGGACGAAGCCAATGTATATGATCTTTCACTGGCCGGCACTATTATCAAACAATCGTCTAAGGATGACCGGGGCAGCGAGCTTTCCTATATTCTCAGCTTGGCTATCGCCAATGTCTCTACCAATGAAATCGTATGGAGTTTCACCAAGCAAATCAAACGCCAGCAAGTGCAAAGCGGGCCCGGTTTGTAAGAATAAACCATTACACAAAAACTAACATAAAGGAGTAACCGAAAAATGAAAATGAACCTTCTCTTGATCAGTGGTCTGGCGGCAATTGCATTGTTGACCGGAGGATGTGCAACCCAATCTTCATATGTTGATGCCAGCGATACCACCGCGGCCGTGAAAAACAAGGATCGAATGAGCTCTTCCGACTGGGTAGTCATCAGTCAGGAAGCAGGTAATGCCCTATTGAATTCCCCGTTGTTCGAGGAATATCTTACCGCTTATAAAATCGATTCGGAGAAAGCGATGAAAGAAGCGGAAGCTGCCGGTGAAGAACTCTCCACCCGCGAAAAGCTTACCGCCAGCAAGCCGCTTCTCATGCTTTCCACCATCCAGAATAACACTTCTGAGCACATCGACTCCAAGCTGATGACGGAACGCCTCCGTGAAGTGCTCTTCAACAGTAGCAAAGTGCGTTTCACTACGTATGCCGCTGGTGATGGACAGGGCATTGATAGCGCAACTGCCGATGCGCGTCAACTCAAGAAAGATTCCAATGTCCGGAAAAGCACAGTCATGAAGAAAGGCAAAGTCAATGCATACGATCTTTCACTGGCCGGCGTCATCATCAAGCAGACGGCTAAGGACGGCCGGGCCAACGAGCTCTCCTATACGTTCAGCCTGACCCTGACCGACAGCAACACCGGCGAAGGCGTCTGGACCTACACGAAGGAAATCAAGCGTCAGCATATGCAGGGCGGCGTTGGCTGGTGAGAACAAACTATCGAAATGAGGATGAAAAGCAATGGATGATACTCAAATTACTGTAGTAGAACCTCAGAAGCAGCCAGAGCCGCCAAAACAACCGGAACCTTTGAATCAGGCGAGCGGGCCTGTCGACAAACTGGGGTTCGTCGATGTTCTGACTTCCGGTATCGGCATGGGGGTGGCCAATATCGTGCCGCTGCTTATTGCCGTATTGCTGTGGCTGCTGACGATCTGGATCCCCTATATCAATGTGGGAACAACGATCGCCATATATACGATTCCACTGTCGCTTTCTCGCGGAAAGGTTATTAACCCGCTGTTTATCTTCGAACGGAAATATCGTCAGTATATGGGGGAATTCTTCCTGACTTGTGCGTTTCTTCTGTTCGGACTTTCGATAGCGGGAGTGTTTTTGGTTATTCCAGCGATTGTGTTGTTCATTGCCTGGAGCCAAGCCATTTATCTGGTATTGGACAAAGGTATGAACCCGGCGGAATCCCTGAGCTGCAGTAACCGGTTGACCAGCGGCAACAAGTGGACGATATTCGGGGTCAAAATCATATTGTTCCTGCTCTATTTTGCCGGACTGATGCTTTTTGAAGGTTTTTATCATGTCACAGGTATTCCTTATGTCGCCGGGTTCCTGAAATTTTGCCTGATGGTTGTATATACGGTTGGTCAGCTGGGCATTGACGGAGTCATCTACAACCGTCTCAGTCGTCAGCTGGAAACACAGGAATAATTACGTAAAGGAACTTCCCATGAAAAATGTAGTGCCGTTAATTACAGCTGTACTCCTGGGGCTGGCCGCGGTTTTTGCCGTCAGTAAAACGATGGCGAAAAATGATAAGCCGGAAGAAAAACTGCGAAACGTCCTGATTGTCACATCCGATGTGGCGCAAGGCGAATCGATTCAGGAGAGCCGAATCGGCGTGAAAGCAGTTCCTGTCAGTGCGGCTCCCAAGAACTGTATTGATGAATCGAACAGGGCTTTCACTTATAATCAGAAGGTGAAACGGCCCATTGCCAAGGGCGACTATCTGCTTTACATAGACCTTGAACTTGACCAGAGCAAAAGCAAAGCTCTGGGGGATGGTCAATGGGGGATTCCGGTCACTTTTGCAGATGCGGCACTTTTGCGGATGCTGCAGCCGGGCGATGATATCGCCATAGTCGGAACCTTTACTTATCGTGAAGAAGTCAAAAGCGGAAAGAATATGGATACCGAAAAACAGGTGGTCGAAAAAACAGTAACTACAGTCATATATCCCCGTGTCAGCATATTGGAGATAAATGGTTCGAGCGTGCTTCTTTCGATGCCGCCGCAGCAGGCGGTCGCCCTTACCGCAATCCAACGGAAAGCCCGTTTATATCCGATCCTGAGAAAAAAGAAAGATGATAATGCATTGAATCGCCAAAATGGCGGGAAATTTGAAGACTCTGCGATGGCGGATATGGTAAAAGGGCTTCAAAATATCTCAATTCCCCTTGTTCCATCGGAAGTGAAGGAGTAAATCATGAAGAAGATACTATTTTCGCTGATATTTCTTTTTGCGTTTCTGGCATCGTCCGCGGATTCTGAAAAAGTCAGCATGATCGTGGGAACGACCAAAAATATCCAGACGCCGTTTGTGATAGAATCGTTTCGGGTGATTCCCAGCAATACCAACAAAATCAAAGTGGAAGCCCTGGATTCCCAGTTACGGATTATCGCCAATGCAATCGGGGAAGTCAATCTGGTGGTTTCCGGCGGAGGTTTGCAACGCGATTATACAATTATCGTAAAATCGAATCTGGCGAATACGTTAAGAAAGTTACGCAATGATCTGGATACATTGACTGAGCTTGATATTGCGATTAACGAAGATCAGATTGTCATTCGCGGAACGGTTACCAATCCGGAACATTGGGAGCATTTGCAGAAGGTTTTGCCGAATTATTCGGGAAAATGTGTGAGTTTTGCCGTATTCAAGCCTTCTGCAGAAACTGTACTGAACCTGAAAAAATTGCTTATCGAGGCGGGGTTCTCTTTTTGCGAAGAGAATGCAAAACCTGAAATCGGGCAATTATCGCTGCGGATCTCTTCCGACGCTGTCGTTCTTTCCGGCGAGATGTACAGCCAGAATTCCGTTAACCAGATCAATCAGATCCTGGCGACTCAGCCCTGGCTCGCCATCGGCGGTAAAACTAATGCAGCTCAAGGGAAAGTACAGGGAATCATCAATTTGAGTGTCATCGAAACGGTACTCCAGGTCGATATTGTTTATGTGGGTTTGCATGATTCAGAGTCGAAAAAAGTCGGCTCAAACTCTGTTCCAGTCGGTACCGTCAATTTGGGTATCCTGTATGATCTGGTGGCTGGCAAAGCGACCGAAAAAACAGCCCAATTCGGGGGGAACATGAATGCCACGATTAAATTTCTGGCAGCGAATGGCATATCGAGAACATACAATGCAGGGCATGTCAGTTTTGCCAATAACGACCCCGAGGGCGGAACTCTACATACCGGCGGGACCGTTTATGTAAAAGTCAGTGGGATTGAAAACGGCAGTTTACAGAATATTGAATACGGACTGAAGATCAAGGTCAATGGCGGACTTGTTTCCCCCAGCAGAACCAAGCTGACTTTGGACCTGAAGAATTCTTCATTGCTCGGTTCAACTGGAGACTCTTATACTTTGGCTGAAGATACGACGAAGCAAACCGTATTCTGCGATTTAAACAAAACGATCGTTGTCGCCGGTTCAAAGAAAATAGCCCAGGATACACAAAAATCCGGTCTCCCGATCTTGCGGAACACCCCGGTTTTAAAATGGTTTGTTTCCGAGGATGCGAACTCCCAAACAGATACTTCCCTGCTGATCCTCGCCTGTCCGCGTCTGGTCAAATCCAACCCTGATGTGCAGATCAATATTCCTCTTGAGGAAGAAACTGCGCCGACTTACAGGGAGGCCAAACGCGACAACGAGGTCCGCATTGAAGAGGAAAAGCGTTACCGCGGTTGGCTGAGCTGGCTTAACTGGTTCACCTGGTAAGAGAAAAGGATACGGGCATGCAGAAACTGATCATTGAATCACAGGCGGGTAAGGAAATCATTTCCCGGGAAATTCCGCAAGGCGATTTTACTCTCAGTATCGGAAGGCATTCGGAATGCGACATTGTCCTGTCCGGCAATGGTGTATCACGCCGGCATGCCCGTTTCTTTTCAGTCAACCATGTTATTTTCATTGAAGATTCAAGAAGCGCTGCAGGGACAATGGTTAATGGCAAGCCGCTACTTGAGATGACGTCTGTCAGTGACAAAGATAAGATTCAGATTGCCGAATGGCAGATTAAAATCGTATCTTCCACAGAGGAGCCGCCGCCATCACCGCCACCGCCTGCAGTAATCGAAGTTCCCCAGCCGGAGAACCCTGATTTCGCAGATGAATTCAAAGATGTCTCGGTGCTGTATACTCCGGAAGTGATGACATTGACCAAAAAGATTCATGAAGATATTTTGGAAAAATTGAATTTATCCGAAGATGCGATAAAGGCGTTGAGCAATACGGATATGAAGGGAAAAGTGGAAGTGGCACTGGACCGGATTTTGAAAGAGCGGCGGCATGAAATTCCGAGCAAAATTCCTCTTTCACTTTTCCGGCAAGCCCTTTTGGATGAGCTTATCGGCTTCGGTCCGCTTTCTCCGCTGTTGCGCTCTCCGCGAATCTCGGAAATCATGATCAACAGCCCCGATATTGTTTTTGTGGAAAGCCGCGGACGTTTGTTTGACAGCGGGGTACGTTTCTTTAATGACCAGCACCTGTTGTCGATTATTCAACGAATTGTAGAGCCTCTGGGCAGGCATATTGATGACGCCAGCCCCATGGTGGATGCGCGGCTGCCGGACGGGTCACGTGTAAATGCGGTGATTCCGCCGCTTTCTTTGAAAGGAGCGGCACTGACGGTTCGAAAATTTGCGGATAAAAAATTGACCACCGAGGATTTGATTTCGTTCGGGAGCATGACCAGTGAAATGGCTCTTTTTCTGGAAGAGGCCGTCAAATCCAAGCAAAATATCCTGGTTTCCGGAGGAACCGGTTCGGGAAAAACCACACTTCTCAATGTCCTGTCCTTATTTATTCCGCAGGGTGAACGCATCATTACGATCGAAGATTCAGCGGAGTTGAAGCTTGCTCATCGGAATTTAGTAAGCCTGGAGGCCCGTCCCGCCAATATTGAGGGGAAAGGCAAGATATCAATTCGTGATCTCGTCATTAATACACTCCGTATGCGTCCGGATCGAATCATTGTCGGCGAGTGCCGCGGTGCGGAAGCGTTGGATATGCTTCAAGCCATGAATACCGGGCATGACGGTTCTTTAACGACGTGCCATGCGAACAATCCCCGCGACGCCCTGGCCCGTTTGGAAAATATGGTGATGATGGCAGGTTTTGAGTTGCCGTCCACCGCGATTCGGGAGCAGATTTCGTCCGCGCTGGATTTGGTGGTACAACAAACCAGAATGCTTGACGGTTCCCGCAAGATTATCAAAATTACTGAAATTACGGGCCGTGAAGGGAATCAAATTTTGATGCAGGATATTTTCTCATTTGAGCAAACCGGTCTTGACTGCAAAGGGCATGTGGAGGGATATCATACCGCTACTGGTAACATTCCCGTGTTCATTGATGAGCTTCGAAGAAGCGGCAGACTGAGTCTGGATATGTCGGTTTTTGTACCAAAGAACTAATTGGAGGCAACGGGATGTATATATTGAATTACTTATTGATTTTTGTAGCAACCGGGTTGTTTTGCTTTCTGATCATTCGACTGGTTACAAGATTTCTTCTGGAAAAATTGGAGTTGAACAGCAATGCAAGATATGAAGCATTGCGACGCTTCATATCTCCGGGAACGCTTTTGACATCAAGGATTTTTTCCGCTTTGATCGTGGGAAGCGGGATGTTTATTATTCAATTGGCGTGTGGAGTTGAAAAAATGCAGATCGCGGTTCCTGTCGCATGCGGATTCGGCGTGTTGACATTCTACTTGGTTTATTGGTATTATCTTCGTAAACTCTTGAAACGCAAGGAAGCGTTTGAATCTAAAATTCTAGATTTGGCGATGGGGCTTTCAAACAGTATGCGCTCAGGCCTGGCGCTGGGACAATCCGTCGATGCCCTTGCCAAGCGCATGAATGGTCCCATGCAGGAGGAATTATCCATCCTGGTACGGGAAAACCGTCTGGGCATTGACCTTCCGGAGGCGTTTGAAAGAATGAGCAAGCGGATGCCCTGTGAGGATATGCATCTTCTGGCGACAACCGTCGTATTGACCACCCGTTCAGGAGGAAGTCTTGTCGAAGTCCTGGAGGAAATGGTGCTTATGATCCGCGCCAGAACCGAATTTCAGGAGAGACTGAAAAATATGACCGCGCAAGGACGTTTTGAAGCAATATCGATTTCGGCTGCGCCTCTGGCTGCTTTTATTTTGCTGTACTTCATTGATCCGGTGCTAATGCGGCCGCTTGTGACTACAGGTGTCGGCTGGCTCACCGTTGCTGCAGCGTGTGTACTTGTTTCAATCGGATACTATTTCCTCAGAAAAATTATTACGGTGGAGGTTTAACAATGGATATCCAGTACAATTTATCCATTTATATCACAATATTCCTGATTGTGTTTATTCCTTATGTTTTTGTTTCGTTTTTTATGAGCAAGCCCAAGGTCGTGACTGCGGATCTTGACAAGCGCAATCTCCCGAAAATTTTCCGGATTCTCTGGGGTATTTTATCTTATTTCTCCGAATCAGTCGGAGGACTTGCGGAAAAAATGCAACCATACCGTAAGGCAAAGCTGCAGAATACTTTGCTGCTGGCGAACATAAAAATGGATGTGGGATTTGTCTTTGCCGCAGAACTTCTGCTTGCTGTCACTCTTCCGGTGGTTGTGGTTTTACTGTTTCTATATTTTACCACCAACGGATTCATGTTATTTTCGCTCGGAGTCATTTGCGCCTTTGTCGGTTATATTTATCCTTCCATGACACTGGCCAGCGCCGCGGATGAACGGCAGAACAAAATCATGAAAGCGCTGCCGTTTGCGATTGACCTGATTGGTTCCGCCATGCGTTCCGGCGTGGATTTTACAGCTGCGATCCGGTATTATGTTTCCACGGAACAAACATCTTCTCCACTGGGAGTTGAATTCGGTATCATGTTGCGGCAATTGGAATTGGGCAAGACCCGGATCGAAGCAATCGAAGATATGAGCAAACGGATTCAAACGGATGCGTTTTCATCTTTTGCCGCTGCCGTGATTCATGGTTTTGAGGTAGGTGCGTCAATTGTGGAAACTATGAAAATTCAGGCGGAGGAAATGCGCAGGGTACGCTTCAATATTGCAGAACGCAAAGCGGCAAGGGCTGTTTCGGCCATGATTTTTCCGATTGCCGTGTTTATTATGCCTGCAATGTTTCTTATTATCGGAGCACCTGTTTTAATCAAAGTAATGGGCAGCGGGCTTGGAGGATTGGCTCAATGAAATATTGTCTTGAGTTTACTACCGGAGAACTGGCCGGACAATCGTTTTCGCTTGATAATGAAAATGTGATCACCATTGGCCGGTCCCGTTCCAATACGATCTGCCTGAAAGCATTGGATGTTTCAGGACGTCACCTCATTCTCCGCAAAATGCCCAACGATGTCCTTGTGACCGAAGTTCTCAGTTCCAAAATCACCAGGTATAACGGACTCGAAGTTGAAATCGGCAAGAAAATAGACTTGAAAGCCGGAGATTCGCTTCAGATGGGCGAAAGTACCATATTTGTGTTAACGGTAGCAAGTCATCCGGAAACAATCGTTTCCGATGGGCTTAAGACTGAAAAACCCGGCATTGAAAAAAGCGGCGGCCAGGCAAACCCGGCAGATGTGCAGGGAACTGTTGTCGCAAGCCAGGCCGTTGTTCCGGATGAAATTGAGACTTTGGCGGCTCCTGCAGGTTCATCGCCTTCCGCGGTTAATTTACCGGGCCGCATCGAAGAAGATAAAGCCGATAACGAAACAATCGCGATTCAAACCCGGATTGCCTCCGGCGATGAATTGGAAAATATAAAAAGATCGCTTCAAACCAAACAGAGAACCAAAGCAATTCTCTGGACTGTTTCCATTATCATGTTCCTTGCAGTAACCGTGTCGTTGTATTTTTACTTGAAACCGGATCGGGAAGAATGGGTTTCATGGCCTGTTGACGAAAAAGGAGAATATCTGAATGATTTTGTCCAGGTTGCCCCATATCTTGCAGTGGGCTTCCCGAAGGTTTCCGCGAATCAGGTGGAAAAGAAAGACGGTATGCTTGACATTATTTCCCGAATTGGCAAGCAGCGCGATGTTCCGCTTCATATCGCCGTCTCGTCCGAGACGGAACAGACAACCTTGTTTAAAGACCGGGATACGGCTTTTGAAGAATGGATCCAATCGCAGAGGGACAAGGATAATACAATCAACTTTGCCTTAAATAAAGCGACATTTTTCATCAATGTCACGCGCGGAGCCGGAATTCCCCTGAATTATGTTTCTTACACGCGGCGTGTAGCAGATGATGAATATTTCGGTTATGCAGTATTTCTCAGAAATGAAGACAATATTCATACATTTATGATCGAGGTTCCATTATGGGCTCAATGGCGTTCCGAGGATTTTCTCCGCCAGCAATTATCGGCTATAGTGATTTTCGCTATCCGGCGGACCCCGGAATTCTGGGAAGGCGCGCAGCATTACCGGAAAGAATCCTCTATTGCCCAGGATTTGGACGAAGCAAAGGGTTATATGAAAAGAAAGTCTCCGATATATTGGGAAAAAGTTTTCTTTTGTCTGAAAAGCGCCTTGATCAAGGCAAAACAAAATGATGATCAGGAAAACTTGACCACTGCAAAATCACTGTTGGCAAGGCTGCGGGCAGAACAAACCGAATGGTATAATGCACAAAAACTGGCCTATCAATATGCGGAACGGAACGATGACACGCGGACAATGCAGTCCGTACAATCTGCGTGTGACTCCGTGTTTACCCCGGAATTCCAGCAGTCGGACTACCGCTATGAATTGATTAAGAGAAAGGATTGGAAATGATCTGGAAACATCAGGATACAGCCTTGCGGCTGGAACTTCACGAAAAAATTATTTTCGAGATTTCTTCGGACAAAATTCCGGATGATTTTTATATCGGCAGAAGTTCGGATTGTTTCTGGCAGATTCCTGAAACGGATAAAAGTGCCGGCAATAAGCATGTTCGTATCTATAAAAAAGGAAAGAATCTTTTCATTCAGGACATGAAAAGCCGCAACGGCACTTATTTCATGGGAAAACGCATTACAGAAAGACGGCTTTCGAACGGAGATATTTATGGCATAGGCGATTGCAAATTGATCGTGGAAACCGTACGCCGGGACGATAAAAACAGCCGGCAGGAGCTTTATCACCGCCTCGAACAAATCTCCGGAAACAGCAAGGGGAAAGTATATTCCCTTGAAAAAAACTATAACAAGATCGGCTCCGCGGACGGATGCGATATTCAAATTCCCGATGCCATCGTGTCGCATTTGCACGCCACGCTTGAAAACCATGACGACGGTACCTGCTGGATCAAGGATAACGGAAGCCGGAACGGAACGAAAGTCAATGGTACTCCATTGTCCGCCGAAACAGCCAAAACAGGCCGTATGTTGAAAGACGGCGATATTGTTTCCATTACTTATGTGGATTTTCGTTTTCTGGATAAAGCGGTAGTCCATGTCCGTTCCCATATCGCGATCAAAATCGCGGTTGTCGTAGCCACGCTTGCGATCGTATTAGGCGGATATTTCGGCGTGAAAACCGCATTTCCTTCCGCCCGGGAAATCAGGCTCCAAGCAGAAAACCATGCGGCAATGGGTGATTTTCAGACAGCCAGGAAACTTCTTTCGGCGGCGGCGGATGCCCGCGGCGCGGAAAACGATGCCCAGCAACGCGGGGACTTGATACTGAAGCTCGGTCTCTGGGAAAATACTCATACCAACTGGGAAAAGATCAAAGCAATTCTTGCCGAACAGGCTCCCGGAGATTGGAGAGATGCCAATAGTTTATTCGCAACCTTGATTTCACCAAATAATGAAAATTGGAAATGGAACGCGACAAATGCCATTATGGAAATGAAGAATGCGCAGGAAACACATAATTTGCTTACGATTCTGATGACGGTGGAAGAGCGCCTGCAAAATTCGGAGGAAAACATGGAATACATGCTTTCTCTCACCCACAAACTGGAACAGAGCAAAAATACGTGTGCGAAAACTTCTCTTGACTATCGGAAAAAGTTGCTTCAACGAACAGATGATATTTTAGCGGAAATGAAGCAATTGGCGGTAGATTATAAAACCATGCAAAACGTTATAGGCGGATATGACCATATCGACAAAACCAATGAAATTATTCTTGCTTTGAACAATATAAAGCAGGCTGCGGATTCACGAATTGCCGCAGGGCAAGAGAAGAATCTCCCAGTGTCAAAGGCAGTGAGCAATTATTGCGAAAATCTTATTGAACCGATGCTTCTTCTACAGAAAAGCAAATCCAGACTGGATGAAAATTATATCGCTGTCGTAAGTATGAAATTCTCAAGCTTTGTCGACAAATTGCCGCTTCCGGGAACCGAGCAATGCATGGTGGCCGCCAACTTGTCGACCAGGCGCGCGGAAATGGAGAAAAATAATCAACAGCTTGCTCAAACCATTATCCAGCTGAAAAATTTCCAATATTATTTCGAGCATAATCTTGTTGCCCCGGGGCAGGAATCACCGCTTTTGAAGCAGCTTTTCGATTCTGCGGTTCTTGATGCAGTGCTTGCCTGCGATTGCCTGGAACAGGCACAGCCCCTTTATTCCGTGAAAAAACCCGTCAGTCATTATGATCGCCTTTTAGGAATACATGTCTGGTTTGAGTATCTGCGCTCTCTGGATGGGGATTTTGATACAACCTTGTTCGACGAACGCTTCAAACCGAATATTTTTCGTGACAAAGAAATCTTTGATAATCTGGAAATCTTTGTGGCATTCTGTAAACCAGCCGAAAAATCTCCATTCCATGATGTTGTTAATAAATTGCTCTCGCTGCAGACCGAAAATAATCAGTTCGACGCATATCGGCGTGCCGCCGGCGAACTTTTGGACAAGAGAGATGCATTTTTGCGGAAAACATATCAGATTTATATGGATGGGCCCAATACAAGACGTGGAATCATTGCCGGTGGTATTGCGATATGCTTGAAGACAAAAAGCAGTAAAATCGTTCCTGATAATACCGCCGCAGATCTGATCAGAGCGTTACAGACACTTCGTCGCAAACTGTCTGCAATTGCGGAGAAAAACCAGAACTCTACACCTGAAAAATTATTGGAAGCGGAACAGGAGATTCTTGAGCTGGGAATACCGGGGGATCCGCTTTTGAAACAGCCCTGGGCCGATAAATTCAATCGGAGGAAATAGATTTATGGGACTTTTTAACAATAAAAACTCAAAACCTGGTATGGGAGATTGTGAAAATGGCTCCATGATGATGGAATATGTTATTACGTTGGCGGTTGCCGCCGTATTTCTTTTCTTCTGGCTGAAAATATTTGAGCCGGGAGTAGGATTTACGGACGACTTCGGAAAACCGCTTGTTGCTTATTTTCAGCGTGTGTTAACCGGCATTTCATTGCCAATACCATAAAACCCAACAAAGGAACTAAAAAATGAAACACAGCAAACTAAATCTCGCTCGTATCAAGAAAACTTTTTGTGGCCGCTTTCTCTGCCGTATCCTCGGCGATGAAAACGGCGCCGTGGCAATGGAATACATTGTCATTGCGTTGCTGGTCGCTGCCGCGGTTGTCGGACTGGTTATGGTCTTTGGCGGAAACCTCCGTAATATGCTCAGCAAGACCAACGATACTATGACGGCCACAACGGTGAAACAAGTGGAAGACGTGGGCAATGCTAATCGTATAGAACAGGGTAAGCTTCAGGGAGAAAACAAGACTGCTGTCGACGCCGGCAACAAGCTCGGTGGGGATTTTTCCGGAGACGGTAAATAACTCATCCAGGCTGGGATAAGTATTTTCAACCATTTTCTGTCGGAATATGAACAATATTCCGGCAGAAATCACAAAAAGGGAAATTGTATATGTGTAAGATAGCAACCGTTATTCGCCGCTTGAGAAAAGATGAGAACGGCGCCGTGGCGATGGAATACATTGTCATTGCTTTGCTGGTTGCCGCCGCGGTTGTCGGCCTGGTTATGGTCTTTGGTGGAAACCTCCGCAATATGCTCAGCAAGACCAACGATACCATGGCGGCCACAACGGTGAAACAAGTGGAAGATGTCGGTGATGCTAATCGTATAGAGCAAGGCGAGCTTCATCTTCAAAGACAAACCGCAATAGATGCCGGTAACAAACTCGGTGGTGACTTTTCGGACGGAATGTGCAAATAGCCTTGCAAAATCAGAAAGGAATCAATCAGCCGATGAACCAAATTCTTACCATTTGTATCATAACGCCAATCCTGGCAATTCTTTGCTGGAAAGATTGCAAATACCGGCAGCTTCCGAACGTTCTTACGTTTGGTCTGGCCGCATTGTGCCTGATCTGGCGTTTTTGGCAGGAAGGCGTCCCCGGGCTGATTGACGGTTTGCTCGGCGGTATTGTCTGTGCACTGTTCCTGCTGATTCCATTTCTGATGAAAGGCGCCGGCGGCGGTGATCTGAAAATGCTTTTTGCCACCGGCATTGTCACTGGATTGCGGCTTTGTTTCGCGGAACTGCTGTTCGTTTCGCTGTCCGGACTGGCTCTTGGACTCATAATGATGATTTTCGGCTGGGTGAGCTCAAACCGCTTGAAACATTATTTGCGTTCTGTTTTTGACTGGCGGTATGACCGGAAAGCCGGAAAAGCCGTGCTTCCGGAGAAAAATGACGAGCGGAGCCGCGTTCCGTTCGGGGTGGCGATTGCGGCCGGGACAATCATTACTTTGCTGTATGCCTATTATCTGGAGAAACCGATATGACCTTGCATGACAATCGGGGATCGATAATGCTGGAAACAGTCCTGGTGCTTCCCATTTTCGTACTGATTATTTTCTTTTTGATCCAGATCACTTTTGTCTGGACCGCCAAACAGATGACTTATTACGCTGCTTATTGCGGAGCCCGAGCCGCATTGGTATACAATCCTGCCGATTATAATGCGGAGCAACAAGACGATGGCAGCTGGAAATCCATTTCACCAAAGGGTGGAGTGGTTCATCAGGCCGCCTGTACCGCTCTTTCCTGGATCAGTTGGTCGCTGTCCGGCAATGATTGGAGCGATTTCAGAATCGGTAATTCTTACTCCGTGCCTCTTTCTTCGACCATAAGAGAACAGGTTTTCGTGCAAGTCAAGGAATTTGAAAAGATATCCGAATCTAAAAAATCATCTTCCAGCTCAAAAGAAGAGCCGGCAAAAATAGCGGATCAGTTTCCCGCCGTCACCATTACCGTTCAATTCAGATGCCCGCTTTTCATTCCGCTGGGCGGCCCACTTATTGCCTACTTCTTTGGCGCGAACGATCAAGTCTGCCTTGACACCTCGAACGCCATCGGAGTCGGCGGGTTTTCCGCCACAAGCGGGAACCGGGTGCATAATCAATTAATTATGAGCGGTAATTATACCAAAAGGGGCGATGTCGAATATTACAGCATTCTGCTGTCAGAAAGCTGTACGTTGGCCAAACCGTATAAAACCGATACTTTTCCGCTGATGTCCCCGGAAGATAAAGCGGAGCTCGGGATGATATATTGAACTGGAGATGATGATGAAAAAAGCTTTGAAAAATATATGGGGCCGGCTTCTTTCGCTGCGAAAAGACAGCCAGGGATTTGTCATGATGTCCACGCTGGCGATTTTTCTCTTTCTCTTTGTTCTTTGTGCATCCATTTACGCGATCGGCGAAACCATCCACCAGCGGATCAAATTGCAGAATGCGTGCGACGCCGCGGCTTATTCGGCGGCGGTGGTTCAGGCGGACGGCCTGAGTCGCATGGCCACAGTCAACCGCGCCATGGCCTGGAATTACGTTCAAATGACCAATCATCAAATGGACTACATCACCTACCGCTGGTTGAAGCTGACATGCACACGCTTTGCGGAAGATAAGGAAAATGCGAGAGCCTACGCGGAAGATGGGCAAATGATCGCTTTGTATGATAAGGAAATTGGTTGGTGGGCATTGATCGAAGCGGCCGTATCAGCAGCGGTGATACGTACATTGAATTGGACCGGTTTGACGGATTTTCGTTGTGATACAGGAAATCATAAGCCGGAACATGAGGGTTGGACCTGGTGGTGCGGTGCCCCAAAATACAAAGGAACCGATTATGCAATTCGTTTAAATGCACCTCTTGATGTTTCCGTAAAAGGCGCGGTTAGCTCCAGCATAAGTAACTTTGTTTCTACTTATGGCAATCTGAATAGCGTCGTAACCACATTGGGCAAGGTTATCGATCAGAGCAATGGGAAGGAGCCGGCTCAATGGGGATATTGGCTTGGAGAGTTGATTGATTACGACAAAGATAACATCAAGAGCATGAATAACGCCTTGGAACGTATCAACAATCAAATGAATGTTTCCATGAGACTGACGGCGGAAAATGTTTTGAAATCCATGTTGAAAGATAATCGGCTTAAAGCGGATAAAGTATTGGAAGATTATTACATTTCAATTCGTATTCCGGAAGGAAGCAATCCGTATAAAAACATGGACAAACGCTCGAGTCAGCCGAAATCATTTTTTTCTCCTCTACGCAATACGGAAGCCGATGAACGTCTGTTTCTGCAGATGCAGTCCACTAAAAATGCCGACAGCCATTTGGCGGCATTCTTTCCATGTTTTCTCGGTTTTACAAATACTGCGTATGGTCTGGATCAGTGGTTCATCCGCGGGAAAGGAAACTACAATGAAAGAAAAGAAGTAAACGGCGATAATGTCTGTACCGTGGAAGATGAGGAAGCCAATGACAATCATTGTTATGACGCTCAAACTGCCAGCGCATCGTTTAACGGAACATCGTCCGGCTGGGTGAGCAAAAACTCATCCATCCGCCTGCTCGGGACTCAACGCGATGAGGGGGCACTGGGAATACAGCGGGTATATAAAGACTCGAACTTGAATGAAACTGAAGCCGGCTTGAAGTTATTCAAATTGCCGGTAGATCGCGGTAACCATATTGCGAATTTTGCCTTGATGGCTCAATTCGGCTCATCATCGGATTCATCTAATCGAATTGCCAAGATTATGGAAAGTGTATTAAATAGTGTTATGACCTATTTTGTAACGACCTTCGGGGATATCCAGGCATCCACTGGAAACGAAAAAGATGCATTTTCTCCATATTTCGGCATGTGCAAGCAGGTAAATGATACGGCAGGTCTTTATGCTGATTACGAGTGGGCATCGGCAAAATGGGTCTGTTTAAGTACTGCTAAAGCATATTCCTACACCATATTGAAAGAGGGACTTACAAGTAGAGTGTGGTGTGATATGGGACGGCAAGGAAAGAAGCCCAGCAATTGGAATCCCATTCTTTCACGTAGCCATTGGAAAAAATCCAATGGCTATGGACATTGGGAATTTCCTAAATGGTTCTGCGGCTCGCCGGCGCACGGCATGCAGGGAAGCATCCCAGGCAGTCTGGATGGTTTGCTTCTTGGAATGATTCCTCCGACATTCGGGGAACGGATTGGAGATACGCATGGCTATATGAAGCATACACTTGATTTATCAAATTTTGCGGAACCCTTAAAACCTTTGTTGAAAAAGAAATCCTCATATTCACGGGATGAATATAATAGCTGTGCGGCTTTTCTGGATGGCCCATTCCGACCGGACAAGGGCGATAAGTGTCCGGCTGGGTATTTGCAGGGCCACGCCCGAATTTATGGCGATGATAAGGAGATCTTTGACAACCGCTATGTGGGGGCGAAATGCATGCCGTGGGTATTGAACGAAAAATTCTTTGCCGGAGATGGGACAATTGTGGTTGGCGCCGCGATGAAACACCGGAATCCGTTTGTACAGCTTTTCAACATGCTGAATTCCGGAAGTGAAGAGAAGGTAAGTGAACAAAGCGTTCTTTCTGCATTTGATATTCCGGACGGCAATTATATGTGGACCATGTCGGCTGCCAGGGCCGGTGTCAGGCATCGCCGTCGCGATGGAAAATTCGACCAGGAACGCCAGTATCAAATCACCTATGATGCCACATCCGATGTGGAAAATCTGCACTACAACGGCACACCTGTCGTTTATGTCCCGAATCAAGGCGATAAAGATCAAGGAACCTGGTCTGAGCCTGGTCAATGGGCGGGAGCGGCAAATGAGTCAAACAGCAATCCGAATGCGTTGTCGCGGGCGACAACTGTCAATCAGAACACGGCTCCCATCTGGAATGGTTGCACTTGTTGCGGAGCCGCGAATGCAATACAATTCAAAAATATGTGGAATCTTTGCGAAGCCGATTGGGATGCGACATTGCTTCCACTACGTTATGCAGGGCGAAAAGCGGTGCTGAAACTTGCAGAGAAAAAAGATCAGACCGCAGAACCACTGAATGAAAAAACTTACACGGACCGAATTAAACTCATTGCGCAGCAATACACTAATTCCGGAAGTGACGGCAAAACAGTAAAAGAACAAAACGATATGTATATCGGCAGGGGCGAAAGCTGGGAATGGAGCGCCAATTCAACCGCACTGACATCCAATCCGTTCCTGTCCCTGAACAGTTCATGGAAACGTGCCGATGCGACTTTCTTTGAAGATATTCTCTCGGCAACACCGGTTGGCAATCTGATGAACGACTTGAATCTAGAAACGAGATTTCCGCGGGAAAAAGATGGTACCGAAGCGAAAACCCGCTCCTGGTTCCTTTTGCAGAACAACAGAATCTTGTAATTTGGAGTATATAGAATGTCTTTTCGGAAAAACATAAAATCGGAGCAAGGTTCGGTCATGCTGGAATTCATTCTGGTACTGCCGCTTTATCTTCTGCTTTTTGGCGGAACGTTCCTGACTTTTGATATTTCCATGGCAAAACTGCATCTTCAGGAAACCAACCGGAACCTGACCTGGTTAACCGGTGACCGGTATGATGATGGCAACATTCGAACAACCTTGTACAAAAACGTCAAGGGATATTATGATGTCCGCAATGCATTGGAATCCAATCTCACCAGCGGAACGGTTGGCAAATTCTGGGATTTCGGCAACCGGGAAGAAGGCGATTGGGGGCATCGTATCAAAAAGTTCAAGAATGACAGTATTGAAATCAGCGCCGACAATAATTGGGCGTCGCTGTATTCAGGCAACATGGAGCTGAAAATGACGAAGCTTTCCGGTGTCTATATCGGCGCGGCTGCTGTTTCCAGCGTGTTGTTTCCCAATGGCGAAACCCGGCCGCTTTACCGATCCTCCTATACATTGACCCGGGCCGTTCCGCAAGAAAACGGAAACAGCGACGAAATCCCTGAGGCCAACGGGGAGTCATTGCTGATTCATCGCAAAGCAGGGTCTGACCGTTTCGAAAACAAAGAGATAACTCCGTTGGATATTACGACTCTTCAATTTGAATCATGGCCGTCAAACGGAAATCTGATCGACGACGCAAGATTAATTTTAGGATTATAGCATAAATGAGTATAATCCATAAGCAGGAATAACGAATGAAGAAAATTGTTTGCCGCATAACAATCGGGCTGATAAATTTGCTGCTGGCCGGCGCCGCTATCGCCGGCGCTCCGAACTTCGCCGCTCAACCGCTCAGTGCCGGCAGGCAATTGTTGTCGGAAAACTCCTGGCGGTATACGTATTTCCTGGATGCCGCCAATTTTTCTCCGGAATTATCATATCCTGTTTTTCTCTGCTATGAATCTGCAAGGAACAGTTCCGGCATATTCGGGAAATCATGGTTTTCACCGCAATTGGAAAGTTCCTTTGACGGGACATTATGGGTATCGCCGTGGGGTGAGAAAATTACGTTCCCGGATGCCTCAAGGCGCTATGCCGTCAATGGCAACCGGATTCTCGGCATTCACGACTTGGAAGGCTGGGAATTTACTTATGGAAATGGACAGTTGATCAAAATCGGCTCTCCAAATAAACGTTCCATTGAATTCGAATACACTAACGGGCGCCTTGTCGCGGTAAAACAGCAGGGAAAAGTTTTTATTGCTGTGTCCTATCAAGAAGGCTCCGTAGCATCGATGGAAATCAACGGCGTCAAACATCATATCACCTATTCCTCCACGAAGCTGCTTACGGGTATCCGGCGTGCGGACCTGGAACCGGTTCAATACGGCTATTCGACGGCCGGAATTCTCGCTTCGATGAAACATGGAGCAGATGTCAGGACATTCAGTCACGATGGAAATGCTTTAAAATCCGACGAAAACTTCACCTATAAACTTGCCGGGCAAACCGTAATGTTGACGGACAAAGCTGGCTACTCTCAGCGGTGTGAGTGGAAAAACAATATTCTTACCATTACCGATAAGGCTGGGCAAATAAGACATTATGAGTTCGCTCCCGGCTCCGATCCATCCTGGCCGGGAAAATTGTTGCGGGTTTTCGACAGCGAAAACCGAACTTTGCTTGCCAACAAATACCATGAGGAAACCGGCAAGTTGCTTGAGCGTACGGATCGATTGGGAAATCATCTTGTTTTGTCTTACAATGCATTGGGACTGCCTGCGGCAATATTCCGGGAGGCTGCGGTTTCTCCGCTACGAATTCCCATCCAAAGGATTGAATATGATGCGGAAAAACTGCCGGCAAAGATCATTATAACGACGGAAGACGACTTGCTATACCGTGAAATAAAGCTTCTGTATGACGCCAACCGTCAGGCTTCCGTGCTGGAGCGCGATGGTAACTCGTTCCGCATTTCATATAATTCCTTCGGCTATCCGGTCAGCCTGTCCGGGAAAAACGGCATGATTTTCGCCATCTACTACGATGAGTTTAATCGTCCGCTGGCGCAAGTTGATCAGGTTGCCGCGTTCTTCGCTTACAACGATGCCGGATTGATCTCAGCAATATGGAATCAGTTCGAACCGGAAAAAGTGGCGTCGTTCCTGCGTATCGGATATAATACATTGGGCAAACCGGTACGCTTCAGTGATCATAAAGGACGAAACATCGGCTATGAATACAATGAAAAGAGGTTGCTGTCGTCATCAACCTCGCCTGCAGATACGAAAATATCCTACCTTTATGACACGCTCGGCAACCTTGCTCAGGTAACTGATCCTAACGGTCATCTGATCCGGTTCGTCAGCGGGCGGTATGGCATGGAAAAACAGATCACCGCAGAGGACCAGGTCAATGAACAACAGTACGACAGCCGTGGCCGAATAGTGAAAATGCTCTCGTATTTCGCCGGCAGGGAGAACCGGCCGGACCGGACCATTTCATGTGAATATGACGAGCATGACCGGATTGTGAAAATCGATTACGGCAAAGGATACGGGCAAAAGACTTTTTATGACGAGTGGGGAAATACTTCGCGTATCGAACGTACTACGCCAACGGAGCAACGGGTGGCTGAACTGAAGTACGACCATTTCTTCCGTCTGGTCGAAAAGACAGAGACCGTTCGGCAGGACAGCAAGATAACGGACACGTTCCGCCATCGTTATAAATACAACAACCGTAATCAGAAGATATCCCTCAGCATTATGCACAATGGCAGTGAAAAGAACTTACTCTGGAATTATGATGAAAACGGACTACTGGTTTCGCAGCAGTCCGGCCAGGATAAAATCCTTTATTCCTATGAAAACGGAAAACTGAGCAAACAGACCATCAATGGAAAAGAGATCACCTTCGTTTATAACCGGTTCGGCTTGCTGGAGCGGAAGCACCTCGCCGGCGTCGCCGATTTGAAATACTTTTATGATGAGGATGGAACCCTGCTTGGACGCGAATTCAACGGCAAGTTGATTAATTACCAGTATGATGTCCTCGGTCAATTGCTTGCCGTCACCGATGAGAATGGTAAAACGATCGAAAGCTATGAGTACGATCCATCTGGAAATATACTGAAAAAACTGGTCAATGGACAACTTGCGACTTTCAGTTACGATAAGGCGAATCAACTGAAAAGCGCCATGATCGGCGGAAAAGAATTTTCGCATCAATACGACGCCGCCGGGCGGCTGGTTGCCGACGGCAAAGATACCTTCGAATATGCTTGGCTAAACAGCGTCGTAAAAGCCGGAAATGAACATTTCTCCTACCATACGGACGGTCACCTGGGCCAGGCCGGCAAAGAGCGTTTTCTATGGGATGGTCTCGCCCTGGTCGTCCGCGATGGAGTCATTTACCTGAATGAAGAAGCCCCGACCGGCGGCAATCCGGTGCTGGCCGGAGAAGACCTCATCTTCACTGATCTGCTCGGCTCTTCGCTGGGATTCCAAAAGGGCGATGGTTTTACCTCAATCGAGCGATCCGCCTTCGGCCGGGCCGCCACCGCCCCGGGGATGAATTTCTTCACCGGAAAACCATATGTCGAGAACTTAGGTTATAACTTTCTATTCCGCAATTACTCCTCGACATATGGCAAATGGAATTCCGCCGACCCGTTAGGCTATCCCGATGGCTGGAATAATTTTACATATGTGAGTAACAATGTTATTTCTCATGTTGATGATACAGGGGGCAGGGGCAAGTTATGGATGACTTCCGGGGAATCATTGGATTGGACAAGCGGTACAAATTCAATGGCTGAATTGGTCATGACCGGAGGTACTAATAGTTCTCCGCTTTTTCACAAAATTCCTCCCGCTCCGGCTTCTGCAACCAAATTTATGAATAATACAGGAAAAGTATTTTCCGCTTTAAATATCGGATCACGTACCTATCAGGGATATCAAGAAAATGGAATCGGCGGAGCGGTTGTAGAGGGAGGTATTGCCGTAGTTTCAGCAACATCTGCAGGAACATTTGAAAGTGCATTTTATGTTGGGCAATATACCATCTACGGTGGAATTGTGGCATTGGACTATATTGCTCCTGAAGCTGTGGATTGGCTTGCAAAAGAAGAACGTTGGCCAGAAAAAGCATCAAATGCCATAGGCAAATGGTGGAATGATTATGTAGCTTGGGGTTTCAATGATTTAAAGGATAAAGCAACCGATCTTATAAATGGAGAGCCCGCTTCACAAGCCCAACCAAAGAACCAGAAAGATTATAATTCTCTTTCTGGAGCGGCAAAAGAGAAAATAATCGTAGGAGCTGATTTGGCAGATTACGGTTACCGCAAGGCTAAGGAAATTCCCGATGGGTATATCGTCTCAGATCAGTTTAATTATCTGAACAGGTTACCAGGAATAAAATATGATCCCGCCACCGGGAAATTTTCAGGCAAAGATGGCTTTGAGGGAAGCGTACTTATCAATGCGGAAACTGGAGAAATTGCTGTTTCGTTCGGAGGAACCAGTCCTATATCTCCTGGTGATCTTAAGACTGATTACGATCAATGGACGGGGAAAACTCCATATCAATATTGGATGGCGGATAAATTAATAAAAGCTGTCTCAATTGCTACTCAAGACAGCCAAACAAGAATTGACATTTACGGGCATTCTCTGGGAGGTGGTATGGCTGCTTATGCGGCTGCACGCAATGCAACTTCAGGAAGAGTTTTCGCCACTACATATAATGCCGCCAATATTCATGGTTTAGTACAAATAAAAATTCCGACCGAGGATATGATTGCAGCTAAAGATACAATCATAAACATTCGTCTTTCTGGAGATCCAGTCAGTGGAAAATCCGTTACTGGAATAGGCGGACTGCTAGGAAAAACTTATGTTATTGAAAAAGAGAAAAGTATTAAAGACCATTTTTTAGGTACACTAAAAGAAGCGCTTCGTGAGAGTAAAGGGGAAAATGAAGAGAAGGCTGCTATAAAATCACAACTACCACCGAAATTTGATTTTATTGACATCAAAGATTATCCGGATACAAGAAGTATTTTGGGATTGGAAAGAGAAAAGGGCAAGCACTATGCGATTTTAACAGAAGATTATTATTTTGAAGATTTGTCAGGCAAGGTTTATAAAATCCCGGCAGGATTCATCTTTGATGGCGCTTCAATTCCAGATTGGACAAAATATTTTATTTGGGGAAATTCTTATGATCTGGATATTGTCGCCGCAGGGTTGGTTCATGATTATCAGTATCGGAATCCAGATGTTTTTTCAAAAGATAAGGCAGATAGACTGCTTCTTCAGAATTTAAAGAAAACTGGTACTCCTAGTGCATTGTCGATATATCGTGGCGTTAAATATGGAGGTGCACCAGCTTATTACACACATGTTTTTAATCAAAAAACAGGGCGCTATAATTCTTTTAATGAAAAATATTATAAACGCAATATGTTGATTTATACCAGAAACAAGAATAGAAAATCCGAAACCGAAAGCCCCACTGATGATTCAGACAATGGTAGTGGCTCGGGTAGCGGCAGCGGTACTGGTTCGGGCAGCGGTAGTGGCAGTGGAACTGATACTGGCTCGGGTAGCGGTACTGGCTCGGGTAGCGGCAGTGGTACTGGCTCGGGTAGTGGTACTGGCTCGGGTAGTGGTACTGGCTCGGGTAGCGGCAGTGGTACTGGCTTGGGCAGCGGCAGTGGCAGTGGAACTGATACTGGCTCGGGTAGCGGTACTGGCTCGGGTAGCGGCAGCGGTACTGGTTCGGGCAGCGGCAGTGGAACTGATACTGGCTCGGGTAGCGGTAGTGGCTCGGGGAGTGGTTCAGGTAGCGGCGGCGGTACTGGCTCGGGCAGCGGCAGCGGTACTGGCTCGGGTAGTGGTACTGGCTCGGGTAGCGGCAGCGGTACTGGTTCAGGTAGCGGCAGCGGTAGTGGAACTGATACTGGCTCGGGGAGTGGTTCAGGTAGCGGCAGCGATACTGGTTCAGGCAGCGATACGGGTAGCGGCGGTAGCGGCGATACGGCAGATAGTGATGATAATGTTATCGACGGCGATGTGGTTACCAGCGATTCGGGCGATGATTACGGCGGCGGACTTTCCATTGTCCTTCCGGCAATAGCGCATTTGCGGATACTTTATATATTTTCCGGCGATACCCCAGAACTCAAAAATATCAATAAAACTCTCAGTAATATAAACTCTTCAAATCTCAAAGATGCTATTTCCGATGTGAAAAAAGGAACGAATTAGTATGAAGCGAAATCTGATTCTCGGTATTTTATTCTGCATGGCGGCGGTTTTTGCCGCAGATCCTTTCAAAATGCCGGAAGGCACAAAGGAAATCAACCGCGATGACAGCGGCAAAACATGGCGCATGAACGGATATATCGATTCCGATTTTGAAACGGCCAAAAAAGCACTCTGCAAAAGTGTGGAGAAAAGCAGTTTCAAGAAAAAACATGAAATTATCCTGGATGAGAAAAAGCAATCTGTTCTGATCGCCTGGAACAAGGAAGCGGAAAAGGGCAAGGAAAAGGAAGGTATGATCATGATGATTTGGAAAGGCGATGATAAAAAAACATTTTTCTCCTGGGGAACCTTTAACGAATGATGAATGACAGATTCGACTATATCAACTCCAGCTCCATGACCGATGCGGGATTGGTTCGCGGCAACAACGAAGATGCGGTAGCGGTTCTTGCCACGGACGGCTGCTTTTTCGTCACAGACGGAATGGGCGGCGGGGATGAGGGGGAAATCGCGAGTCAAATCGTTCATTCATATATCCGGAAAGCCATCGAAGGAAGTGCGCCGGATTCGCCGGGGCTCAGAAAATACAATATACAACAGGCGGTGCACTGGGCCAATCGACAAATTCGTCAATATGCCGAGGAGCATTTTTTTAAGCAGATGGGGGCGACTTTGGCGCTATTGTTGCTGGACCCGTGGCAGCCGGACCGGGCTATGGTTTGCCACGTGGGGGATAGCCGGGTATACTGTTTCCGTCAGGGTAAATTGTTTTGCATTACCAGAGACCACACTGTCGGAGCGGAGCTGGCCCGGCAAAAGGTATCGTCACATGGAACGAATTCACTGGGAGATCATCAAAAAAGCGCTCTTTCGCACATTCTGACCCGTTCAATCGGTACCTCCAATGTCGTCATGACGGAGTGGGATGAGGTGATGGTTTTGCCGGAGGACATCTTCCTTGTTTGTACCGATGGCGTCACCACGATGCTGAATGATTCCGAAATATGTGCGGTTTTGAAAGAAAAAACATCTGCGTCGCAAATGATTGAAAATTTGGGAAAACTGGTTCGGGCGGCGGGGGCAAAGGACAATTATTCGATGATTTGCTGTATTGCCGAAAAGGATTTGCCGAAGCAGGAAGATCATGATAAACAAGAACAAACAGAAAGTGACTATCTGTTGAAAATAGCGGAGGAAAGGATTGACTATGTTTAAGCGTTTTGTGCGAACCATCTGTTCCGGTCTCGCAATGACCGGAGGAATATTATCCATGCCGGCGGCCGAGCAGGGAGCATCATTATGGGAGTATGCTTCCCCGAATGCGGACGCCATCGTGTATATAAATACAAAACAGGCGGAAAAAACGATGACGCCTGTGCTATGGGAAAAAATAAAAAAGGATAAAGAAAAGGCCATCGACGAAGATCCGGATGAGCGGCTTTTTGATATGAAAAATCGTGATCTGGAAGGAATTGTCAATGTTTTCATTACTCCGGTTATACCATTTCGCATTTCTCTTGAAGGCGTGGCTCGAATTTCTGGCGGAGTCGAGAAGGATATGGAGAAATTGCTGGCAAACATGAAAAACTCCGGCGGACCAATGCCGCAGATTACCAAACAGAATGATCTCTCTGTATACAATCTTTCGCTGAATGAGCAGATACCAGGTCAGAAAATCGACATTATGGCGGTTCCACTTAAAGACGGTCTTCTGCAATTTAAAATAAACTTGAATCAGGATGGAGAAACACCGCTGCAGCTTCTCTCCATCCATTCCGGCGATACTGCTCTGGCGGCAGAAATGGCGGTTTCCGATTTATCATTCGGGCTCGCATGTTATACGGCAAAACTGGCGAAACTGCCAAAGCCGCCAAAAGTCAATGCGGAGATGCTGAATAAAATTCTTTCCGACCTGAACAGTGTTTCTCTTTTTGGCCGGGTGGAAGGGAAGTATCTGAACGTGACGATAACGCTTCATTGCAAAACCCGGGAAGCGGCGGAAACCTATAAGAATAATTCCGAACCAATGATTCAGCAAATTGTGCAGACACTTCCTCAAGGCAAACATATTACCGGTATTGAGCTGCGCTTGATTGAGAACAAACTTTCGATTGTCGGAAAAGTCGATATAGAGTCTGCATGGGGATTAGTTATGCAGATTGACAGGGAAAGTACTGTCAATACACCGGCCGAAAATACGTCGAAAGATGATGATGACGAATAAGGAGGATTAACTATGGAACAGGCTGATTCCAATTCATTTCTGGTTTTATTTCTGGCTCCGATCAAAGAGCATCTGGAGGATGACGACGTTTCCGAAATTCTGATCAACGGACCCAAACAGGTTTATATTGAGAAAAGAGGCAAGCTCGAAAAGAGTGACGCGGCATTTGTCAGCGAGGCCGCGTTGAAGGCCGCCGCCGCCAATATTGCCAAATCGGTAGGCCGGATGCTGAACGAGGATAATCCGCGTCTGGATGCGCGTTTACCGGACGGCAGCCGGGTCCATGCCGTGATTCCGCCGTTGAGCCGCAGCGGAACCGTCATCGCCATCCGCAAATTCAAGAAGGATACGCTGTCCATCGAAAAAATGCAGGATTACGGAAGCCTCTCCGACGATGCGGTTCTGCTGATCAAGGCGCTGGTCGGACTGCACAAAAATGTCATTGTTTCAGGCGGGACGTCTTCCGGGAAAACGTCGGTGCTGAACGCCCTCAGTAATTTCATCGGAAATCACGAGCGTGTACTGGTCATCGAGGATGCCAGCGAACTCCAGCTTCAGCAGGAGCACGTGGTTTGTTTCGAAACCCGCAAGGCCGATAAAAACGGCAACGGCGAAGTAACAATCCGGGATCTGATCCATTCCTCACTGCGCCTGCGCCCGGATCGGCTGGTCATTGGCGAAATCCGCGGCGGTGAGGCACTGGATCTGCTTCAGGCGCTGAATACCGGCCACGCCGGCTCCATGTCCACGATTCATGCCAATACCCCACTGGACTGTTTGTTCCGGCTGGAAACCTGTGCATTGTTGAGCGGTATCGAGATTCCTTTAACGGCGTTGCGGGCGCAGGTCGCTTCTGCCATCGACGCCGTGGTCCACACGTCCCGGCTTTCGGATGGCTCACGTAAGGTGGTGGCCATATCCGAGGTGTTGCCGCTGAAGAACGGTGAATATCAGACCAGCGATCTGTTGGTCTGGCAGACCGATTCCATTACCCCGGACGGCAAAGTGGAAGGACGGTTTGTGCTGAAGAATCAACCTTCATTTACCGAACAGGCGGCAATCATACGATTGGATTTGCCCGAATATAACCATAACACAAATAGCGAGGATTGAACGATGAAAAAGAATGTCTTGTTTGTTGCCGGAATTATGGCGATCGCCCTGATAATGACGGGATGTACCAGCGTGGCAACATTCAACTATGCAAATGCGCCCGGAACCATGGTTAAATTCCAGGAGGCCGGAAGCGGCACAAAAAGCATTGCCGTCCTGCCGTTTATGGACCAGCGTGGTACCAAGTATTTCGATCCGGCACAGGCTGGTCAGGCGGCAGCGCATCCTGCCGGCGATCATGGGTCTTTCTATCTGGGATTCATCCCGCTGCTGCCCTCTGGATACGTTGAAAAGGAAGAACCGGAAAACAGCGTGGATTTCGTCTCGCTCGGACGGTTCCATTTCGATTTGCAGAATGACTTGGCCAATGCGGCAGTCATGAGCTTGAAGGCTTCCAATCTTTTCGCGTCAGTCACCAAAGCCAATACCCTTGAGCAAGCCCAGGCCGATTATATCTGGCGTGGCAAGGTCACCAATACTTATTACAGCGGCAACATGTTTTCCTACTGTATTACCTATTTTTTCTCACCAGTGCTTTGGGTATTGGGAGCTCCCAGTGGAGTTTCTGATAACGAATTCTGGGTAAACTTCGAACTGGTGGAACGAGCCTCCGGTCAGGTGGTCTGGCACTACAAATACCGTGGCAAAGATTATATCGTTCATTGGATTTATGCCCGCATCGGACAAGACGTCAGTTTGTATCCGCAGTTGATGAAGCAAGCCATGAATGGAGCGCTTTACGAACTCAGCCGCAAGTTGCCGACGTTGGATAAATAATCAGGAAAAAGGCCGGCAGAATGAATTGGTCGAAGGGGAAAAAAGATGTCCTGAGTCCTGGCGATACTTTCGAGAAGTACCGCGTGGAAAAACTCCTCGGGCGGGGCGGCATGGGCGCGGTATACCTGGTTCACCACAACGTATTGGAATCATCCTTTGCCTTGAAAGTTCTGTTCCCGGAAATTGCGACGAAAAATAAACAGTTCATCGACCGTTTCATCCGGGAAGCAAAGCTCGCCTGCAAGATCAAGCACCCGAACCTGATTGCAGTGTACGACGCCGGCAAAAACCCAAGCAACGGTATGTATTATCTAGTGATGGAATATATTGCCGGCATCAGCCTCCGGGAACAGCTGAAGCGTGACAGGGCCATCGCCCCCACACGGGCCGTGACGATCATCACCCAAGTCGCCCTGGCCCTGGAGGCCGCACACAAAAACAACATGGTTCACCGCGATATCAAGCCGGACAATATCATGTTTACCGTCGATGGCACAGTGAAATTGGCCGATCTCGGAATCGCCAAATCGACCAATGAGCAGGATACGATGCTGACGGTGGAGTCGTCGGTTTTTGGTACTCCCGCATATATGTCGCCGGAGCAGGCGCGGGATTCACGGAAAGTCGATTGTCGGGCCGATATCTACAGTCTGGGTATTGTCTTCTACGAAATGCTTGCCGGTGAGCGGCCGTATCAGGGCGAAAGCATGATCGAAATCCTTTCGCAGGTAGTCCGGGACGAAAACATACCCGACATCCGTACCATATGCCCCGCCATTACCGGGGAACTGGCAGAGTTGGTGGCGGCCATGACGGCCAAGGATCTTCAGCAGCGAATTCAGTCACCATGTGAATTGCTGAAGAGGCTTTCTCTGCTCCCGGTTCAGCCAGAAACCCCAGTTTCCGCGGTTTTGCCGCAATCCTCCTCTCCGCTTCCGCCGGATGTTACCCAACCGACACTGTTGAAAAAACAGTCCACTGCCTTGTCGGCTTCCGATGTGACAATTCCCACGCTGATAAACAATGCCAATGCGACACCTATTGCTTCGAGTAAAACCAAGGTTTTGACACAGGAGGCAAAGGCGGAGCCAATTGCAAAAAAATCTATACCGGTCAAACGTATCGTTATGCTGGGTTTGATTAGTTTTTGCTCGCTGCTTCTCATCGTGTTCAGCCTGATAATGTTTACCGGAAAGGCTCGAACGGACACACCATCCACCTTTGGGGAAACCCGACCCGTACAACAAGCTGTAAATGTTATCACGCCGCCTGTACCGCCGCCCAAGCCTGCACCGAAAACAACAGTATCAGTGCCTGCAGCCCCGGAACCTGATCCGTTAGTTGAAAATGCAGTTATTTTGCTCGGCGTTAAGTCGGCGGCCTCCGAATCGCTGAAGAATTCCCTTGCCGGAAGAACCGGAAAATCCCCGGTCATCACTCTCGAGGCCGAGGTATTTTCTCAATACCGAAATCAGCTCAAAGAGATTATCAAAAGCAAGCCGGTTTTTATGATCTTAGACCTGTCATCGAGATACGCCGAGCTGGATTTGTCTAAATCGAACTTCGAGCTATTGATCCGCGACGAAGCCAACTTACTGAAGGATTCCCATGTTCCATTTGCTTTTATGACGGGAAATTCCACATCCGAATCCTCGAAAACAGAAACGTTCAATGCCGCTATCCGGGAATTATGTAAATTGCGAAGTTATCATTTGATCGATTCAAACTCGAAAGATTTTGATAATCAGCTCCACAGTATTCTTCTAGTGGTATCCAATCCTCAATAAGCAAGCTCAAGGAACTTTCTTCTTCAATGTATGAGTAATCCCTCGTGGTTGGGGTATAAGCGTTCGGCGAGAGCACGTTTACAAAGGACCGGGTTTGGAGTATAATGTCTCCTGGTAAAAATATTTTGCAGGAGGCGGCATGGAAACAATCGGTTCGGAGAAGTGGCAGGAGTTGGAAAACGAATTCCTGGACGGCGAAATGGATGAGGAGGCGTTTTGCAAGGCGAAAGGATTGAATTTGGAGTGGTTTCGAGGTGAATTGCGCAAGTTTTCCCCCTGGCAAGATGCCTTTGCCAAGCAAGAGGAGCCTTTGGCGGAAGTTCGCTTTTATGTGACGGGAGCTTCAGCAGATCATTCTTCCGCGGATTCCGCTGTCCATTATTCTATCCGAGTGGACTAGATTTTCCACCGCCCTTCAGGACTCGCTACGAAAAAGGCTTCGACATCTCTATTATAACTTAGCGCTTATAGCCGTACTGGCCTGCATCTCAGTACTTATTGCAGGGACATTTGCGGGAAGCTGTTGCCGATCGGCAGAGAGGTGGGAACCTGTATCGGTTCTTCGTGGTCCGGGATGCCCCAGCGGCGCGTAAAGGGCCAGAAAACCAGGGCGGCGCGCCCGACCATGTTGCGGCGCGGCACGATGCCCCAGATGCGGCTGTCCGAGCTGAACAACGAATTATCGCCCAGCATGAAATAGCAATCTTCGGGCACGACGAATTCCGCCTCGGGGCTGCCGAGGTAACGGCCGGGGCCGCTGGCGACGAGATTCAGGTGGCCGTGGTAGCCGCCCATTTTGCTGTAGACTTTATTGAACGCGGGGGCCAGTTCCTGAACGGGCTTGAATTCGGCGGCGCCCTTGGGCTTGACCATCAATTGATCTTTGTCGATGCGCAGTGTATCGCCGGGGAGGCCGGCGAGGCGCTTGATGTAGTAGTAACCGGCCAGCGGCTTGCCGTTGTCGAGAATGCCGCGGGTATTGAAAACCACCACTTCGCCACGCTGGAAATCCCTGAAATGATGTGAAAGCTGGTCGACAAACAGATGGTCGCCGAGCGACATCCAGCCGTTGCTGAGCACGTCGCCTTTTTTGAATTCGCGGCGCGACTGCATCTGGGTGTAGTCGTAGACTTTGATCGGAGCGCCGGGCAGGGTGTAACCGGTGTTGCCGATCCTGAAGGAACTGTAGCCGAAAAAGATCTTGCCGGGGAGCGTGGTGTTGCCGTAACGCGCCGATTCGGAGAATGAATATTCGTCGAACCGGCCGTCTTCCTTGACTACCGCTTTGGCCGGTACCGCCGAGTACAGCCAGAAACTCAATGCGGCGGGCGTCTTGACCACTTCGTCTTCGATATAATGCGTGCCGAACAGTGTCGGCTGCATGCTGCTGGTCGGGATTTTGAACGGCTGGGCGAAGAGCCCGCGCAGTCCGAACGCGATCATGCAGACCACGGCCAGGATGTCGAGGATTTCGCGGATTTTGCAACTGCGGTAGCTGGGGGCGTATTGACGGATCTTTTTCCGGGCGTTGGCGCGGTAGGCGTCCAGCTCGGCGACCTTGTCGTTGTCGCGGAGCTTTTCGCCCTGTTCCATGGCGTCGCGCAGGGCGGTTTTCTGCTCGGGAGTCAGGATATCGTCGTCCGCGTGAAGGATGTGGCGGAGCTCTGAAACCATATCGCGCAGATGTTTCCGCTGTTTCCGTTTTTTGTGCCAAGCCAGCATGGTGGTGTACCTGTTATTTATTGTCGGTGGATTTCAGAACTTCGACGAATGCTTCCTGCGGGATATAGACGTTGCCGACTTCCTTCATCCGCTTTTTGCCTTCCTTCTGCTTGTCGAGGAGCTTGCGTTTGCGGGTGATGTCGCCGCCGTAGCATTTGGCGAGCACGTTTTTGCGGAGCTGGCGGACCGTTTCGCGCGAAACGATTTTGCCGCCCACCGCGCCCTGGATCGCAATCTGGAACATTTGCGGCGGAATCAAATCCTTGAGCTTGGAGCACAGGAGGCTGCCGCGGAAATGCGCATGGTCGATATGAACGATGGACGAAAACGCGTCCACCGGTTCGCCGTTGACCAGAATATCGAGCTTGACCAGTTTGTCGGCGCGGTAACCGCTCGGCTCGTAGTCGAAACTGCCGTAACCGCGGGTGATTGATTTGAGCTTGTCATGGAAGTCGATCAGGATTTCATGCATCGGGAGTTCGGCCTCGATGATTACGTGCTGTCCATCCACTGCCTCGGTCGAGGTGCAGAGTCCGCGTTTGTTCATGACCAGCGCCATGATGTCGCCGATGTAGTTGTTCGGGGCCATGATTTTGGCCATAATCAGCGGTTCTTCGATGCGGTCGATCAGTGTGGGATCAGGCATGTGAACCGGGTTGTCGACGTGGATCATGTTGCCGTCGCGCAAATAAACGTTGTACACCACGCTCGGATAAGTGGCGATGATGTCCATGTTGTATTCACGGCGCAGGCGCTCCTGAATGATTTCCATGTGCAGCAGACCGAGGAAACCGCAGCGGAAGCCGAAGCCCAGCGCGGCGGAAGTTTCCGCCTGGTACTGGAACGCGGCATCGTTCAACTGCAGTTTGGCCATGCTGAATTTGAGCTGTTCGTAATCGGCCGAGTCGATCGGATAAATACCGCTGAACACCATCGGGGTGACTTTGCGGAAGCCGGGGAGGGCTGCCGGACACGGCGCTTTGGCGTCGGTAATGGTATCGCCCATGGGGGTATCGGCGGGGCTTTTCAGGTTCGGGATCAGGTAGCCCACTTCGCCGGCGCTGAGCGAATCGACCGCGGTCATGTTCGGCTTGAACACGCCCACTTCCTTGATTTCGCTTTCGATGCCGTTACTGAAAATCCGGCCACGGGTGCCGCGGCGGAATTCGCCGTTGAACACGCGGACATAAGTCACCACGCCCCGGTAGGCGTCGTAGTTGGAGTCAAAAATCAGGCTGCTGATGCCCTCGTAACCTTCGTTGGTCGGCGGCGGTACGCGCTTGATGATGGCTTCCAGCAGTTCGGGAATGCCGATGCCCTCTTTGGCGCTGACCAGGATCGCGTCTTCGCGCGGAATGGCCAGGATTTCCTCCATCTGCTCGTAGCACATTTCGAGGTTGGTGGCGGGCAGGTCGATTTTATTGATGACCGGGATTACCGTCAGGTTCTGGCGGAAGGCCAGCGAAACGTTTGCCACGGTCTGGGCCTGAACTCCCTGGGTAGCGTCGATGATCAGCAATGCGCCTTCGCAGGCGGAGAGCGCCCGGCTCACTTCATAGGTGAAGTCCACGTGTCCGGGGGTGTCGATCAGGTTCAAACTGTATTCGATGCCGTCCTCTGCTTTGTAAGCCATCCGCACCGGGTGCGATTTGATGGTGATGCCGCGTTCGCGCTCGAGGTCCATGGCGTCCAGCACCTGTTCCTGCAGATCGCGCTTGGCGATGGTTCCAGTATGCTCCAGCAACCGGTCGGCCAACGTCGATTTGCCGTGGTCGATATGGGCGATGATCGAAAAATTGCGTATTAGTTCAAGCTTGCTCATGTATCGTCTGTATTATGATTAAATTACTGCGAATATATAATTTAGCTCATATTTGCCCTGATTTCAAATCCCAAATGCAAAATTGAAATAAATTGCAAAACAGGGCGCACGGGAGTTCTTCCCATACGCCCTGGTTTTGGTTTATACATGGACGGACACGGACTTGCACGGCCGGCCTTTCGCTCAATGTTGAAAAATCAGCTATCGCGTTTTTTCAACCTCGCTTTCGGCCGGGCGGTGATTTTTCCGGTAGCGCCTGCGGCTTACAATTTATTCCGCCTTAGAGGCGTGCAGCGCTGTCCGCGCGCTGCACGCCACCGGGTAGCACCCGGTGGCGAGTTATTTTCTTGAATTCTTAATTCTTAATTCTTAATTGGTTACGGCGTGACTCCCGCCTTTTCCAGTACGCTCTGCACTTTCCGGATGTCCACGTCGCGGACGTTGCAGCCGGCCTTGATCGCTTCGGCGGCGGCCGTGCCCACACCGTAACCGATGTTCGCGCAAATCGGCATCACCCGGAAATTCGAATGCGCCTTGTGCGTGCCGGAAATGTTGCGCCCGGACAACAGCAATCCATCGATTTTTTCGGGAACACAGGCGCCGTAGGGGATGGTGTAAGCACCACGGCAGGTGAATTTGTGCTGCGCGCCATCCTTGTCCAGACCCGAGCCCTCGACGTTGTGAATGTCGAAATTGAAACGGTTTTTCGTCGCGATCCAGTCATCGAAAACCCGGGCGTCGACGATATCGTGTTCGTTGATTGTGCAGAGGCCCTTGAAGTGACGGGTTTCGCGCACGCCCACTACCGCGGCGGCGGCCACCAGGAAGCATTTGTCGTATCCCGGCGCGAATTCCCGCAGGAATGCGATGATTTTCGGGATCTGGCGGTGACAGGTCACTTCGGCGGTGGTCAGGTCGGCGTTGCTGGTACCGTCGATGTTGGTGAGGTTGGTCATGTTGACCACGACCTGCCCGGGAATGGTGCTTTTGTAAAGCAGCACGTGGCCGGCGGGTGCGGGGAGATGTTTCTTGCCCAGGGACTGTAGTTCGCCTTTCGGGGTCTCGACCAGACTTTCGAAGGAACCGGGGAAAACGGCATTGTCCCAGTCGACGCCGTCAATCTTGAACATCAGCGTCACCGGCTGCATTTTGTGGTCGCCGTCGCGGCCCTTGACGAATTCGGCGCCGGCGAGTGCGGCCACGTCACCGTCGCCGGTGGCATCGATCACGACTTTGGCGGCGGCGGCTTCGCGCCCGGATTTGCTCTCCAGGATCACGCCGGTCACGCGGTTGCCGTCCTTCATGACTTCGGCGCAACGGGTGTGGAGCAGGAACTTCACGCCGGCTTCCTCGAGCATGTCAAAGAGTACCAGCTTCAGGATTTCATGGTTGATGATCCAATCAGTCTTTTCGACTTCATTATCCCAGCTCATGGTTTTGCAGCGGTTCATGATCTCGGAAGTGATCGGCGACACGCTGCCGCCGCTCCAATGGGACATCATGCCCGAAGTGGCAATACCACCGAGGCAATTCATTTCTTCCACCAGCAGTACTTTGGCTCCGTCGCGCGCCGCGCCGAGAGCGGCTCCGATACCGGCAGGGCCGCCGCCCGCCACAATGACATCCATTTCATAGTTGACCGGAATTTCACCGGCCGTTTCCATATACATCTTTTTCATGGTTCTACCTCCTGATAGATACGATTGATTTGTTAATAAGTATTATAATGTAAAAAATTCATTTAACCTTTGTTTTTTTGGAAAATAATCTTTAAAATTCTCAGTTATCTTATTGTGACAGGTATAATTATGCAGTCTGGAATTCAGCATATTTATTTGACTTTTACCTGAAAGGTGCTTGACTTATCGGCGGTTCAATTGTATATGTATTTATAGAAAGCTGTTTGGCATAAATGAACATTGGGAGACATGAATGGCGAACAATGAATTAATCAACTCCATTGTCGATGCAATCACCATACAAATTCACAATGGTAAATCCTATGTGACGGAGTATGAATTGGCGGTGGCCCTGAAGGTCAGCCGGACGAGGTTGCGGGAGTGTATTCAGACTTTAGATACCTATGGAATTATCAACAAGCGCCAGAAGCGCGGTATTACTCTGGCGCAGGCCAATCAGGCAAATGTGAGGGAAGCCTACCAGATCCGCGAGCAACTGGAGAAGATTATCTCGTTCGAAGTGCTGGAGCGGGTCACGGCGGAAGACTGCGACAAGCTGGAGGAGATCGACCATCGCGTGATGGATGCGTTCCGGGCCAACGATTTTCCGGCGCTGTTGCGGCACGACCTGGATTTTCACCATAAGTATGTGGAGATTTCCGGGCTCAAAGTGGCGACCCGGATCGTCCGCAATCTGCATTTCCTGAATTACGCCTACATGGCGCCGCTGATGAAGCGGGTCGACCATGTATCGGAGGACGTGATTTCGCATCAGCCCCTTATCAGCGCCCTGCGCAGAAGGGAGGCCGGCTGTCATTCACTACTCAAGAAGCACCTGCAGCACAGCAAGAAGTTTCTGATGAAGCACTGCGAAGAACCGGTCCAGCGCGATATCATCATCTGAGTGGTAGAACCAGTTTGCTGCAATTGTTTCTGCTTCAACGAATTTTCGCGGGATTTTTTGCGTTGGGAACTGGAAAATTTCAATTATTGCATTATTGTAATCAGATGATTATATTGTAAGGCGATAATTTGAAGGCAGGAGAAAATCAATGGCAAAAGTCTCAATCAGGAATGTCACCAAGATATATCCGGGCAACATCAAAGTAGTGCATGGCATTAACCTTGAGATCAAAGACCGTGAATTTATGGTATTGGTAGGACCATCCGGCTGCGGCAAATCCACCACGCTGCGCATGATCGCCGGGCTCGAAGAAATTTCCGGCGGCGAAATCTCCATCGGCGAACGCGTGATCAACGACGTGCCGCCCAAGGATCGCGATATCGCCATGGTGTTCCAGAACTACGCTTTGTACCCGCATATGACGGTGTATGATAACATGGCGTTCGGCCTCAAGCTGCGCAAATTCAAGAAAGCCGAAATCAAGAAGCGCGTGGAAGAAGCCGCCCGTATCCTGAGCATCGAGCCGTACCTCGACCGCCGCCCGAAGAACCTCTCCGGCGGGCAGCGCCAGCGCGTGGCCGTGGGCCGTGCCATCGTCCGCAAACCGGAAGCGTTCCTCTTTGACGAACCGCTCTCCAACCTCGACGCCAAAATGCGCGTCCAGATGCGTACCGAGATCAGCAAGCTCCACACCCAGCTCGAAACCACGATGATTTACGTGACCCACGACCAGACCGAAGCCATGACCATGGGCGACCGGATCTGCGTGATGAAGGACGGTCACATTTTGCAGGTCGACTCTCCGATCAACCTTTATGACAACCCGGCCAACGTGTTTGTGGCGGGCTTCATCGGTACCCCGCCCATGAACTTTTTCCACGGCACGGTACTGAAAAAGGGTGACCGGTATTTCTTCAAGGAACTGGACGGTTTCGAAGTGCCGCTGCCGGCGCAGTGGAGCGAAAAGATCGGCCCCTACACCGATCAGGCCGTCGTGTTCGGCATGCGCCCCGAAAATATTTCCTGGGAGCAGGACGCTTCGCCCAGCGAGGCCAGGGTCAAATCCGCGGTCGAAGTGATCGAACCGATGGGTTCGGAAACTTATCTCTATATGAACACCGGCAAGCATACGTTTATCGCCCGTGTCGATGCCCACCATCCTTTCAAGGTCGGGCAAGGGGCCGAGCTGAATTTCGATTTGAGCCGGGCTCATATTTTTGACGGAAAAACGGAGAATTTGATTATTTAACTTAAATAACATAACAATCGAACTTCAGGGCAAGGTGAAATTCCTGACCGGCGGTAAAGTCCGCGAGCCTTCGGGCAGAGATGGCGCAATTCCATCACCGACAGTACAGTCTGGATGAAAGAAGTATGGATCGACGTATCTTTTCATGGAATCGATGCCCTGAATCAACCATTCAGGGCATTTTTTTGCCCTCAAAAGGAGAAAAACGATGAGTATTGAATTCAATACTGTGGAAGAAGTGGTCGAGGCGCTGAAGCGCGGTGAAATGGTCGTGGTCACCGATGATGAAAACCGTGAAAACGAGGGCGATTTGATCGGCGCCTCCGCCAGGGTCACCCCCGAAATGATTACTTTTATGGCCACTCATGCCCGCGGGCTGGTCTGTGTGCCGCTCTCCGAGGAATACGCCGACCGCATCGGACTGGTGAACATGTCCTCGGCCGCCGACCCCTTCCGCACCGCGTTCACCCAGAGCGTCGACGTCAAGGAAGGCATCACCACCGGGATTTCCGCTTACGACCGCGCCAAAACGGTGGAAGCGCTGATCGATCCGGACAGCCGTTTGTGCGACTTTGCCACCCCCGGCCACGTCTTTCCGCTGATCGCCAAAAACGGCGGCGTGCTGCGCCGCGCCGGGCATACCGAGGCCGCGGTGGACCTCACGCGCCTGGCCGGGCTCGCTCCATCTGGCGTTATTTGTGAAATCATGAACGACGACGGTACCATGGCACGGCTCCCGCAGCTCGACGAGTTTCGCAAGAAGCATAACCTCAAATGGTGTTCCGTGGCGCAGCTGATCGCCTACCGCCGCCGTCACGAAGTGCTGGTGACGAAGGGCGATACCGCGCGGCTCCCAACGATGTTCGGCGACTTCAAGATCTGCGGCTTCCGTTCCAAAACCGACGGGCAGGAGCACGTGGCGCTGATTTACGGCGATGTTGAAGGACAGGAAAACGTCCTGACCCGCGTCCACAGCGAATGCCTCACCGGTGATGTGTTCGGCTCGCTGCGCTGCGATTGCGGCTCACAGCTTCACGCCGCCATGAAACAGATCGCCGTCGAAGGGCGCGGCATCATCGTTTACATGCGCCAGGAAGGGCGCGGCATCGGCATTTATAACAAGATCAAGGCGTACAAGCTGCAGGATGAGGGGCACGACACCGTCGAGGCCAACGAAAAGCTCGGCTTTGCCGCCGACCTGCGCGAATACGGCATCGGGGTCCAGATCATCCTCGAGCTCGGCGTGAAGTCGATCCGGCTGATGACCAACAACCCCTGCAAGATCATCGGCCTGAAGGGCTATGGGCTGGAAATCACCGAGCGCGTGCCGCTGCTGGTCGACAATTTGCCGGAAGAGGCCAAACATTATATGAACACCAAAAAAGAAAAGATGGGTCATCTGATTTAACGCAGTAAACGGTACCGGGCGGGAGTCACGCTGAAGCGCGCCTTGAAGTTGCGGATGAAAAACGAGGTGCTCTGGAAGCCGCAGGCATAGGCGATTTCGGCCACGCTTAAATTGCTTTCGCTCAGGAGCTGCCCGGCCTTGCGCATGCGGAGATTCAGCTGAAACTCCAGCATCGACTGTGTCGAGTAGCGCTGAAAAAGTTTGGTGAAATACGACTCGCTCAACCCCAGCTCCCTGCTGACCTGCGCCCGGGTCAGCGGCTGGTCGTAGTGTTCCTCAATATACCGGACCACCCGCAGGAACGAGTAGTAGGATTTATCCTGCGGCGCCCCCTTCGACATGGCCAGGTCGGCGCGAACCAGCCGGAGCAGCAGCCAGTAGCTCTGCAGCCGGATATCCGCATCGACCGGGGCCTCGCCCAGGTGAACGCAGGAATTGAACGCGTGAACGGTGGATATGTGCAGCGTGTCCTCCAGGTGGTATTCGACCAGCGGCGGCCAGAGATTCCAGACCTCTGCATTGAAATCATGATACACCAGCCGCAGGAAATTCTCCCGCAGCACCAGCGACAGAAATTCGTAGGAGAAGCGCAGTGTAGCCTTGGCATAAGCGAATGCCGGCAGGATCATGGCGCACCCTTTCCCGGCGGTTTCCGTGCGTACTTCTTCGTTCAAAATCATCTCCGCCTCATAAGCTCCCCCCAATATGATATTGAGCCGCGGCCACGGCAGCGAGGAATCGCTCTGGCGGTTGGCGCTCTGCAGGCGCTTGAGGTACAAAATACGCGGATTTTTCATGGAAATCAGCTTATCCAGCTTATCCAGAAGTATCTGTTTTTTCGAGTCCATGATATTGTTATTTCCTGCCTGATGTTATAATCATTGAATGAATCAACCATATTATAAACAGAATGTTAAGAAAATTCAAATAAAAGAATAAAAATATATACAAAGTATCTGATCCTGCTATTAATGAACATATCGTAGCATTGACAAAACCGCCTGCATCCGTTATAATAATCTGCAACCAAAACGAGGTGACTCATGAATTCGAAGATCGTCAGAAATATCGCTTCCGGCCCCGGCAATCCCCGGAACTCGGAAGGTTCCTTTATTCAGCTCAACGACGGGCGGCTGATGTTCATTTATTCCCGCTACAACGGCGACTCCTGGAACGATCACGCAGCGGCCGATATCGCGGCGCTGTATTCGAGCGACGGCGGCGAGACGTGGGGCGGCGAACCGGAAATTCTCGTCCGCAACGAAGGTAACGGCAATCTGATGAGCGTGTCGCTGCTGCGGTTGCAGGATGGGCGGATCGCACTGTTGTATCTGTGCAAGACGTTTATCGGCGAAGTCTGCGACTGCCGCCCGATGATCTGTTTTTCCTGCGACGAGGGGGCCAGTTGGAGCAAGCCGGCGTATTGCATTCACGCGCCGGGCTATTATGTGGTGAACAACGACCGGCTGATTCAGCTGAAATCGGGACGCTTGCTCATTGCCGCCGGGTTCCACCGCTGGAATATCGACAATAACTGCAACGTTCACGGGCGCTCTGTGGCCTGTGTGTTTTATTCGGATGACGGCGGCGCGAACTGGCAGGAAGCGCCGGGCTGGGTCCTGCCGCCGCAGGAGAGCAATACCGGGCTGCAGGAGCCGGGCGTGATCGAGCTTGCAGACGGGCGGGTCATGGCGTGGTTCCGCACCGATCTGGGATGCCAGTACAAGGCGTTTTCCTGTGACGGCGGTATGAACTGGAGCCATGCGATCCCCGCGCCGGAATTCAAGTGCCCGGCCTCGCCGCTGAGCATGAAGCGGATGCCGTCCGGCGAGCTCGCCGCCGTCTGGAACGATCACAACGTCCGCTGGGGCGTCGTCCCTCATGACGGTTCTTGGTGGCGGACGCCGCTCGTGCTGGCTTTCAGCACCGACGAAGGCGTCACCTGGGAACGGCACATGTTGCTCGAGGACAGCCCGACGCACGGCTACTGCTATATCGCCATGCATTTCACGGCGGACGCGCTGCTGCTGGGTTACTGCTGTGGCGGCGACGGTACAAGCGTCCTGCAGGACGCCTGCATTCGCAAAATCACCCTTATTTAACCTGCCAGATGAAGCTTTCCCAGGGGCCGGCATCCTTGATGGCGAGGATGCCGTTTTTCAGGACGGCTTGAGTGGCGGCGGTTTTGCCCCACGGAACCAGGTCGCCGCTGGGGGGGACGTTCGGCACGGCTTTGATGTTCAGGACCAGGTCGCGGGGCTCGCGGCTTTCGTTGGTCAGGATGATGAACTTGCCTTTCGGACGCTCCCAGTAGGCGATATTGATTTTGTTGTTGAGGTTGAAGTCATAGCAGTAACCGGTGACTTCCCACGGTTTGTCGACGATGTCGGTGAATTCCCGGATTTCGCGGACGACCGGCTTCAGGCTCTCCTCAAAAAATGCTTTGCCCTGCGGGCGGTCCGTATGGCAGTGCCAGTAAGAAAAATAGAACAGCCCATGCACGCCGTAAGTCAGCGAACTGAGGCTCATATAGCGCATTTCCGTGAGATTCGGGTAGCGCAGGGTTTCTTGATGTTCTTTCGGCGCCTGGCTTTTGAAACAGGAGAAATCGCAGGCTTGCAGGACCGGAATGAACGGCGTGCCGGGGAGTTTCATCCGCGCGGCGGTGGCGATAAAATCATTGACCTGTTCGAGCGGTGCATTCGGGAACTGCTGGCCGCGCACAGGGTAGAGGTCCACCATCCAGCGGTCGGTGAAGCCGCGGGTATTTTCCCAGTTGGTTCGCCAGTGGATCACCAGCGTGGTCGGGATGCTGGACGCCTGGCGGATCATAGCTACCGCCTGTTGCAGGGCCGGTAATTCATTGGTGCTTGGTTCATCCCAGACATACCACATGCCGAGCGCCGGATGGTCCTTCACGGCGTCGATGGTTTTCTGCAGTTCCGACTGCCAGTTTTCTTTTTTCGACAGGGGTTTGCCGTTGATGTCGAGCATGACTTTCATTTTGTATTTCGCCGCCAAGTCCAGCATTGGGGCCTGTGAAGCCGCGCGGTAGCTCTGGACGTAGTTGAATCCGGCGTCGGACAGCGTCTGGAACACGGCGTCGGTTTGCGGGTCGGCAGAGTACATGCCGAGGATGAAATCCTCCGCGTGAAGCGTCAGCAGGGCGGAGGCGAACAGGAGCAGTAAGATTTTTTTCATTTTTCCAGCTTCCAGATAAATACTTCCCAGGGCTGCGCCTCGGGAATGGTTAATATTGATTTTTCCAGTGAATAATTGCCGGCGCGGGTGAAGCCCCACGGGGCAAGTTTGCCTGTTTTCGGGAAGTCCTTCAGCGTGCTTAAATCGAGGTTGATTGCCCGGGTTTCCGGTGAATCATTGGCCAGGACGATATAGCTGCCGGCGGGCCTCGACCAGAAAGCGAGGTTGACGTTCTCCTTGCGTTCCAGAGCCGAATCGCGGGCGGTCACGTTCCAAGGCGCTTCGATCAGGTCGGTGAAACCCCCGATGTCGCCGATCACCGGCTTGAATGCCGCATCGAAAAATTCCCGCCCTTCCGGTTTGTCGAGGTGACAGTGATGCAGCGAGAAAAAGATAATTCCGTTGACCCCGTAGCACAGGCTGGAGAAACTCATGAAGCGCATTTCCGTGAGATTCGGGAACCGCAGCGTCTCGCGATACTGTTCGGGCGCCTGACTTTTGAAACAGGAGAAATTACAGGACTGCAATACCGAAATAAACGGCGTGCCCGCTTTGCGGTACGAGGTGGCGGCGTTGCGCATCATCCGGGAGAAATTCTGCTGCAGCGGTGCGTTCGGAAACGGCTGCCCGCGCACCGGGTAATTATCCGCCATCCAGATATCGGTATAGCCGCGGCTGTCCCAGTAATTGGCGCGCTCGTGGATGACCAGCGAGGTCGGAATCGACGATTTCGCCCGGATCATGGCGACCATTTCCTTCACGAGCGGCAACTGCTTGGTGTCGGGCTCATCCCAGACATACCACATGCCGAGTGCCGGATGGTCCTTCAACTCGTCGATCGCGGCATTAAGTTTATCCTGCCAGCCGTCTTCTTTGGTCAGCCATTTGCCGCCGAGGTCGTACATGACTTTCAAGTCGTGTTTCGCCGCCAGGTCCAGTATTTTCGACTTGGGCTCGGCGCGAAACGAACTGTAGCTGTGGACATAGTTCACCCCGATCTCCTTGAGCATGGCGAACGTCCGGTCGTTCTGCGGTTCGGCGGAGTAAACCCCGATTATGAACTTCTCTCCGGCGGCAGCGATATTCGCCAGTGCCAGAAAACACAATAACAGACAATATTTTTTCATTTCAATTCCTTTAATAAGTTACGATTGAACCGTTTGCCAGTTTATAACCCCTGAAGCGGTATGAGTTGGTATTGTGTCCATACCAGAAATATCTGTTTGCGGGATCGACAAAATCTCCCGGTTTGAGGACGTTCACGTGCCCATCCACAAACGCGAATGGCGCGGTATTGTTATGAACCAGAAATGGCAGGCCGTTATATGAGGTGAACGTGTCGACATAGAGCCCTTGGAACATGTTGAGGCTGCCGGCAGTTTTATCGGACGCATCGCCGAGAAGAATCATGGCGGAGGGCTCCCGCCTTTTCTTGGTATTCCGGTATATACGCTCCATTGAACTCGGGGTAACATCGGAGATCAGTCCATAGGTATTGTATCGCGCGGTTGAACCTAAGGTGCTGACATTCTTGGGGTTTTTCGGGCAGAACATCACGGAATCGACCATTTTTTCAAGGTACTTGGCATCGTACATGGCCTTGACCCATGAGTAAGCGATATCATCGACATTGATGTAAGATATCGGCAGGTAACCTTCGTTGTCATCGTTGTATAACTGCAGTTTCAGGGCAACGTCTTTGATATTCGAGGTACAGATGGAGAGCCTGGCCCGTTCGCGGGCGGAGTTCAGAGCCGGCAGCAGCATTGCCGCCAGTATGGCGATAATCGCAATTACCACGAGCAGCTCAATAAGTGTGAAATTTCTTTTCATTTGCCATTCTCCTTTTTGGTTTTACTAATCTTTCATGACTAAATCTGTTTTAAGCAACTGATTCACATTGCCGGAATCTTCAAGGCAATACCGGACTGCCAGATAGGCCATTTCCCGGTACGGCACAATAATTTCATGGATATATTTCCGGTACGTGATACCGTCCGGTATCCGGTTGAAGGTCATCACCTCGATATCATCGGGCACTTTGATGCGCCGGTCATCCAGAGCTGCCATCAGATATGGCATCAGGAACCCCTGCGCGGAGAAAATCGCCGTCACGCCGGAAGACAGCAAGCACTCGAACTGGGAATTATCCTTGTTCAGATACCAGGGCAATACATAGTCTGGTTTTATTTCGAGTCCGGCCTCTTTCATGGCGCGCAGATACCCCTGATGACGTTGGTGGATATCGGTATTGTTCGGATAATAAATGAAACCGATTTTCCGGTGCCCGCGCTCAATCAATTTCTCCATCCCCTGCATGGCCGCGGCAAAATGGTCAATACTGAAATAAACGATATTCGGCTCGTTTTCAATGATCCGGTTGATGATGACCACCTTATTGTTCATTGCCGCCCTCCGGACAAGGTGCAGATGCTCATCTTCCGGCCAGGGCCAGATGAAACTGCTTTCCACGGGCACACGGCTGGCCGCATAGGTGCTCAACGGCAGCGCGGTCATTTCAACGCCGAGCTCGTGGCACTCCGCCATGATGCCCATCAGAAATTTGTAGATGGAGGTGTTCGGCTCGACAATATCATGCTTTTGCGGCACAATCACGGTGGTTTTCCGGGCCGGCTTGCTGGGCAATTCCACGTAAGTTCCCCGTCCCTGTTCGCGGCGCAGGACCCCCTCGTTTTCAAGCTCCGACAGCGCCTGGCGGACGGTCGCCTTGGAGACCTTGTACCGCTCCATCAGTTCGCTTTCGGAGGGAATCAGGGCGCCGACCGCGTATTCGTCCGATTCGATCTTCGAATATATAATATCGCGCAACTGCAAATATTTGGTCAGCCCTTTGCGCTTCTGCAATCCTATCATCATTGATTTCCTTAACATCGATCAATTGTTCAGACGTTCGAACGTTTATAATATTATACGTCCGTTTCGCCGGATGTCAATACCTTTTACTGAAAATTTTTTCGGGAATATCGGGGAGAATTCTCAACCGGTGACTTTTGGCATCTGGCGAGGGCGTCTCAATCATCGAAAATTCAGAAGGGGGGATTGATTTTTCGGTGAAATGGTGTTATAATATATTATATTGAGATTATAATATCACATTGTGAGATTAAGATGAAGTCATTGATGAAAGCATTCGACATCCTGGAGTATGTGGCGCTGCAGGACGGGAGGCCGGTTACTGCGAGTGAGGTGGCGGGATCGGTGGGGCTGAACCTGGCGACGGCGTCGCGGATCATGGTGGAAATGGCCGGGCGGGGTTATCTGGAAAAAGTCTCGCGCAAAAGCGGTTACCGGCCGGGGCCGATGGTGGCCGCCATCGCCAACCGCGACAATATTTACCACCGCATGGCGCAGGCCGCGTTGAACCCCGTGACCGAACTGGCCGCGCAGATCGGCATGCCGGTGAACCTGGCGGTCATGAACGGTACGCGCCGGATCATGTTGTTTTATCACAACACGGTGCCGCAGTGGAAACCGTGGAGCAAGCTGACCTTCAGCGATGCCGAAAACACCGCCACCGGGCGGCTGCTGGCCGCGACGCTTTCCGAACCGGAGGCCGCAGAGTTATTTCCGCAGATGCCGCCGCAGTTCTGGCCGGAAGTCAAGGATTATGCGCGGCTGCATATGGAACTGGCGAAGATCCGACAGAGTGGTTTTGTGTCGTTTCGCTCCGAGCCGGACGGAATCCCCGTGATGGGGCATCTGGTGATGGCGAAGGGATACCCGGCGGCGGCGATCGGTTTTGGCATTCGCGACGAAGCGCGGGCGGGGGAAATCCAACGGTTGTCGGCGGATGCCGCCGCCCGGATTGTACAGAAACTCGAACAGGAAAATAAGATTTACTGAGGTGTGGAAATGTTGATTTGGCATCGGGGGCAAACAGATCGGGCATTGCATGGAATTCTGGAAACACTGGCGGAAGAATATCCGGTGGCCGAGCACGGAAACGGCGAGGAAATATTATTCCAGAAAGTGCGTGACCCGGAAGCGCTGAAGGTGGAAAAGTCCGGCGGCGGATGGATCATCCACTACGGCAGTACCACTGCGGCGGCGCGCGGGCTGGGCTACGCGCTGGCCGGGCGCGAGGCGGAAGAAAGACTGGTGTTCAAGACATTCGGGATCCTGCTGGATTGTTCGCGGACGGGGGTGGTCACGGTGGAGCATTTCAAGCATTGGCTGAGGCGGTTGGCGCTGTTCGGCTACAACATGGCGATGCTGTACACCAAGGATGCGTATCAGCTGCCGGGCGAGACGTATTTCGGCTACATGCGTGGGGCGTATTCGCAGGAGGAAATCCGCGAGATCGATGCTTACGCGGCGAAACTCGGAATTGAAATGGTGGCGTCGATTCAGGCGCTCGGCCATCTCGAACCGATTCTGCGCTGGCCCGCTTACCACAAAATCAAGGATACCGACAATGTATTGATGGTCGACGAGCCCGAATCTTACAAATTGCTGGAAAAAATGCTGCAATTCTGGAGCGAAGCGTTGGGGACGCGGCGCATTCACCTGGGCATGGACGAAACGCACGACCTCGGGCGCGGGCGGTTCATGGACCGGAACGGTTTCGAGCGCGGTTTCGATCTGTACAACCGTCATTTGAAGCGGCTTTGTGAGATTTGCGGCAAATTTGATTTGAAGCCGATGATCTGGTCGGATATGTATTTCCGGCTCGGCAATCCGAACCAGGATTATTACGACCCTGCGACGGTGATTCCGGACGATGTGAAGGCGGCGATCGCGCCGGAGGCGGAGTTGTGCTACTGGGATTATTATCACCGGGATCAGGGGTTTTACGAGGACTGGATCCGGCGGCACCGCGACCTTGGCAAGGAACCGGTCATGGCATCCGGTATCTGGACGTGGTCGCGCATGTGGTACGATCACGAGCAGACGGTGAGCACAGCCGGGCCGTGTATCGATGCCTGCCGCAAAACCGGGCTCAAAGAGCTCATTTTCACCATGTGGGGCGACGATGGGGGGTATTGCGAATTCGACTCGGCGTTTGCCGGCATGGCCTGGGCCGCCGATTATGCGTACAATGCAAAAGGCAGCGAAGAACGGACCGGCACACTGTTCCAAGCGGTGATGGGAACGAGTTATCAACTGCAACTGACCGCTGGTGAGCTTGAAATAAGCGTATTCAAAGAGGACGGCGGTCCGCATTATGATATCGTGTCGGGCTGGACGCTGTGGGACGATCCGCTGATGGGGATTCTGTGGCACGAAATGCGGCACTATAGCAAAAATGTCTGGGATGACGCGGTCACAAAACTCAAAGAAGTGCGAGGGAAGATTGAGCCGCATCGCGACGACCGCAAAGCCGGACATATTGATCATGCATGGAATATCTGCAACGCACTGATTCATAAACTTGAGTTCCGGCGTGAATTGGTACGGGCGTATCGCGAAAAAGATACCGCAGCATTGATCCGGCTACGGGATGAGGAAATCCCGGCGGTGATTGCGGCGGTCGAGGGCTTGATGGAGTCGTTCCGGGTGCAGTGGTTCCGCAGTTACAAATCGTGGGGGCTGGAAGTGATGCAGATCAAGTTGTCGGGGCTGTGTGAGCGTTACCGCGAGGTGGCGCGGCGGCTGGAAAATCCCGGCGCCCGGATCGAGGAATTGGAACTGGAACCCGAAACCCTTGGCGCGCCGGATACGCGTTACCGGATGATCGCCACGGGAGGATGGTTTATCTAAATTAAGAAAGAAAAAAGAAGAAAGAAGAAAAATAACTCGCCACCGGGTGCTACCCGGACGCAGTGCAGCGCGCGGATAGCGCTGCCCGCCTGTAGGGCGGAACGAATTGTAAGCCGCAGGCGCATGAAAAAATACACAACAAGGCCGTGAGCGAGGTTGAAAAAGTGCGTAAGCTGACTTTTCAACATTGAGCGGAAGGCCGATAAGAGAGATTGAAATGAATGCCAGAGAAAAAGCGATGGAGTTTGTACGGAATGAGACACAGTTTCATTTGGGGTTTTTGCCGACGGAACAGTCGAATCCTTTGACGGTAAACCTGGATAAGGAGTTCGAGCGGAGCCGGGCGGACGGCGTGCGATGTTTGCAGCGGATCGACCGCAATGTGGCGACCATGGCGCGGCGGATTTTCAGCAGCAGCGAATTCGAACGGCTGGTTGCGAAAGGGATTGAGGTCATTCGTGGCGGCGCCAAGGTGGTGTTTTCCGGGTGCGGGGCCACGGGGCGCTTGAGCATTTTGCTGGAGTGCATGTGGCGCGAGGCCGCGGCAGGGAGCGGATACGCGGACTCGGTGTGCAGCATCATGACCGGCGGGGATTATGCGCTGGTGCGTTCGGTGGAATTTTTTGAGGATTATCAGGAATTCGGGCGGCAGCAGGTGCGCGAGATGGGGATGACGGAGCGTGATATGCTGGTCGCGATTACCGAGGGGGGCGAAACGTCGTCGGTGCTCGGCACGGTTGACGAATGCCTGAGCCGCGGCGCGGCGGTGTTTCTAATGTTCAACAACCCGGCGGAACTGCTGGCGAAGCACTTGGAGCGTTCGCGGCGGGCGATCGGGGATCCGCGCGTTTGCGTGCTGGATTTGTCGTGCGGCCCGATGGCGCTGGCGGGTTCGACCCGCATGCAGGCGACGACCTCCGAACAGTTGGTCGCCGGCGGCGCGCTGGAGATGATCTTCTGCCGGCTGCTCGGCAAGCCGGTGATGGATTATGCCGCTGAATTCGAGAAATTACTGGATGGTCTCGAACGGCCGGAAGCGGTGGACACAATCGGACAGTACATCGATTTCGAGGCCGGGATTTACCGGAAACAGGGCAAGATCACTTATTACGCCAATGATTTCATGCTGGATATTTTTACCGACACCACGGAGCGCTCACCCACGTTCATGCTGCCGCCGTTTCGCAAAGTGGATGACACGGTTTCGCCGCCGCCGTGGGCGTTCGTCAAGAATCCGCTATATTCCACCCCGGATGTCTGGCGGAACCTGATGCGCCGCGAGCTTCGCTGTCTGGAATGGACCCCGGAGGATTACCGGCGGCTGGGCGCCGCGACCCAAATCGAGCAGAAGCCGCCGTTGATCCGGAAAAACGAACTGCTGAAAATCGCGGTGGGCAACGAACCCTCGCCGGAGCGCTGCGCTGCCGCGAATGACGCGGCGGTACTGGTTCGCTGCGGGGCTGCGATCCCGAAGCTGACGGAGGCTTTTTCCACGCAGACGGCTGGTTTCAAAATCCGCCGGGAACTGGTGGTCGGCGGCAGCGGCGGGGATTTCGCGATTCTGCTGAATCTACCGGCGTCGCCGTTGCGGGTCATGGAACATATGGCGGTGAAGCTGGCACTGAACACGATTTCGACCGGGACAATGGTTTGTCTCGGACGCGTGACAGGTAACTGGATGAGCTGGGTGGATGTGACCAACAAAAAGCTGCTCGACCGGGGTATTCGCCTCATCGCCGAGATCGGCAAGATGGATTACGAAAAAGCGGCGATCATGCTTTTTGAATCCATCGATGAGCTGGCGGGCGTTTCCGGCGAGAAGCCCTCGACCGTACAGCACGCCCTGGAGAAAATCCGCTAGTTCAAAATGCTCGCGATTTTCGGACATGTGATTGCAGATTTATATTTCAACTGTATAGTAAAAGCATGAAGGACCCCGAAGATTATGTTTGATATGACACTAGGAAAATTCTGCATTGGAGCAGGCTCTGGCAATGGATACGATGAGACATTGTCCGGGGCGCAAATAAACTGATTCTTTTTCATCGGCAACTGCATGGCGGCGGAAATCCTCTTCATGCAGTGTTTTGCCGTCTACCGAGAAGCCGTGGATAATGTTTTGTCCGCGGCTTTTTTGTAGTTTTTTGAAAAGGATCGAAATCATGAAAGAATTAGAACAGGATCTCACTTCCGGGAACGTGTCGAAACAGCTTTTCAAGTTCACAGTTCCCTTGTTTTTCGCCAATTTGCTTCAGGCATTTTATAACATTATCGATATGATCGTGGTCGGTCGGTTTGTCGGCAGTTCAGGGCTGGCGGCGGTCAGCAATGCTTCCATGCTCTGTTTCATCATCAACAGCATCGGCACGGGAATAACCATCGGCGGCACGGTCCTCGTGGCGTGGGCTCGTGGAGCGGGCAACCATCGGGAAGAACGGGAGGCCATCGGCACACTTTTTACTATGATGGCGCTGGCCGCCCTGCCTGTGACCGGGATTTGCCTGCTGATGAGCAAACAGATTTTCCTGTGGCTGAAACTGCCCGCCGAAGCGTTGCCGGAGGCGTGCTCCTACATGTATATCTTGAGTACCGGAACTGTTTTTATATTCGGCTATAATGCGGTTTGCGCGTTGCTGAGGGGATTGGGAAATTCCCGGCAGCCGCTGATGTTTGTCGCGATTGCGGCGGTTATCAACATCATCCTCGATCTACTGCTGGTCGGGCCGGGCCGGATGGGCGTGGCCGGAGCGGCCTGGGCGACGGTGGCGGCGCAGGGAATTGCGCTGCTGGTCGCGCTCGGTTATCTGAAACACCGGGGATTTTTCCGGGGATTCCATTGGCGGAGTTTTGTCATAAAACCGAACAGGATGGCGGGCATTTTAAGAACCGGCATTCCGGCTTCATTGCAAATGGTCGTGGTCAATCTGGCCTTTCTGCTGGTGACTGGAATGTTCAACCGTTATGGGGTCGCCGCCGCCGCTGCCGCCGGGATCGGCCTCAAAGTCAGTACGCTGGCCGGAATGCCCTGCTGGGCGGTCGGCCAGGCGGTTACCGCGATGGCGGCACAAAATCTGGGCGCCGGAAAAATCATCCGCACGTCCGAAACCATACGCTCCGGAATCCGGCTCAGCCTGCTTTCGACCGGCCTCTCGGTGATTCTGATTCAGCTGTTTGCCGCGGATATCATCGGTTGCTTCGATCCCGATCCGGAAGTGATCCGGGCCGGGGTGGTTTACCTGCGGATCTTCTGCTCCTTCAGCGGCCTGGCCTATGCGGTGATGTACACCTGCGACGCCTTTGCCACCGGGACCGGAGCCCCGGGACTGGCACTTTTCAACGCATTGCTGGAGGCTGTTTTTCTGCGGCTGCTGCTCTGCTGGCTTTTCAGCATAACGCTGGGATACGGCTATGCCGGAGTCTGCTGGGGCATGGCGCTTTCGACACTGCCGCCGGCGCTGATTGGTCTGGTGTACTGCCGCTGGGGCGCCTGGCGCCGTGCCAATACCAGCCCGGCAAAACTATAATCACAGTCCCCTGTACGACTCCGTGCGGGGGCTGTTTTTTTGAACCGCTGTCCTGTCCGGCCGAGAAAACAAGCCGTTGTAATTGAACTTTTTCCGAAAATAATCTTGAATTATTCCGTACAAATACTATATTTATAGAATGGTTTGCTCCGGTAGCTCAGAGGATAGAGCACCTGCCTTCTAAGCAGGTGGTCGTTGGTTCGATTCCAACCCGGGGTACCAATTTTTTAGCCTCAAAAACACCAAAATCCCCAATTCCCGCAATACTCTGTCAAATGTCGCAAAATGGCTTCAAACCCGTAAGGATTACGGCAAAAATTTGAGGCTGACTATGGTCGAGATATTGTTACTGAATTACGGCGAATTACGGCATGAATTTTCGCGGCCATTTATTGGCATGCCGTAATTTTGCCGTAATTTGAGCGATAAAAAGCCCGGATTTTTGACGATCCGGGCGGCGCGTGGGGTTACGAGGGTCAAATCATATCGATCTGATCGAATTCAATGTTGAATGCGGCGGCAACCTTGCGAAGCGTGGCCACTTGGCTATTACGAACCTTTTCCATCTGGGCGAATGCGCCTTGAGATATGCCGATTTTCTGCGCGGCATCCTTCTGAGTGAGTTTCAGATAGCGCCGCCATGCCTTTATCGGGCTGTCGCCATCAACCACCATCGAAACGACTTCATGCGGTATTCCTGCGGTCCGTTTGGTTTCCGGTTCCGCAATGGCAACCAGGCGCTTATACTCGCTCCACGGCAGAACGGCGGCAACCGGGTTGCCGTTATCCCTGATAATCTGTACTCCGTTAATCATTGCTCTTGCTCCTGTTTAATAAGTTTTTTCATCCCGCTTCTTGACTTCCTGAATGTCGAGAATCCGAATTTCCTCGGGTTCATCGGGCGCGGCTTCCAGCTCCGGCGATGTATCTGCATCAAACAATACCCGGTAATCACCAACCCTCAAGCGGTGGCTATACTGGTGGTTCGTCAATGCTTTAACATTCGTCCACGTCTGCGAATCCTTCAGTACCTCAACTGCCGCCGTGATTCGTTTTTGCATCAGCGGCATGAGCTTCAAAAGTTGTTTGGTGGCTTTTTTCTGCCACTGGACATCATATTTCATGCTTTCAACTCCGTTACTGGTACTATTATATCACAAAATATAAGTTTCGCAAGCAAATAAACGTTTATTTACGAATAATACTTATTTTTCAGCAATAGAAAAGCCGCGCCGGGCCACTTTGACCTTTTGCGCGACCTCATCCAACCCAGGCAAAAGGAATTTAAGTTCACTTCCCGGCAGGGCGGATTTCCATGAAAAATCCGGTGAAATTAAAGGCTTTCTGAATCTCAGAGGCGGGAAAAACCTGTCGCCCAACAAGCGGATCGCCTGTCACATAATTCTCCCCGTCTTTCTCCAGAATCGCGATGAAATGCCCTCTCCCTCCTCCGACCAGTACTCCGGCGATGGCCGGCAGCTGCAGGTCCGCCGGAAAGCCATGGTCAATTCGGTAATCGATGCGGAAGCCGCGTTTGCGGAACATCCGCGCCAGATACCAGTTCTCCGTGCCGCTGCGGCTGGTGAAGCACTCCCGGGCGATTTGCCGCTCCGTCGCCTCGACGCCGAATTTCCGCAAAATGCTGGCCGCGCTGGCCGCACCGCAGGAGGACGGAGTGCTTTGCAGGCAAACATCATCCCGCCAGAGATCGTTCCAGCGCTTCGCCGATATCGAAGCGATCAGGGGTTTCAGATAGGGCACGCCAAGCCAGATGCAGAGCAATATCAGCACAAACGGCCATGAAAAATATTTTTTCCCTTTGAACAAACTGGCAGTCAAGCCGGCGGCAAATCCCAGTCCGCACGCGGTGAACTCCATTCCAGGCCAGGCGCGAAACCGGTAAAACCAGATGGCATTGTCGAACCAGTGCAAATAGTACAAGGTGAAAAGCAATCCCGGCAGCGCCAGCATGACAGCAACAGCAAATAATGCAATGCGTTCATGTGTACCACGGTATCTGCCGCCCAGGAAATAGCCCAGAGCGAAAAATCCTCCGCCCAGCAGCAGCACCGACAACAATAAAAGATAGAAAACAGGACTGGCCATCCCGGTATATCCTCCGCATTGATTTAATTCAAGATGCGGTTATTATACATTCCCGCAACTAAAAAGCAAGTCACTCACTCCGAGATAAATGCTTCTTCCTCCATCACCATGGCCAACTCCACATTGGTGAGCCGCGGATCGGCAACAGGAAGTTTCCGTAAATATTCTACCAGCTTTGCCGGTGGATTTCCCGGCCCCCATTCGGCGTGCATATAAAAGGCGCCATCCTCACCGAATTCTCCGTAAGGTTCAAGAACAGGCAATAATTGATCAAATGTCGCAAGCGTGAAAATCTTCTTCTTCGGGCCGACCAGAAAACGGCGCGGCGCCAGATTGTCCAGATAAATCAATACCAGATCGGACTGTGGAAAAACGGTCGGAATTCCATCCGTCCAGACCACCACAGTGCAAAGTTTCCGTTCCCGCTCGAACAACATGAGCCGTGCGGAATAGATGTCATCTCCGAGCGCGTCACTCCGCGCCTTGTTATTGTAGTTCCAGTTCCAGAAATACTCGAGTTTCGCCTGTGGTATGGTCAGCAGTTGCGACGCCCCGGGATACCCCTTCAGGAAAGCCCGGTTAAGCCGGTTCCATAAAACGACAAACTGTGCCGAAGAAAATTCCCTGAAGTCCTCATCGTCGTCCTGCGGGTCAAGTACCCGGCACCCGAACTCACCGCAAAAAGCATCGAGCTCGATAGCAGCTTCCACAGCAAACACACAAGGCCGGTAATAATTGAGGATGAACTGCACGGTGATTCCTTCCTCAGTTCCCGCATCCACCAGCTCAATAATGAAGTAAACCCCGGTATCCTGATTTTCGTAAAAAGCCTGTTCATTCGTGAGCTGATAATTCGCCCGTCCCCCAAAATAACCGAAAAAACGCTCCCTGCTGAGGGAATCCGACCGAAAAAAAAGATCATAACTCATAAACGGTATTCCTTCTTTGCATTTTATTTCGTTTTTTTCTCGAATTCCACGACAACCACGCGGGCGGCGGTGGAGAGCTGTTTCAGTTCGTCGAGCATAAGGTCGAGCGCCCATTGTTTCGAGCGGTTCCCGGAGCCGGACCCGATCACCGGAAACGCTACCGAACCGAAGCCGTCGCGGTTGACGATTTCGATGGCCGAGCGCACCGACTGCCGCACCGAATATTCGGTCGCAAACCAGCACAAATTGATCCCGGCCACGTGAATAATCCCTTTGAACGGCAGTTTTCCGGCCCCGGTCAACACTGCGCTGCCGAGCGGCATGATTCCGGCCTTGGCGAGCGCCCGAAACGGCGCGTAACCGCCGCGCTTTTTGATCGCCCCGGAAACGCCTTGCGGCAAAAGCAGCCACCACGGAATCAGATTCCGGTTCCAGGCATTCACAATCACCTCGACCTCCTGATCCAGCAAATCCCCCTTGACGATCTCCGGCACAATCATTTTCTGTTCACGCATAAACATTGTTTCCGGAACAATCATTCCCCGCTCACGCATCATCGCCGATATCTCATTACCGAGTTCCCGGTGAAATTGATTGCGATCATTTTCCGGTACGGGATGTTCTCGTGAATATCGCTCAAAGAACTCTTCTTCATATCCTTCGGCAAATCCATTATTCCTCTGAACAAGCCGAATCGCTTCCTCAAGCGAATGGATAAACTCGTGGTCCGAAAAACCAAAATCCGAAAGCGATCCGACCCGGCATATACCGATACCACCATAAAGCATTTGCAGCGAATAACGCAATTCATCTAAATTTTGATAATGATCAAGAAAATAAACCCCGGTCGGCCACGGCGATACCATCCGGCCGGGATTTTCCAGCCAGACCGAAATCGAAGCTTCCATAACCAATTTTCGCAGTTCGGCAATCATCAATATACATCTCCATTATCTCAGCGTTAAAAAGGTTATTCCTTAATGTTGAGCGCGATATTCGGGCGGGTCGGATTGACCTCGTAGCTGAAATCGTCGCCGAAAAGTTCCTCCAGTTTTTCCGCGCCGTATTTGATCTTGTAATCCATTTCCTCCTGATAAAGCGGAATGATCTGGAACAGCTGGATCTTTTTGCCGGGTGAAACTTCAATCTGGGATTGTTCGACTTTCTGAACGCCCGGAATCGAGAGCAGCACACCACAGAGTTTGGTGTTGTCGGCGAATGGCTGCGGCCACGGAACGGTATGGTCGAAGCCGAGCCAGGTGTTCTGTTCGAACGGAAAACGCGCCAGTATTTTCAGGACGCGTACCGGCCAGTAGTTGCGTTCGTCTTTCAGGGATGCCATGTCCAGCGGCCAATCCGGCGGCAGTTCGACCATGAGTTCGAGCCGGTCCGGGCACACGCCGCGGAGACTGTCGTCCATCGGCATCGGGCGCGCCCCCATGCCGCAGGTGACCAGCCGGGTGGCGGCAACTTCGGGAGTTTGCTCAAGTATATAGATGTCCACGTGGATGTCCGGCGACTCCTTTTCGTGCAGAACCTGCTTTATTTTGCCGAAATTCTTCTCGATATGGGCATCGTAAATCCGCATTTCCTCCGGCGTATAGACATTGCCATCCTTGAAATTCCGGATCATATTTGCCAGGATTTCCGGCGATTCGAACGGAATCAGCGCCGACAGAATTGTCCCCCGGTCCTTCAAAATCAATTGTGCAAACACCGCGTCAAACGGATCGCATTCGATGGTTTGTCCGTCTCCGTATTCGACGTTCAGAAACGGAAGAAAAGGCTCTTCGGCGGAGCGCTTCCACTCGGCTTTCTGCCGGGTGCGGACCAGCTCGCCCAGGTCCGCCGTCACCGCAATGGCGATATAAAGCTCCCCGCAGGTTTCCGCGGCCGCCGGGAAAAAGCGGTCGGCATCGGCGTTCCACAGTTCGCCGAGATGGTCGGATAGGTACTGCACGTGTGCTTCGAAACTCATTGCGGCGAGGTCGACGCCGTACGACTCCTTGAGAAATTGCGCGAAACCCTTCGCGATCTCCGGCAGACGTTCAACCTTGAATGCCACCGCCGCCATCGTCGCCATCAAATTGAGCGCGCGGTCATCCGTTTTGCGCTTCTTGCGCCATACCAACCACAGAACCGCCGCAGCCACGATCACCACCGGAACGAGATAGTACAAAAAACTCAGCGCCATCATCCACCTCCTAAGTACCTGTAATGCAAAAATAATCCGCAATCAGAAGTTTGCAAGGTGTATTCCGGAAAATTTCGATACCGCCACTTGATTTATCGGCCCGCCGGGGTATTTTCAAATCATGATCGAACATATACGACAATTGAGCCGGACGGTATGGGAAATTGCCGGCGGGTATTACCGCGCGGGCGATTTCTGGCATTCGCAGCGGCATATTCTTTCCATGTTCGAGGTGCTTCAGGCAAATTTCGAGGAATTCCGGCAGGAGTTTCCGCTGGAGAACTGGACGGCACTGGTTTTTGCGATCTGCTACCATGACTCCACCTATATCCCCGGACAACCGGATAACGAGGAAAAATCCTACGGGAATTTCGTCCGCGATTTCGGCGAAAACCCGGATGTCAAACGCATGATTCTCGGCACGAAGGAAGGCACCGGGACGGAATTCGATCCGGTCCTGCATGATCTCGATTATGCTTATTTCTCCGATGCCGCACTGTTCGCACAGGCGGAACAAGGCATCCGGAACGAGTATATGACGTTCATGAAAATCCCCGCTGAAGTATACGAAAACGGCCGCAGGGCTTTCCTGCGTTCGCTCGCCGGCAACGATATTTTCATTACCAATGCCATGAAACCATACAATGCCGCGGCGCAGCGGTTGATCGCAGGAAAACTCTGATAAGTCACGAAATATTGGCTGGTTGATTTGAAAATCAGTTCATCTAAAAGTATATTTCGTATTGGTTGATTATTATTTAAATGCTTCAAGGGTCAATAAATGGGCAAAAAGATATCATTTCTGGTACCATGCTATAATGAAGAAGAAGTAATGCCGTTTCTGCGCAAGGAGTTGTCGGCCTTTATCGATCGCCTGCAGGGTAAAGGCTATGACATTGAGGTGTTGCTGATCGACGACGGCAGCAGGGACCTGACCTGGTTCCTGATTTCCGAATGGAGCCGGGAAGACGCCAGGATACGGGGTATCCGCCTCTCGCGCAATTTCGGGCACCAGATCGCCCTGACCTGTGCTTATCAGCAATGCTCCGGCGACGCCGTCGTCAGCATCGACGCCGACCTCCAGGACCCGCTGGAAGCGATCGACGAGATGATTGAGAAATGGGAAGCCGGCGCGGACATCGTCCTCGGCGTACGCAGCAAGCGGGAAGGCGAAACCAAATTCAAGCTTTTCACGGCGAGCCTGTATTACCGGCTCCTGCATGCGCTGGGCCTGAAATTCATCGAAAAAGATTGCGGCGATTTCCGGCTGATGAACCGGCGCAGTGTAAGCGCCCTGAATACCATGAACGAGCACGGGCGGCTGCTCCGCGCCATGGTCAGCTGGATCGGGTTCCGCGTCGACCGGGTTTATTTTGAGCGCCGCCCGCGAGTCGCCGGCCAGACCAAATATCCGTTCCTGAAAATGTTGCTTCTGGCGGTAAACGGGATCATTTCATTCTCATATATCCCCTTGCGTCTGGCGTATTATTTCGGGGTATTCATCTCATCGATTGTTTTTATTTATCTCATCTATACCTTTGTCATGCATTTTCTGGGGAAGGTGGAACTTGTTCACGGCTGGACCAGCATCATGATCGCAATCACGGCCTTCGGAGCCGTCAACCTGATTTGCCTCGGGGTCGTGGGAGAATACATCGGCCGCATTTACACCGAATCCCAAAAGCGCCCATTGTACCTGATCGGCGAAGATACCAAAGAACAAGCCACATCCCATGAACAATAAAATTTATTATGCTGCGGCCGCGTTGATCATGCTCTTCGCCGTGTTCAATGCCTTCTGGGGGCTCGGTGACGAAAGACTGCGGAACTGGGATGAATCGCGCCACGGGGCTTCGGCGTTGGAAATGATCCAATCCGGTAATTACCTGGTGCATACCTATAATGGTGAAGTCGATTACTGGAACCTGAAACCGCCGCTCAGTTACTGGTATATTGTGCCCGGATACAAGCTGTGCGGTTTCAACCTCTGGGGGCTGCGCCTGTTTTCCGCGTTCTGTCTGGTGCTATGTACGGCGGGCACACTCCGGATGCTTGGCCGCCATATCGGGCGGGCGGGGGCGCTGTTGGCCGCGGCGTTCATTGCGGCAAGCCCGATGCTCCTGTCGCACTCCTTCCGCAACGGCGATGCGGACGCCCTTTTCATCACCTTATCGCTCTTCTGTCTCTTCGCCCTGCAGTTGTCGCTGAAAAACCAGTGGTGGCTGCTGCCCGCCGGGCTGTTATCGGCACTGGCATTTCTGACGAAAAGTTTCCATGTCATACCGCTGGGAATCACCATCCTCATCTGGATCGCCATCAACTGGAAAAACTACCGCATGAAACATCTGGCAGCCGCGGCCGCCTGCGCCCTGGTTCCGTTGGCCGGCTGGTTTCTCTGGCGCTACCGCTTTGACGGCATGTTCTTTTTCCGGGAAATGTTCATGCGGGATGTCCTGGCCCGGGCCGGCGACGGCATCGACCAGGCGGAGGTTGCGTCGGCCATGCATTACTTCAAGGTCATGTCCCGGACGTTGATACTGGTGCCTTTTCTGACCTCGCTGGTGGCGCTGCTGGCCTTTTTTTTCATCCGGGGGTGGAGCGCCGTTCCGGAAAAACTGAAAAAACCGCTGTTGCTTTACCTGCTGGCTTTCGCCGTGCCCTTTGTCCTGTTTCATATTTCCAAGGGTAAATTGATGTGGTACTTATATCCGTCCCTGACTTTTCTTTCGATATCGTTCGGCATTATCATGCAGGCATGGTTCGAGAGTTCACGGGATGGTAAAACCACTGCCATATTCGACAAACTGATCGCCAAATTCACGCCGAGTACGGTGATCCTGAAAAAAATACCCGGTTATGTCGCCCTGCTGCTGATCGCCTGCGCCGTGGTCTGGACCGGCATTTCAGAAATCATGATCATCCGCAAAATCGCCAACCGCGACCTCAATGCCGACTACAATGTTTTCGTTGACGCCAACGGAGCCGCGCTGGCCGGCGAATATTTTTCCGTGGACCTGGACGGCAGCAGCAGGGAACCGGAGCAAAAAGATTTCCTCAATGGCCTGTTCTGCCGGATGACACTGAAAAACGGCGATTTGAATGACTTCATGGCTTATCCCTGGCGTGTATTTCTCCTGCTCCCGGCGGAAAGAGGCTCCTCGCCCGATGATTTCATCAAACGGAACGGCCTGAAAATCGTCAACCGAAAAGCCGAGGTCATCCTTTTGGCAAGGCCATAAGTTACAGTTTAACATCCGGGATTCATATTTGCGGAAATATTCTGTAAATGTTGTTGAAAAGTTATCCCGCGACTGTATTTTATGGTTTATAAGTATTAATATTGTGAGGTTATGGATATGAGTAAATTTACGGTTTCTGCGGTCGGCTGCTCTCTGGCGGATTATCTTTATACCAAGGCTGATTTCGATGGCGAGGCATTCGCCAGATACCGCTCGCGCAAGGAAGGCGACGGCGGGCTAAGCCCCGGTCATCTGGTATTCGCCGAGGACCTGGAAAAATTCAGCGGCGTACCCTACGCGCAGATTACCAAAGAGCTCGGCTGTAGCGGCGATCCGGACGCCTTCAATATCGGCGGCCCCTGCATCGTGGCGCTGATCAACGCCGCCCAGTTGACCAACGACAAAGATATCGCCTTCAATCTCTACGGCGCGCTGGGCAAGGACAAGACCGCCGAGCGCATCGTGTCGATCATTGAGCAGACCCCGGTCAATACCGGTAATTATGTCAAGATCGAGGGCATCTCTCCCTTCTCCGACTGTATTTCCGACCCCAAGCATCACGACGGCAAGGGCGAGCGGCTCTTTGTCAACCGCCTCGGCGTCGCCGCCCGGTACACCCCGGCCATGCTCGGTGACAAATTCTTTGATGCCGATGTCCTCTTTTACGGTGCCACCGCGCTGGTGCCGGAGATTCACGATCATCTGCATTTCCTCCTCGAGAAAGGCAAGAAACTCGGCAAAATCAACTTCGTTACCACCGTTTTTGACTTCCGCAACGAAAAAGCCAACCCCGGCAAGCGCTGGCCGCTCGGCAATGACGACTCCTTCGCCCTGATCGACCTGCTGGTCATGGACTGGGACGAAGCCATGAAAATCAGCGGCACCACCAATATCGACAGCGCATCCGAGTTTTTCATTGCCAAAGGCGTCGGCGCCTTTATCGTCACCCATGGGGCCAAAAACACCTACGCGTGGTCCGGCGGCAAACTCTTCAAAAAGCTCGACCTGACTGCGTTTCCGGTTTGCGCGCTGGCCGATGCCGACATGGCCGCGCATCCCGAGCTGAAAGGCGACACCACCGGCTGCGGCGACAACTTCGCGGGCGGCATCCTGACCTCGCTCGTTGCCGGTTTGCAGACCAAAAAGACGGGCGAACTCGACTTGTTTGACGCACTCGCCTGGGGCAGCGCCTCCGGCGGCTTCACCTGTTTCGTCCTCGGCGGGACCTATCTGGAAAAGCACCCCGGCGAAAAACGCGAAAAAGTCGAGCGTTACTACAAAAGCTATTTCGAACAGATCGGGCAAAAGTGAAAGCATCATTCAGCCCGGAGCAGGTGAAGCGATACCTCGTTCATTATCACCACCTGACTCCCGAAACGCAGCTTCATGATCCGCACGAAACCGCCGCGTTTGTGCGGAAAGTGGGCTGTATCCAGTTTGACCCGCTGGAGGCCGCCGGGCGCAACGCCGACCTGGTGATGCAGTCGCGCATGCCCGGTTATAAACGCGGCGACCTCTCGCACTGGCTCTATACCGAACGAATGCTTTTCGACGTGTGGGACAAGAACATGGCGATCTGTACGGTGGAGGACTGGCCGTATTTCCACCGTTTCCGAAACCGTTATGTGCAATTGCTCAAAGACCACAAAAAGAGCGTGGCCAAAATCACCGCATACCTGCGGAAAAATGAATACGGCTGTTCCAGCGATTTCGGAATCGAGGGTATGGTTGAATATTGGGGCACCAGACGGCTCGCCACACATGTAATAGAGTGGATGTGTTACGCCGGACTGGCGATCGTCCACCACAAGCGCGGTACCCGGCGCTATTACGCGCTGGCGGAGCGCTTCATTCCGGAACACATTTACAACGCGCCCGACCCGAATCCGGGCGATGCCGATTACCACGACTGGCTGGTGCTGCGGCGCATCAACAGCATCGGCATGCTGTGGAACCGCCCCGGCGACGCCTGGCTGGGTATCTACGACTTCAAATCGCCCGAGCGCAATGCCACATTTGCCCGGTTGCTGAAGGCAAAACGAATCGTCGAGATCCCCGTCGAAGGCCTGAAATGGCCCCTGTACATTGACCGCGAAAACCTGCCCTTATTGGAAAGTTGCCCTGATGAAGCGCCGCCGGAATGCCGGATCATCGCCCCGCTCGACAACTTCGTCTGGGAGCGCAAACTCTTGGCTGCGCTGTTCAATTTCGACTATAAATGGGAAGTCTACGTACCGGCGGCCCAGCGTCAATACGGTTATTACGTGATGCCTGTGCTCTACGGCCACGACTTCATCGGCCGCATCGAATTCAACAAAGACGGCAGCGTAAAAAACTTCTGGCCGGAAAACCCGAAAGGCTTGAACAAAGCTGAAAAGCAAGCCCTGAAAAACGCCCTGAAACGCTTCGCCGGCTACCTCGGATAATCATTTTCGGACAATCATCAGATTCCGAATCCGGTAAGAAAAGACCTCGCCGGACTTCAGGTTGCCGCCCACAGCGATTGCACGTACCTTGTCGGCCCGGTGAAATCCCTTCAACGAAATACGGACCAGAGTGTATTGCCCGGTCTGCGCGGGAAGCGGTATCTTGAAATCCTGTCGGCCGCCTTCGTGAAAAAGTGCGAGCAGCTGCATGAATTTCAAGTCTTCCGGCGGAGAGTCCAGAGCCAATTCAAAGGAGATTTCATCGCCCTCCTTCAACGCTTCCGCCGGAAGCAGTGAATATTCCGGATAACTCCAGCGGTCTTTGACCTGGCTGGTAAACCCGGTCCGGAACTCCAATCCATCCTCTCCCGCCAGTTTCTGAACAGTCGCTTTGCCGGAGGAAAGGAGCCGCCAGGCACCATCCCGGTCGAGAGGCATCTTCCGCCCTTCCGCCTTCGCGCCCTCTACTTCGAACGGAATGATCAATGAGGTGGTTTCCCGGCCGCCAAACCGGCCCTGGATGATGATTCTGCCGCCGGCTTCCACCGGAGCAAGCCGGAGCCGAAACTCTTTTTTGCTCATGGGTTCGAGGTGGAACTCCTGTTCCGGCACGCCGGAGGCATCCGCACCGGCCACCGTGAAAGTTCCGGTTTTCGCCTCGTTGCTGAAGTTATAAACAAACAGCGAGAGCTGCCCGTGAGCGGCAGTAAACCGGGCAAGCTGGCACGGTTTCGACTTCCAGGGCCCCTCTTCCGCGACAATCTCGATGGCGGAAGAAAACACCGCCTGAAAAACAATCGTCTTATCCGATTGCGCCGCGCCTGTTCCAGTTTTTTCTGTTCGGACAGCGCGCGGCGGTTCGGTCTGCCGGGGCGCCGCGCCACGCAAATAGACGGGCATCCGGCCAAGGTCGAACGAAACTTGTCCGCCACTGCTTTTCAACTCAACGGGCGTACTGAAAACATCGATGGCCGAGGCCGTACCGGCAACGGGAAACGAGACGGCCACAGTCTGATCTTTGCCGAGTTGCAATCCTTCCTCGTGCCTGCGGTGATCGATGGCGGATTCGCGCCACACAACCAGCGTATGGGTACGGTCCGGATGACGGTAAAGAAAACCGGTCGTACCGGCGGGCAGCCCGGCCGCGCGGCCGAGAAGTTGTGCGGCCCCCAGTTCCCGGTTCAATGCGGCAAACGCCACATATCCTGCTTTGACCTCAAGCGTATCCCGGCGCGTCAGCCCCCAGACTTTGGCGCCTCCTTCCTCGTTGCAGGGATAAAGCGAAAAGAAAAAATCACGTTCCGCACCGCAGAATTGCGCGGCAATCATCTGTTTGACCAGAAATTCCGCCACCAGCAGCTCCTGGGGCAGAGTATGCTCCTTGAGCTTGCCGTCATGCTCGAGCTGTCCTTTGCCTTCGGCGCGGCTGCCGGTCTCGGTATACCAGACGGGAATGTGTCCGCACCGGTATTTTCCCAGAAACTCGGTGGCTTTCCGCAAAAACCCCGGATAACCGGCGATGCCGCCGTAACTGTGCAGCGACAACACATCCAGATAATTGCCGATGCCATTTTCCATAAGCACATGATGATAAGTGAGGTCCCCGGCTTCGATGGCGAACCCGCCGTTGAGGACCTTGGCCCCGGGGCGGCCGGCTTTGTAGCCGAGCGAAGCCGCCTTCAGGCACGCGGCATAGTCCCAGGCGGAATCCACGCCGCCGAAATCCATTTCATTCCAGAACTCAAACGCCGGGCAAATATCACCGAACGCCGAAGAAATCCGTTTGGAGTAGGCATAAAGTGCGAAAAGGTCGTCCGGCATTTTCTTATCCGGCCGCAAAGGGCGGCTCCAGGCCGGCGAGGTATGGTACATGCTCAGGACCCGAATGTCCGCGGCGGCGAAAAGCGCCAGGTGACGGGCGAAAATCCCATAGTCGATTTCGTCACGCTTCGGTTCCACGCGATGCCAGATGGGGTTGCGTTCCCGGATGAACTTCACACCGCTGCGGCGGGCGATTTCCACCGCCTTTTCGGCATGACGGTGGTGAACCAGTACCGAGAGCGGCGCATCCAGTGCAAAAAAACTGTCGGCAGTGACCGGACTGCCTGCCGGATCAGCCAGCACGGCAAACCGGATATCAATGGGTTCGCTCTCCGGCGCAGTTCTGGCGCGCAGGATATAGTAGCCTTTCGGCAACGCTCCGAGCGTCAGGGACTCTTCCGCCCCCAGGCTGCCGGAAAATACCTGTTCGCCTCCGGGTTGCCGCAGCACCTCATATGTGTACGCGGCCCGGGCGGTATTGCTGAAGGCAAGCACCTCCCCGGTCAGGAATGCGCCGCCCGGAACCGACGGTGCCAGCAGTTCCTCCGGATACGCGGCCACGGCCGGTTGAAGTGAAATGAGTAAACAGATAAACAGGAAAATGATGATTCTCATGATAAAAATACCTTTGTATGTCAGTAAGTGCGCGGAAAGCCCTTTACGATAAAGTTCTTGAAGTCCATTGCCCGCAAGGCGTCAATCCCGAAGCTATCGACATGTCCATCCCCAAATGCAATGTTGGCGGTGCCGCTGTGGTGATCGCTGATCGCCGCGTTTTCCATGAAAGCCTGCGGTCCGTAGGCCCATTTGCCCGCGCCCGTGGCGGGATTGCTGGCCGTAGCGGCCTGGGTATCGACATAAAGCGGAATTTCCGTCAATTGGCGCATTTTGCGCATGGCATAATAAATACTGTCGGGGGCGGCGTATTTGATGGCGTAATCGCCGAAGCGCTCCTTCTTGAGGTCGTAATATCCACCCTGGTCCGAACGCAGGATGCCGTAAGTCTGGTAATCGCTGGTAGTGGGCTTCATGCCGGGGCAATACCCAACCGTCCTCGGCACGTACAAATTGTTGGCGCGTAGCACCACGCCCCATGGGGTGCTGGTGTTCTTATGGGTGAGGATCCAATCCTCATAATCTCCGGCATAGAGCAGCGTGCCTTTCATGACCTGGGAAAGCTGGCCGGCGCATTTGGATTTGCGGGCCGCTTCACGCGCCCGGTTTAACGCCGGCAGCAGCATGGCGGCCAGGATGGCGATGATCGCGATCACGACCAGCAACTCAATCAGTGTGAATTTGAATTTCCTCATATTATGATCTCCCGGACAGTGTTGTTTCCTGTTTTCGCAGGCGGTGCTGAGGCTCCGCGGCTTCGGCCCGCGCAGAATCTCCGGATGGCCGCCTGACTGCGGTAGGTGCGACAAGTACTTCATGTTCAAAAAACTCCCTGTTAAGTTGCTGAAATTGGTTCAAATACCGGATGCTGTCGAGAAGCACCCTTCGTGCGCTGAATGCGACATAGTTGACTTTGTTGAGCAGCGGCCGCCCGGCAGGAAGGTTGCAATGGCTGCAAAGCTGGATATCGCCGCCGATCGTTTTGCCGATGGCCCCGAGCGCTTCGAGAACATGCAGAAGCAGGTTTTCATTCAACACCGCCAGTCCGTCCGGTACTTCCGGCATCCCCGGCATAAAAAGGAGCCGGATGATCCGCTCGGTCCAGACCGCCCCACGGGAAGAACGCGACACTCCGTGAATCCATTCGCGATGAGTGATGACATCCGAATTTGCAAGAAATTTCTCAATTTCGGCCGTAAAAATCGGGTTGAGCTCGGCGTTCATAATCAGCGCGATCTTCCGGGCCCCGCGCCGCTTGAGCTCCTCCACGGCCAACGCCGCCATGGCGGTGAAATCGTGGTTCAGCGATACCGCGTGAATCAACCGGCTGTTGCGCGGCTCGTGAAGCACGACCGGATACCCGTCCAGCGGCCGCAGCAGTTCATCCTCAAGGGTATAAGGAACGATGACCCCGGCCAGAAGAGCATTTCGCAAATCGGCGAGGAGCCGCTGGTATTCAGCGGCTTGCGGGATCGTTTCCCGGGTCAGGTGATAACGGATAAAACGGTATTGCGGATGCTTCTCCTCGATTTCCCGGATGGCTTCTTCGATGGAAAACCAGCGCGAATCATAGTCATTCTCATCCGGCCGGCTGCCGGACGGCACGAGAATGCCGAAACGGAAACGGTGCGGCGGCGTCTTGGAAATCATGATGCCGCGTGAACCGCAGGAGCACAGAAATCCCTCCTCCACCAGCCGATTGACCGCCCGCTGTACCGTGACATTGCTTGCGCCGCAATAATCGATCAACTCCGGGCGGTGCGGCAGAAAACTGCCGGGGGCCAGGTCTCCGGACAGGATCCGGCTTTTCAAGTGCTCGATGATTTCGTCTCGTTTCATTTATACCTCGTTTCAGAATCTTATATATAATTATAAGAAATAAATATAAAAAGTCAAGAACCTGACGAAATATTTCGAAATCTTATACCATCAAGGTATAATACTTGCATTTGGCGGACTCCCCCGTTTTCTTCTTTCTTCTTTCTGCTTTCTTAATTAACTGTGCTTGCTTTTTCGGAAAAAACGGCTACAATCTCTGAGTAACATTTTACTCGGAGCCCTGTGGAATGATCAAGCTTGAGCATGATCTGCACGTGCATACATTTCTTTCGGAATGCTGCATGTCGCAGGAACAAACCCCGGAAAATATCATCCGGGAGGCTCAGGAATTGGGGCTGAAACAGATCGGTTTCGCCGACCATCTCTGGGCCAACCCAGCGCTGAAGCCGCACTCATTTTACGAGAAACAGGATTTCAGGAACATTGCCGAGCTGCGGCGCCAGCTCGCCGCCATCGAGATTCCGGAGGGGATTCAGGTGCTGGTCGGCTGCGAAGCGGAAATGGCCGGGCCGGGACACTACGGCATCACGCCAAGGCTGGCGGAAATGCTTGATTTTGTGCTGCTTTCGACCGATCATTTTTATTTTCACGGTTTCGTCGAGGAACCGGCGCTGCGCACCCCGAAAGCGCTGGCGGAGCACATGCTGAAAATGTTTACCGCCGGGGCCCAAAGCGGGCTGGCGACCGCGCTGGCGCACCCGATGATCCCACACGGATACCTCGATATTTACGAGGAAACCATGGCGGAATTGAGCGATCAGCAGCTGGTCGATGCCTTTGGCATTGCTGCCGGGAACAATGTGGCGCTGGAGATTTCCGGCAACTATCTGCCCGACCGCAAGCGCAGCCAGAATTTCGATATCGGAGTACCCCTGAGGATCATTGAACTGGCCAAAGCCGCCGGTTGTAAATTCACCTTCGGCAGCGACGCCCACAGCCTTGGAGGCATGAAGCGGATCAAGGACCTGGAGTTCTTCATCTCGACGCTGAAACTGACCACCGACGACCTGATGCCCGGCCTCGCCGCCGTCATCGAATACCCCGCCTGACCACTGAATGCGAGGGCGGCTCCGCGCCCCCTCGCGCTCCCTGCGACAGGCCGTATTGGCCTGTACCTTGATACTTTTAAAGAGGAGATCCGCGAGTTTCCGACTCGCGCAAGGAGGCTGCCGCCCCTTGACCCTGCCGGAAAGGTTTCGTCCGGCGCAGATTCCCAGCGGGTTCTCAGGGAGGAATATCTCCTAATACAGTCAGGGAGCGCGAGGAACGCGCAGTTCCTCGCATTTTTCCGTGGCGTCAGTTGTTGAGTGCTTCGGACAGCGAGGGGATCAGGAACTTTTTGCGAGAGGTCTTTTTCAGGATTGTCCAGCCGTCGTCTTCACCGGCGATGTGCTTGCTGTAGGCTTTGGCGGCCAATTCTTTTTCTTCCGGGGCGGAGTTGAGCAGATAGGCACGCTTAGCAGTCAGGTCCTTGATGGCGAAAAAGAGGTAATCCAGCTTGCGCTCTTTTTTCATGGCGGCGAGTTGCCGGAGCAGTTCCGCGCGACGGAGTTTGAGGGGCTCGGGGAACAGTGTTTCGGCGAGGCCGAAGCCCAGTTTTTTGCCGTTGATTTCGTATCCCTTGTAGTCGCCAAGGAGGACTTCTTCGGCGGACATGTTGCTGTAATCGGACTTTGCTTCGAGCATTTTGCGGCCGAGGAGCCGGGCGTTGACGAGGCCGGTAAGCGCGGTGAGTTTCTCGACGATTTCTTTTTCGCGCGGGTTCAACTCGTCGCTGAGATTGGTGGTGTCCGAGAGGATGCCGCCGAGCAGCAATATGGCGGTCTGGCGGGTCATCGGGCGGCCGGACTTCAGGTAACGGTCGGCGATGATTGCCGTGGTGGCGCACCACGGGCGGAAATCCATCGAAATAATCTGCGGGGTTTTGAATGAATCGTCCAGCAGGGGGTGATGATCGATGATGCAGAGCACGTTGCGTCCGCTGATCGAGGATGCCGACTGCAATTGCTGGTTGTGATCGACGAGGCCGACGCGGGCGGCGCTCAGGTCGCCGGCCTGCTCGGGGACCGGGCAGCCGGCCTGTTGCAGCAGGAAGCGTGTTTCGTTGTTGAGCTTGCCGGAAATATAGACTTTGCCGCCGTAGAGTGCGGCGCAGGCGAGGGCGGAGGCCACGCTGTCGCAGTCCGGATTGTTGTGCCCGAGCCACACAATGTCGGCGTTTTTCTCCGGTTCGATGATTTCCAGGTCAAACGCGGCCGCGAAGGCAGCGAAAACCAGGATCAGGGATAATATTTTTAATTTCATATTGAAAATCCGTTGCTTGTGAGTATTTTATCTGGCATGAAAAAGTCTCGCAAAATTTTATATTTGGCCGGGATACTGGTCCTGGCGCTGGGTGCGGTTTATTTTCTGCAGCCCTTCCGGTTCCGGATGGTCTGGGGGGATTCGATGTACCCGACGCTGAAGAGCGGCAGCGCGGTCTGGGTCGACACCGGATTTTACCGCGAGAATCCGATTCGCACCGGCGATGTAGTGTTGTTGCGGCACGATGGCGAGACTTTTGTCAAACGGGTGGTGGCCGTGCCGGGCGATGAACTGCTGCTCTTTCGTTCCAAAGATGCCAGCGCGGTACTGATTCCGCTGTGGCGGGTGGTTCCGGCACTTGAACTCAGCCAGAACTCCGCGGAATCCCGGCTGGAACGGCTGATCGTGGAGGAAAACCAATTCTACGTGGTCGGCGACAACCGGATCGCCTCCTTTGACAGCAGAGATTTCGGCGCAGTTCCCCGCGCCGAAATCAAAGGTCGAGTGTTGCTCGAGGAGCATTAAAGCTTGACTCCGTTGGCAACGCCGACCGGGTTCCAGATGACTTCCGATTTGTTGTGACCCTTTTCTGTGCCGGTGGTGCTGAGGGCGTCGATTGAGTTGGTGTCGGCCAGGTAGTCATACTTGAAGTGTGCGGCGTGACCGTCAGCGAAAGTCAGGTGCAGCCCCTTGTTGTGGCGGACCGCCATGCGCTGCCAGTCGCCCTTGCTTCTGCCGAGCTTGACGGCCGTGGCGTCTTTCAGGGCCCCGCCATTGAAGACGCTCTGCTGTACGCATTCGTTCAGCTCGGAGACTCTGCCGCGGGTTTCGCTCATGAGCACCGTGGCGGAACCGTTTCTGATCATCGAGAGTTTGCCGAGAGTGGAGGAATTTTCAAACGGGCTCAGCTTCGAGTTCGGCACATAGTTGAAGCTGTAGTAGTAACTGCCGGAGGTGAAGAGCCCGGTGGCTGCATCCCAGCCGTCTTCGGCCTTCGCATCGTTTTTATCGTTCGGCAGCCGGGCGCCCGGATCGTTGAAAATGGATTTGCCGTTGCGGAAAGTCGCCACCGCTTTGTCCTTGTCGCTGGCGAAATCCTTGAACGCCTGCTGGCCGACGTAGGGGGGGAGGGCATCGGCCCAGAACTTGCTGTAGGTTTCTTCGATCACATCGGTATAGGTGTTCTTTATTTTGTCTTCGCCGAAGTAAGGGAGGCTCTCTTTGTTGTCATCGGCGAACATGGCGAAGGCCAGACCCCACTGCTTACAGTTATTCAGGCTGCTGGTGGCTCTGCCCTTGGCGCGGGCGCCGTTCAGGGCCGGCATCAGCATGGCGGCCAGGATGGCGATGATGGCGATGACGACGAGGAGTTCAATGAGGGTGAAATACGATTTGGTGCGGAGCATTTGTGTTTCCTTTTTGTTGTTTGATACGCCGTTGATTTCCAATGCGGCGGTGTTGTTGATGTTGCTGGTTGTCTGTTTCATTTTTCTTTTTTACCTATCTGTTGTTCCTCATCAGAATGGTTTCTGATTTTGTTTAATATAAATATATCAATTGATTATTAGGGCAGTGTTAGGCTCAAATTAAAAGTATGTTAGATTTTTCAAAGAGAAGTATATTTTGCGGAAAACCGTGGTAAAAGCAGAAAATAGTTTTGCATTTTATAATAACATAAACTATATTCGCGTGAACATCGGATATTTTGGGGTGAATGATGGAAAATCGGCTGGAACCAGCGGCAAATGCCGGGGCGTGGACGCGTTTCTTTGCCCGGCATATTGATTTTACGTTTGAGTATGCGGTCGTTTTCTTTTTGGCGAACGGTATTTATATTCTGGGCTGGTGGCTGCTCGATGAGGACATTCTCGAATTGATTGATGCGTTTTTCTGGCCGTTATTTGTTCTTTTTGTGCCATCGCTGGTCATGATTTTCGATTTCTGCATTTATCATATCTTCGGCAACACCTTTGGTAAAATGGTTTATAACCTTGAGGTTATTGATTCGGAAACAGGACTGACGCTGAAGTCGACACGGTATTTGCTGCGTAATTTCATGGTTCTATTATTCGGCTTTGGTACGGGGTGGGTTCAGATTATCACTACATTAGCCCAACTCATTCAGTATCGCAACCTCAAGCGAAAAGGGAGTACCGGTTACGACAAATCCATGCGGACGGCGGTGATTTGCAGCCATTTTTCGTCACTGAGAATGTTTGGCGGCATTGTAGTTTATGGTATGATCATTGGGATATTTTTGGGCGGACTGTATTTTCTGGCGGATTATTACGGTGTTTCATTGCGGGAAATGCTGCATTAAAAGCAGATAACCATAATTAACAGGGGGTTCAGATGGAAGAGTATCGCGATTGCCGGGGGATGGAGGAACAGCGTGGACTTTATTACCGGAATTCGGGGCGGTGCGATTATTCGCGGCTGCTGGTGGCCTGGGTGATCGGTTTCCTGATCCTGATTCCAGGTGCCTTGCTTTATGCGATCCTGCAGCGCTATATTCCGTTTGTCATCATCAATGCAGCCGTGGCGCTGGGGTACGCGGCAGGGGCCGGGCTGCTTGCCGGCGTGCTGCTGATGGGGGCGCGCAACCGCAACAAGGCGGTCAGTATTCTCACCGGGCTGCTGGTCGGGGCGGCGGCGCTGTGGCTGGCATGGGGATTCTGGCTGGTGTATCTGGTGCCGGATATGAAGCTGTTTTCGGCGGACACGCTGCATGCGATGCGCCCGTCGGTTTTGTTCGAGGCCATGCGGCTGGTACTGCCGCAGGAAGGCTACCTGACGTTCAAGTCGGCCAGCATCAACGGCTGGAGTTTAATCATTCTGTGGTCGGTCGAGGCGCTGGCGATCGTGGGCGGTTCGGTCCTGGTCGCGGTGAAATCGTTCAACGATCTGGCGTTTTGTGAGCGCTGCGGCGAGTGGACGAATACCTGCTTTGTGTCGCGTCACCTGAGCTCGTATTTCAACCACGATGAGATGACGTCCCAGCTCGAGCAGCACGATTTAAGCGGGCTCGGCGCGCTGGAGGAGGTGACGACCGATTCGCGTTACACGCTGGTGGAGATACAGAAGTGCAACTGCGGCGACATGTTTCTGCTGGCAGTCATCGAAGCCTGGGTTTCGGTGGACGACAAAGGCAATGAATCCGAGAACCGCAACAAAGTCATCGAGAACCTCTACATTTCCGAGGAGGAAGCACAGGCCATCGCCAACCACTTCAAGCCCGCGTATTGACAGGGAATTTTTGAATCACGGATAATCAATCATCAGGAGGGATCAGCATGGAAGAATATCGCGATCAGCGGAGAACGGATGAACGTGGGCTTTATTACCGGAATTCGGGGCGGTGCGATTTCATTCGATTGCCGCTGGTCTGGATCGGACTGGCCCTGGCGATGGTAGTGGGTGCGGTGGTTTATTCGGCCGTACAGCGTTATATGCCCAGTGCGTACGGGCGCATCTTCGTCACGCTCGGCTTCGGGGTCGGCATCGGGGCGCTGGCGTCGGTCATGCTGCTTTGGGCGCACAACCGCAATAACGTGATCAAATTCCTGACCGGGCTCGTGGCGGCGCTGACCGCCTTGTGGCTGGCCTGGGGATTCTGGGCGATTTTCTGGTATCAGGATGCGAAACTGTTTTCCATGGATTCGGTCTGGGTCATGCATCCGCAAGTTTTGCTGAACTGCATCAACGAAGCCCTGAATACCGAGCATTATCTGACGGTGGGTTCGACCGATCATTCCGGCTGGTCGATGCTTATTCTCTGGGTAGCGGAGGCCGTGGGGATCATTGGCGGATGCATGTGGATGCTGTTCAGGATGTTTCGCAGCCGGTCGTTTTGCGAGCATTGCGGGATCTGGACGAAGAACACCTTTGTTTCGTACCACCTGAGCAATAAGTTCGATCATGGCGAGATGCGCTCGCAGTTGGAGCAGCATGATTTCAACGGTTTGAAAAACCTGCCGATGTTTACAGTCAGCCCGGAATATACCCAGGTGGAAATTCAGAAGTGCGCGTGCGGCGGCACATACCTGCTTTCGCTGGCGGATTTCCTCGTTACCTCGCCGCCGGGAGCCAAAGAGATCCGGAAACGCACGGGAATCGTGGAAAAGCTGTATATTTCCGAGGAGGAGGCACAGGCCCTTGCCGGTCACTTCAAGCCTGCGTAATTTTTCAGGAGGGGATTTCGCGATGGAAAATTTCATTGTTACCTTGAATATAGTCGCTTTGCGGTATATATTTTGATCTGATCGATATGCAAACCCTAACAAATAAAGGATTCAGAAAATGTCAGCAATTTATGACGTACATGCACGGGAAATCATCGATTCACGCGGCAACCCGACCATTGAGGTCGACGTAGTTCTGGAAAGCGGCGCTTTCGGCTCCGCGGCTGTGCCCTCCGGCGCCTCCACCGGCGAAAACGAAGCGGTCGAACTTCGCGACGGCGACAAGAAGCGCTACGGCGGCAAAGGCGTGCTGAAGGCTGTTCAGAACGTCAACGAAATCATTTTCCCCGAAATCGAAGGTATGGACGCCCTCGACCAGGTCGGCATCGACAATGTCATGATCGCTCTTGACGGCACCCCGACCAAGAAGAAACTCGGCGCCAACGCCATCCTCGGCGTTTCCCTGGCCGTGGCCCGCGCCGCCGCCAATTACCTCGATATTCCGCTGTACCGCTATATCGGCGGCGTGAACGCCAAGGTCCTGCCGGTTCCGATGATGAACATCATCAACGGCGGTTCTCACTCCGATGCCCCGATCGCGTTCCAGGAATTCATGATCCGCCCGATCGGCGCCTGCTGCATTCATGAAGCGGTCCGCATGGGTTCGGAAGTTTTCCACGCGCTGAAAGCCATCATCAAGGCCAAGGGCCTGAGCACCGCGGTCGGCGACGAAGGCGGTTTCGCTCCGTCCTTCAAGGGCGGCACCGATGAAGCTTTGACCGCGATCATGGACGCCATCAAGGCTGCCGGTTACAAGCCGGGCAAAGATATCACCATCGGCCTTGACTGCGCCGCTTCCGAATTCTTTGATGCCAAGAAGAAAGTCTATGACTACAGCAAGTTCGAAGGCAAATCCGGTGCCAAGCTCACCGCTGCCAAACAGGCTGATTTCCTGGCCCAGCTGATCAAGAAATATCCGATCGACTCCATCGAAGACGGCATGGCCGAAAGCGATTGGGACGGCTGGAAGGCCCTCACCGACAAGATCGGCGACAAGTGCCAGCTCGTTGGCGACGACCTGTTCGTGACCAACGTCAAGTACCTCGAAAAAGGTATCAAGATGGGCGCTGCCAACTCGATCCTGATCAAGGTCAACCAGATCGGTACCCTGACCGAAACTCTGGACGCCATCGAAATGGCTCACAAAGCCGGTTACACCGCCGTTGTTTCGCATCGCTCCGGTGAAACCGAAGATACCACCATTGCCGACATCGCCGTGGCGGTCAACGCCGGCCAGATCAAGACCGGTTCTATGAGCCGTACCGACCGTGTCGCCAAATACAACCAGCTGATCCGCATCGAAGAAGAACTCGGTGATACCGCGATCTACGGTTGCTGATGATCGACTGATTAACTGAATACAGTCAACGGGCTTTGCCGGCAACGGTGAAGCCCGCTTTTTTTTTAATTGAGAATTGAGAATTGAGAATTGAGAATTACGGGAAAAATTAAGGCGCGGTTGCTGCTGATCGCTTCGGTGATGCTGCTGGCGGTGTTTGGCGTGGCGGTTTACGGGCGGCGCATCGAGCCTTATTGGCTGAAGGTGAAGCATCTGAAGATTGAGTCGCCGAAGCTGAGGGAGAAGCTGCGGCTTGTTTTCGTTTCCGATATTCACTTTGGCGTGATGTATGATGAGCGGCAATTGGCGGAACTGGCTGCCAGGATCAACGGAGAGAAGCCCGATATTGTCATTCTCGGCGGCGACCAGATATCGGCCGGGCAGAATATTATCGAGCGATTTTACCGCAATTTCGCGTTGCAGATCGAGGCTCCGGTTTACGCGGTGCTGGGCAATCATGATTATCCGGGATACGACGGCAGCGAGTCGCTGGCGGAAATCGCCCACAGCGGGATTATTTCGCTGGACAATAAAGCGTATGAGCTGAAAGGCCTCCGGCTTGCCGGCGTCGGGGACATGTGGATGGGGGCGATCGACCTGCGCCCGGCGTTCCGCGGACTCGACGACGATACTTTCCTCCTGATGATTTCACATAACCCCGAAATGTCTGACCACCTGACGAAATACGCCGGGCGCATCGACCTGATGCTGTCCGGGCACCTGCATGGGCATCAGGTCAATATTTTCGGTCCGCTGCAGCCGCGCCACAACCGCGTCAAAAGCCATATCTACGGCGAAGTCAAATTGAACGGGCGCGGCCTGGTCTACATCACCTCCGGGGTAGGGACCAGCAATCTGCCGATGCGTCTGCTGGCCCGCCCCGAGATCGTCGTGGTCGAATTGGACGGAGCCAAAGGCTCCTGAATTGGTGAATTGGCCGGTGCTGCGCACCTGAATTGGCCGCCACCTGCGGTGGCTGAATTGGGGAATTGGAGAATTTTGGGATTGAGTTTTTTTGTAAGTCCGTGTCCGTCCGTGTTCGTCCGTGTAAGTCTGTGTACCGAACCTCTGACCTATATATTTTCTCGCTTTTTTTTGAAACTGTGTTGATTTCTACGATAAGTTTGATATAATAAATATAGACAATATACAAATGTGTACAAATGAGATTTTGACGATGAATGTGGAACAGGAATACAGTTGCCGGAAACCGATGCCGATTTATCAGCAGTTGCGCAGCGAGATTCTGGAAAAAGTCGAGCGCGGCGAGCTCAGGCACGGCAGCAAATTGCCGACCGAGGAGGAATTCGCCCGGCGGCTGGGAATCAGCCGCGGCACGGTACGGCAGGCATTTGTACAGTTGACCGAGGAGGGGATTGTCCGCAAGTTTCCGCGCAAAGGGACGTTTATTTCGCTGGATAATCTGCGGCATGTGATGCGCATCGGGGTATTGTCGCCGCAGCTGCGGTTGGACACCGATAACCAGAACGATTTCTATTTGATGGAGATGCTCGGCGGTATGCAGGAGGGACTGATGCAGTCCGGTTCCATGTTGATTCCGTTGAACGCGGCGGATACGGCAGATGAAATCGCCGAATTCTGTCAGCGCCGTCAGGTCAACGGGGTGATTTTCCTGATGTCGCTGCGTTGTGACGAGGCCAAGATGGCCGAGCTGAAAAAGAAGCTGCATCTGCCGATGGTGGTGATCGCCGCCGACCCCAATGAGGAGATCAATGTAGTGACCGGCGATGATGAATATGGTTCGGGGCTGGTGGCGAAGCACTTGCTTTCGTGCGGACATCAGCGGATCGGGGCGGTGTTTGTCGATTCGAGCGAATATGCGTCCGCCGAGCGTTACCGGGGGTTTATGAAGCTGCTTTCGCCGGAGGCGGCGGAGGAATCCGCGCCCTTTATCAAGACGATTACACCCGATTTGGGCAAGCGCTTCATCGAGAGTTACAAGGCGGTGAAGGAGATCATGTCTGCGCCGAACCCGCCCACGGCCATTTACGCCGGAGGCGCGATGATGCTGCTCGGGGCGTTGCGGGCGCTGAAGGAGCTGAAACTGGATATCCCCGGCGATGTGTCGGTGATCGGCTACGACGATTTCTTTCTGGCGGAATACAATACGCCGCCGCTGACCGTGGTCGCCCAGCCGATCTGGCAGATGGGGCGGCGCGGTATCGAGCTGTTGATCGAGCGGATCGAGAATGGCATCGGCGGACCGTGGTACAAGGAACGTTTGAAACCCAAGTTAATCATCCGGCATTCAACCCGGAAAATATAGATCAAAGGAGATCGGAAAAATGAACAGAGGAAAGATTTTTACACTTATTGAACTGTTGGTGGTAATCGCAATCATAGCGGTTCTTGCGGCAATGCTGCTGCCTGCCCTGAACCGGGCGAGGGAGGCGGCGCAGATGACGCATTGCCTCAACAATTTGAAGCAAATCGGGGTTATGCAGTTACAGTACATTCAGGATTCGGATGATTGGGTGTTGCCGAGTTATCATGGCAGCGAGGGCGGCAACTGGTACAATATCCTGAAGGTTTATCATCCGCAACTGCCAACGCTGATCTGCCGGACCAACAAGCTCGCCAAAGGCAATGTGAGCTTCAATTATGCTCAAAATCAATATGCCGGGCAACTCTGGAGCCAGACTTCGTGGGATCATCCCCGGGTGAAATATACCCAGATCAAGAGACCGTCCAAAATGATCCAGAGCATGGACGCCAAGCCGGACGGTACGAATCCGTGGTACCATTACCGTTGTTCTCTTTATGGAGTTTACGTGCTGCCGCACACGACATTATCGGCGGGAATCAGTTTCTTCGACGGACATGCCGCGAAGGTAAGTTATCCGGAATTTCTCGGTTCCAGCAGCATTGTAGTCTGGTATATCTCATCATTATAACTCAAGGAAAATATTTATGAAATTCATATCGATTGTGGCAGCCGTATTGTTGACTGCGGCCGGGTGGGGCGGCGAGAATCTGATCAAAAACCCCGGTTTTGAAACGCCCGGACAGGCTCCCGGCACTGCCGCCGAATGGACGAGGCAGATTCTGATGCCCGGTGCCAAAGCCAGCTTGAAAACGGTCAAAGACCCGAAAAATAAAAGTACCGTGCTGGAGACGTATTTCCTCGGTCCGGACCGGGCGGAGGGGGCGCGCTTTTTTCAGCACGTGGAACTGCAGCCGCGGCGGGTTTACAAGCTCAGTTACGAGTACCGCAGCGATTGGGACGGGCGGCTGCTCGGCGATGTGATGATGACCGAAACCGGCAACGGCATTTACAACATCATGATGTGCCCGCCCAATACGGCCTGGACGAAGATCGTCCGCTATATCCCGGTCTGCAATGACAAGGTCAAAACGGGTGGCGTTTACGTGCAGAACCGTTCGCAGATACCATTGTGGTACGACAATATTTCGCTGGAGGAGACCGATATTCCTGTACAGGAAATTCTCGATAACCAATTCAAAATCACGCTGCATCCGCTGACCGAAAAAGACATTATGCTGATGCCGGATTATGAGGGCGATATCACGTTTATCGCGCAGATTTTCAAGCCTTCGTTTGTCGATGAGAAAAATCTGGTGGTCGAGGCGCGGGTGATTCAGGGCAAGGAGATTCAGCGCGGCGGCGATTTTCCGGTGAAACTGGATGAGGGCAAAACCATGCGGTTCAGTGTACCGGCGAAGCTGGTGGCGAAGGGCGAATCAAAGCTGGTGGTGATTCTGAAATCCACCGACGGGACGGTTTATCAACACAGCAATATCGATATCGAGCGGTTTGCGTCGGTCGAGGTCGGGCAGGCGGTAGATCTGGAACACACGCCGATGCTGCGGCATAACGGTGAAAACTTTTTCCCGATCGCGTTCTACGGCGTGCCGATTGACTTCAATAAAACAACCGGGGAATTCATGTGGGGCGAGGGGTATCACAAGGACATCAAACCGTATGCTTACAACACGCTGCAGAACTATATTTTCGGTGGGTATGCCCAGCCGAATTTGACTCCGAAGCTGGAGCGTCAGCTGGCCTTTCTGGACGCCACGGCCAAAGAGGGCAAAATGATGATGGTGGAGCTGCCGCGGACGCTGGTGGAATACGACCGTGAAAAAGATCTGGAAGACTGGATCCGGACCGTTGACAAACATCCGGCCACGCTGTATTTCCGTTCGGAAGAAATGATGCATTTCCGCAAGACTCCGATCAAGTACCTGGCCAACGCCTCACGCACGATCAAAAAGGTCAATCCGCAGCGGCAGTATCTGCTGTTTGACGGTCTGACCGCGGATATGGTCCAGTACATCGACGGACTCGACAGCGGGATTTCCAATAAATTCATGGCCGTTAAATACCGTCAGCAGATCGGGGCGGACCGGATCATGCTGGCGACCATCAATATCGAATGGCCCGGGCGCAAGTCGCCGGATATGGATGAGCAGCGTTATCATACGTTCATGCCGGTGATTCACGGGGCGCGCGGGGTGGCGTTTTTCATGTGGAGCATTGCACGGTTTCAGGCCACGGACAAGGATTATGTGCACCGGATCGGACGCAGTGTCGATGAACTGGCGCAGGTCACGCCCGCGCTGACTCAGGACAAACCGCTGCCGGAGTGGTACCCGGAGATCAAGGTGGAGGGCAATGTCAGTATCCTGCGCGTTGGGAACTGGTTGTTGGCCGGGCCGTCGTTTCCGAACAGCACCGGCACGGTATCATTCAAACTGCCTGAGGGGATCAAACTGCAGCGCTGTTTCAGCGAAGCAGCCGAATTCAGTCGGCCGCAGGAGTACCGGTTCAACGTGGAACCCCTGCGGGTATTGGTCCTGAAGTTCTTACAATGATTTCCGGATCTGATCTTCGAATTTGCGGAGGTCGACCACGGTGGAGGTCCGGCGGGCTTCCTCAGCGGCGAAAACCAGCAGGTGGCCTTCCAGCGAATCCTTGATCGGAGTCAAGAGCTGGGTCTGGTCGCCGGTGGCGATGGCGTCGCAGAAATTTTCCATGATGGCGCGGTCGCCGCCGCCGTGCGTGCCGCCGACGGTGAGGGTGATCTCTTCATGGTAATTCGGTTCAAAGCTCCAGACTTTGATTTTCGGCGCGGTGCCGTTGTACTCGATTTCGCCGTTGGTCAGGCTGATCTTCATCATGCGGCGCTCGACACCGTTGGTGCCGCACATGGTGAAGGAGGCGGTGGTGTCGTCGGCCATCTGAATAGCGACGACCTGATTGTCGACCACGTCGTTGTCGCACTGGAAGACGCAGCGGCCGAATTGATGGCGCAGCATCAGTTCGCGCAGGTGATTTTTGTCGCGGACCACGCCCATCTGGCGGATGTAGGCCGGATCGGTGTGTTCATCGAAATAAATCTTCATGACGTCGAACGCGCAGTCCTTGCTGTGCGGGCAGCCTTCGAGGCAGAATTTCGGCGCGCCGGCGGGGCAGTTTTCTTTGCGGAAATAATTGAGCGAACCGAAGGAGGAAACCTGCTTCATTTTCTTGCCGGTGATGTAGGTCAGGATGTCCATGTCGTGACAGGACTTGGCCAGCAGCATCGGGGTCAGGCGGGAGTTGTTGAAAAATCCGCGGACGAACGAGTGCGCCATGTGCGAATAGCTGAGGTTTTCGCTGTGCTGCAGGCAGGTGATGGTACCGTAACGGCCGGAATCGACCAGGCGCTTGATGGTCTTGTAGACGGGGGTCAGGCGCATCTGGTGGCAGACGATCAGGGTTTTCGAATAATTAACGCAGGCGTCGTAGAGGCGGATGAGTTCCCTGGCGTTGGTACAGAGCGGTTTTTCGACCAGGATGTGCCAGCCGCGCTCCATGGCGACTTGCAGGGGTTCGAGGCGGCGGTCCTCCAGCGTGGCGATGACGACACCGTCGATGTCGCTGAGCTTGGCTTTGGCCATTTCATCGAGGTCGGTGAAGCAGCGGTCGGCCGGAATGTTGTGGACGCGGGCGAACTGTTCACGCTTCGGCGCGTCGGGCTCGACGACCATGGTGAACTGCGCGCGGTGCGGCATGTCCACCGCGTATTGGCCGAAAATTCCCTGTCCGCGATTGCCGGCGCCGATCAGCCCCAGATTAACTTTTTTGATCATGATGTGCACTCCTTGATATAGTTGATTTGACAGGCGAAATCGCCCGCCTTGATATAAGATTCCATTAAGTCGATGCCCTGGCGGCCGAAAACGATGCCGCCGAGCGGCAGGCGGATGTCGATCAGCTCCGGGTAGAGCGGATGGGTTTCGTCGCTGGGCGGACTGATGATGACCGGGCGCTTAATGCCGCTCTCGAAAATATAACGCGCCGCCCCGGGAAACGCCCGGCCGACGACGATCAGCATGTCCGGCGGTTCAGGGAGGCTCATCAGCTTTTTCATTCCCTTGTAGCCGTCTTCGTCAACGGCGGTGTACAGATGTTTTTTCGGGATTGCGATGCCGTGTCCGGCGGCGGTGTCGATGATTTGGTCGAGAATTCTCCGGGTCGAATGAAAGGACGGATCGCCGGCGATCGCGCCCGGGCGTTTGATGTCGAACTGGGCAAAGGCCTGTTCCATGGCCTTGCCGATGCCGTCGGACTCGGAGGTGAGGATGTTGACCGGTTCCTTAAGGTCATACGTGCCCAATACGAGATAGGGGAGGCCGGAGCGGTTCAGCTCACGCACCAGGGCATCGTCAACCTGTCCGGTGACGAGCAACCCGTCGATGCCGTGTTCGGAGCACCATTGAACCGGTGAAGTTCCCTCGTCGCCGGGGGCGATGGTGAGGTTGATCCCTTTTTCCTCGGCCCGGGCGGCGCAGCCCAGGAACACATTGCGGTTAAAGAACCACGCGATGCCGGACTTGCGCACGCATAAAGCAATATTCAGTTTGCCGTGACTGGTCAGCGCGGAGTGTTTGACGAAGGTACCGCGCCCGACTTGAGTTTCCACCAGCCCCTCCTGCATCAGTTTCTGAAACGCGGAGAGTACCACCTGGCGCCCGACCTTGAAACGTGCCGCCAGATCGCGAATGCTTTCCAGCCGTTCGCCGGGGCGGATGCGTCCCTGCCGGACGGCGTTTTTCAAATAATCGACGATCTGTTGCGATTGCGGGGGCGCGGCGACAATTTTCACGGAAAACCTCATTGATAGTGACATTCAATGATATAATATATGTCAATATATGTCACTTGTCAAGAGGGAAATTGGAGAATTGGGGAATTGGCCGGTGCTACGCACCTGAATTGGGGAATTGGGGGAGGGATATTCGTCCGACAGGTCCGGTAAAACTTCAGTGACCGTCCATGTAAGTCCGTGTCGGTCTATGGTTACAGGAAAAATTCTGGAAAAAGATGCGGATGGGGTATTGCTATTTGAGGAAATGCCATTATAATATAACTATAGAACGTTCTAGAATGAAAGTTTTGAGCTTAATATGACGATCAAAGAAATATCCGAAAAACTGGGCATCTCCAAATCGACGGTATCGATTTGTCTGACGGGGCAGGAAAGTGACCCGCGCTTTTGCATCAGGCCGGAAAAGGCCGAAATGGTGCGGAAATTCGCCCGCGAAAACGGTTATGTGCCGAATCAGGCGGCGCGGCGGTTGCGCTCACGCTCGATCAACCCGCCGGTCGGGCTGTTATTTACCCGGCGGACCGGGATCGAAAAGTCGTTCCCGGCGTTGCGTGATGCAATGGGTATTCTGGAAAAGCATGGACGTGAATATGTGACGGTCGGTTATGCCGAACGGAAAATGGCGATTTCGCTGGCGGCGTTGAAGAGCATGAACGTGCGCGATGTGATTATCTTCGGGCCGCTGACAGAGCCGTGTCCTGTTTATCATGCCAACCAGAGTTACATTGGTGACGAGCATAGCCGAAGGATGGTCGAGGAGTGGGACAATGACTGGGCCGAGTGCCGGCAGTTGTGCGCGAATATGACGTTGTATGCCAGCGATTACCGTTTTCCGGTGCCGGCCGATGGTGGATTTGGACGGATGTTCCGGAGCGGGATCGATGACCGGAGCATGATGATTGATGTGCTTCGGCTGATCAAAAGAGCCGGGCTCGGGCCGGTGGCGGTTTCGCGCTGGATCAGCATCGAGGAAGGACTGGTGCCGGAATTGATCGACGACCCGGAATTGATCCGGCCGGTCAACTTCATTGGAAACCGTTTCAAGGAAGGTCGGCGGCAGGGGCGGGAACTTTTGAAATTACGGGAGAAAATTCCGTTCCGGACGGTGTTTTTCGGCAATGACCAGTTGGCGGCGGGGATTATCGCCGAGTTTCTGGAAGCCGGGATCCGGGTGCCGGAAGATATCGGCGTGATCGGTTACGGGAACGACGAAGCGGCGGAGTATTTCCGGGTGCCGTTGACCAGCATAAAACTGAAGACATACGACCATATCGAGGAAATTGTTGAAGCGGCAATGGGGTTGCGGCAGTTGCCGGAAACTATTGTTTATCCATATGAAATTGTTTATCGCGAATCATTCAAATTACCAAGGGAGGTTACAGTATGAAGCATAAGAGATCTGAATTTTTTACACTTATAGAGCTACTGGTTGTTATTGCGATCATAGCGATTCTGGCGGCGATGCTGCTGCCGGCGCTGAACAGTGCGCGGGAAAAAGCATATGCCACCCGCTGCAAGAATAATATCAAGGAATTGAATAATTATTTTCTGCAATATGCCATGGATTATGACGATTACCCGCATCGGGGACAGGAGCCGAATGCCGCCGGAACAGGCACCGTATACTGGCCGGATGCCGGTAATTCCCGTGGATATGCATCCTATTATTTGAAGCTGCCGTATCAGGCGACTGCCAATAAGCCGGGGACGATTATGGATTGTCCGAGCGAGCGCTCGCCGGTGAAAGGCATTGCCGGTTGGGTTTACGCCAATTATGGTTACAATTATACGGGGTACAATGAGGGTTTTACCGGCAGTTTGCTCAAAGTTTCCGGGATCAAAAGACCGAGTACGTTGACGACTTATATGGACAGTTACAATGCTTATTCGATTGTCTCGGTGGCGATTTCCAATTGGTATGGCGTCAGTTACAATACTTTGACTTTGTCGCAAAACGGGGTGTGTTATATTCATGGCCGTACAGCCAACACCGGGTTTTACGATGGACATGTGGAGTCGATGCGGCTTGAACGGTTCCGGGATTATATGTTTGATATTCGTCAGAAAGTACAGGATTAAGCGATGAAGAAAATATTGATTTTATTGGTTGGTTGTGTCCTCGGCATCGGACTGCAGGGGGCGTGGCAGGGGCAGAAAGCGGAATTCACGGAAAGCGGCGGTGTCATAACCGTGAAAAGCGCCGGCAGCAGCGGGGGGATTGCGCAGGTTGTCAAGGTCGAAGCGCAGCGGCGTTATACGATATCTTTTGAGGCGTCCGGCGAAGGGCGGGTTCAGATGGCGATTTTTGACCGGTTGGCGACGGCCTCCAGCAGTGCCGTAGGACTCGAGGCTGGATCATGGAAGAAGGTCGAGCTGAGTTATTTTGCTTTTGGACCTCAGGTCAGTTTGAAGATTTATTCGCTGGAAAACTCGCCCATGACGTTTCAGGTACGTGACTTCAAGGTCACGGCGCAGGAAAAACCGGTGCTGGCGGAGGGCGAAATCGCCCGGCTGGATTTCGAGGCGCGGAATTATCCCGGTAACGGTCAAGTTGTGAAACTGGCCGATGCCTTCAACGGGCAGGCGGTTTGGGGTAAGCGTTGGTACCGCGCGGTCAACAAACTGCCGGTGCCGCTGAATTCGCAGCCGCTGCAGTTCTGGGGACGGTTCAAAAAGGACAGCGACGCCAAGGTGACGGTCCGGATCCTGAGCGGTGCCCAGACGGTTGCGGCGGGGAACATCGCGGGCAAGGACCAGTGGGAATGGGTGAAGTTTTCGCCGGTGAATTCGGCGGCGGCATACCCCGAGGTATCGTTTACCTATGACAGTGATGCCAATACGCAGATCTGGTTGGACCGCATTGTGTTGAGCACCAATCCGGAACTGGATCCGGACGCGGCGGCGGCCCCGGTTTTCGACGGCAGCATGACGGCGGTGGGGCGAAATGGCGCGGTGACGGTCGGGCCGTTTGTCTTGCGCGGCGAGAACCGCTTCGCCGGGGAACAGACCGAGGTCAAGTTCCGTTATGACAACGAAAATCTGTATGTGGATTTCAAATGTTTCGAGTCGTGCCTGGACCCGTTGAGCAACCGCCTGCATGAATTTAAAAGTGCGGTCAAAAACCGTGACGACGGCAAAATTTACAATGACGACTGCGTGATCCTGCTCCTTCAGCCGCCGGGCTCCAGCGCGGTTTATGAGTTCACCGTGAACGCCAACGGCGCGGTATTGGACGCCAAATGCCAGGGAAGCGACCTGTGGGCCGACCGTGATCTGAACTGGAACTCGGAGATCAAAACGACCGCCCGCAAAGAGGACGGTTTCTGGACAGCGGAGCTGGCGATACCGTTCAAAAATCTGAATACCACGCCGCAGCTGAATGACCGGTGGAAGGTGTTGGCCGGGCGCATCGAGCAGAGCCGCAACGAGACAAGTGCCTGGCAGACGATGACGAAAGGATTTCACTATGCCCCCGATTTCGGCGAGCTTGTTTTTACGGACACGATTCCGCAACTTGAGCTGAAAAAACTGCCCGGATTTGTCTCCGGCAACAACAAAATCGAAGTCGCGGCGTCGGCCCCGGTGAGTATCGAGTCCATGGTGAAATTCGGCAATCAGGCGCCGCAGTATTTCCGCGACGGCGCGTTTGTGCTGGCACAGAACGGAGCGTTCAATTACCGCTGGACGGCGCGCGATCCGGCGACCATGGCGCTGTATTACCAGTCGCCGCAGTACAACCTGAGTGTCCGCAGCGCGGCGCTGAAGTTTGACCCCGCCAATACGGTGACGGTGAATGGTGCCGAGGCGAAAGGGACCGCGCTTCTGAGCAGCGGCATCAACCGGATCACGGTGAAACAGCCGTTCAAAGGCGAACTGGAAGTCGGTGAATTCAAGTTTGTGCCGGAGCGCGAGAACACCGTGCTGATGGTGGATGAATCGACGGTGTGGCCGAACTGGCTGATCGAAGGCGTGGCGATCAACAAGGGCGGCCTGCAGCAGTTGATGTTCCAGCCGCAGGGCGTGGAAGGTTATAAGCTTAAAGATTATACCTTGTATGTGGATGTACCGCCGGGATTCGTGTTCGAAGGCGCTTCGGGATATTACAAAAAGTGGACGCTGAAAACCGAAGAAATCGGCCCGGTCACGATCGGCGGCCGCGAATACAAACGCCATGCCATCCGCTTCCTCGGCGAAATAGGGGCGGATAAGAAGCTTCCGGCGCATCATTATGTGGCGATGGCGGTACGGGCCCCGCTGGACGGCGGCAGCGAGAGCGAGCTCTATTTCCACGCCGGCAGTGCGGAACACGGCATTCTCGAAGTACCGCAGAAGATCAAGGTACAGCTGTTGCCGCCGCTTGCCGGTCGCCAGCCGCAGAAATTACTGGTGGAAATGTGGACCAGCTGGATGAAGAATCTCGATGATCGCGCGTTTTCGGACAAGTTCGGCGATCATTTCCGGGCCATGGGGGTGACGGAGTGCAATTCGCGGCACCCCGGTGTGAAGTATTTCACCTTGTTCAACTTCGAATCGTGGGTAGTCGACGTATCGGGCTATATCAAGGAACATCCCGAGTCCGCTCTGATCGACGCCAAGGGACGGAAAAGCGATAAGTTCATCTGTACTTCGGTGCTGCTGCAGGATGCCGCCTGCAATGAATATCTGTCCGGAAAAATCGGTGAATGGATGAAACGGATCGGATATCCCGAGCACATCGACTGGGATTACGAACACCATGTTCTGAACAGCTATATTTCGTGTTACTGCCCGCGCTGTCTGAAAGAGTTCGGCAAGGACGATCCGAAGGCTCATTTAGGCGATTGGACCGCGTTCATGACCCGCCGGATGGCGGACCTGGCCGTCAAGGTCAACGGCATGATCAAGAAGGCCAGTCCGAAAACCCTGTTTTCGGTTTACACCGGTTATCAGGGCGACGATACCAAGGTACGCTATGGCGTGGACTGGTCGCTGCTGGCGGGCAAAATCGACCTGGCCATGTGCGGCTACGGCCGCCCGATCCGGGATTTGGAGGAAACTCAACGGATCCTGGGCAAAACGTCACTGGTGCTGGGGGAAATCGCTTATCCGTGGGTAATCACGAAGCGTTACGTGCCGCGCGGCATTACCAAAACGAACCTGTTGCGCCGCGCCGCCGACGCCACCGGCGGAGTGTTGATCTACGAATACCCGACGCTGGACGGACATTCGTTCGAGGCGATCAGTACGGTCAGTGCGATTATGGCGGAACACGAGCCGTTTTTCCTGCGCGGCGACCGCCAGGGCGACGCCCTGAAGCTCGCCGGGTGGAACCGCGCCGAATACGAGGTGCTTGCCGACGGACAGGGTAATTCGCTGGTACTGCTGATGAATACCGGTACAGTGAAACGCAACTACCGTTTTACTCTGAATAACCGCGAAGAATCCGGCAGTGTCGCCCCCCTGGATATCAAGGCGATCCCCGTACGCTAAACTTCCGGGATTAACCACGGAAAGCACGGAAAACACGGAAATTTTTTTAACCACAAAGGCACAAAAAAAATAATATCTTCTTTTGTGTGTTTTTTTGTGGACAAAGAAAAGAAATTTTCCGTGATTTCCGTGCCTTCCGTGGTTAAAATTTCCCCGTGTGGCTTTTAAAATTCGAAATCCGCTCTATATTATGGAGAATGAAGTTATGGAGAGGACGATAGAATGTGTAAAGAGCGGGTGAATTTTACCCTCATTGAACTCCTGGTGGTGGTGGCGATCATCGCGATTCTGGCGGCGATGCTGCTGCCGGCGCTGGGACGGGCGCGCGAGGCCGGTAAGCGGTCGTCGTGCATCAGCAATATGAAGCAGATCGGACTGGCGAACAATCAATATGCCGGGGATTATGGCGACTATTCATGCGTTTACAGTGAGATCAACCAGATGCCGCCGCCGCTGTGCCGGTATTGGTTTGGCAGGCGGATCACCAGCGGCATGGGGGGCGTGTCCAAATTCGATGCCACCGATGGGTTGTTGAGCAGCTACGTGGGCAATGACGGCAAGGTGTTCTGCTGCCCGTCGTTTCCGTATACCGGAGAGCTTACCGGAGTGGAAAACGGCGCGGGGTACGGTTACAACGGTTACTGGCTGGGCGGTTACAAGCCCAGCGGAGCGCCCGGCGCGCAGGCGATCAACGGATGCAAACTCGGCTCGATCCGCAGACCGTCGGCCGTGATCGCGTTTGCCGACGCGGCATCGGAAGACAGCGGCATGGGGGATGCGATTGCATTCAAGCCGTCGCTGCTGCTGGCGGTGAGCCATGGAATTCCGGGCGAGGAAAACGAATACACCGACGCGGCGGGTTCGATCCACTTCCGTCACCTGAAATCGGCAGTTCTCGTCTGGGCGGATGGGCACGCTTCGGTCGAGAACCTCGGCAAAGCCAATTCCGGCACCGCCGAAACCCTCGGCCACCTCGCCGACGTGGATACCACCGACCACTACCGCACCGACTGATCCTCCTCATTTTCTTCTTTCGGCAGTTCAGCGACCCATTGGATTTCGTGGTAGTAAATGCGCTCAATAAAGATACCTTTTTCATAAGGCGGTCCGATCTTAAATACCGTCAACAACAGGGAATAGGGGAGTTCATGGTTGGATTTGACCGTCAATGCAATGTATTTTCCGTCGGGCGACAAAGCATAGCCCTGGATTCGCGGCTTGAGTTCGGGGACTCCGGCAAGGGTGGCGGCTTTTTTCTGATCGGCTTCATCTAAATAAATCGGAGTTTTCCATTCCCGGAGTGGTGGTGGAATTTTATTTTTTGTGGCAGGTTCGATGATATATTTGCCATAGTCGATATAACCGTACAACTGTTTTTTAATTTCTTCGTTGTTATTGGTGTATATGAACCAATAGTTCGGGGTTTCCAGATATAGAAAGCCCATCGGCAGCATCAGGAGCATGGCAATCAGTACATAGATATAGGTAGTGAAAGAAGTATTCGTGGCATCAGGATATTGGGTACTGTTGATCAGGATCGCTGCATACATCCACGGCAGGGCAAAAAATACCGCGGTAGTGAACAGCATCAGATATTCGAGGGCCAGCTTCGGTGCAAGCGAGAACAACGGCGACATACCGAGGTAATTGATAACCCATACCACCGCGATGATGCCCGTCCAGCGCAAGTGTTTGTTGTGGTAACGCAGGGCGTTGAAGCACCACAGGAGTCCGCCGCCGTAAGCCACGCAACAAGCCAGTGTGATGAAGAGCGGCATTTTCAGGTCGGTCGGGCCAAACGCCAAATCCGCCAGCCAAACCAGCGCTGCGGCCAGTGAACCGCTGAGTAGCCCGGCGGGGAAGTACTGCCACCACCTGCGGCAGTTGAACTGCTCGAGTACCGCCAACGCCAGCAGTGAGAGAAAAGCCAGCAGTCCGGTACGGAATATGGCCCACGGCCCACCGAAAATTCCGGTCAAAGCGCCCAGTAAACCGCCCCCGATTGCCCACCCTAACCGTAGCCTGAAAAGTGCATCCAACATGGTTGTATGTTCTCCGTTATGGGGAGAATATATTGCGGTGCGGATGAGTTTTCAAGCAGGGAATCAGTTTTCGATGCCTTCTGCGTCGCGCTCTTTGAATACTTCGTCGGCCACGAAGATGGCGTTGATTGCGGTCGGGAACCCGGCGTAGACGATCATTTGAATGAAGACTTCCAGCACTTCGGCGCGGGTCCAGCCGATGTTCAGCGCCATGTTGATGTGGCTCTTCAGCTCGATGGGGCCGTGCCCGAGGGTGGCGATGCAGGTCATGATGACCAGTTCGCGCTGTTTTTTGTCCAGGCCCGGGCGGCAATGGATATCGCCGAAAGCGAATTCGTTGATGTATTTGCTGACGTCCGGGGCGATGCCCTCGAGGCGTTTGCCGATGTCGCTGCGGTTGTTCATTTCGCGCAGGCGCTGAATGCCTTTTTCCATCCGTTCGTTCATAGTAGGACCTCTTTTTTTTGAGTGACAATACTATACTGTGGCGACCACGAAAAAGGAATGGCAGATTAAAGCAAAAGGATATCCTTTTGTGACAGGGGATGGGGAATTTTTAACCACGAAAGGCACGAATAAACACGAAAGTTATTGACCGCCGGAATCGGCGGTCAATAGGATTTGTATTTTTTTGTGAATATTCGTGCTATTCGTGGTTAAATAAAAAGGATTACATCATGCCGTTCTGGCGGGCGTAGCTGAAGATGCCGCCGGCTTCGGAGACTTCGGGGATGCCATCGGTACAGCTGCCAGTACAAATCTTGCAGGTGTCGAGCGGGCAGGGGCGCGCGAAGTCCTCGGCGCGGTAGGTGTAAACGGCCTGGTATTCGGCGTTCGGATCGCTGAAAAAGCAGGTGAACGGCTTGCTGCTGCGGGCCTTGACGTAGTCGAGGGTCTTGCGGTCAAGCGCCACAATGCCGCTTTTGGCGCCGACTTCCACCGCGATGTCGCAGATGGCCATGCGTTCTTCGAGGCCGAGTTGTTCGATGGCGGAGCCGCCGAATTCCAGCGCACAGCAGGCGGCGTCGGTGCCGATGTCGTCGATCAGGCGCGGGATGATGTCCTTGGCGGTGACGCCTTCCGGCAGCGAGCCGTTGAGCTCGATGCGGATGGAGGGCGGGACGATGACCGGGAGTTTGCCGGTGCCCATGATGAACGCGGCGTCGGTATTGCTGATGCCCGAGGCGAAGAGACCGAATGCACCATGCATGCAGGTACGGGCGTCGGTGCCGAAGAGCACTTCACCGGGACGGCAGTGGCCTCGCTCGGGCAGGGCCTCGTGCCAGGCGCCCGCATAGTCGGTGGTGCTGGGATCGTAAAAATAGGGCAGGTCGTGTTCATTGAAGAATTCGCGGAGTATGGCGAGATCCGGGTTGGCGGCGAATTTGCGGTCGGGGATGATTACCAGGCATTCACGGCGGAAGAGCTTGGCGTCGGAGCCGAATTCGCGCTTGAAAATGCCGATGGCGTCCAGCGCGCTCACGTCGTGCATCAGCAGCACGTCCACATTTACCCGGATGATATCTCCTGGTTTGACACTTTTTTCTCCGGCGGCATGGGCCAGGATGTGCCCGGTAATCGTCATACCCATTTTTTATTTCCTCCAACTTTAAAAAACTTTGTTTTTTTAATTGAGAATTGAAAATTGAAAATTGAGAATGATGGAAAGGGATGAATCCCTTTGACCCTCCTCAATTTTCAATTTTCCACTTTCCATTTTCAATTTATTACAGTTGCGGCGGCAACGGACTTATGTATTCCAGCAGACTCAAGTAACATTTGATGATGAAGACATCCGCCACAATCCAGAGATAAGTCGCCAGGGCCAGGAAGGGGCCGAATGGAATCGCCATTTTCGAGAGCGGTTTTTTCAGGACCAGTGCGCCGCACGCGCCGAAAAGTGCTCCCAGCACGGACGCAATCAGCACAATGAAGAACGTGCCCGGCAGGCCCAGACAGGCGCCGATGGCACCGATGTATTTGACGTCGCCCAGCCCGAACGCGTCCTGCTTGAAGATTTTTTCGCCGAAAAACGACACCAGGTACATGACCCCCAAACTGCCGAGCAGGGTGAAAATCGAGAACGCCGCCGCCAGCAGATGGCTCGTTTGCTGCCAGGTCTCCGGAAATGCCATCGCACTGAGGATACCCAGGATCATGGTCGGGTAGGTAATGCGGTCGGGAATGATGCGGTGTTTGATGTCGATGAAAACCGTACAGACCGCCAGCATGATCAGCCCGAAATAGAGCGGCAGGAACGTCAGCGGCCAGCCCAGATAGAGAATTTTCGCAAAGACCAGCAGAAATAATATGCCGGTGAGGAGTTCGACCATGAAGTAGCGGATGGTGATCGGCTGTTTGCAGCCGCTGCATTTGCCGCGGAGCGCCAGCCAACTGACCAGCGGGATGTTTTCGTACCAGCGGATATGGTGTCCGCAATTCGGGCAGTGCGACGGCGCGGTAACCACCGATTCGCCGCGCGGAATCCGCCAGATGCAGACATTCAGGAAGCTGCCGATGCAGCAGCCCAGCATAAAGGTGAACACCGCAAAGAGCCACGGCATTTCGCTGATCATTTCATAAAGTATCATGGTCTTCTCCGGAGAGTCGGACATGTCGGACGGGTCGGACAAGTCGGACAATCTTTAGTAACTCTTATTTCGTTTGTTTCGCCCTACAGGCGACCAGCGCTTTCCGCGCGCTGGACCGCGTCCGGGTAGCACCCGGTGGCGTGTTTATTTTTTAATTCTTAATTCGCACTCCAGTGCGTTGCGCATAACTTCCACCGGCGCTTTTTGCCCGGTCCATATCTCAAAGGAACGCGCACCCTGATGCAAGAGCATGCCGCGTCCATCGGCGGTTTTTGAGCCGTGGGCCTGCATCCACTGCAATAGTGGCGTGTTCTTGTAAATCGTGTCGAAAAGCGGCAAGCCTTTGATCAGTTCCGGGTTAACCGGCATCGGATCACCGGGTTTCAAACCGAGGCTGGTGCCTTGGATGACTACTTGCGATCTGGCCGCGAATGCACGGATGGCGTCTTCGTCGGTCAGCTCGGCACAGGCAATTTCCACCGATGGGTAATGCCGCCGCAATTCATCGACCAGTTCCTCTGCTTTACCCAGCGTGCGGTTGGCGAAAAATAAGCTCTTCGCTCCATTGGCTGCGAAGTAAAATGATACTGCCTGTACCGCGCCGCCGCAGCCCAGAAACAGGAGCGAGGCGTCCTTGATGTCGAGGTCGAATGCCTCTTTCAAGGCGGTAGAGAGCCCGTAGCCGTCGGTCGAATAGCCATGCATTTTGCCGTCTTTGATCGACACGGTGTTGACGCTGCCGGCGAGGCGGGCCGACTCCTCGATTTCGTCGAGGAACGGAATGATATGCTGTTTGTGCGGTACGGTGATGTTGAAGCCGAGCAGTTTGGCACGGGCCTCGACAGCAAATTCGCCCAGTGCCTGCGGGTTTACCTCCACTTTGCCGTAGGGTGAGCCCATGCCGAGCGCTTCAAAAGCGGCGTTCTGCATCTGCGGCGAGAGCGAGTGCGCCACCGGATAGCCGATGACCGCGTATTGCATGTGGCGCTGATAAAAATGCCGGGGGTTGCCCCATTGGTCGTAGCCGATGGTTTCGCCGATGGCAAGGATCGATTTTTCCAGGGAGAGTTTGGACTCTTCCGAATTTTCGTTGATGCCGGGTTTGCCGGTATAAAGCTGGTAGCCGGCGCGGTAACGGGTGTCGGTGACGTTCGGCATCATGACATTGGCGCCGGCCAGCAGCCCGAGCTGCCGTCCCTCCGGCGAAAGCGCCTGCAGCGCGGTGGTGGCGGCGATGTTCACGTCCTTCAGCAGAATGCGGGCACAGGCGACCATTTTCAGGCCCATCTGCAGCTGGGTTTCCTTGCGGACGTCGAAGTCCGGCATGGCCGCGGCCAGCGGAGTGTCCGGGTGCACCAGATACGGCCCCATGCCGATCATGTCGATGTCCATGCGTTGAAAAAAGCGCAGGTCGTGCACCAGATTGTCAAGCGTCTGGTACGGTAGCCCGATCATGACGCCGGTGCCGGTCTGGAAGCCCGCGGTCTGCAGGTCGCGCAGGCACCGCAAACGCTGTTCATAAGAGTGATCGGCCGGGTGCAGTTTGCGGTAAAGTTCCGGGTCCGAGGCCTCGATTCGCAGCAGATAACGCTGTGCGCCCGCCGCAAACCAGCGCCGGTAGGTGTCCAGCGACTGTTCGCCCAGCGACAACGTGATACCGAGCTTGCCGTTGGCGCGGCGGTTGATCTCTTTCAGTACGTCTTCGATGAAGGCGGTGAACTCCTCGTCGGAGCGCTCGCCGCTTTGCAGGACGACTGAACCGTAGTGATTTTCCAGCGCCCACAGCGCGTCTTCGACGATCTCCTCTTTGGAGAGGCAGAAGCGCTTGACGTTGTGGTTGCCTTTGCGGATGCCGCAGTACAGACAGTCCTTGGTACAGATGTTGCTGAGTTCCACCAACCCGCGGAAATAGACGACGCGACCCACGTACTGTGTTTTGACCGCATAGGCCAGTTCATAGAGCCGCTGCAGTTCCGCCGGATCGGTCAGGGCCAGCAGCTGTTTCAGTGCGGCATCGTCCACCTCGCCGCCGTTTTCGATTAAAGTAAAAATCTCATTTGTATTCATAATGTTAATAAAATAGCTCCGCAGTGGGTAAAAATCCAGCTGCGGAGCTAATACAAATGCGAATTTATGTCATTACTTGTTCATGAGAGAGCTTCCGAACAGATTGAGAATGAGATGGAAGGTCGACTGGGGAGAGTCCGGTGCGAGGTCGCCGAACAGGCGCCAGCCGTGGTTAAGGCCCATTGGACAACTGGTGACGATGATGCCGCCTTTGCCTTCGCGGCGGAAAAGCATGATGGGCCGTTCTTTCTGGTCTTTGTCCAGCGCGGAGTAAAATACTTGCCATTTCTCCGGGTACTCGGGGATGTGAACGGCAAATGCCGGATAACTGTTGCCCTGTTCGATTTTGCGCGGCGCGGTGATGTGTTTTGCCGCATCCGGGGCAACTTTGATCGTGGGCGAATTCAATGCCGCGACCGTTTTGAAGCCGTATTCGGGACTGCCGAAGGCCTGACCGGGCGGCGTGATGAAGTTCTCTCCGGCGAGAATGACCAGCGCGCCCCGTTCAGCGGCCTGCAGCAGCGGGCCCTTGAAGAACTCTGGCGAAGGAGAGACGGTATCGAGCTTCAGCAGGATCACGTCATAGTCGGAGAGATCGCGCTCGACACCTTTGGCGTCAAAGGCGAAGTCAACCGAAAAACCGTATTTATGAGCGGTATCGCGGAAGATCGAGGGGGTGCGTTTCTCGAAATCGCGTTTATCCGGCAGGACCAGCAGCCGGCGGCCCGGATCGGTGATTTCCGGAGTGAACACGAGGTAGCCGAAATTTTTAAATTCGGTTTTATTCTGTAGCTTTTCCGGGTAGAATTTCCGGCCATTGCGGATGCCGATGCGCCAGGCTTCACCGGCCAGCGGCGGAGCGACGCCAAGGGAATGAAACGGAATGCGGATTTCGCTGCTGCCCGGGGCCGGGCGGAACGTGCGGTATTCGCCGGAGCTTTCGTCAGACGGCGTGGCCAGAAAGACTTCACTGTCAGGGGCGAGTTGCAGGACAATTTCTTCCGTGTTATAATATACGGAGGCTCCGCTTGCGCCGAGGCGGGCATTCAGGCTCGATTTGGAATCCTGGCGGAGCGGTACGGGAGTGAAGCTTTCGTGCAGGGTTGAAATGGCGACTTTTTTCAGGTCGGCATACAGGCGTTTTTCGCGCTTGAGATTGTCCTGGTAACGTGATTCGGTGAGCTTGCTTTCCGCGTTTTTAAGCATGGTTTCGCAGTGTTCCATCAGGCCGGGGACGGCGAAAATCTCTTCGGCCACCTGATTCGGGCGGCAAAAAACTCCGCTCATGTGCGATTTGACTTTGTCAGCGCCTGCAAGCAGAGTCATATGATATGAAACCATGTCATCTTCCGCGGCTTGACCATAAGCAGTGCGGCACCAGTCGCGGATCAGGGTTTCGACCGGGGTATCCGGCTGGAGCATGAGATGCAGATAGAGATAAATGGAGAGGCGGAAGGTGACCGAGTTTCTGAATTCGGCCGAAGCTGTCTTCGGCAAGCCCAGGATCAGTTCGGGGGCGAGGCGGTACACGCCCATGTCGCGGTAGCGCCTGATTTCATCGGCAATCAGATTGCCCCAGGGCAGGGCGACCACCGGCGAGATGGAGTCGAAGAAATAACCGTAGATGGCGACGTCGATGCCGGTCTTGCGCCACTTCTCAGTCATGGCGAATGCGGAGGTGTTGGCGCCGCATTCTTTGCTGGTGTGGCTGTAGCAGCGTGACCACGGGCAATGCTCGACCCAGTCCAGATCGTTCAGCTTGATTCCCGGTTCAGAGGCATAGGCGAGATACGCGAGCGAGCCGACTATGGCGCCCGGCTGCTGCTGTTTGATCCCACGCGCCACCGCATCGGCAAAACGGAAATAAATCCGCGAATAACCGCCGCCTTCTTTGAGCGAGGCGAGGCAATCGGCACATTGGCAGTAGCTTTCGTTGTCATGCACGGACAGGGAATATTCATTGATGCCGTAATTGAATTTCTGCCCCATTTTTATCAGGTGTCCGGCGACCAGTTTCGCATTGTCGGGCTGGCTCCAGCAGAGTTGGTCCTGGCTGCGTTTGCCTTCGCGCAGGGCGTAGAGCTCCGGGCGTTCCTTCAGCGGAACCTCGTGAAAGGCGACGTGTCCGCTGTATACGGTACCCATTCCGCAGCGCCGCGAGCGCGAAATGATGAATTCATAGAGATCACTGTTGCCCTTGTGAGGCAAATCGTACTGCGAACAGCCCTGATAAGTCGCGAAGTTGCGGCTCAGGAACAGTTCGAAATCCACCGGTCTTTTTTCGTAGCCGCAGAGGCGTATGGTCCGTTGGGTAAAATCCGGGTTGAGGTTGCGCTTGACCCCGGTAAACGATATCGCCTGATGCTCGGGGATGAATTCGCCGTCTTTGCCCGGCCAGAGCCAGCGCACGCCCACGTTTTCGCGCAGAAACAGGAAGGTGGAGTCGACCACGGCACGCGGAGTCTGCCCGGTCAGGTACAACACGCCGTCAAGCTCATAAACCGCCAGTTCGTGTTTGCGCTCCGGGGACAAGCCGAGTCGGGGATAGACCTTCTTGACGTGCGGGGTGTCGGCGGTGCCGACCACCATGTCGCCGGCTTTGGGAGCGCCGTCCGTGACGATGTCGGGCTTGACTCCGGTGGATTTGAGCCAGACTTGCTGCAGTTCGCCGGCGGCAAATTCTTCATAGGGAGTAGCGCCGGGGGCAATCAGGATCCGGGAACCGGCCTGCAGGGACAGCAGGCTCATCGCCAGAAGGAGTATTACGGTAAGAGACTTCATTTCATTTCCTTATGTGATTGTATTATTACAGCCAGTGGCGGCTGAGTGTACTAACGTTGAAAAACATGACGCCATCGTATCGTCCTTCTCCGGCGCGGATGAATACTTCTTTGACAATGGTCCCATATGCTGTCGGGGCGAGCGTAGCGACATGGCCATCGTGAAAACCGACATTGATCATCGACCCGTGCTGGTTGGCGGCGGCTCCCTGACCGTTGAAGGTGGTGGCGGTGGCGTTTGGCGTGCCGTCATTGCTCGCTCCGTCGGTGACAAAATAGGTCTGGGAGGGGATGGCAAGCTTTTTGATGAAGATGACCCACTGATTGGAGCCGAATCTCTCCACATATTTATTCGGCAGTGCCCCGCCGGCCAGGTTACCGGTATAAAAAGCGCCATAGGTATTGTAGACACTGCGTGTGAAGGTGGGTTTGACCGGGGAAGGGCAGTACAGGAAATTGCTTGCTTTGACCTGATCCGATTTCATGCCGAACACGTATTCTGTCCACATTTTATCGTAGGACGCGCTGTACAGCATCTGGACCGTACCGTCATTTTCATGACTGTAAAGTTCGCGTCCGAGGCCGATTTGCTTCATGTTGCTGACACAGGACGCGGTTCGGGCACGCTCCCGGGCCTTGTTCAACGCCGGCAGAAGCATGGCGGCAAGAATTGCGATGATGGCGATGACGACCAGCAGTTCGATAAGCGTGAAATATTTTTTCATTTCCGTTCCTTTTGTGATGAGTGCTTTGTTCATTCGACTTCTCCAAATTTAATACGTAAAAGTTAATTCATCATTATCTATACCCGGAATAAATGGTTCGATCACCATCGATTCCAGCGCGGTATCTTTTGCCATATGATTCAGCAGCAGCCTGGCGGCGGTGAGGTACAGGTCCTCGTATACGACCCAGCGGAAGTTCGCACTCTGGCGGTATACCCGGTAATTCAACGGGGTGAAAAATATACCGATGGACGGGGCCGGATGATATTGATTATCGAGGCACCAGGCGGAGAAATTATAGAACCAGTGCGGCTCCATCAGGATGGCTTCCGGGGGATTTGAATTCATCGAATGCCGGAAAGCGGGATCGTTGCCCAGGAAATCATCCATGTTCAGGATATTCTGGGGCAAACCGTGCTCAGCCAGGGCTTTCGCATAACCGGCATGATAGCAGATGGAGGTATAGTACTCTTCCGACACCGTGGAAAATAACGCGACCCGTTTTTTGCCTTCCTTGATAAACTGCTTGGTCAGGCGGTAGGAGCCTTGTTCAAAATCCAGTGAAACCGACGGGATGGAATCATTTTCCCTATAGTTACCGATGATCATCATCGGCTGGTGAATGCTATGCATCTGGTGGAGAAACTCCGGAGTGAGCCAGCCGGTCAGCAGAATGGCGATCGAATTTTTTGCCGCTTCAATGATATCCAGCCCGAATTCATAGACGAATAGCGGATTGAGCCCGACGCCGTTTTCGGCCAGATAGTTGCGCAGCACATCCTCATGGGGTCCCGTGCCGTTCTGGTCGCGCCGGCCGACATTGATAAAGAGGATGTTGTTCTGGAAACTGCCGTTTTTCAGTTCCCGGGCCAGATAGGTGCCGGAACCGTGGCGGCTCTCAAGCAGACCGTCGTTCTGCATATCGGTCAGGGCGCGGGATATGGTTATGGCGCCGTAGGGCAGCGAGGCGGCGAGCTTGCGCAGTGACGGAACCCGGTCCCCGACCTTCAACCCGGATTCCGCAATGGCGGTCATGATCGCCAGACGCGCCTTATAATATTTCAGTTGTTTGAATTGCTTATTGTTCATTTGAAAAGTGCACCTATTTATAATGACACTATTATAATTATACACATTTTTTCTTAAATGTCAAGACTTCAAACCTGGATTTGGAAATAAAATATCCGGATTATTTCAAAGCGGTATTGACTTTGCCGGAAAAACCGTTATAATATTAAAAGAATGCTATTATAAAAGCATAGCGGAGCACGAAATGATACGAGTTTTAAAATATAACGAAGCGAAATTCAAGATCACGCAGATGATCCAGCAGGATGGTCTGCAGGTGGGGGACAAGCTGATGCCGGAGCGCGAGCTGGCAGCGCAGCTGGGCATGAGCATCATTTCCGTGCGCCGGGCGCTGGAGGAATTCCAGGATGCGGGAATTGTTCGCAAAGTCTCCGGGGTCGGGACCTTTTACAGCGGCAATTTGAAGGTGGAGACGTATCAGGTCAAGGTGGCACTGATCAATATCGACGATTACTTGTATCCGGACAGCTACAGCATCTGGGCGTTGGAGGAAGCGTTGGTCCCATATCATGGAACCTACAAGATTTTCCATGTCCGGACCGATGTTCAGCCGGAGGTATTGGACGAGCTGCGCGAATTCGATAAAATCATGGTCACCGGCTTCCTGAACGCTTCCTGGATCGAATGCCTGGGCAGCCTCGGCAAGCCGACCCTGCAGATCGGTGACAGTACGTTTAAAACCACCTTGTCCAAGGTCATTCCGGACTGGAGTGACGCCATCGCGAGGGTATTCGAGCAGTTTCCGGAAGTGGATAGACGCCGCTTCGCGTTTCTGCTGCCGCACTCGGAAACGTCGACTTATGCCACTCAGCTGCGCGAATTCATCGTCGACCATATAAGCCGGGCCGGAGTATTACCCGATGAATCAATGTTGGCGCATATTCCGCGCAATATGCCGATCACGGCGATCAATGAGTTTCTGACGCGTGAAAACGGCAAATTCGATGTGTTGGTGATCGAGCGCGGCAGTCTGACGCCGTTTCTGCTGGCGCCGGTTCGGGACAGCCTCAAGGCCGACATGCCGAAACTGGTGATGGCCGAGTCGGCGACACTGCCGGACGATTTTCTCGTGTTGGGGAGCTTCCATCAACTGGTTTTTGACAGCAACACGCTGACCAGGGCGATTGAACTTTTCTTCAACAAACCGTGTGATTTCTTTTCAAGCAATGAGACCGAGTATATCAAAACCAGAATAAATTCTCCATTAACAATATAAGGAGTCAGGAGTATGCAAAAACAAAGAAGATGGAATTTTACGCTTATTGAGCTGTTGGTAGTTATTGCTATTATAGCGATACTTGCCGCCATGCTGCTGCCGGCGCTGAACAGTGCCCGTACCCGGGCGCGCAATTCGCAGTGTACCAATAATTTGAAGCAGCTCGGCAGCTGCAATTTGCTGTATGCGGGGGATTATGACGATTTCTGGGCCAGCCAGGGAGCCACGGACTGCTGGATGAACGGGCTGGCGCGTTATTATGATCAATTCAGCGGCGGCTGGTATGGACCGGGCAGTACATTGAGGACTTTTCTGGAAGATGAACTGGTACCGTATCTTGTCGGTCAGGTTCCCCCACTCAAAGCGGAGAATTACAGGATGGTCACCAAATATACCGTATGCCCCGGGGCGTGGAACCTGCCCGATTTCAGCACGCTTGAGTATCATGACAGCGATGATGCGAGCTGGTGGGCAGCCGGTAGCAGTTACGACCTGGGACGGTCGCTGGGGGATCTGTTCCGGGTGGGCGGTTCGGGCGTCAAGACGGGCGGCGTATATATGCCCGGCAGTGCGGCATTGTTGATCGACCGCAATAAGCTCTTCTACAGTTATCACGGCGCGCTTTTCAAGCCGAATGTTCTTTATGCGGACGGGCATGTCAACATGGCGAACGGGCAGAAGGAATGTGACGATCTTAATCCCTGGTCACTGGACAATCAGAAATATTGGAAGAAATAACGGATGAAAAAAATATTGTTGCTGATTATTGGCTGTGTATTTGCGGTCATCGCCGAAGGTGCATTCACGCTGGTCGAAAACGGAGAAAGTGGAGCCGTAATCTGTGTTCCGGCCAAACCGTCGCCGTTTGAGGAATTCACCGCCCGGGAACTGCAGAATTATCTGAAGGCGATATCCGGGGCGGAACTGGAAATCGTTAAAAATGATGCGCTGCCGGAGACTCCGGCGATTATCGTCGGCAATCACCCGGCCAACCGGGAACTGCTGGCGGCTTTGGACAAGGCCGCGACTCAGTATGACCGCTTTGCGATTGAGTGCAAAGGAAGTTATCTGCATATCGCCGCACCGCATTCGAGCGGCATCAGCTACGGCGGCTGGGAGTTTCTGCAGCAGCTCGGCGTGGAGTGGCTCATGCCCGGCAAGATGGGAACTTATATCCCCACGCAAAAGACGATCAAACTGAATGATTTCCGGCAGATTCACGAGCCGCGCTGCGAGTTCCGTTCCAGCACCAACTATATTGATGCCGGGCTCGAATGGCGGCTCGAGCAGCAGGGGGCGGAATTGTATGTCCGGGAGATGGAAAACGGTTTCAATGCGGCACATATGTATGCCTGGCGGATGCGGCTGAATTCCACGACTCAGGACCGGCGCGACGCCTACGCGATTCTCGGCGCGGGGCACTCCTATGCCGCATATTTGCCGATTGAGCGCTACCGCAAGGATCATCCGGAGTGGTACGGATTGCGCGACGGCAAGCGTCAGCAGCCGGGGGAGGCGTGGCAGATCTGTTTCAATAATCAGGAAGCCGCCGCGGAGTTTGCGAAAAATGCGTTGCAGGAAGTGGAGGCGACTTTGGGCAGCGGCGTGCCGCAGGAGCGTATCATGCTGTGCGTATCGCCGAACGATCACGAAGTGTTTTGCCTGTGCGATAAATGCAACGCCATGAAGGACCCCGACGGATATTCCAGCAATGTCCTGAATTTCGCCAACATGGTCGCCGCCCATATCCATGCGAAGTATCCGGCAGTCAAGATCACTTATTATGTTTACCACACTTACGGGCGGGTTCCGACCAAGGTCAAACCGGCCCCCGGGGTTTACGCATTCATTACCGCCTGGACGGCGTTCAACTCGCTGGCGGTGAACAACGCCAAGCCATTGATGAACCCGGGCGGCAACCGGATCTTCGCGGACGTTTTCAAGTGGTTTGTCGAGAACAGTGCCGGGGTTTACGTGTACCCGTATTATGGACACTATGAAATCTTCAGCTGCTGGCCCATGCAGACCCAGATGAATTACGATTTCAAAGCCATGGCGAAGTGCCCGAAGTTCCTGGGCATGAACTCCGAGAGCCATCTGCACTGGGGTACCCAGCCGTTGAATCTGTACCTGTTTCCGAAACTGCTGTGGAATCCCGATGCGGACCAGGCGGCACTGATTCAGAATTTCTGCCGCAAGGCATATGGCGCGGCCGCCGACGAAGCCCGGCAACTCTTTGCCGTGCAGCAGGCGCAGATGGACAGACTCGACTATATTTGCGGCAATGGCATCGAAGTCCGGGAGTTATTGACGCCGCAGGTCATCGGGGAATGCGACAAACTGACGAAACGGATTCAGGCGAAAATGCCGCGAATGGACGAACCGACCCGCTGGCGGACCCAGATTCTGCTTGACGGCTGGAAATATTCCAAGCTGTATGCGGAAGCAATCAATTCATTGATGTACGGCACATCCCCGGATTTGCAGCCAAAAATCAAAGCGAATTTCGAGGCTATTACAGATTTTGTGAAAAGCGAACACGGACGCTATGTCTTTGTGGCCGGGACAATCGAATACAATCTGAGAAGTTACCGCAGCATGGTGGAGGTCAATCTGCACGACCTGCCCGCCGGCAAATCCGAGTGGGGCGGGGCCATTTATTACGGCAGTGCGCTCAAATTTTACGCGAAAATGCGGAACATTAACTATGGCCTGTGGGGGATGCACCTGCCGGGGAAAAGCGAAGGTTCGTTTGACTGGACACTGAAAACCAGAGCCGGCAAAATCAAGGCGTTGACCATTGATCTTAGCCTGATCGACGGAAGCCTCAAGGTCTATGTCGGCAATGATTTGATCGCGGAGAAAGGCGGTCCGGTCGTCATCCCCGCGAAATATCTGAACAAGCCGGAAATCACCATCCGCGTTACCGGACGGAACGACAAAGACAATGAGGTAATCTGGATCGCCGGCGCCAGGGTAAACGCCGAAGTTGAATAATTTGATCAGCCACAAAAAATCAGAATATTCTTCGCGCTAATCTGAGCGGAAG
>JBEBXH010000002.1:0-160339 GCA_040391785.1 Victivallis vadensis
TATAGCACATATTCGCATATTTGCAATGTTATTTTATGAACGGACTACTAGTTCGAAGTCTACCCAATCGGGTAAACCTCAGAGGAGCGAATAGTCAACAGTATATCTCCTGTGTGGTTTTAAAGGATGCAAATAGGGTAATTATTGTTAATAGCGAAATTCTCTTTTAGTTCCCTGCTGATAACTTAGATGATCATTTCATAAATTCAACTCTTACAACCGAAACAACTGAATATATACAGCGATAGTTTTACCCTAGAAATTTCTGTGGGGTTGGGTATCGCGAGGAAATAAAAAAAATACCCCCCGTAGGGGGCTCTGAAGGTGACTGATTCGGGCTCATTTGAGCTTGATTTGTCACTCATTTTGTCACTAATTGCTAGTATTGACCTCGAACTACAGCAGTGTAGAACACTGTCAAGGGGTCAATTTGCGGTTAACTGAGCAGGATGTATAGCGGCTGACTAACTGAATCTGTCAGGCTGGATGCATACCGGAGCAGGATGCCAGCATAAGGGGTGACTTATGAAACTCTTTCATTTAAGCTCAAATCCTCTAGGGCTAACCTCAAGTAACTCCAATTGATTTACCATCCAGTATCACCATCCAGTATCACCGTCCATCCATTATTAAGCGTCTACCTACAAGGGCTATCAGGGGGTCTATCCAATGTCTAAACGTTATGACAACCTATACTATATGTCTACAATCGATTTGCCTTTGACAGATCACTATAAAGACGACAGAGAAACACTAGGATAATGTCAAGGGGGTATAAAGTACCGTCCAGACTATTTCAGGGGCTTTCTCTATGGCTTTTTATGAGAGGATGTCAATCACACAAGATATACCATGAGTCCTTGTCGCGCCATTTATCTTTTCCTAGATGCAGTACACGCTCCCCATCAGACCAATATGGTACATTGTCTTTTTTGGTTTTCTTTACCTTGAAGTTAAATCTATACATTAGGTCAATTTTTCGCTCCACCCTGATAATGTCTATTGTTTCTGGAGTTTGGCGGCAAAAATGCATAGGGTAGTCACTTGAAGAAATGCCGGTGAAAAACATGTATTTAATCACAAAAAATACCAAAAGGACACTAAACAGAATAACAACTATTCGGAGCCCGTATCTAGTTTTCTCGGGGTAAGGCATCGCGGGTATCTCGGGAATATTTTGCGGTGGTACTGGGGGCATGGTTTTAACTCCTGCACAGGGCGGCATACTTACGGGTGATTGTACTGGCTGTATTGATTGTGCTGGAATATTGGTAATAGTCTCATTATTAGTATCTTCTGACTTGATTGCCTTTGTCTTTCTCCTGAATACTCCAAGGGGGTCGAGCAGCTTTTTAGTTAATGCTAAATTGCCATTACCAGAATCAACCATAAGCGTTACAAATAAAGCAATTACATAAAATATTCCAACCATCCCGGCAATAGCTAATATCGCATCCGAGTTACTGCTAAACCATTCCGTTATAGGGGTATACCATGCTTTGGAGGATGGATTTTTTAATCGTTGCGCCCAATACTCGTCTCTGCTCATTATTTACGGAATCCCCTTATAAATTATACAGTAACTCTATAGCTTTCAGTAACTTATCTTTATCTAACGTCTTAACTTTGTCTATAATGGTCCTGCGTAACTTCAAAATATCGTCATCCGGGCAATCTAGTTCGAAATCGGCTGGAAGAAAAGGCTTTATTAGCGGTAGAAGCTTCTCGGATATCCTATTTGCGTTGGTTGTCTTACCGTTAATGAGGTTATATAATGCTTGCGGATTAGCTTCAATTAAACGGCTAGCGCTCATTATGCCGCCAGTACTGGCAATCCATTTCTTTGTAGCTTGTCTAATTTCATCCGTTACTAACATGATCAACACTCCATTAATTGACTGTCAATATACCGCTTGAACTTTTTTTGTCAAGTTTTCAGCCTCAAAAACAAAAAAAATCAATATATTTGTGATATTGGTGATTGACATATCATCAATCATCATGTATAATAATAGCATCGCCCCGGTTCTATCCCGAGTCGATCTACAACCAAAACAACTGAAACAACCAAATAAGGAACACTACAAATGACCACTAGCACAAAAAAAATCGAACAGCTCGAAGCAGTCCAAGCACAGATTGATGAACTTACTGATGAGCTCAAAGAAGCAGCAAGAAAAATTCGCATGAAGCAATTTGATATCTGGGAACAACTCGAAAAAGTGCGTCCTGAATCCGAACTGGAGAAAATCGAGCTTAAGAGAACTTTTGACTTACTTCTGAGGAGAGTAGCCCAGGTAAAGAATATCGCGAATTGGGAAAACATCCCCGGTAAATAACCACACGTCTAACCACACACATAACCACACACACAAAAACACAGGAGTAACCACAATGAACACAATGAACGAACAAATCAAAGAAGCCCTTGAGAATGCTAGCGATAGCGCTGTAATCGGACTTTGGAATGAGTACGCAGATGAAAACTCGCCGGATGATCAAATCTATAGCAATGATGATTCCTTTTTCGAGGAAAACTTTCAAGGTCGAGTTATGGACGCTGTAAGGGCGGTTACCTTCGGGGATTATCGTTACAGCGCGGATTATGTAGCCTTTGATGGTTATGCTAATATTGTCTCCTTCGATAGCATTAATGAAGATAATTGTCCGGTTGACCTTGATAGCCTCGCGGACTGGTTGACTGAGGAGTATGATGGCAACTATGACGAATTGGCTGAGCGTCTTGACTATGAATTCGAAATAGAGGAAGATGATGATATGGAATCGCTTGAAGTAGTCACCGCGCCCCAATACCACGATTTTTGTGATGATGTTGACAAAATGCGCGACTTCCCCAATATGACAAAAGCTGACTTTCTCGCTTTCTATAGCTATCTGACTGAAGAAGAATACGATATGACCGTAGAAAAACTGAAGAACTCCGCAAACTAACCCACATTAACCCTCCAGTCTTTCACCGGGTAGACTTCAGGCCGTTCTAGACCGCTCTAGGTCGAGCTAAGGCCGAACTTAAGTAACCTAAACAACCCGGTAGTTTATAGGCCATCTTAGGCCGGGTTTATTGACAATCGAATAGCGACAAGCAACCACACGGCACAAACCCCGGTGATCATTGCGAGTTGTAGTAATACTAGCGCTCATATGCTTTAATGTTTTAATGTGAGTCAGATATTGCAAAAGATAACCTAACCATAACAACCATAACAATCGAACCATAGGATAACTATATGGAAGATTACTATTCCATCGTGAAAAACGGCGGCGCTATCCTGATTGATAGTGTTCACATTTACAACAAAAACGGACAGATAACCGCAGCAGTATCCCGGCGAGGGGAGGCTCCCTTAACCGACACTGAAGCCAAGGAATTCATTGACCTCGCGGTGAGACTCAATAGGTCTATTCAAGTATTAGCCAGATAACCACACATACCACACACACACATAACCACAATCGAAACAACAGGAACAATTGAATATGAGAAAGAGATTATACCTCGGGCTCCTTGAATATCCTCAAGGATGTCAATACTTTTTCGCTGTAAACTATGAACCGGTCAAAAGAACCCTCACCGCATGGAAAGCATGGTCAAAGCGGAAGGGCTACAAAATAGCATGTAGAAAGAATGACATTGTCTACCTTGAACCGGTGCAATCATGAGAAACTTACTGAAACTGCTGGCCAAAATCCTACTCTACAACTACCGGGGCGACCCGGCTTATCTCTTAAGTAAAGAGCAGGATTATTAAACATAAACTAAACATAAACAAGAGCTAAGGAAATATGACCATGTACAAAACAATCAATATCACCGTACCGGATATGGCCGCTATACTCGACACACTGGAAGCCCAAGGACAAAAGAACGAATACCCTTATCAGAAACTTAAGCGATATTGGGATGACTGGATGGCTAAGGAGAAAGCCCAACAGGAGCGAGACGCTCAAAAGCAAGCAAGCCGTGAAAGAAGGGCAGCAAAATCGAACTTCCGAAAAACTTTCATTGGTTCAAATCGTCTCTTTGAAGCCTGTTGGCGTGAAGCGCTGAAATACAAAAGATTGTATCTTGAGGAGATTAGCGAAGAACTGCTTGAACAGATAGCGTCCGAAAAAGTCAATAATCCCAAATCAAGCTTTTTCATCTATGGAAAATAGGAGTAAATAACTATGAGAAACTTCAAATGGACAACCATTAATGGTGACCGCTGCCGGTTGATCTCCAAGGAAGCCCGAGAATTAATCGAAGCATGGGCTAGGAGGTACGAGATCGAAATTGATTGGGATATCCGGGATGGATGGGATGGCAACTATTATCAATCCTTCCAGTTCTGGGCTCCCGATGGGCTCATGTGGTCATTTCATGGCATGATCTGCGCTCCGTTCTATGATAACCCCAAGGAATTCTTTGATGATCGTCTACATGCGCGGTGTTTACTCGTGCCGATCCCGGAGGACAGACTTGACGAATACTACGATCCAGATGATATGGAGGAGCTGAAGGAAGCAATTGAGAATGCTCAGGAATACGTCAAAAAACATCCCGAAATAATAGATAAACAATAAGGAAAAGTAACAATGGAAAAACTAATCACAATCGAACCGGTCACCAATGATTACCGCACATGTAACACCTGTGGTGCAGATAAGGGAATACAAAAGATCATCATAAAGACTTCGAATATTAGCGCCACCGATATAGCCTTTTGCCCGGAGCACTTACAACAGGCAGTCAAGGAGCTCAATGAGTCCATGCCAGAACCAGTGCTGGATGACTGGCATAAGCGCAGGAAGGAGCACTATGAGAAATGCAGCAAGGAACTCTTTGATAAAATCCGTGAGTGCAAAGAGCTTGCTCGGGAAATGAAGCCAATGGCATTTCATTGTCACCCAAGTATTCCATGGGGGATTGAACAGATGTTAATAGGAATTCTTTATATGGAGGATGTAAGATAATGAAGCATTGCAGGGATTGCGTATGGTCAAGAAGGGAATACCGGATTTATTATTGCTACTCATCCAATGTAACACCAGCCGATGAAGTCTATTGTAGTGAAGCCCGGAACCCTGAAGGTAGATGCGGTGAGGAGGCGAGACACTTCCAGCCAGCTTCATAACTTCCATGGTGGAAAAAGATACTCTGGTATCTCTTACCATAATAAACAAAAGAGCCGCCCGGCGAATAACCACAATCACCGAGCGGCAAACAATCGTCTAACCACACACATTACACATAGACCGACTTAGACCGCTTTAGGTCGAACTAAGGTCGATCCACACACTTCAGGAAAGACAATCACTGATATTATACAATGACTATTGGTGATTGTCAAGTACTGTCCATACAAGGATAAGCTACTATGATTACAAAATTAACCAATCAGACTCCAGCAGGGAAGCTCAAGAGTTTCCTCGGACTCGATGATGATAAGCGACCAGTAAAGCAACTCCCCGGACAACCAGACCGTTCTAGGTCGAACTCAGCGAAGGAAAACCAAGAGGACACCGGAGTATCCATTGAGGCGATCTGTACGGATGCCCTCTTGACTCACTTCAGGATACGCCTCGTACCTAACCCGGACTATGAGAAGGGCTTCTCCATCAATCCGCACATGGTCGAACGCTTGCCGGACTGGAGGTAACCCATGAATCTCTATCAGAAAAGCGATGGCATCTGGTACATCAATGGGATCAACCCGGAGACCAATAAACGCGAGCGCAAATCCACCGGCACTACCGACAGGGAAACCGCTGAGAAGATGATGCTCATGCTCCAACAGACCGCAATCACAGCCAAGGCGATCCCCAATCGTGACCAGCTCAGGACAATCCTGCAATCCCTGATCAATACCTTCGTGGCCTCCAATGTATTCACCCGGACACCTCTGGAGAAAGCATGGGATATCTATATGAACCATGAGGAGACCCGCGAAATGAAACCTCGGAGTGTCCATACAGTCTCCATGATCTGGAACGTATATACTCGCTGGCTACTGGATAACAAGATTGATATCATTGAGTCGATCAGCTATGACACCAATGTATCCTTCATCCAGTCACTCAGGAGTAACGACAAGTCCGATGGCACGATCATCAACTACCGCAATGGGCTCCATGGAGTATTCGACAGGATCAAACGCTCAATCGGGCTACAGGAGAACCCATGGGCTGACGTAAGAGCACCCAAGAGGCCGGAGCGCGAGACCCGGAGACCACTAACCATGGAGGAACTCAAGCAGCTTCGGGAGCACCTTACCGGGGATTGGCTGGTGTTGTTCATGGAGGGGTACTATCTGGGGTGCCGGTTCGGTAACTGTGCACTTCTGAAAGTCGAGGACTTCATTGATAACTATAATTGGGTAGAGTATGCTGACGAAAAGCTTTCAAGATATGGCAAGAATCACAAGATACCTGTGCATCCCGTATTCAGGGAGTTCATGTTAAAGGTTATTGGCAATAGGAAATCTGGCTATATTCTCCCGGATGTAGCCAAGCAATACCTGAAGGATGCCTCTCATTTATCCCGTAGGTTCTCAACGATTCTCCGGGAACTCAAGATAACAGCCACAGAGGAGGGGATGGTGGACTTCCATTCGATCCGGCATACATTCAACACAATCCAAGCCAATGCGGGCACGGATGCGGATACCCGGATGAAGCTTGTCGGGCACTCAAACCTCAAGACCAATCAGATTTACGATCACGCCAAGGAACCCATGGTGAAAGCAATCATGGGAATTCCAAGTCTATAATAATCAGTGCTTTATCTAGGAGTGACACGATTTGTCACTATTTCTGTCACTCTTAGGCATGTTTAAGGAGTATTTAAAAGTTGTAAATGGCGGAGAGAAAGGGATTTGAACCCTTGGTACCGTGAAACGGTACAACGGTTTTCGAGACCGCCGCCTTCGACCACTCAGCCATCTCTCCGATCGCAAAGTATCGTTTAATATAGCATGCTTTTCAAAAAAAACACCCGCAAGTCGAAAAGAAACAGAATTTTTTTATCCTCATGCAGGATGATATTTCAATTTTACATGGTATATTATCCCGAATCCCTTATTGAACCGGAAATCTCAGGATGAGTCAGATCGAAAAAAATCCGAAAAACATTGAACCGATGAACAGCGGCCATCGCGAACGGCTGCGGCAGCGCTATATGAGCGCGGGCGTCGATGCGCTGCAGGATTATGAACGGTTGGAATTGCTGTTGATGTATGCAATCCCGAGGCGCGATGTCAAGCCGGTGGCGAAGAAGCTGCTGTCTGAATTCAAGACGTTGTCCGGGGTGATGGATGCGCCGCTGCACAAGCTCGAGAAGGTCGAGGGCATGGGGCGGAATTCGGCTGTGCTGTGCAAATTACTCAAGGATTTGTGTTCGCAGTATCTGGGGGAGCAGATGTGCGAGGCGGATGTATTGTCGAGCCCTGAGCGGGTGGTAAAATATGCCAAAGCCAAGCTGGGCGCGGTCGAAGTCGAGGCGATCCTGGTTATTTATGTGAACATCAAAAATATGGTGATCTGCTGGGAGGAGTTCCGGGGAACGGTGGACCAGGCTTCGGTTTATCCGCGCAATCTGATGCAGTCGGCCTTGCGGCATAACGCCTCGGGGCTGATTCTGGTTCACAACCATCCGAGCGGGATTTGTACGCCTTCGCTGGCGGACGAAACGTTGACCATGCAGGTTCAGGAAGCCGGCAAAACCATGGGCATCAAGGTTGTCGACCACCTCATCGTCAGCCGGTCGACCCACTACAGTTTCAAGGCCGAAGGCAAGTTGTAATCAGCGCCTGCCGCCTCCACCGCCACGATAACCGCCTCCGCCACCACGATAGCCGCCGCCGGAGGGCTGCCCGCCGGGAGGCGGTCCCGGATTGCCCGGACGGATGCCGCCGGGGTTGGGATTGGGAGCGGGAGGCCGCGGCGGGCGTGGCGGAGGAGGACGCGGGCGCGGGGGCGGTCCCCAGTAGCGCCGGTAATAAGGCGAATACCAGCCGCCGTACCAACCGCTGTTGTACCAGCCGTTTGAATAAATAATCACTGTGCTGTCGGAACTGTCGGCGGGCTGGGCGTTGTAGTCGATTTTGCCATAGGCCGGTTCCGGGGCGACTTTAGCCAGGTCGGAAATGAATTTTTCGATGGCGGCGATCACTTTTGGGGTATCGGTGACGATCACTGCGTTGTTGGGGATGGAATAGACCATTTTGCCGTCGTCGGAGAGCCAGGGGCGGCAGGTGGTTTCGACGGTGCCATATTCGACATTGCCCAGCGGGATGATTTTATGGTTTGGAATCGCCTCCGCCTTTGGAGGGGCCTTGACATCGCTGAGTTTATTTTCCACGGCAGGACTTTTTTTCTTCAATTCTTCCTTGGAGAATTTGATGAAAAGCTCGATGCGTTTGATATTTTCCTCGGAGTCCTCGACCATTACGGCCCGGTTGTTGGGGAAATAGACGAGCTTGCCGTCTTTGCTGAGGAGTACCTGACAGGACTGCTCGACCGATTTGTAATCGAGGTCGTCAAGGGCAATAATCTTAGTGGCTTTTTCGGCGGCCGCCATGGTCAGGGCCGTCAGCGCCAGGAGCAGAGTCAACAGTTTTTTCATAATCGCACCTCCGGAGTTCCGTCTGTTATGAAGATACTTTCCGGCGTGCGAAAAATCAAGACCTGTGCCGATTATTTGTCGCGATAATCGTATATGGGGAGTTTTTTAGCACGGAAAGCACGGAAAGGGAGATTAAAAAAATTTTGCGTTTTTTTTTGTTTTATGGGGAAAAAGAATTTTTCCGTGGTTAAGCAGAAATGTTATTCCTGGATACAAGAATTCGAGAAACGGGCATTTCAGGAACCGCCTGGCGGGTATATAATATTGGCATGAAAACAATATTCAAAACCGAAACGTTGAAAAAGGAAGGCATTTTTGCCTTGCCGGGAAAAATCGTCTGGTGCGGCAGCATGGCGCAGGATATGGCGGGCGGCTGTCATCTTTATTTTTCTTATTGGGACTATGCGGACGGGTTCGAGGCGTGGGTGACGCATTCGAAAATCGGCTATGCGTTTGCGGAGTCGCCCGATTCGGAATACCGGTTCCGGAATCCGGTTCTGCCGTTGACGGCTCCGGAGAAATGGGACCGGGACGTGGCGCATAACCCGACGGTGATTTGCGAAAATGGTATTTATTATCTGTATTACACAGGCAATTACAGCGATACTGGCGAATGGTGGGATCACCGGAACCACCAGCGGATCGGGGTGGCGTGGAGCCGCAATCCAGCGGGGCCGTTCACGCATTCGGCGGCGCCGGTCATCGCGGACCCGGAAGCGGTCATGCTCTCCAATCCGAGCGTTTGCAAGCTGGCGGATGGGCGGTTTCTGATGATCTACAAGTGGGTGGCGCGGCACAACCCGGAGCCGTTTTACGGGCCGGTTTCGCATGGCGCGGCGTTGGCGGAGCGGCCGGAAGGTCCGTTTATTCCGGTGCGCAGGGATTTGTTTCAGGTGCCGGGTGCGAATTTCCCGGGAGAGGATCCGTTTGTGTTCACTCGCGGCAAGCAGGTTTATTGTCTGCTGAAAGACAACCTGAAATATTACTCGAACCGCTCAAAAGCGCTGATTCTTTTCAAATCATCCGACGGTATCGACTGGCACAAACAGGGCGTGGCGGTGACGCGGAGCATTCCACTCGAAAACGGCCGGAAACGGCTCTATTTTCGGATGGAACGCCCCCAGTTGACTTTCTGCAAAGATCAGGTCCGGCTTTTCTGCGCGGCCAAGCCGCAGATGAAGTCGGACACAGCTTATCTGATTAATTTAAAAATCAGCGGAATTGATTGATCAGATCGCGGAGCTCGAGCGCGGCCTTGCGGGCACCTTCCGCGAATTTCTCGCTCTTATCGGCGTAAATGATGCCGCGCGAGGAGTTGATCATCAACCCGGTGCCGGCCTTGGTGCAGCCGTTTTCCACCACCTTCTGAACGTCTCCGCCCTGCGCGCCCACGCCGGGGACCAGGAACGGCATATCCGGGCACATGGCGCGGATCTTGGCGAGTTCTTCGGGGAAGGTGGCGCCGATCACCAGCGCGACGTTCTGATTGTAATTCCATTTATCGCGCGCCAGAATGGCGACGTGTTCGTAAATGGTTTTGCCGTCGCAGACCAGCTCCTGCAGTTCGCAGGAACTCGGATTCGAGGTGCGGCAGAGTACGATCACGCCGCGGTCGGCGTAGTCCAGAAACGGTTTGAGATTGTCGGTGCCCATGTAGGGATTCACGGTCAGGGAGTCGGCGTTGTAGCGCTCAAATGCTTCCTTGGCGTACATTTCGGCGGTGGAGCCGATGTCGCCGCGCTTCACGTCCAGAATCACGGGGACTTCCGGGTAAGTGGTACGGATATAGTCGATGGTCATCTTGAGCTGGTCGTCGGCCGAATAGGCGGCGTAGTAGGCGGCCTGCGGCTTGTAGCAGCAGACGAGGTCGTGAGTGGCGTCGACGATCGCTTTGTTGAATTTGAATATCGGATCGGACTCGCCGGCCAGACAGGCGGGGAGCTTCTTCAAATCCGGGTCCAGGCCCACGCAGACGAGGGAATTGTTGGCGGCCCAGGCTTTATTCAGTTTTTCCATGAAATTCATAAATCTTATAATCCTTTTTTCACTGTATTCTGAACACCGTAGCGGTGCGATTTTTTCAGGATGGCCAAAGCTTCCTCGGCGGTGTCCACCACGGAGTAAAGCTCGAGGTCGGCGGCGCTGATCATGCCCGCCGGGAGCATGGTTTCGGTGACGAATTCATTGAACCGCTGCCAGAACTGGGTACCGACGATGATGATCGGGATTTCGTTGACCTTGTCGGTCTGGATCATGGTCAGCGCTTCGCTGAGCTCATCGATCGTGCCGAAGCCGCCGGGGAAAATGATGATTCCCAGCGAGTATTTGAGGAAACAGACCTTGCGGACAAAGAAATAACGGAAAAAGAGACTGGTCGTCTGGTACGGATTGGGCTTCTGCTCGTGCGGGAGCTCGATGTTCAGCCCCACCGAAGTGCCGCCGGCTTCGAATGCGCCTTTGTTGGCCGCGCCCATGATGCCGCCGCCGCCGCCGGTCAGCACGCCGTATTTGCTCTCGACCAGCAGCCGGCCCATTTTTTCGGCTTCGGCGTATTCGGGGGAATCCGGTTTGGTGCGGGCCGAGCCGAATACCGAGATCAGCGGCCCCTGATGGGCCATGGTCTCAAACGAATCGACGAATTCGGACATAATCCGGAAAATCCGCCAGGCGTCATTATCATAAATAGCGGAGGAATCCGCCGCGTCTTTTTCCAAAAGCGGATTTTTCAAGAATCCTGATATGCTCATATTTCGGCTCCTTCTCGGTTGAAGTGTTACTTTATCAACATAGCCCGGATTAATCTTGTCGTCAAGTTTTTTTGTGTTGGACTGGCAAAAATATTTTAAGAATGTATATTAGGTAGTTGGCGGGGACAGTTTTTTAATTGTTTAACGAAGGAAACGGATGAAAGACATACAATTCAGTTTTGATTCAGACCGGCAGCGGCGGAGTGCAAATCCCTGGACCCGGCGGGTGCTGGTCATTGCGTGCGCCTTGGTGGTGATTGTAGTGGCTCTGTTGTTCCTGTATAAACGCGACGGCGGCAAGGCCAAGCCCGTCAAGCCCCCCGTTCCTGCGGAATCCGTGGTGATTCCGCCTGTCGAAGAGATTCCGGTCCGGGAAACCCCGCCGGTTGAAAATGTTACGCCCCGTCCGGAGCAGATCGCTTCGCCGGTGGTGCCGGCGGAGATCGCCGTCGAAGCCGAAAAAATGGTCGGCAACGAACCGCTGGAATCCCTGGAATTCAACGGCCGCAAGCTCAGCGATATCAAGGCCGAGGCTGACGAACTGAATAAAAAACGCGAATTCGTCCAGGCGCGCAAGCTGCTGGAGCCGGTCATCCAATCCGGCCAGTTCCGCGAATACAGCCGTCCGTGGCTGGCGATTGCCGGGGCGCTGAGCGTGGCGAATACCGGGATCTTTTTCAGCGATATTCCGTTTGAACCAAAAAAAGTCAACTACCTGATCAAGCGCGGCGACACGCTGGACCGGATTGCCGCCACGCACAAAACCACCGTGGAAGGCATTCAGAAGAGCAACAGCATTCCCGAGAACAGCTCGATCATCCGCCTCGGTGACAACCTGCGCATTTACAGCGGCGACTGGAAAATCAAGGTTTCGCGCTCGAACCACTATATGATTCTGTATGACGGCAACGAAGTTTTCAAGGTCTACCAGGTGGGAATCGGCAAGCAGGAGCGCACGCCGAACGGCACTTTTGTGATCTCCTCCAAGGTCAAGGAACCCGAATGGTACGCGCCGGATGGCCGGGTGATTCCGTTTGGCGATCCCGCCAATCTGCTCGGCACCCGCTGGCTGGCGCTGCAGTCCACCGGCGAGACCGGGCCCGCTTACAAGGGGCTGGGCATTCACGGCACCTGGCTGCCGCAGACCATCGGCACCAGCAGCAGCAACGGCTGCGTACGCATGCGCAACCAAGAAGTCGAAGAATTATATGCAATTGTACCCCGGTTGACTCCGGTTGAAATTACTGATTAACGAAGGAAACATGTATGGCAGATACGATTTTGAATTTTGAAAAGCCGATAGTTGAACTGGAGAAAAAGATCCACGAGTTGGAGGCCGAGAGCAATTCCAATAATATCGACCTCAGCGAGGTCATCGAGCCGTTTAAGAAGAAACTTCAGGATACAATGCGCGAAACGTACGAATCGTTGACGCCCTGGCAGCGGGTCCAGCTGGCCCGTCACCCGAAGCGCCCCTATACCATGGATTACGTGGATGCGCTGTTCGAGGATTTCATCGAGCTGCATGGCGACCGCCGTTTCCGCGACGATCCGGCGATTGTCGGCGGCTTCGCCCGCTTCGAAGGCTATCCCGTGATGGTGGTCGGCACCCAGAAAGGGCGCGACATGAAAGAAAACGTACACCGCAATTTCGGCTGGCCCAGTCCAGAAGGATATCGCAAAGCCCTGCGGTTGATGCAGATCGCCAACAAGGCCAGAGTGCCGATCATCACCTTTGTCGACACCCCCGGCGCTTATCCGGGCATCGCCTCCGAAGAGCGCCATATCGCCGAAGCGATCGCCGTGAACCTGCGCGACATGTTTGCGCTGGAAGTGCCGGTGATCTCGATCGTGATCGGCGAGGGCGGCAGCGGCGGCGCCATCGGCATCGGCGTGGGCAACCGGGTGCTGATTATGGAAAATGCTTACTACTCGGTGATTACGCCGGAAGGCTGCGCCGCGATTTTGTGGAAAAACCGTTCCTATGCCGAACAGGCGGCGGCGGCACTGAGCCTGACCGCGTCCGACCTGGTGCGGTTGAATATCGCCGACGAAATCATTCCCGAGCCGCTCGGCGGCGCTCACAAGGATCATGCCACGGCGGCCGCCAATGTCAAGAAAGTGCTCAAGCATCATCTGCATGAACTTTGCAAGCTGAGCGTTTCCGAGCTGCTGGATCAACGTTACCGGAAATTCCGCAGTATTGCCGAATTCACCGAAAAAGAGCCGGTAGAGGAAGAATGAGCACAGCGACAGTCCGGCCGGCGACCCCGGCTGACGCTCCGGCGATCAAACAAATTCTGGACGGTTACGCCGAGCAGCAGATTGTGCTGCCGCGGACCGAGGATGACATCCGCTTTTACAGCAAAAACTTTGTCGTGGCCGAAATCGGCGGCGTGGTCAAAGGCTGCTGCGCCGCCCGCGACTTCGGCAACAACCTGCTGGAAATCCGTTCGCTGGCCGTGGAAAAAGACCTGATCGGGCGCGGACTCGGCAGGCTGATGGTGGAATTCATCATCGAACGGCTGAAAAACAACCGCGGGCAGTTCCGGCTCTTTGCGCTGACGCTGCGCCCGGATTTTTTCCAGAAGCTCGGCTTCAAAGTGGTGGACAAGGAATTGTTTCCCGAAAAAATCTGGAGCGACTGCGCCAATTGCCCGAAAAAAGATTGCTGCGACGAGATTGCATTGCTGATTTCCTATGGATACTGAACGGGTCATCCGCAGTGTAATCGGCAGTGAAGACGAAGGACGGCGGCTCGACTTATGGTTGAGCGGCCGTTTTTCTTATCTCTCGCGCAACCAGTGGCAGGAGGAGATCAGGGCCGGGCGCATCCGGATCAATGGTCACCAGACGCGCGCCTCCCGGCAGCTGCACAGCGGCGAAACGATTGAGTTCTTTCCGGAAAACACCGAGCCGCCGGTGGTTTTTGACTACAAAATCATCTACGAGGACCGCGAATTGCTGGTCGTGGACAAAGGCGGCAAACTGCCGTGCCACCCCGGCGGGGCGTTTTTCCGCAATACCCTCTGGTACGATCTTTCGCAGAAATACGGGCAGGTCTCGATCATCAACCGCCTCGATCGCGAGACCTCGGGGTTGCTGATCGCCGGCAGAACTTCCGATGCCGCCGCGGCCCTGAGCGCTCAATTGCAGGACGACCGCATGGAGAAAACTTACCATGCGCTGGTGTTCGGCGAGGTCAAAGAGGCATTCACCGCCGAGGGCTATCTGAGCAATGACCCGGACTCGGTGATCCGCAAAAAACGGCGCTTTACCCATTCGCGGCCCGAGGCTGAATCCGAGTATGCCATCACCAGTTTTACCCCGGTGAAGTGTGAAGACGGCCTCACGCTGCTGGAAGTGCGTCCGGGTACCGGACGGCTGCATCAGATCCGGGCGACGTTGTGTTCGCTGGGCTATCCGATGGCTGGCGACAAGATTTATGGTCCGGATGATACCTGTTATCTGCGTTTCTGCGATGACACTTTGACCGACGAGGACCAGCGGAAATTGCGGATGCCGCGTCAGGCACTCCATGCCTCCGGGTTGAAGTTCGATCACCCCGCCACCGGGCAAAGAATGGCCTTCGAGTCGGCATTGCCGGACGACTTCATCTTGAGGTAGCTTACTTCAGGGTTTTCAGGGCCAGGTTCACCATCATCAGGATGCCGTTGCGGATGGCGTCATCGTTGAAGTTGAAGCGCGGATTGTGGGTGCCGGGGCTGGTTTCGCCATTGCCGAGGCGGAAGAACGCGCCGGGAGCCTTCTGCAGATAGAAGCAGAAATCCTCGCCGCCCATCGACGGCCTCGCCAGTTCTTCGTAAGCTCCGGTAACTTCGAGCGCAGTTTCCTTGACCATATCCACGTATTCGGGGGTGTTGATCAGCACTTCATAGGGGACATCCAGCTCGAGGTCGCATTTTGCGCCGAAGGCCGCGCAGACGCCTTCGATATACTGGCGCAGGAGCGTTTTCAGCTGTTCGCCGACCCCGGGAGTGAGGGAACGGATGGTACCCTCGAGGATTGCGGTTTCAGGAATCACATTGCCGTTCTGCCCGGAGGTAAAGCGGCAGACGGAGACCACTGCCGCGTCCTGCGGGTTGACGTTGCGCGCGACAATGGTCTGCAATCCGGTCACGACATGACTGCCGACCACGATGGGATCGATCGAGTTATGCGGAGCACTGCCGTGGGCACCGCGCCCGGTAATCACCACCTTGAAAAATCCGGCGGACGCCATGGTTGGTCCGGGGCGCGACATGATCAGGCCGCATTTAGCGCCGGGCCAGGCGTGCAGCGCGAAAACCGCTTTCGGCACCGGGTTGTCCAACGCACCGGCATCGACCAGTTTGTGGCCGAGCGCCACGACTTCCTCGCCGGGCTGGAAAACGAAGCGGACCGAACCGTTGAACTCATGGCGCAGCTGGTTCAGCACCAGCGCCGCGCCGATCAGCACGGCGGTGTGGCCATCGTGGCCGCAGGCGTGCATTTTGCCGGGATACTCGGAGGCATAATCGAGATCGGATAATTCATCGAGGGGCAGGGCGTCGATATCGGCGCGCAGCGTCACGTTCGGCCCTTCGCCTTTGCCGTGCAGCATACCGACGACATCGGTCTGCAGATACGGGATCTGGAGCTTGATGTCGGTGCAGCCCAGTTTCTCACGGATCAGCGCGGCGGTGCCGACTTCCTCGCCGGCCAGCTCGGGGCGACGGTGGATTTCGCGGCGGATGGCGACGATATCGGGCAGGATCGAATCGACCAGCTTCTCGATTTTAGTTTTCATAATTCCTTGGCACCGTAGATGAAATTACCGTTGACCACAGTGGCGATGGCGCGTCCCTTGAACTTCATGCCGTGAAACGGCGTATTGCGCGATTTGGAATACGATTCATTTACGTCGTAGGTGAATTCCAGATCGGGATCGATGATCGTAATGTCGGCACGAGCGCCCGGTTTGAGCGAGCCGATTTCCAGTCCGAGCAGTTCGGCCGGGCCGGTGGTGAACTTGGCCACCAGCTCGGAGAGCGACAGAATGCCGGTGTGGTAAAGCTCCGTCAGGCAGATCGGAATCGCAGTTTCGAGGCCGATGATGCCGAAGGGAGCGATGTCGAATTCCACTTCCTTATGCGTACGGGTGTGCGGGGCGTGGTCGGTGGCGATGATGCTGATCGTACCGTCGCGCAGGCCCTCGATCACCGCCAGGCGGTCCTCTTCGGAGCGCAGGGGCGGGTTCATCTTGTAGTTGGTATCGAACCTCTTGATGTTCTCGTCGGTCAGCGAAATATGGTGCGGAGTGGCTTCGGCGGTGATGCGGATGCCGCGGGCGCGGGCCCGGCGGATCATGTCGACGCTCTCGCGGGAGCTCACGTGCTGAATGTGGATTTTCCAGTCGATCATTTTCGCGAGGATGATATTGCGCTGGACCATGATGTCCTCGGCGGCGCAGGGGATGCCCTGCATGCCGAGCAGCACGGACCATTTGCCCTCGTGCATTACGCCGTCGCCCTTCAGCGATTCTTCCTCGCAGTGGTCGAGGATCGGCAGATTGAAGGACTTGGCGTAATCCACCACGTGGCGCATCAAATTGTTGTCCTGGATGCACTTGCCGTCATCGGAGAGGGCGACGACCCCAGCGTTTTTCAGGCCGCCGATGGGGGCCATTTCCTTGCCTTCCATGTTTTTGCTGAGGCAGCCGCAGGTGTAGACGCGGACCTTGGCATGGCGGGCGCTTTCGCGCTTGATGATTTCGATGGTGCCGGCGGTGTCGCAGCACGGTTTGGTGTTGGGCATGGCGAGGATGCCGGTGAAGCCGCCCGCGGCGGCGGCCATGGTGCCGGTGGCGATGGTCTCCGCGCCGTTGTTGCCGGGCTGGCGGAGGTGCACATGGACGTCGGTAAAGCCGGGGGCGATGACCTTGCCGGAGAGGTCGATTTTCTCGGGATTGGTGAGGTCCTTGGGGTCGACGATGATGCCGTTGGCCACGCCGAGATCCATCACTTTATCAATGCCCTGCGAGGGATCGACCACCCGGGCGCCACACAAAACATAAAGACTTTTGGTATTCATATCACAAAACTCCTGCGGTAAGGAACAGCACAGCCATGCGTACCGCCATTCCGTTGGTAACTTGTTCGAGGATGACCGAGCGCTCGCCGTCGGCGATGTCGGAGGAGAGTTCCACGTCGCGGTTGATCGGGCCGGGGTGCATGACCATGGCATGCGGCTTCAGCCACTTCATCGAATCCTTGTTGAGGCCGAAGAACTGGCTGTATTCGCCGGTGCTGGGGAAGAAGCCGCCGTGCTGGCGCTCGTGCTGGATCCGCAGCAGATTGACCACGTCGGCATCGACCAGCGCGTCCTTCAAATTGTGGCATACGCGGACGCCGACTTCCTCGAATTCGCGCGGACAGAGCGTGGCGGGCCCGGCGAAGGTGACATTGGCTCCGAGCTTGAGGAGCGCCCACATGTTGCTGCGGGCCACCCGGCTGTGGAGGATGTCGCCGATGATCGATACGTTCAGGCCCTTCAGCGAGCCGAATTTTTCGCGGATAGTGAAGACGTCGAGGAGCGCCTGGGTCGGGTGCCCGTGGGCGCCGTCGCCGGCATTGACCACGCCGCACTTGATATGGCGGGCGATGAACGCGTGGGCGCCGGGCGCAGAGTGGCGCATGACGATGATGTCGGCCTGGAGCGCTTCGATATTCTTGACCGTGTCGAGCAGCGTTTCGCCCTTGGTCAGGCTGCTGGTGCTGCCGGACATGTTGATGATGTCGGCGCTGAGGCGCTGCTCGGCCAGTTCAAACGACACGCGGGTGCGGGTGCTGGGCTCCACGAAGAAGTTCACCACGGTTTTGCCGCGCAGGGCCGGGACCTTTTTCACATTGCGCTGACAGACTTTTTTGAATTCTTCAGTGGTGTCGAGGATCAGGGTAATTTCTTCGGGGGTCAGGTCGTAGATTTCCAGTAAATCTTTGCGGGTCCAGAAGTTCTGTATTTTGGTGCTGCTCATGCTTTAAACTCTCCGCCTTTGTTCCAGGGCTTTTCATAAACGCCGTCATTGCCATCGGATTCTTCAAATTCCACTACGATTTTTTTGTTGGCCGCAGTTTTCTGACTCCAGCCCGCGTAGTCGGCCCGGATCGGATATTCGTTGCAGCACCGGTCGTACATGACGGCCAGGCGGATGATCCGCGGGCGTCCGTAGTCGGTGAGCGCGTCGAGCGCGGCCCGGATCGTCCGTCCCGAAGCCAGCACATCGTCGGCAATGATGACGTTGCAGTCATCGACCGTGAACGGGATGATGGTTTCCAGGATGACCGGGAGTTTCTTGCGCATCCCGTAGTCGTCGCGGTACATCGAAATATCGAGGATACCTTCGAGCGGCTGGCAGGATGTTTTGCGTTTGATCGCGGCGCTGAGCCGCCGGGCGAATGGCACCCCTTGTTTCTGGATGCCCAGGAGAGCGATGGGATTGCTGTTTTCCGAAGTCACTTTGAATTCTGCGATGATGTCGTCGGCAATCCGGTCAATGGCTTCCTCCACCTGAGTCTTGTCGAAAATCAGTTTCTTTTGCGGCATAAATCCATCTCATTTGGTTTTAATAGGGAATTTACCGCATTTCGGGCAAATTTCAATGTATTTTCCGGCATTTGTTTCGACTTTATTTCCATACGGAAACTTGATTCGGCCCGGCGCGGCGGTTATATTGACCCTTCCAAGGAGGATAAACCATGAAATTTCTGCAGAAAATCGCGGCGGAATGCCTCGAAATGACACCTGAAGTATGGGATGAACACTGTTTATGTGAATTCGGTAAAAAAGCAATCTTCTACAGCGGTCTGGACGGCAAACGCAATTTTGCCTGGGTCGGCTTGCCGGAGGGAGCCTCCGCAGAACACAAAGTGCCGGGCGTGGTGCTGGTCCACGGCGGCGGCGGAACTGCGTTTCCGAACTGGGTCAACTACTGGAACAAGCTCGGCTTCGCCGCCATCGCCATGGATAACTGCGGTGCGATTTACGACGTGCGCAATGAATACCGCAACTGGCCGCGGCACAGTTTCTCCGGCCCCGCCGGCTGGGGAGCCTTTGACAAACAACCTGCGATGCCGCCCCGCGAACAATGGTTTCCGCACGCCGTGGCCGCGGTCATTAACGCAAACACCGTCCTGCGCAGTCTGCCGGAGGTGGATACGGACCGCATCGGCATCACCGGCATCAGCTGGGGCGCGGTTTTGACCTGTATTTCGTCCGGACTGGATCCGCGCTACAAGGCGGTCTGCCCGGTTTACGGCTGCGGCTACCTGACCGAGGACAGCACCTGGATGCATGAATTTGAAAAGATGACGCCCGAGCAGCGCGACTGGTGGCGCGACGAATGGGATCCGGCGAACTTCCTGACCGGCATCAATGCGCCGGTATTGTGGTTCAACGGTACCAATGACGGCGCGTTTCCTACCGGTTCGTGGCAGAAATCCGTGGCCACTGTGAAAACCCCGGTGGATGTCTGCATGAAAATCCGCTGGCCGCATGGCCACGGTCCCGTAGGCGAGGAACCGAAAGAAATCGCCGCGTTTTTCCGCGAACACCTGACCGGCGGCAAAAAGCGTCTGAAGGTCATCGACGCGGCGCTGAACGGTTCGATGCTCAGCGGCAAGGTCACGGGCGGTAAATTCATCAGTGCCGTACTTTGTTTCACGGCGGACAGCGGCAAATGGCCCGACCGTGAATGGCTGACCATCCCCGCGCAAGCCGACGGCGATCTGCTGCGGGCGGAATTGCCCGCGGACTGGAAAGGCGCTTTCCTGCAGGTAATCTCCGGGGACTATCTGACCTCCAGTTCACAGCTCATGATCCGGGAATAAAAATTAAACACGGAAAACACGGAATGCACGGAAAAATTATTTATTTAATTCCGTGAAATTCCGTGTTTTCCGTGTTTGAAAAAGGAATTCAGAAGAGCTCGATTTTGTGCTCTTGAATGGGTATTACCGGGGTTTCCGGGGGGCGGTTCAGGAAATTGTTGACCACTTTGCGGTAATCGGTGAGCAGCTGTTTTTGCTCGTCGGTGTCGCGGCAGTCGCGAATCAGCTCGAACATGGGAACCACGACCGACTGGCCGTTTTTGTGGGTGATCGACCGGGTCAGGCGGAATGTGAGTTCCTTGACCCGGACCTTGCTGCCGACTTTCTTGAGCTGCATTTTGACCGTCACCGAAGTCGTGGAGAGCGGGCTCTTTTTGCTGGCCGGGCTGTCCCACGGCGTGGTGGCGAAATTACCGAGGCAGTAGAAAACCGGAATCCCTTTGCGGCACTGGAACTTCTGCACCACGTGCTGATGGTTGCCGATGATGGCGTCTGCGCCCATTTGCTTGAGCGATTTGACCAGATGTTCGGTGTATTTTTCCGTGGGCACGATGTTCTGGCTGCCGCTGTGCATCAATACGATGACGTAATCGGCGCCCGCTTGGCGGCAGTTGGCGATATCGTTTTTCAGCTGTTCCAGATACGGCGCGGCCGGATTGTTCGGGGTATTGTAAATCTTCTTGACGTTTTCGGCGATAACCGGGTATTTGTCAAGCAGATGCACCATGCCGGGCAGCGTCTCCTGCGGTTGGAAAAGGTTCACTGCGTATTGTTCATTGTCCTTGAGGAACGTGTTATTGGCGAAGGCGTTGGTACCGTAGGTGTAGGCCACGAAGCCGATTTTGATGCCGTTGATGTCACGCACGAATGTCTGTTCGCGCTCTTGCTTGCTGCGGGCGGTGCCGAGGTGGGCCAGGCCGGCTTCGTCGAGCGCGTCGAGGGTGCGTTTCAGACCCTTCACGCCGCGGTCGAGGCAGTGGTTATTGGCGGTGGAGACCAGATGGAACCCGGCTTCCTTGACTGCGGCGGCAAATTCGTCCGGGGTGTTGAAAGAGTAAAACTCCGAGGTATAACCCGCGTCTTCGCCGGCGAATGGCGTTTCGAGGTTCCCCACACAGTAGTCTGCCGAGGTGAGGTACTCCCGGACGGCTTTGAAAACGGGTTTGTAGTCATAGCCGTGCGGAGTGCGACAGGCCCCGTTCTGAGGCAGGCAGCACATGATATCACCGGTGAAAATCAGCTCACAGGTATTCTTTTTCATTTTATTTACCTCAACCTTTGGCGAGTTCCCGCCAGGCGTTCAGGAGTTTGGCGGCGGCGAGGGGCTCCGCGGGATTCGAGCGCGGGGTGGTTTCGTAACCGCCGCGGCCGTAGTTCCACAGGTTCGGGATGTAACCGCCGCCGCATTTGAGGTTGCCGGTGCCGTTGCTGTGCGAAACGGCGAAAGCCAGGCGGCCATGGAAAATTTCCTTGCGTAGCGTCAGCCCGATTTCCACAAAGGGTTCGCTCGGCAACGACGCGATTACCACGTCGCCGAAGCTGATGCCGGTGAGGTTGTAATCCAGCGGCTCGGTGTTGGCTTGCATATTCAACAGATTGTAGGCGAAATATTTCAGGGCAAACGGCGTTTTCTTTGCCAGGTCCTCCGAGGTGAGGTCGGCGCCGGAGACGTCGACGACTTCGACGTCGGGGTATTTGTCCATCACGGCCTGAGCTTCGGCGATTTCTTCGGGCGTGAGCTGGCGCGGGCCGACCTGAATGGTTTTGCCCATGGTTTTCAGCGCAGCGGCAAACGGTTTCAGCGAGGGCAGGGCCTTGGAAATGCTTTCGGCATAGCCCTTGCCGATGCGCTCGGCTTCGGAATACTGCGTCTGCGGCATATTGGTGGAAACATCGAAATGATTGATGTTGCCCGCGCAGCCGATCAGCGGGAAAACCATGGAACCGGCTCCAAGCTCGGATTGCAGCGTGCGGATGGTGAATCCGGCCCAGTCGCCTGAGACGTCGTTGCCGCCGATGGTGTCGGTGTGGTTGACGATGTTGGCCAGCAGGACCTTGATTTTGCCGTTCTGACGGATGGCCAGCAGCGGTATTTCGGGGTCGATATCGCCTTCGGAAGTGCGGATGTCGGGGTTCAGCTTGCCGGGATTGGTCACCACGGTGCCGTCCTTCATCCAGTAGCGGCGGTTGAAAATGAAGCGGGCATCGCTGGTGATGCCGCAGGCGAGTTCGCCATCAGCCATATTGGCGAGTGCCTCCTTGATCGCTTCCACCGTCGCTTTCACCACGCCGGGGATGTAATCGGGATGAGCAGAGCCGCGGTCGAGGCGCACCTCGGGAGCGGTATGGCTGTGGGTGGCGGTCATGATCAGATTGTCTTTGCGGATCTGGCTGAGGCCCGCCTCTTTGATCGCGGTCATGGCCGCGCTGTATAAATCGTATGAGACGGTCACCAGGTCGTATTGAATGATGAACGCCGGAGTTCCATTCTGCTCCAGCGCCAGTACGCGCACTTCGAGATTATCGGCCACTTTTTCCCACATGCGGACATTGAAATATCCGGCCAGGCCGATTGGCACTTGCGGGTTGATGCTGCGGCGGGCGATACCGAATTTGATGCTGCTCATTTTATCGTATCCTTATTTTAGTTCAGCGTCATTTCTGTTCGGGAACTGCGGCGGTAACGGCTGCGGCGGGGGCGGCTGCTCCGGATGCCGCAGCAGCAGCGGCGGTCGCAGCGGCGGCGGGGGCGGATTGGGCCATCCGCTTTTTGATTTTGTCATGGAAATACAGGTAATACGTCAGCGAGCCGAAGGCCAGGACGAGGATGGTCAGCAGTACGACCGGGAGCAGCCATTCTTTTTTGTTGTCGCGTGAATTCTGTTTGACCTTGATGGTGGTGGTGTCGAGGCCCTTTTTGACGAAATTCTCGGGGTAAGCGGGCAGGTACGAGAAGAAGCGGCCCGCGAAGGTGTCGAGCTTCATCCGCAAGTTGATGGCCCAGCCGGCGGCTTCGAAAAACATGCTGAAATTGCGCTTATAAAGCTTGTACAGCGAGTAAATTACCAGCGGCGTCATGATGCAGATGAAAATCAGCAGAACGTAGAAAAGCAGCGTCAGCCCCGGCAGGCTCGCCAGTTGTTTAAAGACATACGTGAGTCCGCTGAAAATGGCGGCGAACCCGACCCCGCCGGCCAGCAGCAGCATCGAGCCGTTCATGCCGGGTTTGGCGGGCGGCGGCGCCTTGCCGGCCTTTTCGATCTGGCTGGTCAGGTCGTTGGCAATGGTTTCCGCCGAAGTCAGTTTGGAAAATTTGTCGGTGATGATGCTGCTGACCTTGATGAACGGCAGCGCCAGGCTCTGTTTGAAACAGATCGGGCCCTGCAGGATGTCGTCGATGACCGTGTCCCACAGCGATCCATCCCAGTCGACGAACAGCCCGGCTTTGCCCGGGTAAAACACCATGTTGGTACCCGCCGTGACCGCCACCGCCACTTTCTGGGTGGTCGCGACGCCGTTGACCGAGCGCTTGGCGGTCATGTACATGATAAATAAATTGGACGTTTTGGCCAGCATTTTGTGCATGGCCGGGTCGGTGATGCGCAAACAGAGGTCGAAGTGCTTGCCGTCCATGATCAGCGAGCCAGACTGCAGCATCGAGAGCCGCCGCGGGTTGAAGAGCTCGAACATCGAAATGAAGCTGCGGACGAAACGGAAATAGTACTGTTTGTAAAGCAGCAGTTTTTCGATATTGATGATCCGCTTGATGTTGTTCATGATCGAGCTGTCTTCCTGAATCAGATTGCGGAGGAATTCGATGGCTTCGGTATTGGCCATATCTTCTTTCAGCCGGTCGGTGCCGAGCTTTTCGGCGGAATTGCCGCTTTTGCCCTGCAGATATTCTTCGTAACCGACGAATTTGCCCTTGATCATGGCCCAGTCCTGCATCGTGATGTTTTTCAGGCCGAATACTTCGGCGAGTTTGTAAATGTCGTCGCGGTAGGCCGGGTTGATTTCCTGGTTGACATTGAGCACGCAGGCCGGGGATGGCGGAGCCAGCGGGGCCTGGTCGATGGCGTTTTTCACCGCACCGGCATCCTGGATGTTCAGCGGCGAGAGCGCGTCCGGTTTTTCCGAAAACCGGCGGACGTTTTCATGGTCGATCTGCACCAGTTTGCAGTAGTCGAAGTACTGGTCGATCTTGGGCGCGGCGTGCCGGTAAAAAGCATAAACGGGCGGCATGTCTACCCCGGGCAGCAGCGTAGAGTAGGTATCGTTCTGGGCCCAATCGAGATAAGCCTTGGCGTCGGCGAGGAATTTGTCCAGCAGCGTGCCGGTCACGCCTTTCAGCCCGGCCTGATTGTCGGGGCCGTCCAGCACGGTCAGGATGTCGGTGAAAAGCTGCTCGGCCACGGTGCCGGCGACCGCGCTGCGGATGATGATGCCGTCACCCTTCAGGCTGCCGGACGAGAGGCGGTTGATTGCGTCGCGTACCTCCGTCAAGGTGATAACGCCGTCGTTGACCAATTCTTCGGTCAGCTCTTCTTTAATGGTGGCGATGATGTCGCGTCCGTTATTGGTATCGGTGCGGATTTCGTCGAGGGTAACCGAGTTTTTTTCGTCTCCCAGGTACGAGAGATCTTTCAGGATGCTGTCCAGCCAGTAAAACGCGTCCTTGATTTTGTCGACGCGGATCGAGCCGCTGCCGGTCGTGTCGAGGTGGCGGAAGAAGCGCGGATCGCCGTTCAGGGAAGTGACCGGGGCCGAAAGAATCGCCCAGAAAGCATCGTCATTTGCCATGACCACCCGCAAATCTTCCGGCTTGGCCAGCTCGTACTGATATGACCCGCAGAGTTTGCGGAAAACCGCTTTCAGGGTGCTTGACTGTTTCTCGGTTGCCATGATCGGTTCCTTTCCTCTGTTAAGTACGTAATGCCGCGTGTTGTTTCAAGAGATCGACCAGCGCCATGGCGGCCATGGCCTCCACCACCGGCACAATGCGGGGGCAGAGACATGGGTCGTGGCGGCCGTGAACTTCGCATTCGGCGGCGGTGCCATCCAGATTTATGGTTGATTGTTTGAGGCTGATGGAGCTGGTCGGCTTGACCGCGGCGCGGAAAACGATCTCGTCGCCGTTGGAAATACCGCCGAGGATGCCGCCCGCGTAATTGCTGGCGAAGCCGTCCGGCGTGATCGGGTCGTTGTGCTCCGAGCCGTACATGGCCGCCGCCGCGAACCCGCTGCCGAATTCAATGCCCTTGATGCCGCCGATGGACAGGACCGCATGCGCCAGCACCGCGTCCAGCTTGTCGAAAACCGGCTCGCCGAGCCCCGGCATCATACCGTTCACGCGGCATTCAACGACTCCGCCGACGCTGTCGCCTTTGGTGGCCGCTTCCAGAATCAGTTTTTCCATCAATATCGCTGCTCCGGGATCGGCCGCCCGGACCGGGTTGCGCTCGATTTCCGCGAAATCGACTTCGGTCCCCTTGAACTCGCCGACCTGGGCGGTGAATGCGGTGACGGTGATGCCGTATTTCAGCAACAGTATTTTAGCAATGGCTCCGGCGGCTACCCGCCCGATGGTCTCGCGCCCGGAGGAGCGCCCCCCGCCGCGGTAGTCGCGAATGCCGTATTTCTGATAAAACGTATAGTCGGCGTGGCCGGGCCGGAAAATATCCTTGATATTGCCGTAATCCCCGGAGCGCTGATCCTTGTTCATGACCAGCATCATGATCGGGGTGCCGGTGGTTTTGCCCTCGAAAACGCCGGAGAAGATTTGAACGCTGTCGCTCTCGCTGCGCGGGGTGGAGACGGCCGACTGGCCGGGACGGCGGCGGTCCAGTTCGCGCTGGATGTCGGCCTCGCCGAGCTCAACGCCGGGTGTCACGCCGTCCACCACCACGCCTACGCCGCCCCCGTGCGATTCGCCGAAGGTGGCCACTGTAAAGATTTTGCCGTAAGTACTGCCGCTCATTTCTGTAATTCCATATCGACGGCCGCCGCCGCTTCCTCCGGGGAAACTTCGCCCGGACAGACGGTCAGCGCCGCGATTTTTTCATATACTTTTTCGCGTTCGCGATAAAATTCCATAAAACTCTCAAACGGCCGCGCCGCATCCAGATAAGGCGGCAGCCCATTCGCTTCGATTCGGCGAAAGATGGTTTCCGGCGCGACTTTCAGGTAAACGATCTCGCCCAGTTCGGGCAGGACATCCTTCACCGCCGGATTCATCGGGAGTCCGCCGCCAAGGGCGACGACCCGCGACTTGCCCGGCCGCGCCGCGCGGAGTTCCGCCACCACCTCCGCCTCCATATTCCGGAAAAACTCCTCGCCGTATTCCTTGAAAATCCCCCGGCAATTCAGTTTTTCTCCGTAATTTTGTTCAAATAACTTCTCCAGCAGGGCATCTGTATCGGCAAAGGGGCAACCCCAGCGCTTCGCCAGCAGCTTGCCGACGGTGCTTTTGCCGCAGTGTTTCATGCCGGTCAGGACAATTCTCATAAGATCGAGGTCGGCTTGATGATCTGGGTCCCGATACCGCTGTCGGTGAAGATTTCCAGCAACAGCGAATGCTTGACGCGTCCGTCGATCATGTGCACTTTGTTGGTACCGGCTTCGAGGGCGCGGATGCTGCTCATGATCTTGGGGATCATGCCGCCGGTGATGATCTTGTTCTTGATCATATCATCCACTTCGGTGGTGCAAATGGTCGAAATCAGCGTGGACTCGTCCGAAGCATCGCGCAGGATGCCGGGCACGTCGCTCAGGAAAACCAGCTTGCGGGCCTTTAAGCCTTCGGCCACACGGCAGGCGGCGATGTCGGCATTGATGTTGTAAATCTTGCCGTCGGTACCGCGCGCCAGCGGGGTCAGGATCGGAATGGTGCGGCTTTTCAGCGCTTCCGAAAGTTTGTAGCTGTCGATATCGGTGATGTCGCCGACGTAACCGATGTCGAGCTTCTGCCCGGTTTCCTTGTCGGTGGAGTACATTTTTTCGGCCTTCATGACACTGCGCCCGGAGAGGGAAATGGGATTGCCGCCGGCCGCGGCCGCGGCGTCCACCAGCGACTGGTTGGTGACATTGTGCAGCACGTCGTCGACGACCTTGATGGTCTCTTCATCCGTGACCCGCAGACCATTGACGAAACGGGTCTCGATGTTGCGGCGGGTGAGCTCGGCGGTAATGGCTTTGCCGCCGCCGTGGACGACCACGGGGCGCATGCCGATGCACTCCATGAGCACGATATCGCGCATGGTGCTTTTGACGAGTTCCGGGTCTTCCATGGCGCTGCCGCCGAACTTGACGACCACGATCTCGTTGCGAAATTTCTGGATATAGGGCAGTGCCTCGACCAAAACATCCGATTTACGGATTAAATCTTCCATTTGTATCATTTTTCCGATCCTCAAAAAGTTAATGAATCTATGCTAACAAAAAATACAGTCAATCCCCATAATTTCAAGGGAATTTATCCACAAAACTACACAAAAATACACAAAAAGAGAAAGAGTCCACGAAAGTCACGAAAAGACACGAAAAAAATAATTGGCAGCCGCAATCGGCTGCCAATAAACTTTTGTGTAGTTTTGTGTAGTTTTGTGGACAAAAAGAATTATTTGGCCTCGGCTGCGGGTGCAGGGATGGGGGCGGGGGCCGGTTCGGCGGGCTTCACCAGGAAGCGGCCCTTTTCCTTGTCGAAATAGAGATTGTCTTTGTTTTTGTCATACCACTCGGTGAGCTTGGCGGCGTTCAGGGACTGGCCGGTCAGCCGCATCAGGGTGGTGGCGCCGTCGTTGTGGTTGAACGTGTTCCGCTCCGTCGAATACAGCACGATCAGGGAGCCCAGGGCGTCCTTGTTGCCGGTCGATGCGGCCTTCAAGCCGTATTGCACGCGGTTCCAGCTGTAAGTGTATTTCTGCTTTTCCCAGGCGTCGTTGTTGATTTTGACGATGTCGATGTCGGGGAAGGCCCGGACGGTATTGTAGAGATCGGAGGCGCTGGAGCCATTGACATAGACCTTGATGACCCGTTCGCGGTCCTCCGGGGTTTCAACGATTTTGCCGATATTGTTTTTCAGTTCCCACATCTGATTGTTGGAACTTTCGAAAACCTTGAAAATATCTTCCTTGGCATCTTTCTCCCAGCCCATTTTGAAGGCGATGACGGCCATGCGGGGATAGCGCAGGATATTTTTCGTGACGAAATCTTTGTCTTTTTCCTCGATCAGGGCGGGCAGCGCATGGTCGAGGTGATAGAAATTGTCGCTGAGGAACGGGATGATTACCGACAAATGGCCGGGGCCGATTTCGCGGAGCATCTTGGACTGGATGTCATCCGGGCTGAAGTGATTCTGTCCTTCCGAAGCAGCCTTGACGGCGATGATGTATTTCCGGATCTCCTCGTCGGTCGGCTTTTCGGAGAGCTTGGCGATCTTGCTCAGGGCCAGCAGGTTGCCGCGGTTGGCGGTGGATACGCGGGAGGTCGGGCTTTGAGTGGAAAGCTGCATCAGGCGGTTGTTGTTTTCCACCGCTTTGTTGATGGCTTCCAGATTCTGGTTGATTTTCGCCAGTTGATCGGCGAGTTTGTCGTATTGCTCCGGAGTAGGGGAGGTGGCGCAGCCGGCCAGCAGCAGCGCGGCGGGGATGCTGATTATATGATATTTCATGATTCGTCTCCTTCTTGAATTTTGTATTTCCGGGTTGCGGGATCGAATTTCAGCTTGTCTTTGTTGTGCTGATACATGATCCAGAGTTGCTCATACGACATTTCGCCGGTGGGGGCGGGGTCGAAGAAATGATTTAAACTCCGCTTGGTTTTCTGGAGCTTCTCATCGGTCGCATACTGTTCGAGGATAAAGGCGAGGGCTTCCTTGTTACCGCGGCGGATGGTGTCATCGATGCCGATCAGCCGGGTTTCAAGGGGAGAATTTTTCATCTTTTCCCATCGCTGATTACTCATAACCGTGGGATCGGTGTCCTGATAAGCGGCCAGTGTGTCGATGACGATATAGGCTTGCGGATTTTCCCGGTAGCATTTCTTGAGGAATTCGATGTCTTCCGCGGATGTGAAGTAAAGCGGAATGGAACCCTTGATGCTGGCAAGATCTTTTTTATCGTCCTGCAGGAGCTTTTTCAGCGGTTCCTTCAGGCGTAAATCGACGTCGAACTTCTGCAGGTTATTGTACAGAGTCGGGTATTCGGGCAACAGTTTGATACCGGCATCAAGGTCTTCCACCCCGACCAGTTCCCAAATGACAGAGCTGATATAGCGGTCCTTGAGGTACGGCACCAGCGTTTCCAGATGACCGGTGCCGATCAGACGGAGCATCTGCGCGTGGGGGCTGTTCCAGGTGTTGCCGGTTTTGGGGGCCACTTTCAGGATGGCGTCGATATAATCGGTGATCTCCTGCTTGGTCGGGCTGACCGAAAGCGGTTTGATTTTGGCCAGTTCGGGCTCCTGGCTGGTGATTCCGGACAGCTGAGCATCGGTCACGGCCGGATTTTCCGGTACGCCGACCGTTTTGTGGATTTTTTCCAGACTCACATTAATCTGGTCGAGCTGGGCGGAGATTTTTTCGAGCCCCGGGTCCGGCCCGGTGCTGAAGCATCCGGTCAGGAGCGGCAGGGCGGCCGCCGTCATTGCAAGATGAATCTTTTTCACGTTCTACACCTCCTGTATGGCCTGTGGATTTACAGATAACACCGGAAAAAGAACTTGCAAGCTTGGAAAAGAATCATTTGCCAAAAGTTGTTTGACGTGATATTTTACCGGAAACATTTTTTGGAGATGATCTGTTTATGAGAAAATTCCGCAAGTTATTTCTGGAGGATATCTGGGAGTATGGGCGCAATGACTTGTCCAAAACCCACTATTCGCTGCTCGGTATATTGCGCATTGTCGTGATGGCGGTGCATGGTTTCCGGGAGAGCAAATGCCGTTTGTGGGCGTCGGCGCTGACGTATTTTTCGGTTTTCGCGCTGGTGCCGATCACGGCGCTGGCGTTCGGCATCGCCAAAGGGTTCGGGCTGGATGTCCTGCTGAAAGACGAGCTGTATGAGAAATTCTCCGATTTTGAATACCAGCTCAATTATGTGTTCGAGTATTCCAACCGGCTGCTGGACACGACCAAGGGCGGCATGATCGCCGGTATCGGGGTGGTGCTGCTCTTCTGGGCCGTGGTCAAGATGCTCGGCAATATCGAGGCGGCGTTCAACTCGATTTGGGGGGTGAAAAGCCATCGGTCGCTGTTCCGTAAATTCAGCGATTACCTGTCGATGGCGCTGATCTGCCCGATTCTGATCCTGGCGGCCAGCAGTATCACGACTTTCGTGCAAGGGTATCTCTCGCGTGTTTCGACCCAGATGCTGCCGGAAGGGTGGAGCGGGTCCTTTATCGATTTTACCGCCCGGATGCTGCCGTTTGTTATTCTGTGGCTGCTTTTTCCTTTCCTCTATTCATTCATGCCCAATACCAAGGTTCGCTGGCGGGCGGCGATTGTGGCGGGGGTTCTGACCGGTAGCGCGTTTCAGCTGCTGCAGCAGAGTTACCTGGCGCTGCAGTTTTTCCTGAGCGGTTACAATACGATTTACGGTAGTTTTTCGGCGGTGCCGCTGTTCCTGATCTGGCTGCAGTTGAGCTGGCTGCTGGTGCTGTTCGGCGCGGAAATTTCCTGCGCCATTCAAACCTCCAGCGACCATGAGTTCGAACCGCTGGCGCAGGAGCTCTGCCCCATGGCCCGTACGCGGCTCATGCTGGCGGTGAGCGTGACCATGGCGCGGTATTTCCGCGACAATCACGCCGGGCTTTCCGAAGAAGAGCTGGCCGAGAGAACCAATATTCCGATCCGGCTGATCCGCGACGCCATTTACCGGCTCGAAGACGCCCGGGTCATCATCCGCACCCAGCCGCTGGATGGCGCCGGCATTCTCCGCGCCCGGCCGGATGAGGATGTGTTTTACCCCGGAATTCCGCTGGAGAAGTTCACCGCGTTTGAAGTCATGCGCATGGTCGGCAGCCACGGCAAGAACTACCAGCCCCGGGGGACGACTCCGGCTTATGATTTCGCCGACCGGTGTATGAATGAGTTCGATCGGAAAACTACCGGTACAAGTATGGATAAACCTCTGGCAGACGTGGAGATATGGAAAAATACGACGCTGTTGTTATCGGAGCCGGGCTCTCAGGGCTCGGAGCCGGAATCCGTTTAGCGCATTATGGATTGAAAGTCTGCATCTGCGAGCGTCATTCGCGGATCGGCGGCATGAATTCTTATTATCACCGGCAGGGCTTCCTGCTGGAAACGGGGCTGCACGCCATGACCAATCTGGCGCGCCCCGGCGATCCGAAAAGCCTGCCGATCCTCAAGATGCTGCGCCAGCTCCGCCTCACGCTCGACCAGTTGCAGGTGCGCGAACAGAATTATTCGCTGATTCAGTTCCCCGGCAAAACGCTCCGGTTCGACAATCATTTCGAGCTTTTCGAATCCTCCGTGGCGCAGGAATTCCCGCTCGAAATCGATAATTTCCGTAAACTCGATGAATTTATCGGCAACTTCAATGAAGTCAGTTTGAACCACCAGTTCGCTTCGGCACGCGGCCTGATCGGACGGTTCATCAAGGACCCGATGCTGATCGATATGCTGATGTGCCCGCTCTCTTTTTACGGCAGCGCACTGGAGGACGACATGGATTTCGCCCAGTTCGCGATCATGTATAAAAGTGTCATCCGGCAGGGACTTTTCCGCCCCGGCGGCGGCATCAAAGCCTGGCTCGATCTGCTGTGCGGCCGCTTCACGGAGTCCGGCGGCGAACTGAGGCTGAAATGCGGCGTCGAGAAAATTCTGACCGAGGACGGCAAGGTCCGCGGCGTACTGACCGATGCGGGCGAGGTTCTGCGGACCGACAAGGTGCTCTCGTCCATCGGGTTGCCGGAAACTCAGGTGCTGGGGGAATTGCCGGTAACGGCGCATTTCGGGCGGCTGGCGTTTTTTGAAACCACCAATATTTTTGACCGGCCGGTGAGCGGCCACGATGAATCGATCGTCTTTTTCTCCAACACCGAACGCTTCGCCTACCGGCAGCCGGAGGAAATCGTCGACCTGAACAGCGGTATCATTTGTTATCCGCAGAATTTCCAGCTGCTGGATGGCGACAGTATTCCTCCGCCGTGCGTCAAAACCTGCGTCTTGGCCCACCCGCAGCTATGTCCGGAGCAGAAAGCCCTGGCGGTGGAACAGGTGAACGCTCTCACGGAGCGGATGACCGGGGTCGATGCGTCGCAGGCAGTGTTCCGCGACGCCTGTACCCCGAGGACGATTCAGCGTTATACCGGGCGGCAGAACGGCGCGATTTACGGTTCGCCGGATAAATGCCTTTCAGGTACCACGGCGCTGGAGGGACTCTTCATCTGCGGCACGGATCAAGGGTTCTTAGGCATCATCGGAAGTGCGCTCAGCGGCATTTCCATGGCCAATTTGCACGTCCTTATTTGAGGCGGTACGTCTTCGGACCGTCGGTGAACCCGGATGTATCGACCGAGGCCACGTCGATATAGAGCAGCTTGAAATCGGGATTTTCCGGCGTGTGATAGATTGCCTTGAGGGTGGAACTGGCATCAATAATCTCTTTTTTCAGCTCGAGGTTGTCGACGAAAACGACTTTGCCGCTGACCGATACCACCTTGGCATAATTCTTGGAGAAACAGCAGAAGGAGGCCACCGGTTTTTTCTGGAGCTGGAGCCAGGCTGCATTCTTCGCATCGGTATGGAAATAAACCCGGTCATCCTTGGCAAAGAGGTAATGGAAAATATGCGTTTTGATCTGTTCATCGTCAAGCGTGGCCAATACGCCGAGCGGATTTTCCTTGAAAAACGCGCCGTAATCGAACATCGAGCCGCCCTGAACCGCCGGTTTGAAGACGAAGGAACCGGAATCATTTCTGGTGATCAGCCCGACCCCGGGGAAGGGGAGGTGCATACCGGCCACGAGCTTGCCGCTCCTCGCCGCTTTTTCATAAAATTCGAGGCGGGTTTTGACCGCCTGCGGCATATCCATGTCGTAGGTTGGGCACAAATCCGGACGCGGGAACTGCAGCGCCGCCGCGTGCAGCAAGTCGCCGATAATCATGATCGAATCGAGCTCATAAACCGTATGTCCCGGCGTGTGGCCGATGGCCGACAGGCCGGTGATGCCCGGCAGAACCACGGTATTCAGCTTGAAGGTCTTAATGCGGTCGCCGTAGACCTTAAAAACATTTTGCGCCAACGCGTTGGTGGTGCCTTTCCAATAGTTGTATTCCGGTTCGGAGACGTATATGGTGGCTTTCGGGAAAACCGCTTTGTCGCCATCGAGCAGTCCGCCGATATGATCGCCGTGCATGTGGGTCAGGAGTACCGTATCGACTGTCTCCGGTTTAATACCGGTCCTGGTCATTTTTCCGAGGAGCGAACCGCGCCGGCCGCCATTGCCGCTATCGACCAGAATGCACTTGCCGTCGACCTGCAGCAGAAAAGCATTGACGGACGCCTCGGCCTTGCCGCCGGGCAGGAGTTTCTGCAGTTCGGACATCTCCGCGCCGCGGAAAAGCGAGATCGGCATGCTCGAAGATGCATCCTGAAATGCCGTGAACTTAAGATTGCCGAGATTATAAGTCTGCACGCCTTTTTCTCCGGCCATAACCGCGGCTCCGGTCATCAGCAGAGCCAATACCAATTTCATCATACTTCACCTCCTGTTATACTGGTATTTTAACTCGCGAGGCAGTTTTTTTCAAGTCTGGAACCGGATTTTTACCACGGAAAGCACGGAAAAATCAATATTTCGTCCAAAAAATGCTGTTGCCGGAGAAATCTGTATCTTTCTCCGGCAACAGAAATATAATATTGAATTTAGGAGAAGTCAAGCAGGAAAATTGAATTCTCTCAAAAAAATTTCCGTGTATTCCGTGTATTCCGTGCTTAAAAAGTATTCAGGAATTATGGAGCTCCATGTACTCTTTGAACAGGCGTTCACGCTCTTCACGGTCGATCTGGTTCATCATCTGCTCTTTGATCACCTGCAGGCGCCTGCCTTTATGATAACGGCGAATCACTGCCACGGTGTCGGTCAGGGCTTTTTCGAGCTTTTCCGCAGGGATGGTCATTTCCTGCACCAGCAACCGGGAGAGACGCGGATCCTCCTGGTCGCGCTCTGCTTCCATGTCCGACAGAATGCCAACCCGATGCGCCCAGTCGCCGTTCACCGCGAGGTCGATCACCGTATTCAGGGCCTGCCCGACCAGCGTGGTGCTGAGCATTTCAGCGGTGATTAACTCGCTCAGGCGGCGGGCGATATCTTCATTGGCCAGGGCCATTTCCAGCAGGGTTTCCTCGGCATGAGCCTGCTCGGCCGGGCAATCTTCCAACTCCTCTTTCAGGATGACGGACTGGGGCTGCGGCTGATTTTTCTGGGGATCGTAATAGCCGCCGGGCGGCGACTGCTGCGCCATCAGCCGCATAATGACCGATTCGTTGACCTTGACGCGCTCGGCCAGCAGCCGGATATACAACTGTTTGGCCACCGCGGCCGGGATCAGTTTCAGGTATTCGATCGCTTCCATGGCGGCCTTCTGACGGCCGAAGGGCTGAGTCAGGTCATGGTCCTGCGACAAGCGGTTCCAGAGGAAATCAAAGAAGTCGATGGCGTTATCCACCTGCGCCGCGATGTAATCGGCGCCTTCGCTTTTGTATAATTCGTCGGGGTCCTTGCCGCCGGGCCAGAGGATCACGCGGACCTCGAATTCGAGCGGCAGCATAATTTTGATCGCTTTCAGGATGGCGTTCTGGCCGGCGGAGTCCGAGTCCATGGCGAGCAGGACTTTGTCGGTGTAGCGCTTCAGCATCCGGGCGTGTTCTTCGGCAAAGGCGGTACCCTGGGTAGCCACGGTGTTGGCGAACCCCGCGCAGTGCATGGAAATCGTGTCGATCTGGCCCTCGCAGAGGATGGCGAACTGCTTGTCGCGGATCTGCTGGCGGGCGAGGGGCAGGGCGTACAGGATCGAGCTCTTGTGGAAAATCGGCGTATCGGGGCTGTTCAGGTATTTCGGCGTCTGGTCCGGCTCAATGGCGCGGCCGCTGAACCCGACGACTTTGCCCTGCTCGTTCCAGATGGCGAAGAGCAGGCGGTTGCGGAAACGGTCGTAGGACGATTTCTTTTCTTCGTTGACCTTGAGAATGCCCGCGTCGAGCATTTCCTCTTCGGTGAAGTTTTTCGACAGCCCGAATTTCAAGGAGTTATCCCAGCCGTCCGGCACGGCGCCGATGCGGAACTTTTCCGCGATTTCCTTGGGGATGCGGCGGCTCTGGAAGTATTGGCCGAGCGGCGAATCGAGGTTGCTCCACAGCCATTTGGAGTAATATTCGGTAAAGGTCTCCATGAGCTCGAACAGCCGGTCGCGCTTGTTGCGTTTGGTCTGCGCGGCGACGCGTTCCTCGTGGGATTCGTAACTTTTTTCGGGGATGATCACACCGCAGCGGTCGGCCAGCATGTGAATGGCATTCGGGAAATCGACGCCCTGCTGCTCCATGACGAAACGGAAAACGTCGCCGCCCTTGCCGCAGCCGAAGCATTTATAGCGCTGGCGGGTTTCGTTGACGGTGAACGACGGGGTTTTTTCGTGATGGAAGGGGCAGCAGGCTTTCCAGCTGTCGCCGCCGCTTTTTTTCAGCTGTACGCCGAAAAAACTCATCACTTCGACGATGTTTGAGCGGTCGCGGACTTCCTGGATGATGTCATCGGGTACGGCGCGGTTCATGAGAGCGCCCTCTTATTGGCCGCTGAGCTTCGCGATACGGGCGTTGACTTTTTTGTGTTTATCGGCCAGTTCTTTGTTCTGCGAAGTGACTTCGAGGTACTTTTTGTAATACGCAATCGAGCGTTCGTTGCGCTTGATGTGTTCCCAGAAAACGCCGAAATTCAACAGGATATGCGGATTGTCCGGGGCCATGTTGTAGGCGTATTTGATGCATTGGGCGGCGTGGGTGTCCATATTGCTTTTGGTGTAAATCACCGCGAGCTGGTTGTAAATGGCGGCTTTGTTGATCTTGCTCTGCAGGAAATTCGGATGCTTGGTGATGATTTCATTGTAACAGTTTACCGCGTAGTCCAGGGAATTGAGCTGGAAATAAACGTCGGCCCGCAACAGCAGCACCGAAACATCGCGGGGGTTGAGCTCCTGGGCGATTCGCAATGGCTCGATCGCTTCCTGCCGGGTCTTGCTGTCTTTGGCATACAGCCGGCCGAGCGTGTACTGGGCCATGAAGTTGTCGGGATTGATCTGGACGGCTTTGCGGGCGGCATCGAGCGCCTGCGGCATTTTCTTGATCTGTTCGCCGGTCAGCGCCAGCAGGATCTGGGCGGAAATATTGGTCGGTTCCTTTTTGGCGGCGGCGTAGGCGTAGTCGTAAGCTTTTTTCCACTTGCCTTCCTTGGCCAGGAAAGTTCCGGTCTGGAGCAGCTCCACGGTGCTCTTGGACGACGTACCGCTGCAGCCGCTGTTCAATATGGCAATTGCTGTAATCATGCAGATAAACAGCAGGGGTTTCAATATGTATTTCATGTCTTTCACCATTTCTCGTTAAGGATATTATAAACTTAATCTGAAAGTGGGATTTTTCAAATGAAAAATGGGCAAAAGAACTATTTTTTCGCGCAGCGCCGCCGCAGCCAGAAAATGATCAGAACCAGCAGGTAAGTGCTCCCCGCGAGAACCGCGATCAGCGGCGCGCTCGGCAGGTCGACTTTGTAGCTCAGGAACAGCCCGGACGTGGTGAAGGCGATGCACAGCACGGAGGCCAGGGTCATCATGGACCAGAGGCGTTTCGAGAAATGCCCGGCGATGGCCGCCGGAATCGTCAGCATCGCCAGCACCAGAATGATCCCGATTACCGACACCATCAGCACCACCGTGAGCGCCACCATGCAGAGCAGCGCCATGTAGGTGGCTTTGATCTTGATGCCGCGCAGCTCGGCGAACTGGTCGTCGAAGCACGCCGCCATGAAATTGTTGAAAAACAGGATCGACGGTACCAGGATGATTACGTCGAGCACCAGCGTCATATAGAAGTTGTTTTTCGACACGAGCAGGATGTCGCCGAAAAGATATGCGTCCACATCCACATAGCCGCTGCAGCCCGCCAGGAAGAGCAGCCCCACTGCCATGCCGATGGCCCAGATCGCTCCGATGACCGTGTCCTCGCGCTGCTTGGCGTACATGCTGACCAGTCCGATGATCACCGCGGCCAGCAGTGCCGAAAAAATTGCGCCGTGCATCGGGTGCAGCCAGCTCCAGCCGAGGCGCTGGTTGCAGAAAATCGCCGCGCCAATCCCCGCCAGAATGCAGTGGGCAATCGCCCCCGCGATCGACGAAATCCGCCTCGTGACGATGTACGTACCGACGATTCCGAAGGCCACGCCCCCGAAAATCCCGATCAGAAATGCGTATTTGAGAAACGACAATTCCGGAGAATTCAGTCTGACGATGAAATCAATCATGGTTGCACTCTCCGTGGTTATGGTCGTGGCTGTGGAAATGCTCGTGGCAGCAGCTCACGTCGTGGCTGTGGTCGACCATCTTCACGTGGTACCCGTAAATGCCGCTGATCGACTCCGGAGTGATGTCGGCCGCGTTGTGCACCATGACCTGATGATTCACGCAGACCACCGTGTTGATATCGCTGGAAACGAAGCCGACGTCGTGCGACACGATCAGGATCGACATGCGGTCCCGGAGCTTGCGCAGGATCTCGTAAAACTGTTCCTGAAACCCGGGGTCGATGTTCGCCGTGGGTTCGTCCAGCAGCAAAACTTCCGGATTGCAGGCCAATGCGCGCGCAATCAGCACCCGCTGGCGCTGCCCGCCGGAGAGCTCAGCAAACGGCCGTTTGGCGAGGTGCTCCACCGACATTTCCTCCAGTACCTGCTGTGCGACTTTGCGGTCGGTGCTGCTGTAGCGCCCCCAGAAGCCGCGGCGCAGCCGCCCCATCAGCACCACGTCCATGACGTTTACCGGGAACTGCAGATCGAGTTTGGAATACTGCGGCATGTAGCCGATGCGGTTCCGGGCCCGCTCCGGCGTTTCGCCGAAAATCCGTACCGTGCCCTTGTCCGGCTGGATGGTGCCGAGGATTAAGTTCAGAAGCGTGGTTTTGCCGCCGCCGTTCGGGCCGACGATGCAGACTGTTTCGCAGTTGCAGATCGTCAGGTTGACATTTTCCAGAATCGGATAACCGCGATTCCAGGAAAATGCGACATTTTCGAGTTTGATGATTTCCTGACAGCCCATTTTATTTGCCTTTGGTCAGGTTGTCGGCGATTCCTTCGTAAACGGTCAGGATATCGGCCGCCAGCGGGTTCACCATGATGATCTCGGCGCCGAGCGATTCGCTGATGGCTTTGGCGCTGTTTTGCGGGAACTGCGGCTGGACGAAAATCAGTTTGGCGTTTTCTTTCCGGGCCTCCGAAACCAGCTTTTCGAGCTGTTTGGGGGTCGGGGCCTTGCCGCCGGTTTCCACTGCTACCTGAGTCATGCCATAATGCTCGGCGAAGTACCCGAACGCAGGGTGATAAACCAGAAATTTCTTGCCCTTCATCGGGGCGAGCTGTTTCTTGAGTTCGGCATCCACCTTATTGATTCTCTCGAGCAGGATTTTCAGATTGGCCTGGTAATATTTCTTATTGGCGGTATCGACTACGGACAAGAGTTCACAGATGGCCTCGGCCATTTTTGCGCAGTTCGCAGGCGACATCCAGATGTGAGTGTCGAAAAATTGTTCATGCTCATTGTGTTTGTGATCGTCCTTGTGGTCATGAGCGTGGGCGTGGTCATGATCGTGATCATCGTCCTCGCAGTCGCAGGCCTCGGCGGCGCCGATCGCGCGGCGTTTGATCTCGGTGGTGATATCAATGACTCTGGTTTTCGAGTCCTTGAGCACTTTGAGGAGGGTATTGGTTTCCATGGGGAGGCCGATCAACAGGTAATAGTCGGCGGACTGGAGCTTTGCAATATCGCGCGGGGTCGGCTTGTAGGAGTGTATGCTTTGCATTTCGGGGATCAGTGTGCTGCAGGCGACTCTGTCGCCGCCGATCTGCGCGGCCATCCACGACACGGGGGCGATCAGGCTGTAGAGCTTGATTTTGCCGTCGGCGGAGGTATCGGGGGCGGATTGTTTGCCGCAGCCGGCGGCAATCAATAACGAAAGAACGGTACAGGCGGTCAGGCTCAGACGTTTCAGCATCATAAATCAATCTCCAGAATATTTATTCAATAATTTACAGTATATTCGGTGATTTTACAAGTAATTAGGCATAACTAATGACGAAATGATTCGCGGCGGTATTGTCCGGGCGAGACGCCCATCACGTCCTTGAAGCGGCGGTTGAAGTGGTACTGGTCGGTATAACCGAGCTTCTCGGCGATATCGGCGATGCTCAGCCGGGTTTCGGTCAGCAGCGAAGCCGCGTGGTTCAGTTTCATCCGGTCCACGTACAGCTTGGGCAGCATGCCGACGCGCTTGCAGAAGACCCGCCGGAACTGGTCGTCGCTCATATTGCAGTAGTTGGCCATTTCGTCGATGCTCCACCAGCGCTCGGGCTGGTCGCGCAACAATTTCAGCAGCTCGTCGATCTCCGGATAGCGCTCCTTGCCGTGTTCGGTGAACCGTTTGTTGTAGAGGTCGTACAGGAGTTGCTGCAGCGCAAACGCGGCGTTGAGCTGGGCGTGGTCGGAGGGGTCGCTCAGGAACTTGGTGGTGGAGAGCAACCAGCGGAACGAACCGATGTTGTAAACCCCGTCGGCGAAAACTCCGCTTTTGAACAGCATATCCGCTAGCGGTCCGGTGAAGTTCAGTGTGTCCTCCTGGTATTCGGAATCGGGGGCCGGTCCATAGTTGTGAACGGTGCCGGGCGATACCAGAATACACTGGCCGGGCTTCACCTGCACCGACTCCTGACCAGGCCGCCAGTAAAATCCGTTGCCCTTGAACATGTGCGAGATACAATAAAATTCAAAATACCGGCTGTTGTAATTATAGGCGGTGCCGGCGTTCCGGAAGGCATGGTTGCTGCCCCAGCGGAAAATCCACAGTCCGCTGTCGCGGTGAATTTGGCGCATGGGTACGCTCGGCAACCGGTGCACCTGCACGTTGTTCGGGGCCTGCGATATGATTAGTTCCGTCGGTTTCTGCATAATGATATATTATATCACAGAAACGGCGGTTTTCAAAGCTTGCGAATGCTCTTGCCGGGGATCAGTTGCGGTTCGAAGACGATTTCGCGCCGTTCGCTCTCCGGGTTGGCGATCAACTCCAGGATCAGTTCGCCGGCGGCCGCTCCGAGGTCGTTTTTGTACTGCGAAATGGTGGCCGGGGCGGGATTGAGCAGCTTCAGGAAATCCATGTTGTCGTAGCCAATGACCGAGAGCTGTTCCGGGATCTGCAGTCCGGCCGCGGCGGCGGTCTGGTAAAGCTCCAGCAATATGTAGTCGGTGGAACAGAATACCGCCGTGAACTCCGGTGCATGCGGCATGAATTCGGTCACTGTGGCAAACGTATGAACTTCCGGCACGAGCTCTTTGCAGGCGGCGAAGCGGTACATGCCGGTACCGCCGATGAAAGCGATTTTGCGATGTCCGCTTTCGAGCAGGAATTCGGCTGCCTTGCGCCCGCCGGTGAAGTTGTCGTTCCACACCCCGGGGACGCCCTCGACCACTTGGTTCAGCGTCACCACCGGCAGCGCTTTGCTCAATTCCTTGAGCTTGCGCGAAACCGGGTTGATGATGATGCCGTCCACGCCCTTGGCGCGCATGAACTTGATCGATTCGCGCTCGGCCTTCGGGTCGCCGTGCGATACCGAGAGCAGCAGGTGGTAGCTGGCTTTGGCCAGCACCACTTCCAGACCGCTGATGATGTTGAGCCAGAACGACGCTTCGAGCTGCTGCGAGATAATCACGCCCACCAGAAACGTCTTTTTCGACGCAATGGCGCGGGCGTGAAAATTCGGCGTGAAGTTGTGCGCGTCCATCACCTGCTGGATACGCGCACAGGTGGCCTTGGCCAGGTTGTAGCGTTTGGCCTTGCCGTTGATGTACAGCGAAGCGGTCGTGAGCGAAACGCCCGCTTCCGTGGCGATATCCTGCAGTGTGAGTTTTTTGCTCATATCATTTTCTTCATCTGGTTGAGGCTGATGAACAGTGCGCGGGGCAGGTGGAAGAATGTTTTCCATTTGCCGCCCTTCAACTGATGGGTCGGCTCGCCGCGCCGGTTCAAATAAGCGTACCACTCCGGGAATTCGGGATCGCGGAAGTGGGCGAAGCTGTATTCATCAACCTCCTTGAAGCGCTCCAGGAAATACTCGTCGCCGGTCAGCCGGTAGGCGAAAAGCGACGCGATGGTGGCTTCGTTGTGCGGCCACCACAGTTTCATGTCCCACTGCAACTCGATATGCGGCTTGCCGAGCACGTCCATGAAATAGTAAATACCGCCATGTTCCTTGTCGGTGCCGAACTCGAACAGGCCCTTGATGATGTCTGCGGCCTGTGCGATCAGTTTGCGGTCGTTGAGTTTCTCCGCGTATTGGAGTACGAACCACATCGATTCGAGGCCGTGGCCGGGATTGATGAAGCGGCCGTCGCAGGAGTCGAGGTCGAACGAACCGTCGGTATTGACGTTTTCAAAGAGTACGCGGAACTCGGGGTTCCAGAATTTCTCCATCACGGTACGGACCGCGCGTTCGGTGTCGGCGTCGTACTGGCTGGTGCCGAGGCAATCCTTCATGACACAGCCGAGGTTGGCCAGAATCATGAAATGGCCCAGCGACAAGCGTTTCCTGCGGCCCGGCAGGCTCTTTTCCCAGCGGCCCTTCGGGTTATCCATACGGCGGATGTAGCTCTGCATGGCGGAGTCGGCCTCGGCCTTGTAGGCGGCGTCGCCGGTGGCCTGATAAAGCGCGGCGGCACCCATGGCGGCGAAACAGTCCGAGAAAATGTTGTACGGCGCCACGCTCGGCTCGCCCTGGCGGTTCAGCGCGAAATAATAGGTGCCGTCCTCTGATTTGCCGTGCTTCGTCAGGAAGTCGAAGCCCTGTCTGGCGATATCGAGGTAATTATCCTTGCGGTACTCGCTCATATAGAAGGTGGCGAACATGTAAACCACGCGCCACTGCATCCACATATATTTCTCGGTGTCGTAAACGGAGCCGTCGCGGTCAAGCGAGGTGAAATAACCGCCGAACTCGCGGTCGACGCAGTTCTTTTCCCAGAACGGAATGACCCGTCCGGTCAATTCCTTTTCGTAGCGTTCGATATAAGGTTTGAAATCCATAATCAGTACTCCAGCAACGATTTGTTGCCGATGGTGTTGATGACCGCCCAGGCGATGGGCGCGTTGGTCCAGCCGGTGTAAATGCTGCCGGCTCCGCCTTCGTAATGGTCGCCGCCGCCCCAGCTGTCGCTGTCCAGGTCGAACATGCCGCGCCAGCAGCCGCAGAGGTAGTTCTCGGGGCTGGAATCCTGAATCCGCAGCAGCAGCGCCATCAGTTTGTCGAGGGCGTTGCGGTACTTCTCTTCGCCGGTCAGGTCGGCGAGGCACTGCAGCGCGAGCACCGCCCAGTTCAGCGTATAAATGGTGTCGGCGAGGTTGGTGCCGGACGGGGCCTCGTAGTGTTCCGCCGGGATATTGCCGGTCACCGGGTCCATGCGGTCGAGGATCTTCTGACCGAAGAGGTTGGCGATTTCCAGGCTCAGCGCGTCGCCGTAAACCTTGTGGGCCATGGTCGCGCCGAGCACGGCATAGCCGAATTCGCTGGTGGTCAGTTTGTCATGAGCGCCCTGCAGATAACGGTGGTAAACGTCGGCGGCTTCGCGGTATTTCTCGTTTTTCTCGACCGTGTAGGCACGGGCGAGGGCCATAACCGGCAGCGAACCCCAGTGCGGCAGTTTGAGGTTGCCGAGACAAATGGGGGTATCGGGATTTCTGAACTGATACAGGAAGGCGTCGGCCATGAAATTGGCCAGTTTGATACCCCATTCCGTCATTTTGAATTCGCGGTCCCAGTCCGGATTGGCCTTGGCGATCATCAGTTGGAGGATGCAAACCCAGGCGTTGTCATCGAACCAGCGGCCGCCGCACGAAATATGGCTCCAGTTCCAGCAGCTGTGATATTCCGGCCTGCGGACGAGCATGCCGCTGCGGCGGTAGAGGAAGTCCAGCATGTTATAAGCGATGGTCTTGTACTGCGGATCGTCCAGCACCACGGCCATTTGCTGAAACATGAACACGGTTTCGAAGCAGCAATCGGCCCGGCGCTGCTCGACGATGCTGTGTTTTTCGTGCTCGGTCCAGGCCGGAAACGACATGTAGACTTTTTCCGCGGTCGGGTTGCCCTCGGTCAACAGAACGCGTTCGCCCACGCCCCAGCTGCCGTCATCGGGACGCATTACTCCGGAATTACGGAACCACTGTGCCGTGGCCAACAGACTTTTCTTCAGATGATCCATTTTCTAAGCTCCATTTGCTAAAACTAAAGTGCTTTAGTATTTAAGATACAGCCATCCGCCGAAAAAGCAACCCCCTTGAACAAAAAAAGAAAGAGATACACGGACGCACACAGACGTACACGGACGGACACGACGGGGGCTTCCCAATTCACCAATTCTCCAATTCAGCCACGAAGTGGCGGCCAATTCAGGCGCGGAGCGCCGACCAATTCACGAGTTCCGCCTTTTCGCGCCGCGCTGCGGAGTGGCGTTGGCAGGATCGTCGGGCCAGTCATGCTTGGGGTAGCGGCCCTTCAGGTCGGATTTCACGTATTGATAGGAGTTCTGCCAGAAACCGGCGAGGTCGGCGGTCACCTGGACCGGGCGCTGGGCCGGCGAGAGCAGATGCAGCAGCAGCCCGACTTTGCCGTTCATGATCCGGGGCGTTTCGCGGCAGCCGAACATTTCCTGGACCTTGACCGGCAGCACCGGCGGGTCGGCGCTGTAGTCGATTTTGATTCGCGAACCGGTCGGCACGGTGAAGCGCTCCGGGGCGAGGCGGTCGGTTTCCTGCAGCTGGTGATGCGTCAGGCGGCTTTTCAGCGCGGCGAAAAGATCGATTTTATCGAGCACATTGCCGGTGATTTTGTGCGGGCAGAACGGCTTCAGCCAGCGATCCAGCGTATCCAGCAGGGTTTGTTCGCTGAAGTCCGGGAAATCGGACAGGTGGCGGTGAATGAAGTTCATCCGTTCACACCAGCTCCGGAGCTCGTCGCTCCAGGGCAGGAGGTTGAGGCCCTTTTCGCGAATCAGTTCGAGGAGAGCATCGGCGGCAGCTTCGCCCTCGGGCAGGGGGGCGTCCTTTTCGGCGATAATCAGTTTATAAAGCATGTCGCGGCGGCGGCTGCGGAACAGCCCGCGGTTGTCGTCCCAGAACAGCGTCGGGACGGTGCGCACCGGGAAATGTTGCAGCAAATCAGCTTCAGCCAAGGGAGCCGCCAGAAAAATTTTCGCTTCGGTCTGTCCGGCGTCCAGCTCGGCGGCGACCAGATACGGTTCGCGCGCCAGCGCGGAATCCCCGGACATAATGGCGCTACGGCCCGAGCTTAACTGAAATTTGCCGCCGCCCGCGTCGCGAAGTTTGGCGATGCGGTCCGGGTAGGCGAAGGCCAGCAGCAGCCCGGCGCTGTAGTCATCGACCGGCGACTGGTTGCGGCGCCCTGCGACAAGGCGGTCGGCAAGCTCGGCGACTTTCTGCATGGACTTGAGGCGGCCGAGCAGCGAGCGGATATCCGGGGAGTTGCCTCCGCGCAGGTCGTATTCGGAAATCAGCGCGGCGAGTTCGGCGGCGAGGCGCACCCAGCCGAGCTTTTCGCCCTGCAGCATCAGACGTCCGAGGCGGGGCTCGAGACCGGATTTGAGGATTTTGCGCCCGGTCGCGGTCAGATGTCCGTCGGCATCGAGTGCGTCGAGCTCCTGCAGAAATTGTACGGCCTGCAGCCAGTGCCCGCGCGGCGGCGGGTCGAGCCAGAACAGTTCGCCGGGATCATGCACGCCCCACGCCGCGAGCTCCATCACCACCGGGGCGAGGTCGCAATGCAGGATTTCAGGCTCGGTGAAGTCCGCCATGCGTTTTTCCTCGGCCTGCGTCCAGAGACGGTAGCAAATGCCCGGTTCGAGGCGTCCGGCGCGACCCCGGCGCTGTTCGGCGGAGGCCAGAGAGATGCTGACGGTTTCGAGGCGGCTGAGGCCGTTCAGCGGCGAAAAAAGCTGCGTCCGGGTCAGGCCGCTGTCGACCACGATGCGGACGCCCTCGATGGTCAGCGAGGTTTCGGCAATCGAGGTGGCGAGCACCACCTTGCGCCGACCCGGGGGCTCCGGGGCGATGGCGCGGCGCTGCACGTCCTTGTCGAGGCGGCCATAAAGTTCATAAAGTTCGGTATCGCCGGGCAGGTGGGGCCGCAGCAGTTCGGCGGTGCGCTTGATGGCGCCTTCGCCCGGCAGGAAAGCCAGCACGCTGCCCGGCTGAGCCTCAAGGGCGCGTTGCACGACCCCGGCGAGCTGTTCCGCCAGCGGCAAGGTGGACGATTTGTCGCGGTAAAAGACCTCGACCGGAAAGCTGCGCCCCTCGGAGACGACTGCCGGTGCGTTCAGACTATCGCACATGCGCTGGACGTCCAGCGTGGCGCTCATGATGATGATTTTCAGGTCGGGGCGCAGGTTCTGCTGGGCGTCGAGCGCCAGCGCCAGCGCGGTATCGCCATGCAAGGTGCGCTCGTGGAATTCGTCGAAAATCACGGCGGCCACGCCCGGCAGTTCGGGGTCGTCCTGCAGCATGCGGACGAGGATGCCCTCGGTCAGCAGTTCGATCCGGGTCGCCTTGCTGACGCAGTTCTCGAGGCGCATGCGGTAGCCGACGGTCTGTCCCACGCTCTCGCCGAGGTTCTCGGCCAGGCGGCAGGCCGCAGCGTAGGCCGCCAGGCGGCGCGGCTCCAGAATCAGGATTTTGCCGTCGCCGCGCCACGGGGCGGGGAGCAGTTCCAGCGGCAGGACGGTGGTTTTGCCGGCGCCCGGAGCGGCGGAAACCAGACAGCGCGAATGCTGTTTCAGGATTTCCAGAAACTCCGGGATAATGGCATTTACGGGGTAATCAGACGCCGGCATTTTCCGTTTCGGCCGGAGGTGCATCCGCGGGTGCGAATATGTTCATGTCCGGTTCCACCGCGGCCAGGAACTCCGGCCCGAGGTAGCGGAAAAATACCACGGCGGGCAGTATCGGCATTATGCCGATCACCGGTATGATCAGGATGATCGCCAGAATACAGCAGGTCGCCACCACCCCGGCAAGTACCGCGATGGCAAATGCGATATACAGCCCCAGCGTGATCAGCATCAGGACCACAAACCGGCCGGCGTTCCGCCCGAGTATGCCATAGGCAATCTTCAGGGCTTCGCTGAAGGGCAGTTCGCGGTGATACATGACCGGGATAACCATGCTGCGGATGAAGAACATAATGACTCCGACCACCAGCGCCATGAGCATGGCGAGCAGCAGAAATAGAGGCATCCACATAAATATGCGGTCGCCGGCTGCTCCCGCAGAGGCGGAGCTTATACCAATGAAGGTGAAGGCGATGATTCCGGCAAGGAAGATACACAGAAAAACGATGAACAGATAGGCTGAGAATAAGGAGTTGCCCAGTGTCTTGTACTTTTTCCAGGGATTTTTGATCTCGGTGCGGTTCCAGACCAGATTATCGAGGAATATGAACTCAAAACGCGACTTCAGCCACAGGAAAACAAAGGCGAGTGCGAGGAGCACGGCAAATAAAGCAATGACGATGATAATCAGCACGGTGACGCCGAGCGAACCCTGAAGCTGTTGGACAAAATCGCTGAACCCTTCTCCCAGCGAGGCCGCTGTATTGGAGCTGCCGGACCGTCCGAAACCGCCGGGAAGCTTGAAACTTCCGCCGTTGCCGCCACCGCCGGAGCCCGCCTGGACCAGCCAGGCACAGAAAGCCAGGACCAGCCATTTATAAAAATCAAACGGCCTGAACAGTACCTTGACCATTCGTTTCCAGCTGTTTGACACGACTTGCGAGATTGAAAATTCAGGATTCATTTATGCCTCCACGGTTGATATGGCCTGCGGTTCGGACACCGGAGGTGCTTCCGCGGGCGCGAATACATTCATATCCGGATCGATCGCGGCCAGGAATTCCGGGCCCAGATAACGGAACAGCACAAAGGCGGGCAGCAGCGGCATGGTACCGATTACCGGTATGATCATGACGAACGCCAGAATACAGCATGTGCCTACGATCGCGGCAACCAGGGCAACGGCAAAGGCGATTCCCAGCCCTATACTCAACAGAACCAGGATGATAAATTTGCCGAGGTTCCGGCAGATGAGGCCGTAGACGATGCGGAACGCCTCGGTGAACCGCAGGTCCTTATGATACATGACCGGCACGACCAGATTGTGAATGATGAAATATACGAGCGTAATCACCAGCAGGAAAGCCAGAAAAATCAGCAGAACCATGACCAGGAACAAGATCGTTCCTCCGCTGGAATCGTGGGAGGCTTGCAGGATTATGGCAAGGAATATAAATCCGAAAACAACCAGAAACAGGATAAACAGGATTCCGATGCCCAGGTAGGCCCAAAATAAAGAATTGCCTTGTTTTTTAAATTTCGCCCATGGTTTTTTGACTTCGTTGCGGTTCCAGACCAGATTATCGAGCAGCACGAAATCGAAACGCGATTTCACCCACAGCATGATAATGACGAATACCGGAAGCACGACAAAGAGCAGCACGGCAAAGAAGATCAGCAAGGATAGTCCGATGGTGTTCTGGAGCTGCTCAAATACACCGGAAACCGCTTCGCCCGGGGTGCTGGCATCCGTATCCGGCAAAAGCTCGGCAGGGAAATTGAAGTTGCCGCCGCCGGAATTCATATTGGAGAGCCATGCGCAGAAAGCCAGGACCAGCCATTTATAAAAATCGAACGGTTTGAACAGTACTTTGACCATCCGCTGCCAACTGTTGGACACCACTTGCGAAATCGAAAATTCCGGATTCATCTACACCTCCTGATAAATATATCTGACTTGCCCGCGTACAATCTATCATGCTTTAGGCAAAAAAAAAGTTAAAAAAGCGAAAAGCTTATTGATTTACAGCTAAAAGCTACTAAATTAACGAAATTATTAAATTATACACAAAATGGAATTGGAATATGAGCAAGATCAAGTTGAAGAATCAGGATGCCAAGGAGCTGTTTGACGAATTCGAGCGTTTTGAAATGTTTGTTCATACGCGCTGGAAGTGGATGGTGACCGGCGGCATCGCGATTGTAGTGGCGGTGGCGGTATACGGCGGAGTCGCATTCTGGCTTTCGTATACGGACAACAAAGCGGTTTCCGCGCTGGGCGTACTTGAGCGCAAACCTGCCGAAAAAGCCAAGGAACAGGCCGAACTCGAAGCCGCCCTGGCGAAATACCCGAACCATGCCGCCGCTCTCCGGGCCCGTCAGCGCCTGATCAAAATTTACACCGACGAAAAGAAATACGACGAAGCCATCGCCCAGTATACACTGATGCTGAAAGGCAATATCGAACAGGATATCCGCTGGCGCAGCGAGCTGGATCTGGCTTATCTGTATGAACTGAAAGGCGAAAACGAGAAGGCCGCCACGGAATTCGACCGGATCGGCAGCACCGCCGCCAGTGATGACGTCCGCAGCGAAGCCAACTACGCGGCTGGCCGTATTTATCTGCAGCTGGACAAGCAGTTTGAGGCGGATAAATGCCTGCGCCGGGTGCTTTCCACCCCTATGACCCAGACCAATAACTTCTGGCAGATGCAGGCGCGTTACCTGGCCGCCAAAGTGGTGTTGCCGACTGCGGCCGCCGCTGCCACTGCTGAATAATTTCTCATGACCGGCGAATTGAGCAGAGCCAACGAAGCGTTGATCAAATCGCTGTATACCCGTCACGGACGGAAGAAAACCGGACTGTGCCTGTGCGAAGGGCAGCGGTGCTGCGGAGAGATTTTCGCCTCCTGTCCGGAACTGATTCAGTTCGTCGTTTGCCGTGAAGATCTTCAGGATAAATACCCCGGCGCTACTGCTTTGCCCGCTCACAAGTTCGACAAGCTCGGACTGACCGAAACCTCTCAGGGCGTTCTGGTGGTGGCGCGCCGCCCCGAACCGCCGCCGGCCGAGGCGCCGGTGCTCGACCCCTTTGCCCTGGTGCTGGACCAGGTGGGCGATCCGGGGAATTTCGGCACGATCCTGCGTACGGCCAAAGCGGCCGGACTGCGGGAAATCTGGTACACAGAGGGCTCGGCCGATCCTTTCAGCGACAAAACCATCCGGGCCGCCATGGCCGCCCAGTTTACGATGAATCTGCGCAAGTTTCCCGATCTGCTTCACTTGAAGGAGTTTCTGCAGCGGAACGGTATCGGCAGTTTTTACCGGACCGACCCGCACGAGGGGGAGAGCTGTTTTACCGCAAAGGGGCTGTTTGAGCACTCGGCGGTGATCATCGGCAGCGAGGCGCACGGCGTTTCCGAGCTGGCCGGCGCGATTCCGGTCACGATTCCCATGCCGGGCAACTTCGAGTCGCTGAACGCGGCCCAGGCGGCCACCATCTTCATTTTTGAATACGTCCGGCGGGCGACTACTTCTTTGCCTGCTGGTAGCTGCTGAAATATTCCTGCAGTTTGCGGATGCCGTCGAGCGTGCGCGGCCCCAGCCGGTAGAGCTGGTCGGATTCGATATCGGTCAGGATGTGATTGTTTTTGACGGCATTCAGGCCCTGCCAGGCCGGGTTGGCCTTGATGTTCTGGATCTTCACGTGCCCCTCGAGCGGCATGATCAGGATGTCGGGATTTTCGCGGGTGAGCCACTCCAGCGAACAATCGAAATAACTTTTGTCCACCGAGGCGGCGACATTGCGCCCGCCTGCGATCTCGATCATTTCGGTGATGTAGCTGTTCTTGCCCACCGTGAAAATGGGGGAATCGCTGATGACCACCAGCACCTTCGGGCGCTGCTCCAAGGGAACGGCTTGAGTAGCTTTACGGATCGTGTCAAGCTCGGCGCGGGTGCTTTTGACGAGTTCGTCGGCCTTGCCGGAGCAATTGAGGATTTTGCCGAGTTCGATGACGATTTTGAGGTAATCGTCGATGGAGTTGCTGTCGAAAATCTGATAGCGGATCCCGAACTTTTTCAGGGTGTCCGGGATAGTATCGTCCCAGGTTTTTTCCGAGATGACCAGCGTCGGATTCAGCGCGGCCAGCGGTTCAAGGTAAAGCTTGCCGAAACTGCCGGCGACTTTGAGCTTGCTTGCTTCCGGCGGGTAATTGCAGGCGGAGCTACGCCCGACCAGTGATTTTTCCTGCCCCAGTTTGTAAATGATTTCAGTAAGATTTGGGCTCAGCGAAACGATACGCTCCTGAGCAGGGGAACTAAGCAGGCACAGGAACATCAACGACAATAACGATATTTTCAACATGATTTACCTCAAAAAAAATACTCTCGAACCGTGAGATCCGAGAGTATCGTGAACAATTCCAGACAGATCTATTAGATCTTGGCTTTGTCCCATACGGCCTTGCTGACGAAAGCGGTCAGGCTGCGACCATCTTTGGTTTTGCCCTTGAAAGCATAACGTTCGTTGTCTTTCTTGCCATAAGTTACTTTTTCGGTGACTTCGGCTTCGACTTTCTTCTTCGCTTTGACGTCATAAAAACTGTGTTTCATTTTTCCCTCCTCGGGGGTTTGGGGTTTTGGAACTACATATATTATAATCGCATTTTTCAATTAAACAACTCCGAAATCCCTTTTTTTCAGGTAAAAATTAAGGATTTACGACTATTTTGACCGGGGGTAGTTGTGTAATGTGCTGAATTTGAGGTTCTTATGCAAGTATAAGAATTTTTCGATTTTTTTTGTGTTTTGTGGTTGAACGCCCTTATTCTCCCCCAGAAAACCGGTTTTCAGGGGGCTTGCGCTTGCGGTTATTTGATGAAAGCGCCGACTTTTCTCAGGCGGTCCTTCAGCTCCGAAACCGCAAACGAGCGGATGTCTCCCTTCTGCGGCAGCGCCATCGAGGCGGCCATCCCGGCGGCCTGGCCGGTGATGAAGCAGCCGGGCATGACCCGGATCGAGGCTTCCATGAAATTGTCGGTACTGACGCAGCGCCCGGCGGTCAGGAGGTTTTTGAAGCTCTTTACGGTCAGGATCCGGTAAGGAATGCCGTAACTTTCACCTTTCTGGTACTTGCCGGCGGGATCGATGAATTCCTTTTTGAAGCGCTGGAACTCCTCGTAGGTCGCATCATAGGGATGGATGTCGATGCCATAGGCGAAATGGCCGATTTCGTCCTCGAAGCGGCTGCGGTTACGGAAGTCGTTGTGATTCAGGATGTAATCGCCGGTGATGCGGCGGCTCTCGCGGACGCCGAACAGCGAACCGCTGGAGGAGAGCTGGGCGTTCTGGAAGCCGGGGACGCGTTTGTGGTAGAACTCTTCGAACTCCGGCAACAGGGCGCGCGCGGCGACCCAGGCGCCGGTCAGCGAGGAGCGGTCAGTGGAGTTCAGGTTGTAGACGTGCCCCATGTTGGCGGTGGCTTCCGCGATGCCGGTACGGTACATGCCGGTGTGGTGGTAGTCCGGGGTTTTGAAGAAATGATCTTCCTTAAAGGCTTTGGTCAGGAGGTCGAAGATGCCGACATTGGCGGCCTTGAACTCGTCCCAGTTGACGTTGTTCCACAGCGAGCAGAGGGAGCCGGGCATGATCCGGCCCCGGACGTCGCCGATTTCAAACTTGGCGCCGGCCATGGCGGAAAGCGTGCCGTCGCCGGTGGCGTCGATGAAGACCGTGGCCTTGAGCGCTTCCAGGCCGTTGCAGGAGGAGATGACGGCGGCGGTGACTTTGCCGTCCTCGACGATGACGTCGCTCAAGACGGTTTCCAGCGAGAAATCGATTTTTTCGGCGGTAATCATCTCATCATAAACCCGCTTGAGAATTTCCGCGCGGATGATGGCGACCCGGTCAGGGCCGTTGCCATTGGCCCGCTGCAGGCGGTCGAAAACTTCCTGCCCGATGCCGCCCGCCAGGAAATTCTCGCCGTCGGTAATGCCGCAGAAAGCCGGAACCAGCCCGGCGGTACCCATGCCGCCGAAGCAGCCGGTTTTCTCGATCATGGCGACCTTGGCGCCGGCGCGGGCAGCGGTTACGGCCGCCGCGATCCCGGCGGGGCCGCCGCCGGCTACCAGTACATCATATTCACCGATACAGGGGATGGATTTGCTGAACGATATTTGCGACATATTGAACTCCTGGTTATTTGTCGTTTCCATATAATATAACCTGAATGTCTGATTTGTAAACAGTCGATTACTAAATTGCTTTAGTATTATTGCGATTTCTCGTAAATGTGCTATATTTTACCGTTATGAAATTACACGAAATCACAGAACCGCTGCTGAACTGGTACCGCGTCAATGCGCGGGTCCTGCCGTGGCGCGAAAATACTGCGCCGTACCGGGTGTGGATCTCCGAGATCATGCTGCAGCAGACGCGGGTGGACACGGTCATCCCGTATTATGAGCGTTTCCTGGCCGAACTGCCGATGGTCGAAAGTCTGGCGGAGGTGCCGGAGCCGCGGCTTCTGAAACTCTGGGAAGGGCTGGGCTATTACAGCCGGGCGCGGAACCTGCAGCGGGCGGCGCAAGCGGTGATGTCGAAGCATGGCGGCGTGTTTCCGGCGAAGTATGAGGATCTTCTGGCGTTGCCCGGGATCGGGGAGTACACCGCCGGGGCGATCGCCTCGATTGCGTTCAACCAGCCAATCCCGGCGGTGGACGGCAACGTGCTGCGGGTGGTCAGCCGCCTGACCGGCAGCCGGAGCGATATCGCCGACCTGAAAACCAAAGCGGCGGTCACGGAGTCGCTGCGGAAGATTTATCCCCGCGAACACTGCGGCGACTTCACCCAGAGCCTGATGGAGCTCGGCGCTACGGTCTGCCTGCCGAACGGCGCGCCGAAATGCGACGTTTGCCCGCTGGCGGATTTGTGCGTGGCACGCGCGGATGGTACGGTCATGGAAATTCCGGTGAAAGCCCCGAAAAAGGCCCGGAAAATCGAGGAGAAAGCCGTGCTGCTGCTGTTTCATGGCGGCAAGGTGGCGCTGCGCCGCCGGGCGGGGCAGGGGCTGCTGGCCGGGCTGTGGGAGTTCCCGATGCTGGAAGGGCACCCGGATGAAAAAGAGATTGCCGCGCAGCTCAAAATCAAAATCAGCAGAATCGAGAAATCGGTAAATGCCAAACATATTTTCTCGCACCTCGAATGGCACATGCAAGGCTGGCGCATCGACTGCGCCGACGAAGCGCCGGAGTTCATCTGGGTCACAGCCGATCAGCTGAAAAATGAAATCACGCTGCCGACCGCCTTCAAGGCGTTCAGGAAATTGATCTGACGCTGCTGCCGCACGAGAGTTCCGGGATGAATTTGCGGTTTGTCAGCTTGATGGCCGGATCGGCGAGTTTCTGCATCAGCAGTTCGCCGGCTACTTTGCCGATTTCCTTTTTGGTGGTAATCAGCGAAACCGGTTCCGGCTGGAGGAATTTCAGGAAATCCATGTAGTCGTAACCGATGATCGAAATATCGTCGGGAATCCGGAGGCCGCGCTGCGAGGCTTTCATGTAAAAATCCAGCAGGAAATAATCGCTGAAGCAGAACACGCAGGTGAATTCGCCGCTCTTTTCCAGAGCTTCGTCCGAGTGCTCGAAGATCTGGACCTCGCCGCCGTTGGCGCTGAAATAGCGGCAGAACGCCTTGCCGCGCAGGTCGTATTTCTCGTGATAATGCCCGATGTAGGCCGCGCGGCGGTGGCCGTGAGCGAGGAAGCACTTGGCCGCCTCCTCGCCGCCGGCGCAGTCGTCGTTATAAACCGAGAGGAAACGGCTGTGTTCGCGGCCGAGGCAGATCACCGGCTTTTTGTCGCTCTGGCTCAGCAGGAATTCTTCCGCCGGGGTGATGCCCTTGTCCGACACCAGCGGGGCATACAGATAACCGTCGACCCCTTTGCTGTGCAGGAACTTAACCGTTTCCAACTCGTCCGCCTGATTGAAATGCGACACGGAGAGCAGCAGGTGGTATTTCTGCGGGAAAATCGCTTCCTCGGCGCCGCTGATGACGTCGATCCAGTACGAGCGGTTGACGTCGCCGGGGATCACCAAACCGACCAGGAACGTTTTGTTGGTCTGCATGGCGCGGGCGTAGATGTTCGGCACGAAGTTGTATTTGCGGATGACGGCTTCGATCTTCCGGCAGGTTTCGTCCGAAATCTTGTATTTCTTGGAGTGTCCATTGATATAGAAAGAGACGGTAGAGTTCGAGACCCCTGCTTCTCTGGCGATATCGCATATTTTCATGATTACTTGCTCTCCAATATCACGACCTTGCCCGCCGGAACGGTGATCGTTTGTGGCTTCGCTGATTGTAATATATTGCCGTTTAAGCGGTTTACAAACTCCGGACCGGTATTTTTCAAACTGAAGTTGAACGTGGTATCGCCCGAGGCGCGGTCATTGATCAGCACAACCACGGTTTTGCCGTTCAGTTCGTAGGCGGCCATGCGTTCTTTCTGCTCTTTGGGCGCGGTGATGATCTCATCGACGCGCTTGCCTTTCAGGATGTAGGGTTCGAGCTGCGAGAGTATTTTGCTGGCCTCGACGACTTCGCGCAGGACGATGGCGTCGTAACGGCACTCGTACCAGAGCAGCACGCCGCCGCCGTGGTCGAGGGCTTTCCAGACCATGGCCCCGGCGGTGTCGGTCTGGGAGGTGTCGCCCATTTTCAGCAATGCGCCGATCAGCGGGCGGTTCTCGATGCATTTCTGCGTATCGGCGATCATCTTGAGGTCGCGGCCGTAGCCGCAGTAAGCGCGGTCGACGTTCGGCCCGGCGAAGGTCCAGTCGATGTTGTAATATTCCTTGCCGTTCGGGTCGCCCTGATAGCCGCTGTAAACGTACAACGGCAGCGACTGTTCCTGCAGCAGCTTGCGCACCAGCGCGAACATCTTGCCGACTTCCTCGCAGGTGAAGTCCATCCACTGCTGCTTGTATTTGCGCTCCAGAATGGATGGATCGAGCTTTTCGGTGACGTTATAGCGGGCGGCGAAATCCGCATAGACGCTCTCGTCAAAACACGGGTAGACCATCAGGTGGTCGAACGGGCCGAATTCATAATCCCACCACGCCGCTGAGAGGCTCGGATAGGCCTTTTTGTAGACGGCAAGCGCTCTCGCGAGGTACGGCCAGGTTTCGGGGTGACGGTTGATGTAGCCGGGGTTGATGCCGCCGACGACCTTGCTGAACTTGCGGCCCTGGGCACGCGGGTGGTCCTTGAACAGTTTCTGCAGCTCGGAATCCATGACTCCGGCTTCGTTCGGATGGACCATCAGATTAAAATAGTTCATGAAGCGCAGGCCGATTTTCTTCAGGTAATCATCGTTGCAGATGCCGAAATATTCGTTGATGCCCGATTGCTTCATGGTGTCGTAAATGGCCTGTCCGATGCGCTCGTCGGCGAGTCCGCCGTCCCGGTTTTTGAGCATGATCGCGACCTCGGCGGGAGCCCGGCCGTCGAGTTCGGGGATAATCTCGCAGTTGAGGCTGTTCGGCAGTTCCTCGTATTTGCCGCTGTCCGCCGAGGCGTAATAGCGTACCGGCGAAACGGGGCCGGGCTTGCCGGTGGCCTTGAAGGCCAGGAAGCAGCTTTCGTTGTCGCGGAGGATGCGGTCCAGCCACGCGCCGCCCTTGTCGGCGACCAGCGTGACGGGTTTGTTCCGGGTCACCTGATAACGTTTGTATGCGATGCCGCCGCGCTTGACCGGTTCAAGCTCTTTCCAGTCATACAGGTGCTCATTCAGGGGCAGGGTGTTTTCCGAGCCCCGGGCTTGCGCGGTTCTGTACTTCAGGTAAGTCGCGCCGAGAAATTCCAGCTCCGGCGGCACTTCCAGCGTCAGTTGCCAGTTGTTCAACGCTTCCTTGAGCTCCCAGCCGGTGGCGTGCGCGCCGTTCCAGACCAATACATAAGTACCGTTCCGGCTGAGGCGGAATACTCCGTCGGAAAAAATCGGCTGGAAGGTGGTGGTCTGCTGCATGACGGTTTTCCGGTAGGAACCCGTGTGGCGGATGTCGTAGGTGACGCCGAAGCTCTTGAGCTCGCCATTGAGCTTGGCATCGGGCGCGGTTTCGATGACGATATCATTATTGCCGCGGCGGAGGCTGCCCTTGATATCCTTGAGCTCGCTGAGATCCGTGGCGACGGTTTTGCCGTTGATGGTGACAGTGACCGGCTTGGACGCGGTCAGGTTCAGCAGCAGGTCGCGGTTGACGGAGGAATACGGGTATTGGGTGGTCCGGTTGAGCACTTTGCCCGACTTGCCCAGGATGGTGAACTGAACGTGATAATCGCCATCCTCGGGGCTGGCCGGGGGCGTCAGCTCAATTTTCTGCTGCGTGAAACTCTGGCGGTTTTCCTCAACCAGCCGGTTGCCGGAGTAAATCGCCGAGAGCCCGGTAGATTCCGGCAGGTTCACCTCGAATTCGGCCTTGCGGGCGGTCAGCGTATTTTTATCCAGCGGCAGGTTTTTTACTGCCACGGGCTGGTTTGAGAGATGCATCAGCGCGAAGTTGTCGATATTCATGTGGTTGCCGTCCGGCAGGCGGACAAAGGTATATTTCTGCCGGAGTCGCTGGTCGAAACGGATGAAATTGAGCCGCCAGTCCGTGTTATCGTTGGAGCTGATGGATTTCAGGTCGATGGCCATTTCCACGCACCAGTAGCCGCGGTTTTTCTGGCCTTTGATTTCGATGTCGCAGTTCCATTTTTTGTTCCACGAACCGGATTCATACGCCATGTCGAGGACCGCGCCGTTGGCATTGAAGCAGATGTACAGCGGACGGTTGCTGCCGGACTGTTCGAGACGGAACTCAATGCTGTCGTCGGCCCACACATTGCTGTCGCGCTCGGTTTTTTCGGCCTTGAACGACGCGCCCTGGTTGCTGACGGGATCGAGCGCGAACGCCCGCATTTCAAGGTAAAGATACAGCTTTTTGCCGTCATGGAACATTTTGACGACCGTGTCTTCGTCGGCAAACGCTTCTCCGGTGGTGCGCAGGAAGTTGCGCAATACCGCCGCACGCTCCCACGCCGACTCCGACGGCGCACCGTCAATCGTAATCTTTTCCCGGATCAGCGGCGCCTGAAACTCCGCGATCTCCGCTCCCAGCACACTCACACAAATCAACGCAATCAGATATAATACTTTCTTCATTCTTAATTCTCAACTTTTAACTCTTATCGGCCTTCCGCTCAATGTTGAAAAAACTGTTTCACGTTTTTTCAACCTCGCTTCCGGCCGGGTGGTTTCTTTGCACTGCGCCTGCGGTTTACAATAATTTCGCCCTGCAGGCGACCAGCGCTATCCGCGCGCTGGACCGCGTCCGGGTAAGCACCCGGTGGCAAGTTATTTTTTTAATTCTTAATTCTTAATTCTTAATTCTCAATTAGTTACTGCGGCCATAACCGGTTCACGATTTCGCTCTGGTCAAACTTGTCCCATTTGGCGGGATCGAACTTGAATTCGTCCTTGGCGTGACGCTTGACCTGACCGTCGAAATACAGGAAATTGCTGCCGTTATCGTGCCGCCAGTCATTATAGCTGGCATCGGAGATAAAAGCAAGCCACAAATAATTCACGGTGTCGGACATAATGAATTTTTTGCCGGGATCTTTGATCTGCGAAATCTTGGCGGCCGGGAAATTCTTGTACCACATTTTGGTGGCGTCTTTCAGCTCGCCGTCCTTGTTGTAACGGCCGAGATAGGCATTATAGGCATAGCCGCAGACCTTGTAATATTTGGGTTTGCCAACGGGATAATCCGGGCAGCCGTCGCGCATGGTCTCGACCGGCACATATTTCAGGTTCACCAGCAGCTGCTGGGGCAGGTGGCCGTATTTCTGAAGATCATAGGAATAATTGATCGACTGCGGCAGATATTCGTTGAAGTCAAAGGAATACGCCTGAATACCCTCGGAGATTTTCGCCAGGCTGGCCTGACAGGCGATGGTTTTCGGATTCTGGTCGCTCATGCCCATGACCAGCGCCGCTATCACGGCAAGGCAGCAGATCACGACGATGAGTTCGGTCAGCGTAAAATATCGTTTCATAGTATTCTCCTTGTCAGTTGTATTGGTTCCAGACGCCTTTGAACGCCGTGTCGTCGGCCGGATAATTCCGGCTGGCGCCCTGCAGGATGTAGGCACCGTTGTACCAGTAATATGTGCTGAGGTTGGTGCGGATCCGGCTGACGAAGTTTGTTCGCCAGGCGGCGGACCCGTCTTCATAGGCGACATTGATGCCATCCTGATGGGAAAATTTCCACAACGGGGAGCGTCCGAGGTAATCGGCCGCAAAGGCGAGTTCGGGGTTTTTGAAACGGTTGCCCCAGGCGGCGGGATTGGTGGGATCGCTCGTATAAAGTCCGATAACTCCTTTCAACACCGTGGCGCTGACGATGTACGAACTTGATGCCCAGTGATTGGTGGTCCCGGTCTTGTAATACGAAGTATCATACCACAGGTTGCCGCCGCCCGGATCGTGGTATACGCTGCTGCGGGCGACGCCGGGGCATTCGAATATTTTGGCATCCAGGTAACGGGGCTCAATCATGGTACGCGCCAATGCGCCCAGTTGATAATCATAACCGGTGTAGGTATTGTAGGAGAGATATGGCGCATTGCTCCAGGCATCGGTGAGCTTGGGACTCGCGTAATTGCTGACGAGCAGCGGAGCGAAGCCGTCGCTGTCGGCGGCGTAATTATGGGCTCCGGTGATAATCTGTTTCAGGTTGCTCAGGCACTTGGCCTGCTGGGCCTTTTCCCGGGCTTTGTTCAGCGCCGGCAACAGCATGGCGGCCAGTATCGCGATGATCGCGATAACGACCAGGAGCTCAATGAGCGTAAAATCCTTTCTTTTCAGCATATGATTTCCTCCTATATTCTGGTTTTAAAATAAAAATCGTTGTCGAGAAAGCGATAATAATATTCCTGTTCGCGGTACGGATTCCACAGGATCGCGCTGAGCAGCGCGATGCTCGGCTGCAGCGTGTATTCCAGCGTGCCATCCTCGAAGAGACAGGTCACCTGAGTTTCGCCCGGTTTTTCGGCGAGGATCTGACGGTAGAAGTCCAGTACTTCCGGGAAGTTCTTGTACCAGAGCATGTTGAACTTGGAATTCAGCGACTGGTTCTGCGCCGCTTTTTGGCGGATCACCGCCGGGAGCCGGCCGCCGATGTAATAGCTGCGGTGATGCTCGAAATCATCCCAGCGCAAATTGATGAAGCCCTTCGCCACCATCATAAATTCCTTGCGGTCCCGCAGTTGGGCGATACGTTTGGAGTATTCGACGGTTGAGGCCATGTCGGGAAGCTGGTTCAGCCAGCCGCGTTTGGTGTCGGATTTGACCGTTACTGGGTCGATGCAATAGGGGGTCATACCGGCGTCTTCCCAGACCAGCGAAATCCGCGGGTCGACGTTCTCCAGAATGCCGATATTGTTGGTGATCGAGATCGCGTGGACGCCGAAATAAATTTTCAGCTCGGGGTGCTTCGCCAGCAGTTTGGCGGAAATCCGGTTGACCATGTCGCAGCAGAGTTTGGTGTTGCGCGCGGCGATGTCGTTGTTTTCCGCCGGGAACTCGGTCAGGGTCTGGAAATAGATGGCGGAGAGGCCGAGCGCGGCGTATTCCTTCTCGTAATGTTCGAGCACATATTGTTCCAGCTTGTCCACCGTGGCGGCATCGCTCAGGTCCAGCGTTTTGCCCCAGCCCCAGTGGAAGCCGGCAATGATCCGGATGCCCCGGCCGGCGGCGTAATCGATGACTTCGCGGAAATTGACCGGCGCGCGGTCGTTCCAGATGGTCAGCGTGTTCATCCGCATCCGGGCCATGTTGTCGATGAAATTGCGGTAGTCGAGGATCGTATAGCCCCAGGTCCAGATGCCGCGTTCGCGAATGACCGGCGATTCGGCAAACGAGCGGTCGGGCAGGCTCTGCAGCGCGATCTTGCGGTCTTTGTCGAGGTCACAGATGGCCTCGTAACCAATGATTTCGGAGTTGAAATATTCGACGCCGTTCAGCACGCCCTTGGCCGAACTGCCGCCGATGGCGATATAGCGCAGCGCGGACCCCGGCCAGTCGCCGATGCTGACGGCGCAGCCCTCCGGGTCGGCCGGGATTTCGAGCTTGCCCTGACCGGCCAGTTCGGCGATCAAGGGGTTGTCCGCCGGGGTGCCGACGATGATCAGGTGGTCTTCAAGGGCGGCGGGATTGTACTCATTGGCCTTGCTTATTTCGATGATATATGGCAGCAGGATTCCCAGCGCCGCATTCAGTTCGGACAGTGCGAAACTGTTGATGCCGCCGGTTTCGCCGCACCAGATTTTCCAGCGCGGGCGGGCGTTTTTGTCTTTATAGTAGGATTCAAATTCGTTTTTCATATCTTTAACTAAAATGTTTTTGTTGTTTATTATTAGTATAATGCAGGAATTGATTTTGTCAATAAGGGATAAATGGAAAATCGAAACTTTCCAGAGTGAATTTTTTGAAATATACTACTTGCAGGGGGCGGTTGGTGTGCTATATTCCAATGAACAAATATTAACTCGGGAAGATAAGATGCGTTCTTTTAAGCTTGGCAATGCCGGCATGCGCGGGGTAGTCGGGGTGGGCCTGACGGTGGAGCGCGCCATTGATTTTGCTTCGGCATTTGGCACGATGACGGACGGGGGGCGGATTCTGGTCGGCTTTGATACCCGTTCTTCGTCCAATATGATGTATCATGCGGTGACTTCCGCTTTGATGGGGTGCGGCTGCAGTGTGCTCGACGCCGGGATCGTTCCGGCCGGGGTGATCCATTACCTGACGCCGAAACTGAAGGCGGAGGGGGCACTGCTGATCGGCGGCGGCCATCAGCCCATGGGCTGGAACGCCGCGATTCCGATTGCGCAGGACGGGAGCTACCTGAATTTCATCCAGCTGCAGGAATTGTTTGACATTTACCGCAGCCACCAGTACCGGCAGGCGACCTGGGACCAGATCAAGCCGTTGGAAAAACTTCCGGCGGACTCTGTCGACGTTTACCTCGACGCGCTGTGCGAAGTGCTCGATGTCGAAGCCATCCGCAAGGCGGATTTCACCATCGTGGCGGACTTCTGCAACGGCTCGGGGAGCGTGGTGGCGGATAAATTTGCCGAGCGCCTCGGCGTCCGGATGATCGCGATCAACCGTATTTTTTCGGGGATCCTGCCGCACGAGGCCGAGCCGCGGCCGCGCAGCGCCTCGCAGATACAATCGATCATTGAACCGCTGAAGGCCGACGCCGGGTTTGTGTTCAACAGCGATGTCAGCCGCGTTTCGCTGGTGAGCGACATCGGCGAGGCGCTGTCCGAGGAATACACCGCGCCGCTGCTCGTCAACTACCTGATGGACGGCAAGCCCGGAACCCGGATCGTGACCAACATTTGCTCTACGCGCTCGCTGGACGACGTGGTGGCGCGGCACGGCGGCGAACTTTACAAAACCCGGGTGGGGCAGGCGGGCGTGATTGACCGTATGGCCGAAGTCGGCGCGTGCATCGCCTGCGAGGGCAGCGGGTCGCTGACCACCGATAAATGGGTTCGTGGTTTCGATGGATTTTATATGATGGGGCTGGCGCTGGAATACATGGCCGTGAGCGGCAGGAAACTGTCGGAACTGGCCACGGAAATTCCGCGTTATCATATCGTGAAAAGCATTATTCACTGCCAGGCCTCGCACGCGTACAGTTTGATCCGCGCCGTGATGCGGGACTTGAAGGCCGATGTCAAGATCACCGAAAATGACGGTATCCGGCTGGAATGGAACGACGGCTGGGTGTCGCTACGGGCGGCGTCCACCGATTCGGTGATCCGCATGATTTCGGAAGCCGGCACCCGCGAAAAAGCCGTTGACCGCGAATTTTATATGCGTGGTTTGATCGATCGGCAGATTGGAGGTGCATTATGAAATTCCGTCAGAATTTGAAATTCAGTACCAGCGGCATCCGCGGAGTGGTCGGCGAGTCGTTGACGCCGCGTTTGACGGCGGCGCTGGCGGCGGCGTTCGGCCGTTACGTCGGCGGCGGGCGGGTGCTGATCGGGCGCGATACGAGGCCGAGCGGCGAAATGTTCGAGCATTCGGTGGTGGCGGGGCTGCTTTCGGTGGGGTGCCAGCCGGTGCTGCTGGGCGTGATTCCCACGCCCACGGTTCAGTTGATGGTGGCGGAGGCCGGCGCCAACGGCGGCATCGCGATCACCGCCAGTCATAACCCCGGACAGTGGAACGCCTTGAAGCTGATCGGCAGCAAGGGGACATTTCTCGACGAAGTGGAGGCCGGAGAGCTTTTCGACGTTTACAATCAGAACGATTTCAATCCGTGCCACGAGAGCGAATTGCGCAGCATCCGGCACATTAGCGATGCATTTTCGATTCACTGTAAGCGGATTTTTGCCAATATCGATGTGGAGGCTATCCGTAAACATCATTTCAAAGTCGCGGTCGACTGCTGCAATGGCGTTGGCGCGGTTTATTCGCGCAAATTCCTGGAAGATCTCGGCTGCGAGGTTTACACCATTCACGATCAGCCGAACGGTATTTTTGAGCGTATTCCCGAGCCGTTGCCGGAGAATCTCGGCGCGCTCAGCAAGCTGGTCCGCGAGAAAAAGTGCCATATCGGTTTCGCGCAGGACCCGGACGGCGACCGGCTGTCGCTGGTTGACGACCTCGGCACCGCGCTGCCGACGCATTATTCGCTCCTGATGACCGCCGACCACGTGCTGAGCGAGAACCCCGGCACGATGGTGGTCAATATCCAGACCTCGATGAACCTCGAAGAAATCGCCTCGACGTACGGCTGCGAAGTCGTTTACGCCAAGGTCGGCGAGATCAACGTGGTGCAGAAGATGATCGAAGTCGACGCCGAGCTCGGCGGCGAGGGTAACTGCGGCGGCGTGATCTGGCGCCGGGTGACGCCCGGGCGCGACAGTTTCGTGACCATGGCGCTGCTGCTGGAAATGCTGGCCATGTGCAACGAGCGCGTGTCCGACATTGCCGCCGACCTCGACCACTATGTCAGCTCTTCGGTTAAATTCGCCTGTCCGCCTTTTACCGCCCGCGAGATTGTCCGGATCATGACCACGCGCTACTCCGGCAAGCGGCTGATGACGATCGACGGACTGCGGGTCAATTACAACGACGGCTGGATCCTGATCCGCCCCTCGAATACCGAGCCGGTTTTGCGGCTGACGGCGGAAACGCTCTCGGACGAGCGGACCGGGGAACTGCTGCAGCGTTTTCAAAAAGAAATTAAGGAACTACTGGAAGAATTCAATAAAACCACCAAACCTTGAACAAAGGAGGGCCAAATGGCAAAAGAACCGGAAATCTATTTTTTCGACATGGATCACACATTGATCGACAATGATTGTGATGTCTCGTGGAAGCAATTTATCGTCCGCCATAACCTCGGACCCTCTGATTCGATGGAAAAGGCGGATCATTATTTTAAGGAGTATTGCAACGGCACTCTTGATTTCAACGAATTCATCAAATTTCAGCTGGCAGAATTCAAGGATGAGACCGATGTATACATGGCGAAACTGGCCGACTGGCACTTCGAGGAATTCGTCAAAGAGCGGATTTACCCGGAAGCGAAAGCCCTGATCAAGTCGTTGCAGGAAAAGGGCAAAATCGTGGCGATTCTTTCCTCGACCAACCGGGTGCTCTGTGCTCCGGTGGCGCGTGCGCTCGGCATCAAATATCTCCTGGCGGCGGACCTCGAAATGGTGCAGGGAAACTGGTATACCGGTTATCTGCGCGGCGAGTATCCGGTGGGCCCCGGCAAAGTCGGGGTGGCGAAACGTTTCTGCGATGTCTTCGGCGTATCGCTGAAGGACACGGCATATTATGGCGACGCGCTGCTGGACCGGTTCCTGCTGGCGGAAGTCGGTTCCCCGTACGTGGTGAATCCGCACCCCGAGCTCGCCGCGCTTGCCAAAAAGAATAAGTGGCCCGAAGTTAAATGGACAATGTAAATTTCGATATCACGAAGTTGGACGAAGCGCAGCTCGCGCAGCTGATCGAATATCATAACCGGAAGTATTGGGAAGACGGCGAGCCGGAAATTTCCGACGAACGTTATGATGAACTGTTGCGCGCGCTGCATGCGGTTAACCCCGACCATCCCCTGTTGGAGGTGGTCGGCGCCCCCACCGTGGCCGGCAGCGGCAAAGTCACTCACAGCCGGCCCATGCTGTCGCTGGACAAGGCGTATTCGCTGGATGAAGTGGTGACCTGGGCGCTCAAATACATCCGCAACGATGACGAAGAGCTGCTGATCCAGCCGAAGTACGACGGTATTTCCGCCAATTTCGACGGCAAGGTACTCTCCACCCGCGGCGACGGTGTGACCGGCGAAAATATCTCCGACAAACTGCCGTTGATCGAGCTGGAGACGCTTGATTACCGGGGCCCCCTGAACCGTCCGGCGCGCGGTGAAATCGTGATCCGTGACGATGATTTCAAAAACCTTTATTCGCATATTACCAAAAAAGGCGGCGGCTTCTACAAGAATTCACGCAACGCCGTGGCCGGGATCATGGGCCTGAAGGACGCCTCGGACATGATCCGCCAGGGCGCGCGGCTGACCATGGTCGACTACAACAAAATCAGCTATCAGCTGCCGTACCGCGACCTGAAAGCCAAGTGGCCCGAAATCGCTGCCGAAATCGAAGAACTGCCGTATCCGATGGATGGCATCGTGATCAAGCTGGCCGACGAGGAATACAGTTTGTCGCTCGGCTCCACCGCGCACCATCCGCGCGGCCAGGTGGCGTTCAAATTCAGCGGCATCCGGCGCGAGAGCAAACTGCTGGAAGTCAAGTGGAGCTTCGGCAAAAACTGCCTGACGCCGGTGGCGGTGATCGAGCCGGTGGAGATCGGCGGTATCACCATCCGCCACGCCACGCTGCACAACGCGCAGAATATCGAGGACAAGGATATTCATATCGGCGACACGGTGGTGGTCGAGCGCGCGGGCGATGTGATTCCGTACATCGTGCAGGCAATCCCCGGCGCAGAGCGCAAGGACGTGCTGATTAAGTGCTGTCCGTGCTGCGAGCACGAACTGGAACGGCGCGGGCCCGAGCTTTGCTGCGTGAATCCGGAGTGTTTCGAGACCAAGCTGCAGCAGCTCTGCGCGGCGGTGCGCAACATCGGCATCGAGCGCCTCGGCGAGCCGAACATCCGGCGCATGATGACGAATCTGAACGTGCATTCGCTGAAAGATATTTTCGCCCTGAAAAAGATCGAAATCCTGCAGCTGGAAGGCTTCAAGGATAAGTCGGCCTCGAATTTGTTGAAAGAGATCGCCGCGGCGCGCGATGTGAATGATTATCAACTGCTTGCCGCGCTGAATATCCCCAATGTCGGGCCGAACGTGGCGAAGATGATTCTGAGCGAGTACACGCTGGCCGAATTGCGCGAACTCTCCACCGAGGAGTTGTCCAAGATCAACGGCATTGGCCCCGAGCGGGCGGCGGCGATTTACCGCGAGATCCGCAACCAGGCGACACTGCTGGATGAATTACTGGCGGCGGTGCGGCTCAAGACCACAAAGGGCAGCAAGGAAGGCGGTTTGCCGAAGATCTGTTTCACCGGCAAGATGCCCGAGAAACGCTCCTTTTATCAGGATCTTGCCCGCCAGCGCGGTTATGACCCCGTGGACGATGTGACGAGCGAGCTGGCGCTGCTGGTGGCTGATGACCCGAACGGCGGCAGTTCCAAGCTGGAAAAGGCCCGCAAACACAACATTAAAATCGTCGGCCTCGACGAGTGGATGGGCGAAGAGCCCGCCGCGCCGCCGCCGGATAAGCCGGAAGAATCGACAGGGCAACTGGAGTTCGGATTTTGAAGTCGAAACACAAGGAATTGCCGCTGCAGCAGCAATGGAACCGCCTCACACCCGGGACGGTTTGCAAGAGCGCGGACAACCTTGTGATCGAGATCATTTCCACCGGTTTATGGAATCATGAGGCGGGGCCGGATTTCCGCGACGCCCGGATCAAAATCGATAATCACGTTTTGACCGGCGACGTGGAGATCCACAGTCGCGCTTCGGACTGGTTCCGGCACAACCACGAGCCGAATCCAGCGTATTTCAACGTGATTCTGCACGTGGCGGAAATCGACGACCTGACCATGGCGCAGCGCAATCAGCTGCCTCCTCTGATGCTGTTGAGGCCCGAACAGGAAAGTGCTTCGCCCGGGACCGAGGTCCGGGCGGGCGAGTGTGCGGCGGTTTTCAGCCGCAAGGGCATGGACGAGCTGCGGACGTTTTTCGAAGACGCCGGCATGACCCGTTTCCACGCCAAGGCCGACGATATTGCCCGTCAGGCGCTGCTGGAGGGGATCGAGAAATCGACGCTGCGGGCGATGTTCGAGGCGGTCGGCTACAAGAATAACCGCGATAATTTTATCGAACTTTTTGAGCGCTACCACGAGTACGCGCCGGATATTCGCGAACGCGATTACGAGGCGATTATCTGGGGAGAATCGGGGCTGCTACCTGACCCGGCGGTCGATCCGCCCGCCGATCCGCTGCTGAAATTCGAGTCCGCATGCTGGGACCGCTGGTGGAGCTTGCGCTTAAAGGCGCGGCCCGAAATCCGTTGGCGGCGCGACGGTATCCGGCCCTTTAACACGCCCGAGCGGCGGGTGGCGGCAGCGGTGCTGCTGGTGCGGCGTTTCGGGGAGCGGCCATTGCGCCGTTTCGTCGATTTCTCGATGAAATCGGGGTCCTACAAGGCGTTTATCGACGGGATGCTCTCGCAGCTCGAATTGAAGGATGACATGTGGGATCACTGGATTAACTTTTACAAGCCGAAGAAGCCCGCGGCCTCGGTCATGGGCAAGAGCCGGGCGCTCGAGCTCGCGATCAATGTCATCCTGCCCGCTATGCACGCGCACGGCCGGCTCGAGAAACACCCGGCCATCGCCGAGTTCGCCGCCAAAGCGTGGCGCGAATTGCCGCCGATGCAGGAAAATACCATCATCCGCACGGTCAGCGCCAAATGGTTCGGCGAGGAGCGGATTGCCGCCGTATTCAAGGAGTCCGCGGCGACGGGGCAGGGGGCCATTCAGCTTTATCGCGAATTCTGCCAGAGCTGCAGCGGCGATTGCACCGGATGCCGCCTGCGCGAATCACTGCATTGATTTCGGCTTGGGAATGGTCCATGCGAACACACTGTTCGCCACGGCCATGATCGCCGCGAAAATGAACAGCACGCCCACGCCCAGCGTATCCCACAGCACCCCGCCGAGCAGCGCCGCGAAGACGCTGATCAGGTGGTTGATCGAAATACCGGTACTTAGCGTGGACGACAATTCTTCTTTGGAATTCGAGATCGAGCGCACGTAAATGCTCGAGGCCATGGCGGCGGTGCTGATGATCGCATCGAGCACGTAATTGATCACCACGATCCACAGCGCCACTTCTTTCGGGAACCATTTGTCGGCGAAGCCGTAAATGATGCAGACGAAAAACAGCACCACCGTGTCATAAATCATGATGTTGCGGTAGCCGAAGCGGTCGATCAGTTTGCCGACCAGCGTGCCGCCGAAAATGTTGATGGCCGCGCAGACCCCGATCAGAATCCCCATATCCCGGGGTTCCAGGCCGTAAATGATGACCAGCACGAACGGCGCGAAGGTGATGAAAATCTGTTTGCGGGCCCCGTAAAAGAGCTCAAGAATATAGAATTTGTTGTATTTGCGGTGAAAATAGAGCCGCGGCCTTTTGACGATTTCATCGCCCACGCCGCCCTTCGGGAACGAACAGAGGAAACAGAGGAACATCAGTCCCATCATGATAACCCAGATGGCGTTGTAGGAGACAATTCGCGAGGCATCGGGAAACAGCGTTTTGATCAGGAAAAATACCGCCACAACCACCAGCCCGCCGAACACCTGGCCTGCGTAACCGATGCTGGAAAATATGCCCAGCGAAGAACCCTGTTTATTGGGCTTGGCGATGTGCAGCGCGATGGAGTTTCGCACCGGCATCATCAAGTGTTCGCCCACGCTCCACAGGACCACCATGCAGATGACTAGAAAGCTGCTGGACCCGGAAAAAAGCAGCCCGATCGAGCCGAGCATCGCAATCAGCGTGGCGATGCGGAGAATCCGCCATTCGGTGAAGCGGTGCATCAGCGCCAGCAGGAACACCAGCACCAGTCCCGGCATTTCGCGGAAGAACTCCAGCAGTCCGCGCTGGGAGCCCGCATAGTTATGAATTTCGACCAGGTAGTTGTTGAAAACTCCGGTAAAGCACCCAACGGCAATACCGAACAGTAGCACCCCGGCGAAAAAATTCCGCGCGCCGCGCCCGGAGTGAAAAATATCGGATAAATCAGCGATTTTCATAATGTATGATCCTATAAATATAAGCAGGTAATATACACCTTTTTACCTTGAATTCAACCGGATGTGGATTGCTATCGCCGAAATCGGCATTATCTTATGCATGAAAACAGTGGAGTCTGAAGATGAAAAAAATACTGGCGGGAATCGGCGGCGGCAGTGCCTCCGGGAAAAGTTATCTGAGCGAAAAACTGGCGGAAATGCTGACCGGTTTCAAGTTGGCAATCATTCACACGGACCGGTTTTTCAAGCCGGTAAAGCCGCAGATGATTTCGCGTTTCTCCGGTAACAGTCTCGATGATTTTAATCAGCCGGAAAGCTGGGATTTTGCCGCCTATCATGAAGCGCTGGCGGATGCGTTGAACAGCGACGTCCAGATCATCATCGCCGAAGGAATATTTGCCATTTTCGAGCCGGAAGTCCGGGAGAAGTTCGACCTGACTATTTTCGTTGATACGCCCTCGGATGAGCGTTTTTACCGTCGGATCAAGCGGCGGATGGCACTGGGGATCACCCTGGAAGAAGAGGCCGATTATTTCCTCGGAACTCAGCGGTTTCGGCACGAAGAATTCTATGAACCTTTGAAAAGTCATGCTGATATCATCGTCAACGGCAGTAATATCACCGAACGCAAAGTAACAGTCATCAGCACCTACCTGAAAAGCTTGATCTATTAGAGTACTAGATTAATTGGATAGATTTTTGTGAATGCCTGCCGACTGTCTACGTAAAGCTTAATGGATGAGTCGGTATTGATGTGAATTTATATTAATCTGGAATAGTATGGATATAAAAAAATTGCTGAAAAATTTTTAAATTATTTGATTTAAATAACGTTCTAATATATATTGTCCATGATTATCGATCGTATTTCTATTTTATAGGCATAGTAAAATATTGCTGTTAAAAATGACAATTAATGCATCGGAATCTGCCCCGTTTATCCGGGTATTCGCCAAAGAATAAAACGTGAACAGAAAGGGACAATGATGGAACTTGTAATGGATGGCGTAAAACTGGCTGCAGTCGGTTTGGGCGCTGTAGCCGGATTTCTGGTTGTGGTGATCGGAGCGATTTATCTGAACCGTGCGATTGCCAAACCTTTCGAGCATCTCCTCGAGCCGAAAAAAGAAGCAGCGTCAGCCCCGAAAGGCGGCAATGATGAAAAGCTGCGCATGGCCGCCGCCGCCGCGATCGCCGCTCACCGGCACGGCAAATAATTCAGAGGGAAATGCGAGGAACTCCGCGTTCCTCGCGCACCAGCGGCAGGCCGTATTGGCCTGCACCTCGGTACTTTTAAGAAAGGGGATCCGCGAGTTTCCGACTCGCGCAAGGAGGCTGCCGCCCCTTGACCCTGCTGGAGATGTTTTAAACCGGGCCGGGGCCGGTCATCCGGACAAACGGGTACTGGTTGAAATGGCGCAGGAAACGGCATTTGGGGCACATGAAGTTTTCAAGGCCGTAAATGCGGGCGACCTGGTTTGACTGGCGCAGGAGCACCTCGTCGTACTCTCTCATGATGATCCGCTCCGGATCGTTGTCGGCAATGATTACACCGGGGCCGCGGATGATTTTGATGCGCACCTCGGATTCCTCACTGATTACCATGTGATTGACCAGTTCCATGCTGTTGCTGAAGGCCAGCCCGAGCCCCACCCGGAATACGCTGTGGGTGATGCTGCGGTAATATGCCGAGCTGCCGTGCACGGAAGAGAGGCCGACGGCGTCGCCGGCGATTTCCTCGGCATAGAGCTGGTTGTCGATCCAGACCTGATAGCGCAGGGCGCTGGCGGGATCGTGGTTGTGGATATAAATATCGTTCAGGGCCAGCAGGTGATGCGAAGTTACATGGGCCTCCAATTTCTTCGGAGTGCTGAGGACGGTTTGGCCGTCGAAGAAACTCTGCAGCTGTTTTTCATGGATATGGTCCTCGCAGAGCCGGGCGCTGCGGGTGTCGCGCAGGGGCAGTTTGGGGATGCCGGGGTAGGTGCGCTCGGCGCCGAGCAGACTGCCGTCGCCGCCGTAGGCCACGATGAGCTCCGGCGTGCCGTCGGTCTCCTCCATTCCGCAGGAATTCAGCAGGGGACGGATGTCTTCGATATTTTTTCCGGTCAGCTTGATTTTCATATATTATAACCCTCGGGTATATTTGGCGATAATGGCGTAGAGGACTGCGGCCGCACAGTTGCCGACGTTGATGGAGGCTTTGATGCCGTACATGGGCAAACTCACGGTGGCGTCGCAAGCGGCCAGCGTTTCGGGGGCCACCCCCAGCGCTTCGTTGCCCAGCACCAGCGCCAGCGGAAATTCATAGTCGAAATCCCAGGCGAAAACACTGGATTCGGTGGCTTCCACGGCGATCACCTGGCGGACGCCCTCGGCGCGGAGCATGTTCACCGCGGTCAGGGAGTCCGGGCACTGGCGGCACGGGACCATGGTGTCGGTGTCCATGGCGGTTTTGGCCAGCTTGGGGTGTCCGGGGGCCGGCGTGTAGCCGCAGGCGATGATCTCGCGGGCGCCGATGGCCTCGGCGATCCGGAAAATATTGCCGGTATTGTGGGCGCTGCGCAGGCGGTCGAGTACCAGCGTTACCGCCGGCGGTCCGCTCGATCTGGAGCGCAATTTATTTTCGCTGTAAGGAGTTTCTTTCATAATTCTTTAACATACTATCAGTTGCCCGATTTTCAAAGTTGATTTTTATGAAGTTGGGTTTAAATTACACCCATGAAAACATTGATTATCATGCGACACGGGCACGCCGAAGGGTGGGCCAGAACCGATTTCGACCGCAAGCTGACTCCGGAGGGACTGGAGGAAGTCAATATGGCGGCGCTCCATCTGCGTAGCGAAAACCTGATTCCCGGACTGATCCTGTGCAGCGCGGCCATGCGGGCGTCGCAAACGGCAGTGCGGATGGCGGCGGTTCTCGGAGTACCGGACGCGGCGATCGTGTCCGAGCGGGCGCTGTACCATATCGACGACTACGAACTGCTGCGTCAGATCCAGCACATGGACGACGGTATTTCCGTGATGCTGATGGTCGGGCACAACCCCACGGTCAGTTCGCTGGCTTCGGGGCTGAACGGCGAAATGCGCAGCATGCGCCCGGCCGGAATGGCGATGATTTGCGATTCGGCGAAAAGCTGGAAAACGTTTGGCAATGACATAATTTCAAGCAGGTATTTCTGATGTACGAAGAATTTCATGAATCATTTGCGCCGATTTATCCGGGCCGGCTGATTCCGCTGCATGCCATGTTGCTGAACTGCGGACACCAGCTGACCACCGACAGCGCTTACTGCTGGGACGGCACCAAGCGCGGTTCCAAGGAAATGCTGCTCTGGCAGTACACGATCGGCGGCTGCGGCAACCTGCGTTTCGGCAACAAAGAATACCTGATCGAACCCGGAAGCGCCGTGCTGCTGAAAATACCGGAAAAACATTGCTATTACTTCAAAAAATCCAACCAGTATTGGGAATTTTATTATGTGACGCTGAACGGTTCGGAAATCGTTCGTATCCTGCTGGAATTGCGCAAGCGCGTCGGCAGTCCGATCCTGACCCACCAGCCCGGTTCGGAAACGCTGCGGCTGGCCAAGGAAATTTTCCGCTCGGGCAAAGACGACCGGCTCAATAATCCGTTCGATGCCTCGGCGGCGAGCTATCGCTTCACCATGGAACTGGTGCGCGAATTCCTGCCGTCGGGGTGGAGCGGCGAAACACCGGCGTTCATCGACAAAGTGCGGGATTACTGCCTGACGCGTGTGGACGAAGAGCTTACCGTGGATGAACTGGCCGAAGTGGCGGGTTACAGCCGTTTTCATTTTATCCGGCAGTTTCACAAATACTACGGCATGTCGCCGATGGACTTCGTGACCGAGCTGAAAATGCGGGTGGCCGTGAGGCTGCTGCAGACCGAAAAACTGACGGTTAAAGAAGTGGCCGACCGTTGCGGATTCGCCTCGACCAGTTATTTCTGCAAAGTATTTCTGAAGCACCACGGCAAAACCCCGGCGCAGTTCCGCGATTACCGGTGAATTTTTTTGTCCACAAAATACACAAAAACACACAAAAACTGGAAAATTGATTGATGACGAAACGGACGAAGAAAAAATCAGAGAAAAATGGGGAAATTTCTGGTTTTGCAATGTTTGCGTTCGGCCTGGTATTTTTGATTGCTATAGTGTTGTTTCCCTGCTGGGAGCTGTTCAACTCCCGGGATTGGGTGGAGACCGACGCTGTAGTTGAATCAAGCAGGAAAGGCGGTTATACATATCCGCCGACAATCACCTACAAATACCGGTACGAAAACCAGCATTATACCAGTACGAACTACAATTTTGATTCCGGACATTCCAGCGGTTTGGGAGCCGTTATTGAACAGTACCCGCAGGGGAAGTATATTAAATGCTACGTGAATCCGAAGAAACCAACCGCTGCAGTGATGATTCGTGGATTGGGGAATATGTTCTGGTTGAGAGTATTGGTCCCGGGAGCTCTTATCGGTTTTGGATTGTGGGAAATTATCGCCACTCAGAGAAAGAAAACAGGCGTTAATAAATTTAAGGAATGATTGATGGCAAAAGGGAAAAAGAAGAAAGCCGGGAAGGGGACGGGGATTTTTGTTTTTGGGATCTTCATGTTGTTCGGGCTGGGGTTTCTGGGGGTCATGGTGCTTTATCCCTGCTGGCAGTTGCTTAACGCCCGGGGATGGGTCGAGACGGACGCCGTGGTTGAGTCGAGCCGTGTCAGTGAGCAGAGAGGCAGCAAGGGCGGAACTACCTATGCCGTCAAAATCAACTACAGTTATCAGTATGATAATCTGCGTTATACCGGTACGCGTTATAACTTCGATTCCGGGCACTCCAGCGGCTATGAAAGCAAGCGGGTGATTGTCGAGCGGTATCCGAAGGGAAAACAGATCAAATGTTATGTCGATCCGGATAAGCCATCCAGAGCGGTAATCGTCCGGGAGTTGGGCGATATGCTCTGGCTGAGGATATTGATGCCGGGGCTATTCTTCTGCATCGGGCTGGGCGGGATCATATTCACTTTGAGAAGGACGCGGGCGAAGGCGATGGACGTCCAGGCCGTGGCCGTCAAGGCGATCGGGCGCAGCGGTTATTGTCGGCTCAAGGCGCGTTCGGGCGGGCTGGGGTCCATGATTAACACCTTCATCGGCATACCTATATTCGGGGGGATAACAGTCGCTTTGTGTGTCGGGTATTACTTCATAGACGAAGGGTTCGGACCCAGTCTGTTTTTTCTCGTGATGGCTGTGTTCACCGGGGTGGCCACCTTGGCGATACTGGTGTCCTTCATCCGGGCGCTGATGAATTTCACTCAGAACGTTTACGAACTGGATATCAGCCAGCCGGTCGCCCGGCCCGGCAAGGAGTTGACGCTCGAGTGGCGCCTGCCGCAGGCGGCGCAGTCCGGCAAAGTGATCATCCTGTTGTCCGGCATTGAGCGCTATACCTATCAGGAAGGCAAACACTCGAAAACCATCGAGAGCCTGTTTTACTCGCAACTGCTGATGGAAAAAGAACATCCGGGAGAAGGGCAGGGCACGCTCAAATTCACCGTCCCGGCCGACACCATGCATTCGGTCAAACTGCCCAATGGCAACGAATATTACTGGACGCTCGGGCTGTACGCCTGGAGCGATGGCAAGAACTACATCGGCAGCGACTTTACCTTGCCGGTAGTCCCCGCGCAAAAGGAGAAATAAATCATGCTGGAAATAAAATTATCGCAGAAGTCCTTGGAATTTGGCGGCGAACTGGATGCCGCGGTGCACTGGTCCAGCGAAAAGCCGGTGCGGAAAATCACCGTCGCTCTGGGCTACACCGTGACCACAAAGGACAAAGAAGAATTCTACACCGCCGGCCTCAAGGAATTCGAACACCTGCCGCGCGAGGGCCGGGAGCTTTTCACGCTGCCGATTCCCGACGGACCCTATGGTTGTGACGGCATCACCATCAAGATCGACTGGCAGCTCGAAGCCACCATGAAACCCGGCAGGGAAATCATCTATGTGCCCCTGTCCATCAGCGGCGGCAACGTAAAGTTGGAGACCGTCCTGCCCCCGGATATCGACTACCCGAAACACCTGCGTGACCTGATCAAAGCACCAAAGAAAATCAATGTCAAAAAATAAGCTGACAAGTAATAAGAAAAAGGGCTCCAGTTCCTGTTTCATGCAGGTAGCCTGCATTGTGATTTTCTGTATAGGGGTGATATTGGGATGTCAGCTTTTATACTTGACATGGTTGCGGATGGATTCAAAGAATTGGGTTGAAACAAATGCAGTGGTTGAAAGCAGTGGATTGGAAAAGCGTCCTGGGCGCCGCAGTACCAAATATGCCCCGAAAATTGCTTATAAATATGTCTGGACAGAGCAGGAATATATTGGTTCCCGTTATGATTTTTCGCATAACTACGAGGGACAATTATCGGACATGCAGGAAATCGCCGATCGCTATCCGGTTGGCGAAACAATCATCTGCTATGTGAATCCCGATAATCCGAAATCAGCCGTAATAATCCGTGGAGCAGAACAGAGCCCGTGGGGCGGAGCCATGTTAGTCGTTTTTGTTATATTGATCACCGGGCTTGGATTGCTGGCGAACTCTTTGAGAATTATGGCGCCGAAGCAGCGACAGGAAAAACTGAAACAGGACAGAAGCGGTTATTATTCATTGGGAACTTCAGGAAATGCTGGGGAGTTTTATTCCTGTCTGGTGGTAACGGTTATTGTAATTATTGTGGCTGGATTAGCGGTGTATTTTCTATTGCTTTCCGATGGTTCGTGGATTAATAAAACAGCAGGCGGTTTTGGTGCGGCAGGTGGAGTGTTGACAATTGTATTATTCATCAAATATCTGTCCGGCTTCAAGAAAAGTTTCTGCGAGATATTGGTCAATAAACCAGTTGTGCATTTGGGCGAAGATATCACATTGTACTGGAAAATGCCGGCGGCGGTTACGGAGAAAAAACTGATTATTCTGCTATCGGGGATTGAGGATATTACCCGTGGGTCGGGAAGCTCAGCCACTGTAATAACGGAATTGTTTCATTCGCAATTGATATTGATGCTGGAGCCGCCGATGTCGGAGGAGGGGGAAGTCAAGTTTACCATGCCGCGCGAGGGTATGCCGTCGACAATATTGGCGGAGGGGAGATATCATTGGGAAGTCGGCATATTTGCCTGGAGCAATGATAAAGATTATGTTGGTTCGAATTTTGCTTTGCCGGTGGCTCCGGCGCATTTGAAGGGGCGTGGCGATCATGAAGTTTGACATCGGCATTGATCCGGCGGGGAAGCTGTTTCTTTTTGAGAACGAGGGCGAGAATTCGTGGGAGATTCAAGATGTTTTCCGGGAGGGGTCGGGGCGGGGAATTCAGGCTTTGTTGAAACTGAGCGCGGGGGGCGCGCCGCCGCCGTTCCGGTATTTCATCGATTTCGGGCGTGAGCTGATCGGGGCGCTGTGTCATTGCCCGGAGGGGGAGGCGCTGGACTCGTTGCGTTGGAGCGCGGAGCGGTTGGGGTTTTATGCCATGTCGGCGCCGCCGATGCTGGGGGGCGAGTATCTCTCGGCGGAGGTGTTGGGCGCGATACAGTCGGATTTGATCGCGGCGGTCACGGCGGAGCTGGCGGCGTTCGGCGGCAGCCGGACGGAGTGGGTGCGGACGTTGAACCCGGTCTGGGGGCAGGTCGGCAAGGTCAGTTTCCATCTGGCGGAAAACAAACAGGACCAGAGCGGCGAGCGGCCGTTTGCGTTTCTGGCGACGTTTATCCATAAGCTTTCGGCCTCGGACAAGCCGAAGCATTTGCCGCTGGGCGAGGCGCTGAAGGCGTATGCGAATGACCGCAACGCGCTGCTGTCGGTGTTGATGCCGATTCAGAAGGCGTCGGAATCCAGCGAATTCCTGCGTAATTTACTGGAAAGCAAAAAAGTTTATGCGCCGCAGGCGTGGACGGCGCGCGAGGCGTATAATTTCCTGCATGATGCGCCGTTTTTTGAGGATGCCGGGATCATTGTGCGGCTCGCTAACGTGTGGAAAAATTCGAAGCCAAGCAAGGCCAAGCTCTCGATCAAAATCGATGTGGGCGAGGGGCAGAAAGTCGGCATCGGCGCGATGATGCGCTGTTCGGCAGTGTTCATGGTCAACGGCCGGGCACTGAGCGACGAGGAGATTCAGGCGATTTTGAATTCGCATGACGGGCTGGTGCGTTTGAAGGGCGAATGGGTGGAGGCGGACGCGGAGAAGATTTCGCAGTTGATGAAGGTCTGGCAGGAGGCCGAGGATTCGCTGATGCTGGGGATTTCGTTCATGGACTCGCTGCGGATGCTCTCCGGCGTACAGAAAAAAGCGGAGTTCGAGCATACGCCGGAGCTTTACAAGAATTATTGCCAGATCGAGGCCGGGGACGCTTTGAAAAAGATGCTGGATGAGTTGGCGTCGCCGTCCGCCATCGCACTGCCGCCGTTGCCTGCGAAACTGGGTGGAATATTGCGTCCGTACCAGCTGGACGGCGTCAAATACCTGTGGCAGATCACTGAGCTTGGCATGGGCGGCTGCCTCGCGGACGACATGGGGCTGGGCAAAACGCTGCAGTTGCTCACGCTGGTGTCGCTGTGGAAGAATCGCGGTGATACGCGCCATGCGCCGGTGCTGCTGGTGCTGCCCGCGTCGCTGCTGCGGAACTGGCAGAATGAGGCGGCCAAATTTACCCCCGATTTGAAGTTCAAGATCCTGCATCCGATGGCGCTGACCCCGGAGGACAAGGAAATGCTGCAGGACGAACCGGAGATTTTTCTTTCTACGTTTGACCTGGTGGCGACGACTTACGGCATGCTGAAAAATATGCCGCCGCTGCGCAAAATCCAATGGAGCGCGGTGGTTGCCGACGAAGCGCAGGCGCTGAAGAATCCGACCTCGCAACAGAGCCGTGCGGTTCGTTCGCTGAAGAGTCCGCGGAAGCTGGCGCTGACCGGTACGCCGATCGAGAATAACCTGACCGATTTGTGGAGCATTTTCGATTTCATTCAGCCGGGTTTGCTGGGGAACCTGACGCAATACAACGCGTTCGTCAAGGAGCTGAAAAAGCCCGACGAAGGGATGGATTATGCGCCGCTGCGGCAGTTGACGAAGCCGTTCATCCTGAGGCGTTTGAAAACCGACCGCCGGATCATTCAGGATCTGCCGGACAAAACGGAGCTGACCGCGTACTGCATGCTCGCCAAATCGCAGGTGCTGCTGTATCAGCGGGCGGTACAGAACCTGACGCGCGAGCTCAAGGAGTTGGACGATATCCAGCGCAAGGGCATTGTGTTGAAATATTTGATGGTGTTCAAACAGATCTGCAACCATCCGGCGCAGTTCAGCGGCAATGGCGACTACGATCCCGAACACGGCGGCAAGTTCAAGCGCCTTGGCGAGATCGCCGGCGGTATCGCCGGGCGGCAGGACAAAATGCTGGTGTTCACGCAGTTCCGCGAGATGACCGAGCCGCTGCACGAGTATCTGACGGGGTGTTTCGGGCGGCCGGGGCTGATTTTGCACGGCGGGACGCCGATCGGGCAGCGGCAGAAGCTGGTGGAGCAATTTCAGGCGCCGGGCGGGCCGCCGTTTTTCGTGCTGTCGCTGAAGGCCGCCGGGATCGGGCTGAATTTGACCGCGGCGAATCACGTGGTACACTTCGACCGCTGGTGGAACCCGGCAGTGGAGAATCAGGCCACTGACCGCGCCTACCGGATCGGCCAGCACCGCAACGTGCTGGTGCATAAATTCGTCTGCAAAGGCACGATCGAAGAGAAGATCGACGACCTGATCGGCAGCAAGCGCGCCATGGCCGAGAGTATCCTCAGCGAGGGCGCCGAAAAACTTTTGACCGATATGAATAATGATGAACTGTTGAATTTCGTCGCATTGGATGTAAATTCCGCTCGGAGTGATTAAATTATTTAGTGTTATTTTGTTTGTGATAAGCAACTTGCGTATTATTTGTCATTGTAAATCTTCTTTTATTTTGTTTCTTGTTTTGAGCTTGTGTTTCTTCATGGTTTCTTGAATAAGTGGATAAAAAGCGGATATAGAAATTGAGATTCTAACCTATGCTTTAGTTTTTGAGTAGTCAAGGGGCGATCCGGGTAATAGAAAAGCCGCGCCGGGCGGGTTTGGGGTGCTGGCGCGGCATGGTGGCGAACCTCCTATAGATTGATATTGATTTGATTGATGATTCCGTAATTATGGCCGCAAAACGATGTATTTCCGTTGCTGGTAGGGGGATTGATCGCGGTTTGATTAAGGTTGGCGCGTATATCGGCATGGAGTTTCGCGGCCAGAATGAGCTTGCCGTATTGGTGTTTGGCAATTTCCTGGTATTCCGGTAGATGGTCCAGTATGGCCGGGATGATTCCGCTTTGAAGGAGCGCTATAAGCTGGCATTCCTGCTCGATGGTCCGATAGAGGGCGATATTACCGCTCGTAGTGGCGCGTGATAATCTTCGGTCCGCTGATGATCGCCAGTTTGACAGATAGCGGAAATAGGCATTGTGGCGGCGGTTCGTGGCGGTTCCGGCATTGCTGGCGGCGGTCATGGTCGAGTTGGTGGTACTCATGGGTTGATGTCCCTTTTGCCTTGAATAGAAAAGCCGTTTCGCGGTCGGTGACATCAACACCTTACGGGACGGCACCACCCGTTACCCCGCTTCACGCAAAACGGCCAAAAATCAAGGCATAAAAAAAGTTTCACTATAACGCCTCGGGGATGGTGGCCCCTGAAACGAGCGGCGGTCGCGGTTGATGTCCGCAACACTAGTATTATACAGCCGGGGTGCGAAAAATCAATAGCCGAAAGATGATTTTTGAGCAGAAAATGAGCAGAAATTACACCTTGATTTTGATTTGACAAATTTATCAAATTAAACTATTTCCCGTTTCAGGGAAAGGCTTGTATCTGCTGATTCCGCAGGATGGTTTTAGGGTTCCATTGAATTCGCATCGACTAAAACAGTCGGCTCGGGGCCGCGCGCAATGGGGCGCTTTATCTGCACCTCATCTAAAGAGGTTCCGGGCGGTGAAGGGGTCGCGAAACGCGATATCATGCATGACCGGAATATTGTGCCGGTCGAGTGATCTATGGTGATGAGGTGGGTAAAGCCTACGTCATCGGCGGCGGGCTCAAGATTGCCTGTAGTACATTTTCTCAATTGTGTTTTGTGATACGCCCTTGCCGGAGCCGTGGCCTTTTACCGAAATTCAAGTAAAAGCCTTTTCGCACCTCAATTACATAAGTCCCAAATTGGATTTATGCCATGCATCAGAGGGGGGAATTTCAAAATAATTACCGTCAACTAATTTATAGTTTTAGTCAATATCTTGTCAACCTGTTTTTGAATCAGCAAAAATCGCGGCAAGAGAGACGATGCCGCGCTCACCTTAAAAGATTCAAAATCGCGGAGGGAGTACCTTTTGATGGTGGCAGGACGGATTTACTTGTCAATTTAGGGCTTGTCAAGCGGCTTCCACAAATTCGTATTTATCTTTCATCAGTTTTCCAGCATCGCCCATACATCATTCGCCGCAATTCGGACAAGTTTTCCGGGTGGGCCATCAACGCTTCCGCCGATCTTGTGCCGCCTCAGTATTCCCCTTGCCAGATACGTATCGAGGGTTGGCAGGGACACGCCCAACGCCTTAGCCGCCTGCTGACGGGTCATCCATTCAGGAAATTCGACAACGCCTCGCTTTGGCATGACCCCATCCTTGCCTGGTTGCTTTTCCTGCAACGCTTCTATCAGCAACGCAGGGGTTAATTCCGGTACATATGATTGTAATATATACGTAATCCCGCTTAATACTTCCTTCGGCATGCCCGGCTTAATATTCATGATTCAATCTCCTGTATTTTTCGTGCCTTTCGTGGACAATTCCCCAACTATTCACTATCAACTTTTTATCTTCATCTGAAGTTATTTGCCAATGATACTTATTTTTCAATGTCCGTTTGCGGTTCAACTCTTGCGCGGCTTGTATTTCGTATGCCCGCATGAGGCTAAATACTGGTCCAGTGAATCCCGGTCCACGATTACCGGACTATTGCGGCTTTCTCCAACCTTGTAGCTCTTGATTTTCCCGGCCCGGATTGCCCGGAATAGCGTCCACCGGGTCAGGCCGGTATATTCCAAGGCTTCATTAATATTAATACTCTTAGGCTTTTTCTCGCCCGGTTTGCCGGAACTTGCCTTGTCCGGCACATTCTGAAAATCCACCCCATAGGCTTTGACCGCAATGTAAAGCGATATCGGATAGCCCACGTTCACGGCCAACGCGTGACCATGAACCCGCGCAAGGTGATAGGTTCTCGGGGTCGGAAGAATCTTGCAGTTACCATCTACAAACTGCCACCCTCTAAGGATTTTTGTGGGTAATTTTCCGCTTTTAACGAGCTTGCACACATAAGCGGGAGAAACATTGTATTTCTTCGCATATTCTGATTTTCGAATCCATTTCATTTCTTTAACCTTTTTGTTTTAACCTTGATCGAAATTTCTAAATTTTTTTAAACCGTGGACGGTGCCGCGATAACCCTCGAGCGCGGCGGGCTCCGGGGAGTACCTTTTGATAGCGCGGCCCCGGCTGATCGCGACACCCTGCTTGCGCCCTGGCATCCCGTCACGCTGACGCGGTCATTCATAGAACAACGCCTCGATATCCTCGCGGCGAATGCGGATGGTTCGGCCAATGCGCCAAGTTCGCAACTGTCCGCTTTTGATCGCCCTGTAGATTGTTCCAATCCCCACACGCAGTATCTCGGCAGTTTCGGCGATGGTAAGAACATCACCCTTATCGATTGCATCCTTTTTCATAGTAGTTCCTTTATTATTTGCTATCATTTACTGTCAATGGTTCATTTCGGAATCCGGTTAAATCCGGTTAAAATTTTTGAGGCTGATTTAACTTCCGATTTTACTAGAGTTATAGTGCTTGTAATCAATGGATTAAGTTATGATTTTTGAGCGATTTCAATTAAACCTTGAAAGAAACGTTCTAGCGCTCTCTCGTATCGTTTCGTGTCGTTTGGTGGTTATTGATTGCCATTCGTACCATAAATTCACCCTGTATCTGAATCAAGGCCATTCCAATAATATCCTCATTTTAAACGCCGCCAATAGCCCGGTAATCATCAGTCCGCATCCCAGCCGGAAAAAGCGACTAATCGCCATCAGTGGCGCGATTCTGGCGATTTATCAACATGCCGCCGCGAATCTCATAGCCGTAATATCTTGACAAGTTCGCGAATGGCGGCTTCGTATTCGGTCCAACTGCCAGCGGCCAGAATTGATATTTGACGCTTACAGGATTCATAAACGCGCCAATTCCGGCAGTTTTGATGATCGCGGCGGACCGTTTCAAGATATCGGACGAGTTTATCATTCATGGCCGTCTCCATACTTTTCCGCGCTCACATAGCCCACGCCGTCCCATGCAAGTTTGAGAAAGAACGGCGGCTGGTTCCGGGTTTTTCGACTGTACCAGACTGCCGGTTCTGGCGGCTTGTCCGGTTTATCCGGGGGGCGATATAGGAAACTGACGGTATGAGCCAGCTCCCCGATTTTCGATGATTCCTTGAGGTGTTCAAGGCCGGGCAATCCGTTCCCCTTCTGGCCGTCCCGATTCAATTGCGCTTGGATAATTCCGGCGATATTGAGCTCGATTAGCATCTGGTGTACCGCCTCAACGTTATAATCAATCTGGAGCCGTTTGTCTTTATTCTGCATGAATTGAGGCACTTGCATGAACTGCAAGAAATCAATTACAAGTACATCCAGCGCTCCAATCTCGGCTATAATCTGCTTGACTTCCGAGCGGATTGCCGCCGCTGAACTTATGCCGGTTTCGCAACCTCGAATAAATAGTTGTCGATCATACTCGGCAATCGCTTTCAGGCCGTTTCCAAACCGCGCCAATTCAACCTTATTTGGTTGCCGCTTCTGAACGATAAAATGAGATACTCGCGAGTGTTGCGCGGCAATCCGGGCCAGAATTGCGGCTGAATCGGATTCCGTGCAAACATAGAGCACTTTCAAGCCTTGAGCCAATTGAATCGGAACAAACCCGGTCGCAAGGGCGGTTTTTCCGGTACCGGTTCCAGCGGCGATTACGTGCATTTCGCGGCGGTGATGGTGTAACCGCATACTGGCCTCGGTTCCGGCAGGGAAATAGGGAATAATTCCAGTTTCACCATATTGTGAGAGGTCCCGGCAGTAGTCCAGATATTCAGCGGCCAATTGCCGAGTATTCTTGGCGCGGGTTCCATCCAGTAACCGCCGCGCCTCTCCGAGTTTGGCGAGCATTTTATCGATATTATCCGCCGTGGCCTCAATCGGGGAGCGCTCGGTAGCCGCCAGAAGATTATGACCATCTATCAGCATCATCCGCGCCGCCTGGGCTTGCTTTATCAGCCGAAGCCACTGGTCAATGTTGACATCGGTCGAAATTTGCCCGTGAAGGTCCACGAGTTCAAGATTGCATCCCGGCAACTTGGTTGAAAGTGTTATCAGGTCGATTTTCTGACCGCTGGCGGCGAGTTCCTGCATGGCCGTAAATACCGTCTGGCGGAATTCACCGGTAAAGCTGGCGCGGCTCAAATCCTGCGCTAGAATCAGGTCGATTAAATCGCCGTTTCGCAGAACTGCCGATAATACCGCAATCTCGGAACGTTCATTTGCTGGTAGATTCATTTGCACAACTCCTCAAGCCGAGCTATTTCCGCATCGATGCTATTTGTCGGTTCCGGTGATTTTGGCTTATCTCCGGGGAATAGGCCGGTCCAACCGTTTCTAATGCTCCGCTCGATCATGGCGATAGCTTCACTCGCTGAATGCTCGGCCAGCATTTTCAACTGTCGCTTGGCAGAACTCGGGGTCAATGCCTTGCGCCGTTCCTTACGGTAGTTTTCCCAATCACCCCATGAAGCAATGAATTCAGGTGTTTTCAATTCCTCCGGGATGAAATCGACAGCAACAAAAGAAAAGTTTTTTTCTTTTTCTTTTTGTATTTTCTTTTTGTTATCATTAGATAACTCATTATCATGATCATGTTCATGATCAGCTTGATTTGCTACGGTTTGCTTGCAATTGCTAGCAAATGCTTGATTTGCTTGACGTTTTAAGCCGCCTTGCCGTCCGGCTTCTGCCCTTTTTTGGCAAGTCGCATCATATTTTTGTTGAGCGCGGTCAAGTCGATTTTGAATCGGAATCCAATAGGCTTTCATGGTTCCGATAAATTCGGGTTCCATGCCGTTTTTAACATAATTGCGCAATGCCGTCAATATCATCCTTAACTCATTTTCTGGTAATACTAAGAATGATTCGAGCCATTCAAGGTACATAATAAATGAATCTTTTTGTTTCATTACTTTACCTCTTTCACATTGAGCTCAATTTCATTTCTGAGTGATAGCCAACGCTCTTTTTGTTCGCCGCTAAAATTTGGTTCTGCGCCTGATTCCACATACCGAAACATGGCCGCAACTATTTGTCGCAGTTCCGTACCGGATAGCGTTAATAGGAGTTCAAATCCTGCGCCGGTTATAATAAATGCTCTGTCCTTCATATATCCACCTCGATTAGCCGTTTACCAGACTATTTATTTCGCGGTGAATATCATTTAGAACACGAATTGCTTGCTGTACATTGTTCGCGATCATGGTATTGATACGGTCCACATTCGGCTCGACAGCTCCTCCGGCAAAACCTCCGCGAGAAGTCAATGAATTGGTTTTAATATCCATTCCCTGTAAGTTCAATTGCGGTAGATTATTCAGGGAATATTCGAGCTCGGATAATCGCTCGATTTTCGCCATTTCCTCATCGGTCAGGGCTCCGCCTTTGGCGGATTCCGCCCGGTTAATCGCCCGATTCCGGGCCGCATCTTTACCGAATCCGGCCTTTTCGAGCGATTGATTGAAAATATCTTCGGCGGTACTACCGATATGCTTATCAATATTTTCCTGCTGACGTTGTTGTTCATCAATCTCCTTTTGCTGGACTTGGGTGATTTTTTCTTCGAGTTCCAATTGGCGTGTTTTGGATTCTTCAATTTCCTTTTCTTTTTGCAAAACCTGATTTTCAATCTTGAGTTTTTCAATATCAGATTTACCATATTTTGAATAATAAAGAGCGGTTATTTCATCGTACAGTTTTTTCTGTTTCTCGACCTCCTTAGTCACTTTCTCCTCATTATTCAACTGTTTGGTTTCGCGATCTTCCTTTACTTTCTGAATATCCTTGCTGGCCTGTTGATTTTTCGCGTCCCAACTATTTTTAGTGGCCTCCTGGAGCTTTTTCGCCTGCTCTGCTTCATCAGCAGAACCGGAACGGATCAATTCAGTTATTTTTCTCTGTAATTCAAGCTCCTGTCTTTTCAGGTCAATGGCTTTTTGAAGCGCATCAAATTTATCCTGCTGTTTTGTTGCATCTCTGAATCGCTCAAGTGTTTTAATTTGTGTTTCAAGAGACTGATTGCCGGTGACTTGCTCGATCATATCGCCCTTTCTTTTGGCTCTGCCGCTCTGATTGTCAAAATCGGAATTGCGGACCGCAATTTTCGCTTGAGCGTTTGCGTGTTTTTGCACGTCAAGGCGTTCTTGATTCATGGCCTGAATCCGCTGTTTCTGCATATCGGCAAGCATTTTTGCCTGTGCTTTATCGAGGCCGGTTATTTTGCCGGTCACAGCGTCGATTTCGAGTCCGAGGTCGCCGTAACGTTTGGTCAGAGCTTCAATCAGAAATCGAGCTTCTTTTTTGCTCTCATTAGATTTGATTTCAGTTTTGGACAACTCATCCAGCCGATCGATATACTGTTTATCCGTATCATGCTGTTTTTCGGTGTTCTGACGCATTTTTGCGGATTCCTGAGCGGCTTTCTCAAGTCGCCTTGCGTATTCTTCAGCGGACATTGTAATGTGTTTCCAGTATTCGACCGCGATTTTCAGCGCCGCCGTAATTGCCGTCATGGCAAGCGTTACCGGTGTCAATCCCGCCGCAAGATTGCCTAATTTGCCGAGCATCCCCCCGCTGGCCCCGGCCGCCTCCATGCCGGTTTTCATTTTGTTGAATGAATCCCGGACTTTTTTGGACGTGGCGGCGGCTTTTCGCTCGGTTTCAGTTAACGATTTATTAAGGCTTGCGTCATAGCCTTTTGTGTCAAGCTGGAGTTTACTTCTGATTGCCATAATTATACCGCCTTTTCGACCATAAGTTTATAGAAAAGCGGATATAGTACCGCATATGAAGTTTTGAAAATCGTCTCTGCACATTCAATGCGTGAGTTCAATAAGATGATGAAAGTTTCCGCCTCCGGGGTGATGGCTGTAACCGTTAAAGCTCCCTCATTGACGGCGAGCCGGAAATGTTCATCAAATCGACCAGCTTTCAAGGCGGGTTCCAATACGTCAATTGACTTGATAAATTCCTGGACTCGCTTTTCTTTGGGTACAAGACCGTATAGCCAGCGGGAAATCTGGACCTCATCGAGTGCGATTTTCCTCATTTCAATAACCGCCAGTTCCGGCGATTCGGGTAAATTGTAATAGCGAATATTCATATGGTTCCTTGCATAAATGTTATGTCTTTAAAAAATAAGCGTTTTAAATAACCTGGCTTTTTATTGATTCCCGTAAAGGTCCGTGTCCCATCCGAGAGCATCGCCGGATTTTGTGTGTGTCATGGTCGCTATCCATTTGCGGCCATTATAGAAAACCTCGGCATCATCCACTTTCCAGTTACCACCCAAAAGCGCCGTCAAGCCGAAATCCCCCAATGACGGTTTGGCAACAATCGAATTTATCGCAGTAGTCGCGGCCCATCCTGCTTTATCTTTTTTACTGTGTTCGCCCGTTTCGGTGATCTGGTAAACTGCAAGGTCAAACGATTCTATACCCGGTTTAGTGGGCTTGCAAACCGTTTTATCGTTTTTGACAATTCGCCAGAAATTACCTTCCTCGGCTGTAGTCGGTATTTCTGCGGTAGATTTTACCCATCGGTAATTCTTTCTATCCGTCTCGGATTCAATGAGGGTATCAGTGGCGGTACTCCACCAGCCAGGAATGATCTTATAATTTTCCCCGAGACCGATAAGGTAATAATTCCAGCAAGTACGATATTTCAATGAGCCGTTTCGATTGCGCTTGGATTCGAGCGGCATGGATATAGTACGGCAACTCAAGCGCTGAGAATTTGGCCCGGTGGCGGAATCTGCGTCAATGCTGTTTCCGTAATCATCCCTGGTTGTGGCATAAATCAATTCGACCTCGTAAATCGGCCCTTCGGCGGGATGCTTGCGGTAATTGGTTAAGGTTCCCTTACCAAAATAGTTCGTACCGATTGATAAGCCCGCTATGAACGCATCAATTTCAATCTCCGAACCATACCAGATTTCGGTTTTCCGGTTGTCTTTTGCAGAATTATCTTCCGAGCCGCTATTGTATTTCCATTGTACTGCCATTTATTTTTTCTCCTGTTTTTGTAATACGTTTTCAGTGTTTTGCAAAAAATCGTTAAAATGTATTACTGCCTTGATCGTATTCCTTGCCGCCGTGTTCCAGTAAGGCGCGGACACTAACGGGATCAATTCGAACAAGGCGCGGGCTGATTTTGACGCGGCGCAGGGTTCCGATATTCAAATACCGATTGATGGTATTCAGGCTAACGGAAAGCAAGGCGGCGGCCTCTTGACGCGTTAAGGGCTTTTCTGCTATAACGGTTAAGTGCTTTCCGGTTGCGTGATCCTTGAGTGCGGCTACAAGGTTTTGTGGCGATAGCTCAGGAATGAACGGTTGAAGCATTCCAGTGGCGGCGGCCAGTACGGCGGGTGTAATTCTCTGGGAAATTTGCATTTGTGCAATTCCTTTGTTTTGTCGCGTCCGGTCATTCGGAGCGCGCTTTCACAAAGGCCGCATGCGTTTTCACCCTGTTTTTTTAAGAAAGTCACTTTTTACGCTCAAGGAAATATTTTTTCTTTCGCTTTTCTTTCGCTTTTCTTTCATCTTTTCAAGGCATAAAAAAACGCCCCATGTAGTCAAACAAGGAGCGTTTCAGATATGGGGTCGGTTATTCGTCCGACTGGTCCTCATCTTCATTGTATTTTCTTGCGTTTTTGAAATTCTCTCTATCGGCTTTTATTACTCGTGCCTGTAATCCGGCTTCTTGCACACGTAGCTTCAGCTCTATGGCGGTTACGTTTCGCCCGGGGTACCATTTTGGGGCGTTTGTTGCTCCGCTTTCCCAATTTTGAATTGTCTTTTTTGTTACGCCGCACATGTTAGCGGCATCTTCTTGTGTGATTTGTGGACGTTTGGCGCGCTGGCTGTTGGCTTGAGCTTCTATGCCGTTTTTTACTTGAGCTACAGTCGCTTTGGTGTCTGCAATGTCGTCTTTTACTTGAGCTACAGTCGCTTTGGTGTCTGCAATGTCGTCTTTCACTGACTGCATGGTAAACTTCATGGCTTCGGCTTGCCGTTTGTGATTTTTTATCGTGTGGTAGTGTTGCCGCGCCAGTTCATACTCTTCCTGGGCTTTCCGAGGGTCGCCAGTAATTCCCAGTTCTTCCGCCAGTGCGACAAGGTTGGCTTCATCAGGGAAAAAGTTCTTAAGTAATACTTCCTGATTAAACCAGGGGTTCTGGTTGGCATCTAAATAATACCCGATATGACGTTGTTCAACTGAAAAACTTATCCCAGGATATACAGTTGGCAGGAGTATTAGGTTTGTTCCTTTTTCCGCCGTTGGGCTTTCTGCTTTGTGATCGTCTGTGTCCATGACTATTTTCTCCGTATATGGGTTAAAAGTTCGCGAATTTCTTCCGGGGTCAAGGTGTCGGCCAGTTTTCGGAGCTCGGCGCGCTCTGGAGCTTCCTCTATTGGCTCAATATCGATGACGTTGGTATTTGGCAACTGCAAGGCGGTTGCATATTTTACCGCCGCCGCATCTGATATTTTCGTGTAGTGTTGCGTCATGGCCGGGTTACTGTGCCCGGCGTTGCGCTGAATGATTGCCGCCGGGGTTCCAGCTTCGGCGTTATGACTGATATACGAATAGCGTAGGGAATGAAAGCCCACTTCCACCACGACACGGCACCCGATCTTTTGAGTCTTACCCGTTTTCGGGTCGGTGATGGTCTGAAAACCAGTTCCGGGTCGGTGTACCTGAATACCACAAGATACGAAAAAATTTCGTAAATCCCGCGATATCTGTGGCTCCTGACCATTGAGATAGCGCGAGGCAAAGGATGGCAGTATATACGCGCCGCGCTCGGCTTCCGGTATTGCCGCCAGCATTTTAAAGAGGAACGGCGGTATTCCAACTTTTACAATGGCTTGTGCTTTATCTTTTACCGTGTTCGCAGTCTTTCGGGGGATACGTTCAATCACGCCTCGGATTAGGTCAACTTCACGCCATTGTAAAGTACAGCAATCCCCCAGACGCAACCCAGTAAAATATCCCAATGCAACCAGTAAGCGCATATCTCCGGCGGCGGTGTCGATCAATGCGGCGATTTGTTTAACGGTTAAAGGTTTTTTGCTGTTATACTGGTGTTCGGCGTGGTCTACATCCTTAAATGGATTGACGGTGGTAATCTTGCCCGCCCCTGCCAGCGTGTTAAAAAAACAGTTAAAGAAGTGCAAATACTTATTAAACGTTCCAGACGCGCGGCCATGACTGAGCGCCTCCATGAACGCGGCGGCAATTTCCGGTGTCACATCTGACAATAACCGGACTTCCGGATGATTTTTTTGAAGCCATCCGACAAAAAGTTCATAATAAGCGCGGTAATTTGCGGCGGTGGCATGGCGCGGTATAGCATCAATCGGAAAGCGTTTGCAACTGGCGGGGCGCTTCGGACATGACATAAACAGTTGCCAGCCGCTTGCTATAGTCCCTTTACTATTTAACAGGGTAGCGGCGGCATCGGTGGCGGCCTGTTCTGCATCCCGTAAGTCATTTTTCAGAATTCGGAGTTGTTCGGCCTTGTTTGTTTCGCGAATATGTGCAAGCAGGCGGTCGGCGGCGGCTCGCGCTTCTTTTTCTTTGGTAATCGGTTTTCCTGCCGGGTCCAGCAGTCGCGTCCGTTTTTCCTTGCCCTCGAATTTGTATCGTATGTAGTAATACTCATTCGCGCCGCTGGTGTATATTTTCCCGGTTGTTTTTTTTGCCATTTTTTGCCGCGTTTTTTATTTTTGTTGTGCTATATTGCTTTTGATGTGTTATATTGTTTTCTATGTTTCTAAAATAGCCGCGAAAAAGGGCATTTCAAGGCCTTAAGCGGATGAAAAGCGGATAAAAACTGAAAATTAAGCTCAATGTATTAGATGTAAATTCAGTTATCTGAGGAAAAATGAATGGATTATGATTATGACGATGATTTTCCGCGTTATATAAGCGCGGCCGAGCGCAAAAAGCAGGCGGAAAAGAAGATCAAGCAACTGCAGAAAAAGGGTGAGGCCCTCGAGCCGGTCACAGTCACCGCCAGGAGTATTGCGAAAACGTTCTGGGGGCAGGCGTGGAACCGCCATATCGAGTCGTTCCATGATTATGCCAGTCGGTTGCCGCGCGGGCGCAGCTACCTGCGGCAGGGCGCGGTGGTCGATATGAAGATCGCCGAGGGGAAAATCACCGCTCAGGTGCTCGGCTCCGAGTTGTATCATATCACCATAAAGATCGACCGTCTCGATCCCGAAAAATGGCAGGAAATCCGGAAAGCGTGCGCCGGCAAAATATCGTCGCTGATCGACCTGATCCAAGGGAAACTCTCGCCGGAAATTATCGCTGTGCTATGTGACCCGGAAAATGGCCTTTTCCCCGCGCACGATGAAATCAAGCTGATCTGCGACTGCCCGGACTGGGCGGATTTGTGCAAGCACCTGGCGGCGGTTTTGTACGGGGTGGGGGCGCGGTTGGACGAAAAGCCGGAGCTCTTTTTCCTGCTGCGCGGCGTGGACCAGAAGGAGTTGATGGAGTCCGATTGGACCGGCGAAATACAGGGCGACTCGACGCTGGAAACGGAGGATCTCGGCGGCATGTTCGGCATTGAACTCGATAATTTGTAATAAGGGGGCAACGATGAAAATTCAAAACCGGGGGCTGCGCTGGCTATACTGGCTGGCAATGCTGTTGATGGCGGCGCCGTGTCTGTATTATGGCTGGTTTATCGGCGTCGAAAAACTCGCTCCATGGCTCGGTTCCGATGGCTTCGACACGTTGATGCGAAACAACATGATCGACCCGCTGGTCGCCGGCAAATACATCGGGTTGCTATTGGGCGTTACTCTTTGGCTTCAATTGATGATTCTGTGCGGGAAACTGATTAAGCTGTTGAAACTTCCGAAAATGCCGGAGCGCGACAAATACGATTTCGTGTCGCCCGCGGATGATGAGAATCTGCCGTTTCGCGAGCGCTGGCGGCCCTTCCGCTTTGCGATTTCGCTGGCGGCGCTATTTCTGGGGCTGATGACAGCTTATCTGATGGTCGATTACGTGACATATCAGTTGATTGGGCCGCCGGCGGCTCCGTATCTGCTGGCCGCCGGTGATACCACGCTTACCGTGAAGGGGATTGAGGACGGGCAGTATGTATTCAGCGACGGTCAGCAGGTACCGATGCGTGATTTTTACGGATTGGGCATACTGAGTTTGTTCCTGTTGCTGGTCTGTCTGACCATGCTGGTGATACCGGTCATTCAGGCGGTTTGCAATGCCGTATTCGGCGTCGACAAAGAGCCGGATGCCGTCGCTCCGACAGAAGCTCCCACGCCGGAAAAAGCACCGGAAGTCGAAGCGCCGCCACCGCCGCCGGCCCCGGAACCGGAGGTCGCCGCGCCACCGGTCGCGAAAAATGAGCCCGATTGGAACGTGGAGGTGAAAAAGGCCTGGGAATTGTTCGTGATGTACGTTTGCAAGGGGCAGTTTATTTCGTTCAGCATTCGCTGCAAAAAAGCGTTCTTTTATGATTATCTGCGTACGAACCGCCAGCATGAGATTGTGGCGTTCATCAGCAGTACCCGCAAGACGACGTTGAGCTGCGGCTCGGAATTGCTGTTCTGGGAAATGAATTGCTGGGCGGTGACGGATAAACTGAATATCGAATTGCAGCTTCACCGGTGGCAGCGGCTGGCCTTTCCCGCGATCCTGATTCTGTCGGCGCTGATCATGATGCTGATGCAGAGTTTCATGCCGTTTCTGGCAGCGATCATAGGGTTGACGGTGTATTGGGGTTGTACTTACAAAAAGGTCGAGGCGACCCGCGAGAAATACAAGAAATTCTTCAAAATGATTGAAGATGAATGCCGGAAAACGCACGCCGATTGAATTAATTCTCAAGTGGTGCTAAATTATAGAATTGCAACCCAATGGAGAAATTGAAGATGAAATTGCACTATGGCCTGTTATTGGCTTTTTGTATCATCGGCGGAGTGTCGGCGTTCGACAGCTTCGACGAGGCGTTTGCTGCCGGAATCCAGGCGCAGAAAGAGGGGCGGCTCGATCAGGCGGTGATCTATTTCAAGCAGGCGGAAGACCGCGCGAAAACGCCGGATGAAAAGTACAAGGTTTTGATCACCCGCGCCAACCATTACCGCGCCGAAAAAGAGTGGGTCGAGGCCGAGAGGACGCTGGAGAAAATCATCAAGGCCGAAGGCATGGACCCGGTGCTGGTGGCGACTGCGCGGATCCATCAGGTCCACAACATCCGTTTTCAGGGAAAACTTCCCGAAGCGGCAGCGGCGTATATCGCGCTGGGCGAACAGGCCGACCTGCCGCCCGGCATCCGTGCCAATGCGCTGCTTGACGCCGGAGTACTGTTGCGCAGCATGAACAAGCTGGACGAGGCGCTCGCGGCCCTGCGGAAGGTCGAATCCATTCCCGAAGCGCCGGTGAACTTCGTGGCCGATGCCGGGGTGGCGGCTTCCGCCATCCTGATCGACCAGAAAAAGTATGGCGAGGCCGGAAAGACCGCCGAAAAGGTTCTGTCCATGAAGGGCGTGCCGGTTTACGCGGCGGCCGCCGCGATATTCAACCGCGGGCGGCTGTATTTCGAGCAGCAGCGCTATCCGGAATCCATTGCGGCTTACCGACAGGTTTATGAGTTGAAAGGCGCCTCACAGCATCAGTTGCGGATGGCCGATCTTTATATTGCCGACAATTATTTCGCGCAGAAAGACTGGAAGCAGGCCGGCGAATTTTATGAAAAGGCCGCCCGGAGTTCGTTTGACTGGTGCGTCCGCAAGGCGACGGCCCAACTCGAAAAGATCAAGGCAATGAAGGATGCCGAATAAATCATGAGAAGATTTCCGTTTGTTCTGTTGGCGCTGTTTTTCGCGGTATTGTTGCCGGCGGAGAGTGTCGAATTGAAGATCTATTTCACTTCCGACACGCATGCGCATTTTGAGACGCGGGACGGCGGCTGGCTCAAGCTGGCGCCACTGATCAAAAAGGAGTGCGCCGACCGTTCCGACATGCTGCTGATTGACTGCGGCGACACGCTGCAGGGGACGATCGAGGGGGCGTACGACAAAGGCGCGGCGGTGATCCGGACGATGAATCACCTGAAATACGACGCCTGGGTGATCGGCAATCACGATATCGAATTTGAGTTTCCGGCCCTGCGGCAGCGCGCGAAGGAGTTCGACGGCGCAGTGCTTGGCGGCAACCTGATTTTTCCCGGCGGCAAAAAAGAGCTGGCCTCGTGGCGGCTGTTCGAAAAAGCCGGGGTGAAAATCGCGGTGATCGGCATGACGCTGCCGAATATGCACGACGACGTCCGCTTCGAACCGGAAATCCGCGCCAGTTCGCAGAATATCACCGATGCGCTATATGAGATCATGCCCGAAATCCGCCGGTTTGAGCCCGGTCTGATCGTGCTGGCCATGCACGCGCCGCAGCGCTCGGCCGGATTTTCGGTGTTTGATGTGATCCGGGATTTCCCGGAGATCAATCTGGTGATCGGGGCGCATTCGCACAAATCCGTGCCCGGCGAAAAGATGGGGTCGGCCTGGTATGTTCAGACCGGGGCTCACGCCCGGGAACTCGGCAAGGTGACGATTTTTTATGACAGGGAGGCGAAGCGGCCGGTAAGGATTTTGTCGTCGCTGCTGAAGGTTTCGATCATGGCCGAGCCGGATGAGGAATTGAGCACGATATTGAACGATTATCTGAAGCAAACCGGCGAGTTCAAACATAAAATTGTCGGCAAGGCGGAAGCCCCGATTGCCGGACCCGAAAAACACAATGCCGTCAATGCCCCGGTTGGGCAGCTGATGGCTCAGGCAATGTGCCGGAGCACCGGCGCGGACCTGGCGCTGCTGAGCGTGAATACGCAGGCCGGGCTGGAGCAGGATATCACCGAGAACGATCTCTTTAATATCATGCCGTATGAGAACACGGTGGCGGTCATTCCGGTGACGGTGGCCGATTTGAAGATTATTCTCAATGAGCAGCTGGCGAACAACCGCGATTATTATGCGTCGATTTTTTACGGCCTCAAAGTCCCGTACGATACGAAGAAAAAGCAGGTCGCGGGCATCTACGACGAGACCATGAAACTGGTGCCGGACGACAAGGTTTTCAAGCTCGCCGTGGCCAATTACCTGCTGATTTCCAACCGTTTCGGCAAGCTGCAGGCGATCGCGAAGCAAAACCGCGTGAGCGACCGCGCCGCCGACCCGCTGCTGCGGGATTGCGTCCGGGATTATGTCCGGGCGAATTCCCCGCTCGAGCCGCCTCGCGAAGAATGGCTGATTAAGAAATAATCAGCGGATTGCTCCAGGCGTAATTGCCGTTTTTGTCCTTGATCTGCAGCCGGATGTAATTGCCTTTCGGCCAGCGTGAAATATCGGCTTCAAGCGTGGTGAATTCGCCCTCGATACGTCCGCAGCCGCTGCTTTTGTTGGTCAATAGAATGGCTTCGGCACAGGTGGAAAATTCTGCTTTGAAAATGCCGTTTTCAATGGCGAGGCGGGTGATTTCCGGGCCGGTCGAGGCGTAGTAGCGGCCCTCGTGCAGGGCTTCCATAATGGCAGCGGCGGTGCACTCTTCGGCGGCGATCATGGTCCAGCCTTTTTTGAAGTGCTCCTCGTGGTGGATATCGTCCACCGCAATGGCGTTGTAGAGCATGCCGGAGTCCAGGATTTCGTCCCAGAGCTGCATGTTGAGTTCTTTGCCGATCCGGCGGGTGGAGGCGTTGTAAACCTCGAGCCCGGCGAAGCCTTTCAGGCTCATGACTTCCGCTGCGGTCAGGCCGCACCAGTACGGGTGGGCGGCGAAACAGATCGCGCCCGTCGCAATGGCCCGGTCGAGCATCGCCTGCGGCGCTTCCTGTTCGTCATAGCCGAAATTCTCGGGCACGCCGACGGCCAGCAGGTGCCACGGAATGCCGCGCGGTCCCGGAGGATGCATCTCGATGCCGGAGAGCAGCAGCATACCGCATCCATCAAGCACCGACACGGCGTTGGTCCGGCGGTGATCGGTCAGGGCCAGCACGTTGTAACCGGCATTGCGGTAGAGGTTAATGGTTTCTTCCGGGGTGAATTTGCTGTCGGAATTGGTGGTGTGGGTGTGCAGATTCGCCTTCCACACGGGCAGGGTTCGGCCATAAAAATCAATCATGTTGTCCTCCATGAGTTAACTGTGGTTTTCGCGCAGGAAATAACACGCCAGCAGCGTGACCGGTGATTTGTGCGGATTGACCGGCGCATGCGGCAGCGCCCCGTCGAAAAACAGCGTATCACCGGCCTGTAGTTGAACCCGGTCCTCGCCGAGCCGGTATTCCATTTTGCCGCTCAAAATATAGAGCATTTCGTCGCCTTCGCCGCTGACCGGTTCGCGCTTGACGCCGGGCTGGACCGTTACCAGCAACACCTGCAGATTGACCGCATTCAAGGCGGTTTCCAGGATGACGGAGTAGCTCATGCCGTCACTTTCTTCGCGTTCAACCGGTTTTTGATCGCTATGACGAATTAATAACCATTTGGGCTTATGAGCAAAGCTCATGCCGGCGAAGAGTTCTGCCAGGTCCACCTGCAGCGCGGTGGCGATGCTCATCAGGACCGGCAGCGACGGCACGGTACGGAAATTTTCGATTTTGGAAAGCAGCCCGGCGGTGAGCCCGGTCCGGTCCGCCAATTCCTGCAAAGTGAATTTTTCCTGTTTGCGGATTTCCTTGATCCTGCCGCCCAGTGAAATGAGTTGTTCGCGCATTTTGGGATTTTTCTCCGATTTTTACTTTACATAATAAAATATTGACTTATATTAAAAAATCAAGAGATAATTTGACTAATATTCAAAAAAAGGTGTAATAATGGCGATATTTTTTGCTTTTTGTTGTCTGGCATTCGCGGCGGTGAATGATTTTGTGTTCAAACTGTTTGCCCGGAAAAGCCGTTCGCGGGGCATGTTTGTGGCGCTGATCGGCATCGTCTGGCTATTGCTGCTGTGCTGGATGCCGTGGAGCGAGGAAAGCAGCGTGGGGGCGACGATTCTGTGGGGCGCGGTGTCCGGATTTTTTTCGGTGACGGCCAATCTGTTGCTGATCGAGGCCATGGGACACGAGAGCGCCGGGGTTTGCTCGACCATTTACCGGTTGAACCTGGTGTTGGTGGTAGCCGGAGCGGTGCTGTTCCTGGGGGAAACGCTGGCGCTGATTCAGGTGATCGGGATCCTCTTCGCAGTGCTGGCGATTCTGGCATTTTTTCCGATGGGGCAGAATATCCATGTGCGGACAATCGGGTTTTATATGGTCGTGGCGGCGGCGGTGCTCCGGGCAGGGATGGGCCTGACGTACCGTTACGGATTCCTGCACGGCGCCGACCGCAACGGCGTAGTGATCATCAACAGTATTTTCTGGATTATCGGCGGTATCGTGTACGCGTTGTGGCGCGAAAAAGGATTCACGCGCCCCGATCGCAAAATGCTCATTTACTCGGCGCTCTCGGGCTTGTTCGTGACCGGAATTGTGATATTCATGGCGTTGTCGCTGCAATACGGAGAGGCCAGCGTGGTCCTGCCGATCGCACAGATGAGTTTTCTCGGCACCTTTGGCCTGAGCATCTGTTTCCTGAAAGAAAAATTCACCAAACGAAATCTGGTCGCAGTGGTCTGCGGCGTAATCGCAGTGGTTCTGCTGACGATCTGAGCAAACGAGAGGCTGACGCCTCACTCGGGTTGTGGCTTATTTTTTTTAAATCAATAATACATAACATGCTTATAATTAGCAAATTAAGCTATTGTTGTTCATTGTAATTGATTAAAATTGGGTTATCCATGATTACTATTGTTTTGAACTTAGCCGTTATTGTTATTTTGGTTGATAAGCAAACATATGCAAACAGGGTTTTTGGCTGGAATTTGATTTGGCTGATAAGTCATCAGAGAAGAAAACTTAGCTGATTTTCGGGAAGTCGAGAACAGTCATGCAACTGTTCTCGACGGAGAAGGGATTTCTTTTGGCATTCATCATCACAGGTGGTTATGATGATGATGAATGCCAAGCAAAGGAGGTCCAGGATGGCTAAAGTCAAGAAGGCGCTCAGGCGTGAAAAAGGTAGTGGCGGAGTCTACAAGGCTCGCGGGTATTATTATTTGCAGTATACGCCCGAGAAGGGTAAACGGAAGGCGGTAGCCTTGCGGAGTCCTGCCGGGGAGAGGATTACCGACTTCAGAGAAGCCGAAACTGCTGCTGCGGAGTATCTGCAGAAAGAGAAGGCTTTGCAGAGCATTGAGAGTCGGGAGCAGTATCTGCATGAGGTTGCTAAAGTTAAGCAGCTTCGGGCGAAGTTGACGATTGCTACTGCTGAGGCGTTTGAGCTTGCGAACGGTAAGCCGAACGTGCCAAATGTGTCGGAAAAGCATCTGCAGAGGAAGCGGAAGCGCTGGAGCGATTTTTGCCGGTATCTGCGGGATAACTTTAAAATCATCACGATTGATGAGGTCACGCCGAGCCATGCGGAGCAGTATGTTTCGTACATGCGCGCGAAGGGGTATTGGCATAAGCCAACGAAAATCTGTCTGGTAAATCCGGATGAGCCGGATGTGCAGAAGTTGTCGAATACGACTATAAATCGCGCCGTGATGGATTGCCGATGGGTGTTCAACCAATTGGCTCGTGACCTCGGGTATAGCGCGAGCGATAATCCGTTTTGCGATATCGCCAAGCTCAAAGAAGAGCCGGTGCAGCGTGAGGTCTTTACGGATGACGATTTGCGGGCGATTTTTCGCAATCCACCGCCGCTGATGGAGGCGCTGTTTACGATTGGTCTGTGTACCGGGCTGCGCGAGGGGGATGTGGCGACGTTGCGCTGGCGGGAGATTATTACTTATAATAAAGACGCGCGCGGAAAGCCGGATTTCTATGCCGCTGAAATCGAGCGGGTAACCCGCAAGACCAAGGCGGCGGTATCGATACCGGTGGAGAAGGAGCTGGCCGATTTTCTGAGCCGTCAATGGGAAATCAGCGGCGACCAGGAATATGTGCTGCCGGAAGCGGCGAAGCTGTATTTCGCCAGCAACAACAAATTGAGCATGAAGATTATCAAATATCTCCAGTCCATAGGCATCCAGACCAAAGTCAAGGCCGAGGGCCGGGTGAAGAATCAGAGCGTGAAGGATTTTCACTCGCTGAGACACAGTTTTTGTTATTATGCCGGGTTGAGGGGCGTTCCGCTGCCGATCGTTCAGAGTAACGTCGGCCATATGAACCCAAAGATGACCATGTATTCAGAAGCACGCCGACCGCAAGGCCAAGCAGGAAGGGCTGTCGATGATGAACGGGTTGTTGATCGGCAACAGTTTCGGCAATATCAGGCAGATATCTGATCCGCAACATGAGCTGCGCCAGGAGATTTACCAGATTATTGGCAATGCCTCGGAAGAACAGTTACTGAAATTCAGAGAGTTCCTTAAAAGCGGAGCGATATCATGAAGAAAAGAACACTAACGCAGGACAGCCTGAAGTCGTATAAATCGAACCTGAAACAGCGATTGAAATTAATACTGGAACATGCGAAGCGTGAAAAGGATTACGCCTCGAAATCCGGAACCCTGAAAGGCGGCATCGAGGCGCTTTTGAGCGAGCTGAACGAATAATTGCAAATTGAATGAATGCCGGTTTTGTCCGAAATGGATGAAACCGGCTATTTTTTTGTCTAAAGTCGCGATCATTGATGCAAGTGTTTTCTTGCAGTTATGATTTTCTGTGGTTATTGATGGAAACCTGTCGTATAATATCTCCTGCGGATTAACATTGAAATAGGAATAATTTCGCCCTGTGGGCGACCAGCGCTATCCGCGCGCTGGACCGCGTGCGGCAACGTGCCGCTGCGATGATTATTTAAGCACAATAGGAGAGATTATATGATTCAACCGAAAACCATCGAAACCATCATCAAAGTGGCGCAACCGCTGATCGAATGCAGCGCAATTCCATCCGAAGAAATTCAGCAGCTCAAAGAACGGCAAAACCATGTTGCGAAAAACGACTATGAGATTCTTGCGTTGAAAACCATCGAGGAGGCTGCTCGAATTCTGCGTACTACGCCAAAAAGTATTCATGAGCTCGCTAAGGCCGGGGAAATTGAGAAAATTCATTTTTCGCGGAAAAAAGTTCTGATCCCGGAAGCCAACATTGCCAGCTATATCGAGCGATATAGAAACAAATCGTAACGTCTCAGTGATTTCGCTCGAATGATGAATTTGATTTGGCAGTATTATTTATCAGGTTATATTTCTGTGGAATGCGGCAAATCAGCGGAATGAAATTTTCGAGCAAGGGAGGATCATGAATGAGTGGGTTAATATCGGCGGGAACACGGCTGTTGAAGTTATTGCTGAAGTCGAAATTGCGCGGCGGAGTGGTTCGGCTTCAGGATATTTATACGCTCGCGCTTTCTGAAATGTCAAAAACACTCGGGACGCCCCCGCCACCCGGTGCAACCCTGACTGGCGAAGTGGAGCGCTTACAGGAGCAATTACCCAAAGCAAATGCAATTCTCGAAGCGCCTGCAGAGTCTGACTTCAGCGTGGAAAATCCGGTCCAGGCGATGCGTCTGCTATCGTTTTCGCTTGAGACCGGCATTGACCGAAAAATGACGGTTTCCGCCAGGACGCTCCGGGCGCTCGATGAATTTGCGGCGAATGACTCCATTCCTGACGATCAGAAGGAAAAGATTATCCAACTTGCCGTTGAGTCGTATCTGGTCGGCCTGTTGGCTCCGGTGATCCACCTTGACATGTTTGAGAAAAAAACTGGATGCGTTGGTACTGGAAACGAAATATCGCACTCGCGAAGAGATGCTGGATGAGTTGAAAAAGGCGCAAGCGCAGAATACTTCATACGAGCAAATGATTCGTAATTTTGAATCCGGCAATGAACAGATGGCAGAAAAACTTGCCAATATTTCTAAAAAAGTTGAAGCAACCGGAACAGATATTACCCAGATCAAAGAGCAGACGGCGGGAATTCCGTATTTTGTGGATCAGGACACAAAAGAGGCTCGGACGGATTTTCAACGAATCAATACATTGAAAGTTTCGCTTGGCCTGGACGAAATCGAGCAAAAAATCCTGAATTTCCATGAGCTTTCTTTCTCTATTTTCATATTTTACAATCTCGCATTTTCATTTGAATAAATATAAAAATTAAGCTAATTCAGCAGGCCCAAATCACACCAATTTTCACGGTCAATTCGAGGAATGTTTATATCCTTCCGCTCTGCTGCAAATGCTTCAACCCGTGTTCCAGATATGGTTTCATCTTGCTGGTCATGGCAGAAAAACCGAAGAGACGAACGGTTTCACGGAACAGAGTATCCTGTTCGCAGGATTGAAAATCCATCAGCACTTCATACATGGCGTTGGCTAATTCTTCCGGCGGAATCTCATCGATGTTTCGCCGGGTTAAGGTATCGGAGGAGACCCGGTAGCGCCGATATGAGGCAGGAGTTGTTTCGCCGGACCAATAGACATTTTCTCCGGATAGATTGCTTACCGGACAGTCTACGGGCAGACAATCGGATATGATACGTTGAATGCTTTCTCCGGTTCTACTGAACCCCCAGTGTTTAGAAATACGGCGGCGCAGTAATTTCTCGTAAACCGGCGCTTCTGTTTTGACGATCGAAGCAATTTGTGCTCGAATGACAGGTATCGCCCGTGGTTCATAAAAATACTCTTGCGGGTATTCACAGGCTGAATGCCATATTTCGTAATCATCATGGACTCTTTTTATTGGCTGCACCGTCATGCTTGACTCATCCGACTCTGATTCCAATTCCATTTCGTCCTCGTCTTCGATTACGGACGCGGGTTCCGGCGGCGGTGCATGCAACGCTGCCTCAATGGCCTGGATGATATTTTGCTCGGCGTTTTCCCGATCATGATACCAGTCGGTAATCCACACACGGTGCATGCACCAACCTAAATTTCCGAGTACGGAGGTTCGCAAATGATCGCGATCGCGCCCGGTCGCATTCCTGCGATAGTTCAATCCGTCACATTCAATACCCAACAAATAGCGATCAGAAAATTCCGGATGAATAACCGCAATGTCGATCTGATAATCCGAACAGCCGACATTTGTCTGAATCTGATATCCTTTGTCCCGTAAAAAATTACTTACAGCTTGAATGAACATTTCGCCGGTCGTAGCCTGTTGTGCTTTGGCAGATGTATTATGAATTCCCTTTTCCGCATAATCAAGGAAATACTTCAGATGTGCAGCTCCGGTTGCCCGGGTACGCGCCAAATCAATCTGCGTGCTTTTGATTGAGCTGAATACAATCACCTGTTCCTTGGCTCTGGTAATGGCTACGTTGAGACGCCGTTCACCGCCCAGGCGGTTCAACGGTCCAAAGTTCATGGAAAATTTGCCGTCCTTGTCCGGCGCATAACAAACTGAAAAAAGAATCACATCGCGTTCATCACCCTGGACATTTTCCAAATTTTTGACAAAAAGCGGTTCTTCCAGTTCATCGCTAAAGAATTTTTCCAACTTCGGATGTTTATTTCGAGCTTGTTCGAGTAAATCTTCGATCAGATCTTTCTGGGCTTGACTAAAAGTTACAATACCGATGCTCTTGTGACAAGTTTCCTTGTTTTGCAGGCGCTTAATTATATGCTGGACTAGGATTTCCGCTTCACGGACATTGGTACGGCTCTGTTTCCGGTCATAAATGGCGTCCGGCACAAATATGAATTTCACGCCGAGATGTCCGGCATTGGTTGCGGCGGGAAATGTAAACAGGCGATCATCGTAATAATAATGGTTGCTGAATGAAATCAGCGATTCATGGCGGCTGCGGTAATGCCAGTTCAGATAGCTGGAATGCACCCCGGCGGCAATACATTCATCAAGAATGCTTTCCATATCCTCGGCAATCTCTTCTTCGATTTCAGGTTCTTCATTATCTCCTTTCTGAAAGAAATTGGTCGGCGGCATTTGCTTGGGATCGCCTACTACAATCAACTGTTTGGCGCGAGCCGTGACGCCAATGGCATCCCATACCGGTATTTGAGATGCTTCATCAAAAACTACCAGATCAAAAGAGGATATTTCCGCCGGCAAATACTGCGCCACCGAAAGCGGACTCATCAGAAAACAGGGTTTCAAGGTTTGTAACAAAGTCGGGATCGAAGACAGAAGCTGGCGAACCGGCTTGTGACGCGCACGCTTTTCGCATTCACGCTTGAGAATACCGAGTTCGGTGCCTTCCGGACAAGGCCCGGTGCGTCTGCGCGGCAGGGCTGCGGTCAGCCTGGCTGCCGTAATTTTCTGTGAAAGCTGAAGATAGCAACGATCCAATTCGCAGAATTTCCGGATTCGCTCATTATGAGTACTGCCGATAAAATCACGCAATATCGGGTTTACGGTCAGAATTTGGTCCAACATTACCCGGTGATATGCATAGTCGAATGCTTCGACCGCTTTTTCCGGGGGAAGTTTCTGCGAAACCAAAAGTTCCGCCAATCCCTGTAATCCAAGATCAACTGCATTCTCTTTTTGGTTTCTCCACAGGCAAATCCGACGCAGAGATTTGATATGGGTAGAAAGGTTCCGGATGTGACGGTTCAAATCGTCAAGACTGTTTGCCGCCAATGAATTTCCACAGAGCTTCTTCAGTTCATCGAGTTTCTCATGCAGGATATTCCAATTATTCAGCAACTGATTGATTTTTTCCCGTTCAGCAGAATCCCGTTTATAAATAGTTGTACAATTCGGCAGAATATTGCGAAGTTCAGCAAAGCAATTTTCCAAAATCACGGCATCCCCCCGACAGCAAGCATGGATACTTTCATTGATTTTCAATGCATCATCCACTGATTTTTCAACATCATCCCAATTGGGACTGCCGCCGTGCCATAATCGCCCGAGGCCGCTTTCCAAAATTGCTTTTTTCTGATCAAATTCAATTCGTACTGCCGAATACTCTCTAATCGGTTCAAGCAAGGAAATCAGCTCATTAATGGTTAACGGTGCAGCACCAAGCTTTTTCAGGCTGCTCAATTCTTTCAAAAGAGCTTTGTTCCTTAGCCATTTGAATAGAAAAAACTTGCTGTTGTTATCTTTAATTCTCGCGTGCAGAGAGTCGCAATCCATTTCCCCAAAAAGCGCGGTATTGTATGAACCCAGCTTATCATTCAATTCAATCAAGCGGCGACCGCTGCGGACTCCGGCAAGCAAATCTTTCGCATCGTTCTTAAAGTTGACTTTAATCATTTCAGGGGGAATGTCCGGCGCCCCTTTCAAGACTTCTCCAAGCAAAGCAACCTGATAGATATTATCCAGGAGATTCGGGCATGAACCAAATCCAAGCCGTTCGGCCTGATAACGGTATGCTTTTCCCAATGCCTCGCCAATATCCTGCAGTTCTTTGATAAAAGAACCCAAATCCTTTTCAAGTTTCGGTGTCCAGTCCAGTGGACGCATAAAACTAAACGCCTCAACCGCTTCCGGCGTTACCTGGGTAAAGGCACTGGCTAAATCCGTTACTGCTTGCTTCAGAATCTGCAATTCCTCTTTGCTTTGCTCCAACAGATTCAAATCCAGCCACGAAGTCTCATACTCGTCCGATGCAATAATCATCCGTGACAAACATTGATATGCCGAGAGCCCATTCGGATAGGAATCGTGCAGGCTTTGGACATATCGATTCAAATCGTCACGAAGTATCGTCAATTGATCCGTTATGGTATTCCAGTCGGCGGGCGCGGCATTATCCACCATCGCCAATACTTCCGAAAATTGTTTTAGAACGTCAGCTTTACCCGTTTTATTTGAATGCAATTCCAAACAGAAAGGTCGCAGGCCGATTGCGCTAAGCCGGCGATGAACGACATCAAGCGCCGCTTTTTTCTCCGAAACAAACAATACTCTTCTGCCGAGAGCCAAGTTGTGAGCAATGATGTTGGTGATCGTCTGGGACTTACCGGTCCCCGGAGGGCCATGCAGCACAAAACTTTTACCGGACTCGGAATATTTGACCGCTGTCAGCTGCGATGAGTCCGCACTGGCCGGACAAAATAATTGCTTGAAATCCAAATGTTTTTCCACCTCGGCCGGTTCAAAAACTTCAATGCCGTCGTCATAGAGTCCTCCTCCGTTAATCAAATGACCAACCAAGGGATTTTGTCGCAAACTGTCGATTCGATGAGTCAGGTCATTCCACATGATGAACTTATTGAACGAGAAATGTCCAAGCCGAGCTTCTTCACGGATTTCCCATCCTTTCATATCTTTGATGGTTTGCCGGAAAATCTGCATAACTCGCTCCACATCCACCCCGAAGTCATCTGTAGGCAAAGGATCGATACCGGGAATTTTCAATTCAAATTCCCGTCGCAACATTTCCAATAATGTCACATTGACTATGGTATCTTCATCCAACCGCGATATGGCGATACCGCTTTGCAGAGATTTCCGGGTCAGCCCAACCGGAAGTAACAAGATCGGCGCCTGGTAAGATTTCTCGTCTTTCGGCGATGCTTTCCACTCCAGAAACCCCAACGCCAGAAATAGGGTATTAACCCCACCCTCTTCCAAATCATTTTTGCTTTGCCGGTAAAGCATAGTCAAACGGCGCAATAAATCGAACGGAGTTAACAGGCTCCATAGTCGATGCTTATTCAACTCATTATCCAATAAATCCTTAACATTGTCTTTGATTTCCGTATTACGAAGCATAGCCAGGTTATGAAGGTCGCTTTCGCTTAATAAATCGGCCAAAGGGTTTAATGTAAAGGCTTCGTTAGCAGCAATCTTGTCCTCGAGCGCATAAATATTCGAACAGGCAATTGGAATGATCTGACGGGTATCACGAACATTCAAAAGCCGGTTGCGCAAAGAAAGGTCCAGCAGTTTCTGCTGCCAACGGCCAATCCGTCCTTTCGCATTGGAGGAAGAAGCCTGTGACAGGTCGATTTCCTGTTGTAATTTCCGTTGAATTTCCGGGCGATATTTCAAAACTTCCCGCTGGGTCGGGTCAAGCTCAATTCCATCAATACTGCGCTTCAGCGGTAAAGGAGATATCCCGCTATAACGAGCCCGGATTACATCCACTGCACAATGAAAACTGTCATCAATATTCAAGTGTTTTTTGCGGGCGGTAGCCTCAGCTTCGGAAAACGTGAAATTCCCGGCGACCTGCATTGTTTCCAATACCAGAAACTCATCCAAATCCACCAGTTTGCGAATCGTCTGCAAATCATCCAGCGGGATATCAGGGAAGTAGTGATCTTCCAAGTGACAGCCAATATAAGCATGGCCGGTATGTAGCATAATCACCGGATGCAATCCACATTGTTCCATAACAGAGGCAAAAAGCAATGTAAGATCCAGACAAGTTCCTAACCGATATTTGTAAATCATATCCGCAAAACGGATACGCTGTCCTGGCATTCCAAAAGAAGACGCCGGATTGGAATAATTGATTCCCCAATCATGGATGACCCGAAAAATCGCCTCGCAAATTGCATATACCCGTTTCCGGTCGCCACTTTGATAACCATCGATAGCCGATGAATATGTCCGCTTTTCCAACTCCCTGGCCACATCACCCATCAAATGTGAAATCACTTCCATGTTCGGCGTAACGAAGGTACAAAGTAATTCGGGGAAAACCCTCAATCCAAGCCATTGATCGACCGCAAACAGATCCACCGAATGTTCTGAATGGACCAGTATTTCATCCTTGCATGCAACATCCAGGATTACTTTGCCTGCAACCTTGTCGGATATTGAAGTCAAAAACGTATAATCAAGTTCAATTCCAAGATCTCTCAATACGAGTTCCTGCCCTGCGCTTAATGACACCACATGAATCGTTTTCGAGACAACAAACCCCGGGATGGAACTGAACCGGCACTCAATATCTGAAAAATCTTTGTCTGTTTCATTATGCAGTTTCAACTCAAACACAAACGGCATACTGTTCTGCTGCAATGCCAGGTTCAGGAAAGGTAAAACTTCAATACTTGCTTTAAAGATTTTTCCTCCGATATCGATGACTTCTTCCTGATCCATTATCGTTCCCTGCTGTGTATCGTTTACATATTCACGCTGATCCATTCACTCCAATTCATATTCGGTAAAATAGCATGGCATATCCTACTTGTCAATGTGCGATTTAGCAGAAGGTAAATTGTAAAATATCGCTTTCCCCGCCAGAGATAAATAATTTTCAACCATATACTTCATGCGGTTTTTATTTCAACCGGATTTGTATTGATGTACTTTATTTTGATTTTCATGAGATAAAAGGCGATGAATGATGCGCATGATGAATTGAAAGAGATTATTTCCAGACGGAATTTGCAGGAAGAGGCGGGAGCGGTTTATTTTGCGCGGGGATTGGATTATTTCAAGCGTGGGCTGGTGAAGAAACTGCAAATTAAAGACGACTGCATTGAAGGTGGAGTTGGCAGATTTGCTGAGAGCCCTGAAACGCCGCAAGGAAGTCTTGCCGCTTCTGCAAAATGCATATCAATATTTTAAAAACGATGAAAGCCTTTTGGGAAAACTCGTTGGCGAACTTATTTATTGCGGAGAAAATGATGAAGCCTTGAAACTGGCCTGGGCGCATTTTGAACATTCACCGAATAAACATGGCTATGACTTTCTAGGGTTGACCGCTCGTTCCTGCCACCAGGGCAAGGTCTATCTGGAAAAAGTTATTATATTCCTGAGCGCTCAATTGAACAATCGTTATGACGCGATCGCAGCACGCTCCGCGATGGTAAAAATTCGGCAAAGCGAGAAAGATTATGCCCGCGCCCTGGAAATAGCCGTAGGCGGCCTGTGCAAACATGAAACACTCTATTCTTTAGCAGCTGCGCTTGCCAAAAAACAGCCGGATGCTTCCGCAAAACTGATGAAAAGGCCAATCGATCAACTCCTGCCACGAACAGGCGACCATGCTTATGCCGAATCGACCAACCTGCTGAAACTTTATAAGAAATATCTGATTTCCGCTGGAAAAACAGAACAATTCCAACAAGAAGTATCTGTAATCCGCCAGCAATACAAGAAAGGGCGTAATTTTATCGCGATGTTGGACAAAAACGGGCTGAAATAGTTTTGTCATAAGGCGCAATGGATTATATGATGCCTTGTTTTATCGCCTTGGTGCAAAAAAGCCCGAGAAAGACGTCGAAAGAAAGCATAAGCACGCTGTGGTAAAAATTCGAGCTCAAAATGATAGTGATGATCGCAATCCTCAATTAATTCTTGGAAGATAATATGACTTCTATTTTATGGGGTTGTTTTTCTTTCATTGTTATATAAAATTATTCTCTGTTCATCAAAAACTTATTTTTCCCAATAAGCAGAAATAGGCAAACAGAATCAATTATTTTGAGCTTACGCGAGAGGCTCGCGCCGCCTCTCGCGCTCTCCGCGGCAGGCCACGTGGCCTGCACCTCAATACTTAAAAAGGAGATCCGCGAGTTTTCGACTCGCGTCAGGCGGCTGCCGCCTCTGGACACTGCCGGAGATATTTCGTTTATCACAGGTTTCCGGCGGATTCTCAAGGCGGCGCCAGCCTCTCGTTTCCTGAAAAATATTTTTGTGAAATTTCGATTGGGGATATTGACAAATGGCGGGTAATCCATTATAATATTGTTAACGCGAGTTAGCAAATGAGGATTTGATGACAGTGGTAACGATGAAAGACATTGCCCGCGCCAGCGGGGTGAGCCGGCCGATGGTGTCGCTGGTGCTCAATGGGCGGGCGGGCGAGCTGAGGGTGGCCGAGACGACCCGGCAGAGGGTGTTGGAGACGGCGGAGAAGCTGGGATATTGCCGCAATCAGTTGGCGCTGTCGGTGGTTACGGGCAGGAGCCGGACGCTGGCGTTTATTTCCGAGAGTATGGGTATTTTCAATTATACCGGGCGTATTCAGGAGGGGATTTTGAATGCGGTTTCGACTCACGGGTATACGATTAAGCTTTATCATTTGAATGGCGACCGGGACCAGCTGGTCAAGAGCCTGCGCGAGTGGCAGGTCTGCGGGGCGGTCTTTCATATATCGGATTATCAACTGGTTGCCGGGATCCACCGGGAGCTCGACAAGCTCGGTATACCGGTGGCGATGGTGAATCTGAAGAATGGCGGGGAGACCGGTTTCGGCATCACCACCGACGACGAGACGGGGGCGTACGACGCAACGATTCATCTGATTCGTCAGGGGGCGCGGAAAATTTGTCATTTGACCGTGAAAGATGAAAAGCCGGGCAGCGAATATGTGCTTAACCGGTATAATGGCTACCTCAGGGCCATGGACGAAGCGGGGCTGCCGCCCATGGTGGTTCATGCCTCGGATGATGACCAGGGGGCGATTGACCGGCTGCTGCGCGATAAAAACAAGCGTCCCGACGGGATTTTCTGCATCAGCGATATTTTCGGCATGTGGGTGGAAAGGGCCGCGATACGGTATGGGGTGTCGATCCCGAACGACCTGAAGCTGATCGGGTTCGGGGATCTGGATATGGCAAATTATGCGGCGGTGGCGCTGAGCAGTGTGCACCAGAAGTATGAAACGATGGGGTTTGAGGCGGCGGAGGCCATTATTCGGGCAGTGGAAGACCCCGAATGTGAAATTCGTAAATCGGTATGCAATTTGAAATTGCCGACCAGTTTAATCATCAGAGATTCAAGTGTAAAGCCTAAATAAACAACAGGAGAAAGGCATTATGATGGGTAAAAAATTCACACTTATCGAGCTTCTTGTAGTAATTGCGATCATAGCGATACTCGCGGCCATGCTGCTGCCGGCGCTGAACAGCGCCCGGGAAAAGTCACGGGCGATCAACTGCGTCAATAATCTCAAGCAAATCGGCTTGTCCTGCAACTGGTATTCCGATGATTATGAGAGCTGGCTGGTTCCGGTCGACCGGGATGGTTCGGCCAGGGCGCCATTGTGGGGCGGACGGCTCTCGCAGTACGGCTATTTTTCGCGAAATGTTCAATACGTCGGTGACGTGGAGCCTTATTATCCGCCGGTCATGAATTGTCCGTCGCAGCCGCCGATTTTGAACTCCGGAACTCTTTATCCCACAACCTATACGTTGACGTACTATACTTATCACTATGCCATGAATGCATATGTCGGCATTGCTGATGCGAGTTTCAACGGTACGGATTATGAGTGGCGCAAACTCACGGCCATCAGAAAGCCCTCGAGCATGTTCAATGTGATGGATTGGGGACAAAAATGGCACTATGTAACTGCCGTATCCGGATTTACTATGGCGAAATCCCGTCACACCGGCCGTTATAATATTTTGTATCTGGACGGGCATGTTCAGTCCCTGCAGTATCATGAAATACCGACTCAAGTCAATGCCCAGGAATGGAAAGGAAAATAAATAATGATTAAGAATGTATTGCTTGCGATGACGTTATGTTGTGCAGCCTTGTCCGGTGCTGAGGTGATCCTGTCGCAAGACGGACAATCGGAGTATGTGATCGTGCTGCCCGAAACAGCATCCAAAACGGACCGGTTCGCGGCGAAAGAATTGAAAGAGCATCTGGATGCGGCCATCGGCGCGGATTTCCGGATCGGAGAAAAACCGGGCAGGAAGAACATTGTCCTGGGCAAGGCGGAAGCCGTGGCAGGGGCGGAAGATGACAGTTCCTATACGGTTGAAATCGGCGAGACGGATATCCTGCTGTATGGGGGCGGGAAATCGGGGACCCTGTACGCGGTGTATGAGTTTCTGGAGGGCGAGCTCGGTTGCCGCTGGTTCGGGGCATATGCCGGGCAGACGCTGATTCCGAAACAGGCGACGTTAAAGCTTCAGCCGAAAAAAAGATCGGGGAAATATTCATTTCCGGTACGCGGCACGCAGACATTCTTTTACAAGGACAAAAAAAGCGCGGCTTATTATCATTACCGGAACCGGCAGAATATACTGTTGCCCGAGGTTGATAACGTGGAGAATTTTCTGCCGGAGTTCAATCCCAAAGTACATGTGTTGTCGGATTATATCAACCCGGGTATCCGGCATTCTTATGAGCACCGGATGCACAAGCAGTTGGACTGGATCGAGAACCGCAGTTACTTCACCACCAATCCGGAATATTTCCCGATGGATAAGGACGGTCAGCGTGTGCCTCAGGGCCAGTTGTGTTTCAGTAATGCGGAGTTAAGGAAAGAGCTGACCCGGCTGGTTCTCATCAATCTGGAGCGGGAACAGAAGCGGCTCAATACCGTGCCGGGGATCCTGACTTTGGACATGAATGATGTGGTTTACGAAAAATTCTGCTGGTGTCCGGATTGCCAGAAACTCGAAAAGAAATATCAGAGTCCCGCCGGGGCATACTGGGAATATCTTTCCGATTTCTGCCGTGATTTGAAGAAATCCAATCCCGAGGTGCTGGTGCGGGCATCGGCGTATCTGACGACCATAACGCCGCCGGCGAAACTCGAAATTCCTGATAATCTGATTATCATTTTCGCCCCGATTTACAGTAATATGATTGCGCCTTTGAACCATCCCACCAACAAAAATACGATGGAGCAGTTGAAGACATGGCTGGCCAAAGATATCCGGGTCTGGTACTGGCACTATCCCCTGACTTTTCTTGAAAAGAGCCCTTATACCGTCGTTCCGCCCCTGGCGAATATTCACAGGATCGTCGAAGACATCAAGGAAATGAAAAAACTGGGCGTGAATGGCACGTATTTCGAACATGATTCCGGGGGGATAACGGAGCGCACCAATTTCACCGAACTGCAGTCATGGCTGATGCTGCAATGCTTCAAAGACTGCGATCAGGATGTGGATGGGCTGATCAAGGAATTCACGGATTTCCAGTACGGAAAAGCCGCGCCCCTGGTGCGCCGGTATCTGTATGAAGTGGAAGAGGAGAATCTGAAAATGCTGCGGGAGAACATCGTTGTCCGCTATAATGTGACCGATTTTCCGTATCTCACGCCGGAACGGGTGAAGCATTGGCAGGAGCTTTGTTCCCAAATGGAAAAACTGGTCGAAGATCAGCCGGAGCATCTGGCGCATGTGAAACTTCTGCGCCGCGGACTTGACGCCGTGGCCAAGGTGAAACTTGCCGAAGACGGCAATAAATAACAGATTGAAAGGTTTTATGATGAGCAAACGAATATTTCCGAAACGGGCCATACATTTTGATTTCCACACCATGCCGGGGATTTATGATATCGCCGGCGAATTCAATGGCGACGAGTTCGGCGATACCTTGAAAGCAGCGGGGGTGGAGTACATCAATTTCTTCGCCAAATGTAATCTCGGATTCTGTTATTTTCCTACGCGGATCGGGATGGTGTATCCCGGTTTGAAACGGGATTTACTGGGGGAGGTGATCGAGGCGTGCCACAGCCGCGGGATTGGCGTTTCCGCGTATTTCAATGTGGGGCTGAGCCATGAGACGGCGCTGCGGCACCGCGAATGGTGCACCGTGGACCAGAGCGGGCGGGTTTATGATTTCGAGAAGCGCGACCACTGGTTCCGCACCATGTGTTTCAACTCCGGGTATTATGAGCATATCCTGGCGTTGATCGACGAGGTGCTGACCAAATATCCGGTCGACGGGATCATTTGCGATTCGATGAATACGCCGGTGTGTTACGGGGTGGAATGTCTGGATGAAATGCGGCGCAACGGGCTGGATATCAATGATCCGGAGTCCTTCAAGCGGCAGGCATGGCTGAGTACCATGAAAATGCGCGACGCCATCGATGCATTGGCCGTCCGCCGCAACCCGGAACTGTGGCGCTATTACCTCGGAGTTCCGGCTTATCATCAGCCCACGCACAACGAAATGGAGATTCTGCCGCAGGGCGGCTGGGGCTATGATTACATGCCGTGGTATGTGCGCTATATGCGGACGCTGGGGCGGCCTTTCAGTTTGATGACCGGGCGGTTTCAGCGGAGCTGGGGGGATCTGTCGGGGTTGCGTCCGCACGCGGCGTTGGCTTATGACTGTTATTACGCGCTGGCTTGCGGCGCCAATGTGTCGGTGGGCGACCATTTGCATCCGCGCGGCCGGCTGAAAACGGCGGTTTACGAGTCGATCGGTTCGCTGTACCGGGAAATTGCCGAACTGGACGAGTGGACGCAGAATTGCCGTTCGGCCGCCGAAGTGCTGGTGGTCGCGCCGTGGCTGGCCGGGCCGTACGACGAAGAGCGCGCCCATATCATCCGCGGGCTGGGGCGGATGCTGTGCGAATTGAAATGCCAGTTTGACGTGTCAGACGGGGCCATCGATTTCAGCAAATACCGGCTGCTGATTCTGCCGGATGCGGTGGAACTGACGCCCGGACTGGCCGCCCGGATCGATGAGTTTGTGGAAAACGGCGGCATGGTGATCAGCTCCGGGTTCAGCGGCATCGATCGCCAGACCGGGCGTTTCCGGATCGGCGTGCTGGACGAAGCGGTGGAGGTTCTCGGCGGCGAGACGGAGAATTATACGTTCATCCACTTTGATGATTTGCGCGGGGATCTGCCGGATATGGAGCTGCCGTGTTACACGGCCGGGGCCGCGATCCGGCTCCGGGGGTACGCGCCGGGTGCGGAGGCGCACGGACGGCTGTTCAAGGGGTACTTCAAGTATCAGGACTTCGATTACCGCCACGAATATCTGTATATCCCGGAGGACAGCGAATTGCCGCGTCCGCCGCTGGTGAGCGTGGCCGGGGGCAGGGTGTGGCATTTCGGCAATACACTCGGCAAGGCGTATTACGATTATGCGTCGACGGCGCTGCGGGACTGGCTCGGCAACTTGTTGAATAAGCTGATGCCGGAGCCGGTGCTGAGTGTGAGCGGTCTGCCGTCTTTCGGCATGGCCTCGCTCATGCGTCAGGATAAACGGCTGATTGTACATTTGCTCAATTACGTGCCGGAGAAGCGCGGCGGCAAAATGGAGATCATCGAAGACGCGCTGGCGGCGACCGGTGTGGAGCTCTCCGTCAAAGTTCCGGCGGACATGGCGGTGACGCAGGTTTACAGTGCCCCGGACCGCGGAAATGTCGAGTTTGTCAGAACCGGCGACCGGGTCGAAATCAGGGTGCCGGACTTCAAAGGACACACGCATATTGTCTTTGAATAGTTGAAAAAATCCGGTTTTGTGATATGTTTATCTCTTTAATCACAGAGATAATTTTATGGACGAACCGGTTGTTGATTTGACGCAGCTGCCGCGGCGCAAAGTGCTGTGGCTGCTGTTTTATAATTTTTTTAAGATTGCGCTGTTTGTGGTCGGGGGAGGGTACGCGATCATCCTGGCGGCGGAAAATATTTTCATCCGCAAGCTGCATTGGCTGAAAGAAGGCGAGCTGATGGATATGCTGGCGGTGATCCAGACGATCCCAGGGCTGCTGGCCGGCAATGCCGCGATTTATGTGGGGTACCGGGCGGCGGGCCGGATGGGGGCGTTTGTGGCGTTGCTCGGCGTGGCGCTGCCGTCGTTTGTCATCATCACGCTGGTGGCGATGGGGTTCTCGCAGTTGCCGATGGACAACAGTTACGTGCAGGGGGCGTTTATCGGCGTCCGCAGTGCGCTGGCGGGGCTGACGCTGGCCGCGCTGTGCCGTACGTGGCGCAAAATCATGCTCAGCCCGTTTGCCTACGCCGTGGCGCTGGGGTGCTTCGGCGGGGTAGTGTTTTTCAACGTGAACCCGGCCTGGCTGCTGCTGGGCGCGATGATGGCCGGGGTGGTTTACTTCAAAGCGGTCGGCGCGAAAATCTCCCAGGAGAATCTGACCGTGGAGGGCAAACAGCCATGAGCAACATATTGCAGATCTTTGTGCTTTTCTGTTACTTCGGGCTGCTTTGCTTCGGCGGCGGCAATGCGCTGACGCCGCTCTATATCAATAATCTGGTCGAGGAGAAACAGTGGATGACCATGCAGGAATTCGGCGACCTGACGGCGATCGCGCAGATGACGCCGGGGCCGATCGGGGTGAATGCCGCCACGTTTTTCGGTTATCGCCGGGGCGGGATACCCGGAGCCATGGCGGCGACGGGGGGATTGCTGCTGCCGTCGTATTTCCTGGTGATTTTTGCGCTGCGTTCACTGCAGAAATGGGAAAAAAGCACGCTGGTGCAGGGGATCATGAGCGGAATCCGCCCGGCCACGGTGGGGATGATTGCCGCGGCGCTGCTGATTTTCATGCAGCTCTCGGTATTTAATACCAAAATCCCGTGGGCGTATTGGCTTGGATTAAGCGAGGCGCCCGGCGAGGCGTTTTTCATTCGTCCGGTGGCGCTGGTGATCTTCGGCGTGTCGACGTATTTCTTCTACAAAGGCAAGATCTCGATCATGGTGATCATTTTCGCGGCGGGCGGGCTCGGCGCTCTGCTCTGTTAGCGCCCGGCTAATTATACCAAATTTGCGCTCTGCAATTCCATCGGCGGTTACTAATCCTTTGAATGCAAATCGGTATTACTTTCAAAATCCGGTCTGGAAAACTGGTAATTTTTATCTTTTGATGCTATCGTTAGCTGCATAGAAAATCACATAGGGCGATATTTATGGGCGGCTTGCGGCAATCGAAAGAACAGATGGCATTGTTGTTCGTCAAACAAAAATGCGACCTGCTGGAACCGGGCGGGGCTCTGCCCGGTATTTATCTGCTGATGAAAGAATCCGGGCTGGGGCGCTGGGTACTGGAAAAAGCGGTGGCGAAGCTCCGGGATGAGGGGTATCTGGAAGTTCGGTCAAGGCAAGGAGCATTCCGTACGGATAAAGATAACTTTACCGGCAGCCGGGAAATCGTCGATATTCTGTTTTATATATCCGGCGTCGGGGCATTCCGGCCGACATCGTTCATGGGAGAGATGATCCAGACCTTCGATGAGTTGGCGGCGCAGCGGCATTTGAATATCCGGCTGCATCAGATCGAATATGACAAACCGCTGGAAAACGTCATGGAACTGGTCCGCCGTTACCGGATTTTGCAGTGTTTCCTGATTTCGCCGCTCGGCCGTCATATTACGGCGGCGCTGAAAACCATGGTTCCGCGGATTGTCGAGGTTATACCGCGTTACCTGGACGTTTATGGTCCGGCGGTGGTTGATAATCCCGACATGGCGACGATGCAGATGAATTACCTGCACATGCTCGGGCATCGGCGCATTGCCTATATTCACAATATTTCCGTATACAAGGATGCGGCGTTGGTTCAACACAAGCGTCTGACGGATTATTACCGTTTTATGGCCGAGCATACTTTGCAGGTAAATCCGGACTGGGTATTCCAGATGGAAACGGACCGGACACTGTTTTTCAGGCAGGTGAACCGGATGCTGAAATCGGCACCGATGCCGACCGCGGTGGTGGTGGCCGATCCGGCGCTGATGTGGCTGTACGATTACTGCCGGATTCATCAGATTAAAATCGGTTCGGAACTGTCGATCATGGGGAGCGATGGGTTGAAGTCGTTGAATCTCACCCCGTCCGTTACCAGCGTGATCAATTCACCGACGTTGATCGCCCGGGCGGCTTGGGATATCATGGATGACTTGCGTGCCGGAAGCGACGCCCGCAAAATCATTACCAATAAACTGGAAATCAGGACCGGAGCCAGTGCCAAGCGGATTCCGGCTGAATCTGCTATGTAGTTTATTATGCTGTTTTTGACTTTTTTGAATGCGGCATCCTGTTTTCCGGACTGCGGGTGTTGTGATCTGTTGATTCCCCGGTATAATTATTATCGTAACACAACTGTAAGGAATCAACCATGAAATTTTATTCTGTACTGTTTCTGCTGCTGGGATGCGCCATGATGCTTCAGGCGGAAAATCTGGCCCTCGGCAAGACCTTCAAAGCCAACTACCAGCCCGGCAAAAAATCATTGTCGTTGTTGACCGACGGCAAAGTCGCCTCCCCGGAAGTCAGCAATGATTATCAGGGGCATCCTGAAACGCTGTTCTTCGACGCCACCTACCGCAAGACGGGTCTGGTGCTGGATCTCGACCTGGGCGAAGTATGCGGCGTCGACCGGATCACGTTTTCGTCATTTCAGCGTTATGGACGCGGCATGGTGCTGCTGCCGTTCGTCGTCCAGATGTACCTGAGCGATGACGGCAAGAATTACCGGTACTACGGCAATCTGGCGGAGGACAGCGCCGGCATCACGCCGGATATTGGCGACGCAGTGCAGCCGTTCCGGGTCGTCATGAGCAGCCGCGAGCTCAACGGCCACGGGCGTTATGTGAAACTGATTGCCCGCAGCGCCCGGTTCATCGCCTGCGACGAAATCGAGGTGCTCGGCAGCAAAACCTCCGGCACGAACAGCGGCACCGCCGTGAAACAGCTTGCCGCCAGCGACGCCGATATGACGAATGTCGGGATCAAGCGCCGCTACTACATCGACCTGCGCAAAACCGTCAACCTCATCGAGTCGCTCCCTGCCGCGGATCGCGAAGGCTTACTCAAGGAAGCCGAAACGCTGAAAACGCGGATCGCGGAATACCGCTTCCAAGGCAATCCGGAAACGGTCAAACTGGTCGTGCCGTATGATGCGCTGCATGAGGATATCTACGCACTGTTCGGCAAGGCGGCCGCGGTGAAAAAACTCCCGGCCGTTTCGCTCTGGCGCAGCAACGAATACAGCTATCTCAATCAGTTTGTTCTGCCGGGCAGGGAATTGCCGCCGATTTCGTATCATATGATGCAGAACGAGCGGCGCGGCGCCACTTTCAATCTGTTCAACGCCACGGGCGAAAAACAAACCGTATCGTTCCGCATTGCCGATATTCCGGCGGTCACCGCCCGGCTGGTGGAGACAGTCGACACCTCCGGCAATGTCCTGGTGGCGGCGGCCCTGAAAGACCTCACGCCTGTGAACGGTGTCTATACAATTACGTTGCCGCCCGGCATGACCACGCAGGTCTGGCTCGACATCGACACGGCGAAACTGGCGCAGGGGACCTATAAAGGCGAGGTCCGTTTCGACGGGGCAAAGTTGGCTTCGCTGCCGCTGCAGTTCCAGGTGTCGAAATACCGCCTGCCGGATACGCTGACCTTTCAGGCGACGTTGTGGGACTATACCTTTAACCATGCGGGGGGCATTACCAAAGAAAATGTTGATGCGGTGGCTGCATTATTGGACAAAGAACGCATTTCGCCGTGGGCCTATGGCCAACTCCCCGAAAAAGTTGATGGCGCGCCTTATCTTGAATCGCTCGATTTCATGCTGGAAAAAATGCCGAATGCACCCCGCTATTACATCTTTTACAGCCTCTGGCCGGAGCACAAGGATTCCCGGCGCAACACCTTCGCCGGACTCAAACCCGGCACACCCGAGTTCAACGACGCGGTGAAAATCTGGGCTCAGAAATGGCAGCAGGAACTCGACAAACGCGGCATTCCAAAAGGCAAAGTAATTTTCCATCTGCATGACGAACCGAATACCGTGAAGCAGATCCAATTCCTGACCGATTGGGCGGCCGCTGTTCGTGCCGGCGCGCCGGGAATCTCCATCATCTGCAATCCCCCGCATTCGTATAACAAAGACATGCTGGCCGCGACGGAAAAGGCCCTGCAGTACTGCGATATTTTCATGCCGCGCTTTGCCCGTTATTTTCTCGTCAAAGACGGCTGGCCGGAACTGCAGAAGAATTTCCAGGCCAATGGTGGCGAACTCCAGTATTATGACTGTGCCGGCCCGACGCGGTTGTTCGACCCCGATTACTACCGGATGTTGGCCTGGTACGGCGCCCGCGACAATGCCACCGGCATGGCGTTCTGGCGGCTGCAGGCCCCGGTCAGTTGGAACAACTATCTTTCGTTGAGCAATCTGTGGCCGGTGATTTTCCTGAATCCCGACAGTGTGCAGGGGGCCAAGCCGTTCGAGGCGCTTCGCGAGGGGCGGATCGACTTCGAATACATCAAGATCCTGCGCGGCAAAATACAGGAGTTGCGCGCCGCCTCGCGTCCACAGGACGCCGACCGCGCCCAGGCGTTTCTGGATCAGGTCATAAGTGATGTCCTTACCGCTCAAAGCAAGCGTCCGGTGGCGGGTACTTACTACCATGAATTCTGGTATGACGACATTTCCATGTGTCCGCTGTTGAACCAGAGCCGCGAAAAGATTCTGAATTATCTGGAAAAAATCAAATAACTCACGGAGGTTTTTATGAGAAATAAACGATTTTTCACCTTGATTGAACTCCTCGTTGTGATCGCCATCATCGCTATACTGGCTGCCATGCTGTTGCCCGCGCTGAACAAGGCCCGCGAGAAAGCCCACGCTGCCAAGTGCATCGGACACTTGAAGGAGATCAGCCTGACGCATAATCAGTACCTTCATGATTTCGATGACTATATCGTTCACGGTACGCTGGGGCTTTATCCCGGGGGCAAAGACATTTACTGGTTCCGTTATTTTTCGCAAACCTATATGGGGTCGGCTCCCTTGGCGAATTATACCGGTTTCCACGAAGGGATCTTCTCTTGTCCCGCCGAAAAAGTTCCTCACGGTTCGTATACCGCAGGCCATTTTACTTATTCGCATTACGGCTTGAATGCCTGGCTGAACTCCCGCAAAGGGGCGTCCTTCAATGAATGGCGCAAAGCCGGTACGGTGACTCAACCGTCTGTCGCCGTACTGGGGGCGGATCTGGCGCAGCTCAATACCTGGGCTTTGAGTTATTCAACATATATGTCATACCGCCACGGCGGAAGAGCCAACTATTTCTTTCTTGATGGCCATACGGAATCCGCCACGCTGAATGAGTTCAATCAGGCAGAGAGCGGCTATGATGCCACATTCGGGCGCCTCCTAAGCGGCTTCAAGCCGTTTTAAGGAGAAGTCATGATGACAAAAATTTTAATTTTGTATCTGCTGGCATTGCTGCCGGTATTCGGCGGCGAGTTGCATCTGTTGCTGCCGGAAAAAATCTACGCGGTACCGGGGATCGAAACCAATGTGTATTTCGACAACATTGTCCTGACGCCGAACCCGGCGAACTACGTTTTCGATGTGGATTGCAAGCGGGGGCGCAACGACGCCAAGCGCTGGCGCTTCACCCCTGACTCAAAGGATGCCGGCGAATTCGATTGGGAAATCTGCATCAGCGACGGGTTCAACATTGTCGCGCAGGGCAAAACCAAACTGGTGATCACTCCGGAAAACGCCGAGGATGAACGCGAAATTTCGATCCTGATGGTCGGCGACAGTTTAACCGCGGCCGGGCTTTATCCGGCCCGGCTTGGCGCGTTGATGCCGCAGCTGAAAATGATCGGCAGCCGGAAAAGCGGCGGCGCCGTGCATGAGGGCTACGGCGGCTGGCACTGGGAGTCATTCCTGACGCAAGTTCAGGACAAAAACAAGCCCCGCAAATCGTCCAATGCCACCAGTCCCTTCCTGTTCGAAAAAGGTGGGCGCCATGAGCCGGATTTCCAGCAGTATCTGAATAAATTCAACGGCGGCAAAGCGCCCGATTTCATCACGGTCATGCTGGGAATCAATGATATTTTCGGAGCCACCGATGACGATGTCGAGGTGCGGATTGCCGCAATTCTGGAAAATGCCGAACGGCTGATCGCGGTATTCCGCGCGGCCGCGCCCAAAGCGGTGATCGGGGTCGGTTTCCCCACGCCCGGCGCGGCGAGTCAGGACGCCTTCGGCAGCAATTACCGTTGCGGCCAGACCCGCTGGCAATTCAAGAAAAACCAGCACCGGCTCTGCCTGGCCATGCTGCGGAAATTCGGCGATTCGGTTTCGCTGATTCCAACTTTTGTTAACCTCGACTGCGAAAACAATTTCCCGGTTCAGAGTGAAAAAATCAACGCCCATAACGAGCAGGAAATCGTCCGTCAGAGCAATGGCGTCCACCCCGCTCCATCCGGCTACAACCAGATCGGCGATACGTTTTATTGCTGGCTGAAAAATCAACTGAAAGAGAAATGAAATGATAAAACGCTACGAAAAAAATCCGCTGCTCTCCGCCGCCGACTTGAGCTACCCCTCGACATTGGTGTTCAATGCCGGCGTCACGAAGTACCGCGGCAAATATGTGATGATCTTCCGGAACGACGTCGGATTTTCCCCGGCGAACGGCGGCAAAAATTATTCGAACCTGGGCATCGCTTTCAGCCGTGACGGGCGCAAATGGCACCCGAGCCCCCGGCCGTGGCTGGAAATCACCGGCTGCCACCCGGAAATCACCCGGATTTACGATCCGCGGCTGACGGTGATTGAGGGGCGGTGCTACATCTGTTTCGCCATCAGCACCCGCGCCGGGGTCTGCGGCGGCATCGGCGTGATCGCCGAGGATTTCAGCTCGCTGGAAGTGCTTTCGATCTCCACACCCGACAATCGCAATATGGTGCTGTTCCCGGAAAAAATCAATGGGCGGTTCGTCCGGCTCGAGCGTCCTTTCCCCGAATACAGCATCGGCTTCAAGGAGCATTTCGATATCTGGATTTCCAGCTCGGAAAACGGACGCGACTGGGGTGATTCGCGCCTGCTCCTGAGTCACCATGACGTACCGTTCTGCAACAGCAAAATCGGTCCGGGCGCGCCGCCGATACGCACGGAAAAAGGTTACCTGACCACCTTTCATGCCGTCTGGAAAGATGCCGCGAAAAATCTGGACTGCTGGGAATACGTCCCCGGCGCGACCTGGAACAAGATTTATTATGGCGGAATCATGCTGCTGGACCTGCATGACCCCACCCGCGTGATTGGGCTATGCAAAACTCCGCTGCTGACGCCGCGGGCGAATTATGAGGTGAAGGGTTTTCGCGGGTCGGTGATCTTCCCGGGCGGGATGATTCTGGAAGACAACGGCGAAGTCAAAATTTACTATGGCGCCGCCGATACGGTCGAGTGCCTCGCTTCCGCTCATGTCGACGAATTACTGGCGATGTGCGAACCGTTCACGCCGGATCACTTCAACCTGAATAACACACAAATGCCTTGCTATTCGCCGCTTATCACCGCCAGACTTGATTTGGTGGAAAATTCAATATGATCAAAATGTAAGCCCGGGAAATAGGCGTCTGCCATAAGACAAGCCGCGATTTTGGCACGGAGAGGCGGGCTCGGCGCGCTGCTCTGTCAGCGCCTGGAGATGACGAAAACGCAGGTCGGGGCGAACATATTCGGCATTAAATTGGCCAGGAATTTGTTGTGCTGCGAAAGCGGTATTTCACGGACGATGTTGACGCTGAGTTCGCTGCAGAGATTACGGAAATCCTGAATGGTGCCGAGGTGGATATTGTCCGTGGAAAACCAGTGGTCGGGCAGGGTCTTGGTCTCCGGCATCCTGCCGTTGAAAACCAGCTGTGCCCGTACTCCGATATACCCGAAATTGATGAAGCTGATCACCCCGAGCGTGCCGATGCGCAGGATCTGCTGGATCAGCAAATCCGGGCGGCGCACGGTCTGGATGGTGCGGCTGAGCGCGACATAGTCAAAGGTGTCGTTTTCGATGTATTCAAGGTCATTGTCGAGGTCCATGTGCATGACGGGGACGCCGCGGGCGATGCAGTCGATGATCTTCTTCTGGGAGATTTCGACGCCGATGCCGTGAATGCCTTTTTCGTCATGCAGGAGTTTGAGCAGTGAGCCGCTGCCACAGCCGAGGTCGAGCACCCGCACCCCGTCTTCCTTGGGGATGATGTCGGCGATGACCAGCAAATCGGGGCGGCGTTCCGCCAGATCCTTGCGCAGAATATCAGACATGTTTCATCCTCCCGTGTTGAATTTTCAGGAAGTCGGACATCATTTTGCCGAGGGTTTCCACCTCGAGCAGGAATGCGTCGTGACCGTAGGATGACTCGATTTCGCAGGAGCTTACCGCAACTTCGTTGTTCAGCAGCGCCCGCACCAGTTCGCGCGACTGCGGAGTCGGGAAAAGCCAGTCGCTGGTAAACGAGACCACCAGGAACGGGCATTTGACCATGCCGAGCGCCTTGGTCAGATTGCCGCCCGCATAGGCGGAAATATCGAAATAATCCATGGCACGGGTGATATACAGATAACTGTTGGCGTCGAAACGCTCCACGAAGCGCTGGCCCTGATAATCCAGATAGCTCTCCACGGCGAAGTCGAATTTGAAGTCGAACGAATAGCTTTGCGATTTCTGCAGCACACGGCCGAATTTCCGCTTCATGGATTCATCGCTCAGATATGTGATATGGGCGAGCATCCGGGCGGTGGAGAGACCTTTGACCGGAATATTTTCGTCGTAATTGCCGTTGTTCCAGTTCGGGTCGGTTTTGATGGCTTCGCGGCCGACCCAGTTAAAGGCGATACTTTGCGGCGAGAGGCGCGGAGTGGTGGCGATGGCGATGGCGCATTGCAGTTCATCCGGGTACAGCCGCGCCCACTCCAGCACTTGCATGCCGCCCATGGAACCGCCGAGCACGCCGAGCCATTTGCGGATCTTCAGGTGCTTCATCAGACGGTGCTGCGCCTTGGCCATGTCGGCAATGGTGATGACCGGGAAATCCATATTGTAAAGCTTGCCGGTTTCCGGGTTTACCGAGCGCGGGCCGGTGGAACCGCTGCAGCCGCCGATGACATTGCTGCAGACGACGAAATATTTGTTGGTGTCGATATATTTGCCGGGGCCGATCATGTCGTCCCACCAGCCGGGCTTCTCGTCCGGATTGTCCTCGGTGAAGTAACCGGCCACGTGGGCGTCGCCGGAAAGCGCGTGGAGGACGAGGATGGCGTTGTCGCCGTTATTGCTGAGCGTGCCGTAGGTTTCGTAACGGACAGTGACCGAAGTGAGTTTCTTGCCGCAATCCAACAGCAGAGCGTCGTCCCCGTTGTCTCCGAAGTGGAAATCCTGGGGCTTAACCACAAGCCTTCTACGATTGAATTCACGTTCGCTCATATGCCCTGACACCATGTAAAAAATTGCGATTGAAAATTTAACCTCATTTTGGTGAAAATTCAACCGGAAATTCACGAATAGATGAAATTTACTGCTAATCCGGTGTTTCGGGCAAGCCCGTCAAAAGTCGAATTAATGGGACACATGGGACTTTATGGGACCTATGGGAAACCATTTTTGAGCTTATCGTCAGTTTCTCATTTGTCTCATTTGTCCCATTCGTCCCATGAATGATGATTTTTGGCGGGACCGGTGTTTCGATGGGCCCCAAAATAAATAATTGAAAAAGAAAAACCCGTCCGCATTCGGTTTGATACCGGGAGCGGACGGGTTGATTTTTTATGCCGGAACCGTGTTATTTCTTGTAACGGGCGTCCAGGGCTTTCTGGGCGGTTTCGCGGAGGAATTGGGCATCTTCTTCTTTGACTTCTTTGGGCACGAATTTGATATCGGAAGTCGGCTTGCCGAAGAAGAAACCGTACCAGACGCAGGACTGCAGGTATTCGCCGCGTTTGTTCAGGTGGGACGGGTCGGGTTGTATATGATACTCGCCGGTCTTTTTGTCTTTGCTCCACCACATACCTTTTACGAAGGAGCCCTCTTCGGACGGCAGCGGATCGGGGTGCTTCAAGGTTTTCAGCATGGCCGGATCGTAGGGGACGTACGGGGTTTTCTGGGTTTCGCGGGCCATCTGGACGGCGTCGCCGGTGGGGATCACCCGGATCTTCAGGTCGGCGGCGGCTTTGTTGTAGGCCTCGGTCAACTTCTTGTACATTTCCGGCTGCTCGATTTTCCAGCTTGCCAGGCGCTTGTCGTCGAAACGGTAAGCCCAGGTCTGCTGAATCACCACTTCGGCGGTGGGGGCATATTTTTTCACATAATCATACAGGTCGCGGGCAAAGGGCTCGTAGCTTTCCGGCTTCCAGCTGAGGTGGCTGGCCTGCTGGATGGTAACGAAATCCCACTTGCGGGATTCCAATTTGTCGCGCAGGGTGTATTTCTTGTAATAGGGTTTGTACTCCGGATCGGCCTCGGATTTTTTCAGTTCGTTCCAGTGGCGTTCCAGCGAGCAGCCGCCGATATTGGCGCGTTCAAGAATGATTTTGTCGCCGGCGGATTCAGTGATTTTCGGCAGATAACCGAATACACTGTCGGCAAAGCTGTTGCCGATGGTCAGCACCGAAATTTCCTTGGCAAAGGCACACACGGCCAGCGCCGCGACGAGAGTTAAAGCAAGAAATGCTTTGATTTTCATTAGGACCTCCTTTTGATTTGACATATCAGGTAATATGCTCCCGATTTTGATTTTTTCAATAATTTTCGCATTTTTTCTGGAAAGGGGGTTGACTTTTATGTGAGTTGGTGTCATAATATTGTCAAATAAATGTCATAAAGTGGAAGTCACATAATGTTCAATATCGAATACCTTGTCAAGGAAACCGGAATCAGCAGGCGCACGATCCGGTATTATATTCAGCGGGGGCTGCTGCCGCCGCCGCTGGGCAACCGGCGCGGTTCGTATTATACGGATGAGCATTTGACCCGGTTGAAACTGATTCACGAACTTGTGCAGCAGGGGACGCCGTTGATCCAGATCAAGAACCTGATCGAGGAACAGCCGGACCGGCAGACGGCGCTGCCGGTGGCGGAGGTGCGTCTGCCCAGGACACGTTTCGAACGGGTGAATTTGCCGCACGGGCTGGAGTTGAATGTGCCGCAGCATTTATTGAGCAACCAACAGATCAATGCCATCAGGGATTACATCATCGAAGTTATCAGAGGAGACCAGGACGATGACGAAAAACAATGATATTTCGTATCAGATACCGCATAAATACCCTGTGGCGCTGGAGAGCGTCGCCATTTCCGGCACGGTCAGGGACTTTATCGCGGAACTGGTTTTTGAGCTGAGTTTCCGCAACCGGGAAGACAAGAATGTGGAAATTTTGTATTGTTTCCCGCTGCCGACCCGGGCGGTAGTGACCGGTTTCAGCGCGGCCGACGCCGCCGGCAAGGTCAGCGGGGCGCATGACCACCATAATGATTATGATTTGATTCTGGAAGACAACGGCGCTGCCTGCAAGCTGGAGCTGAAGGAGAAAAACCTGCTGGAACTGGCCCTCGGCAACGTACCGCCGGACTCCGTGATGAAGGTGACGGTGAAAATGATGATGCCGCTCGAACTGTCGGAGCGGAGCGCTGTTTTCCGGCTGCCGTTTGCATTGGCGCCGCGTTATGTGCCGCAAACTTATAACTGGACCGAAAATCCGGTGCCGTCGCCGTTGTGGGACGAGGCGGTGAGCTACGCGTTTTCGCTGAACCTCGATGTGGATATGACCGGCCTTCTCGGGATGCATTCGCCGACTCATGCGATCGTGACCAGGGACAGAAACAATATCAGCCGGGTGTCGCTGGGATTTCCGGGGAGTATTCCCGACCGCGACCTGATCCTGGAACTGCGGCTGCGGCAGCCCGTGACGCCGTATTGCCTGGCCGGGAGCCACGGCAAAAACGGTCCGGTCTGCGGGCGGTTCATTTTCAACGCCGAATTCGATTTGCCGTCGGTGGCGGAGAAGAACCCGGAAATCATTTTTATGCTGGATTGTTCCGCCTCCATGACGCCGCGCCGTTTCGAACAGGCGCTGGAGGCGCTGGAACTGGCGTTGCGGGCGCTGGCTCCGGGGGATTATTTCAACGTGGTGACGTTCGGCGGGGACTGCCGGGTGCTCTCGCCGGCTTCGCTGCCGTATAACCGCAAAAACCTGAATGCGGCCCTCGAAATGCTGGGTGGAGCGCATCCGAATCTGGCGGGAACGGAGCTGCTGCAGATTCTGCAGGTGGTGGCGAAGCTGTCGCGGCCCGACAGGTCCCGGCGCAACATCCTGCTGATTTCCGATGGCGAAGTTTATAACGCCCATGAGCTGCTTCATTATGTACGCGGCAAAAAAATCAACGCGGCGGTCTTTCCGCTGATGGTCGGCAGCAGTTCGGGGCAGACCATTTTGCCGCAGCTCAGCGAAGTCAGCGGCGGATATTGCGAAATGCTCGACGAGGAGAGTTCCATTTCGGAAATGGTTTTGCGTCAGCTCAGCCGCATTATTCAACAGCCGGTGCGCAATGTGGCACTGCGGGCGGTGAATGCCGAAATCGAAGCCCCGGCCCTGGTCCCGGCGATTTTTGACGGCGATGTGTATTCGCTGTTTTTCAAAATCAACAAACTGGGCGAAAACCCGCAGGTAATCCTGGAAGGCAAACTTCATGGGCGGCGGGTTGAATTCAAGGCTCCGATCGGGCAGGGGGGCGGAGCGCAGCTGCCGGTGTTATGGGCGGCTTCCCAGATCGGCGCTCTGGAGGACGGCGACACCGCGGCGCGGAAAGCGGCGGCCGGGCTGGCCGGAAAATTCAAGGTGCTGACGCAGTCCACGCCGTTGATGACGGTTCATGGGGCGGCGCCTGCCGATCTTGCCAATTATTACCCGGCTTTCCGGATGGTGCCGCTGGTATTGGGTTCCGAACACCGCCGGCATTTCGGCAACCGTCAGGAACTGATGGCCGGGGTGCACGAAGAAGCGGCGCAGTACGGCGAGAATTTCCAGATGAAGCTCCTGGCCGCGCAGCAGGCCGACGGCACCTTTGCCGCCTGGAATCTGTTGGCCGATCGGTTGGGAGTGACGCGGGAGCAATTGTACCGGCGGGTCAACCGGATTTTGCGGCAACTTTTTGGCAGTGCCAGGAGCCGCAGACAGCGCGAATTGCTGCTGGCTCTGCTGGTGCTGAAAGAGCTGCCGCGGAACCGGGTAACGGCTCCGGCGCGCCGCAAGGTGATGGCGGTGGTCAACGCGTTGCCGGAACGCGCGGAATTATTGAAAGCGGCAAAATATAAATAAGGAGCATGGTACCGGATCCGTTCGTCGTCGATGGAGGTCGCGCAAGAACGTAATTGCGCTGAATGACAGTGGGGGGCGGCCCAGAGAGAGGCCGGCAGCCAGGCTGGGAGGAGAAACGGCGGCGGACGGATCCGGTACCATGCTTTTTGATGTTGCTTTGTTGACAAACGAGAAATCCGGGTTATTTTATAGTAACCAAAAATAGAAGGAGTTGAAGAATGAAGCATCTGATTATGACGTTGTCCGTGTCGCTGTTTGTCATGGTTGTGGCAGCCGGCTGCTGCTGTGCCAAGGACGAGAAAAAGTGTGACAATGGAAAATGCGCCGCAGTGAAGTGCGAAGCCTGCAAAGACGGCAAGAAGTGCGACAAGTGCACCGCGACCGCCAAATGCGACAAGTGCAAAGATAATTGCACCTGTGTAAAGTGCGAATGCCCCACGAAATGCGCCAAATGCACCGCTGCTGCCAAATGCGATAAATGCACCGCCACTGCCAAATGTGACAAATGCAAAGCCGCTGCCAAGTGCGACAAGTGCAAAGGCAATTGCACCTGCGAAAAATGCGAATGCCCCAAGAAGTAACGCATTAAAAGCTGACAGGTTCATCACATGGACGGAAGAAGAAAAACGGTCGTCCTGACCTTTGATGACGCCTGCAAAAGCCATCTTGATATCGTCGCGCCGATCCTGAGTAAATACGGGTTCGGCGCTACTTTTTTTATCTGCCGCTTCAACGATGATTGGCGGGAGAAAAACGAACCCCATCTGTTGACTGCCGCCGAAGTCCGCGCGCTTCATGACATGGGGTTCGAGATCGGGAACCACACTTGGAATCACCCCAATATGCAGGCGCTTTCCGATGACGAATGCGGCGCGGAGATCGATCAACTGAATGAGTTTTTTGCCGCCGCCGGAGTGGCGCGTCCGCTCAGCTTCGCCTATCCCGGCGGACCATACGCGGCAAATGCCGCTCCGGTGATTGCCGGCCGCGGCTTCCTCGGCGCGCGCACCACCGAAAAACGCGCGTGGGTTCCGGCATCCGATGAACCGATGCGCATCCCGGCGATCCCGATTCAGGGAGAGGATCGCTCGCTGTTTTATGGCGCTCTGGAGTTGGCCGGGGAAGATAATGCCGTGGTGCTGGTTTTTCACGGGGTGCCGGACCTGGTGCATCCCTGGGTGGACACTTCGCCGGAGATTTTCGCCGAATACATGGACCACCTCCACCGCAATGATTTTGCGGTTCTCGCCATGCGGGACCTCTACCGCTGAAAAAATACTTTGTGATTACCGCTAAGATTTTATTTTGCTTTGCCGTCATACTTGTTACCTTGACAACATTTCGCGGGCCGTTATATTAGGGCAGGCGAACAGAAAGGACATGATATGAGACAATGCTTTTTTGGTGTGATTTTAATGACGGCGGTTTTGCTGGGTGGGGTCGGCTGCGGCGGGCGTCAGCAGGAAACGGTTCAGATGACGGATTTTCCGGTACTGGTTTCGAAAGCTTGCGACAAAGTATTTCCGGCGCTGGTGTTTATACAGGTGGTGCGCGGCAACCTGGAGTCGGGGCGCGACCAGAGCAATGTGGTTTCCGGTTCCGGCGTGCTGATTTCCCGGAGCGGTGAGCTGCTGACGAACTGGCACGTGGTGGACAAGGCGCAGGCCATACGCTGTTTATTGTACGATGGCCGGGAGTTTCCGGCGAAGCTCGTCGGCAGCGACAAGGATATCGACCTCGCGCTGCTGCAATTGGAGTTGCCCGAAAATACCCCGGAGTTGCCGGTTGCCGAAATCGATAGCAAGCAGCGGGTCAAGCCGGGCGATTTCGTGATGGCGATGGGCGCGCCGTGGGGGCTCAGCCGTTCGGTGTCGCTGGGGATTATTTCCAGTGCGAGCCGTTATTTGCCGGGGCATGGCGAGTATTCGCTGTGGTATCAGACCGACGCCTCCATTTCGCCCGGCAATTCGGGCGGGCCGCTGGTCGACATGGAAGGGGAGGTCGTCGGGATCAATACGCTGGGGGTGATGTACGGCGGCACGGTCGGGTTTTCGATCCCGGCGGAGATTATTCACGATGCGCTGCCGCGGTTGCGGGAGTATAACAGTGTCAATTGGGCGTGGCTGGGGCTGCATCTGCAGCCGCTGGCGGATTTCGGGCGGAATATCCGGTTTGACTATCAGGACGGGGTGATTGTGTCGGGGACGGCGCCCGGTGGCCCGGCGCGGCGCGCGGGGTTCCTGCCGAATGACCGGATCGTGGCCATGAACGGCGGGCCGGTAACGGTCCGGACCGAGGAGCAGCTGCCGAAAATGTACCGGCGCATCGGGTTGATGCCGTTCGGACAGGATATCCGTTTCACCGTCATGCGCGACGGCAAGGAGCTGGAGCTGGCGGCCGCGCCGGTGCCGAAAGGGCAGGTCGAGGGCGACGAAGGCAATTGCCCGCGCTGGGGATTTACCGCCAAAACGATCAACCGTTTCGACACGCCGAATCTGTTTTATTACTGCGAAAAAGGTGTGTATATTTACGGCATCGCGGACATCGGCAACGCCTCGCGGGCGGATTGCCGGATCAACGATATCATTGTTTCCATCAATGGCCGCGAGACGAAGACCCTCGATGAGCTGAAAACCGTTTACCGCGAGGCCATGGACAAGCTCAGCGAGACGACCAAAGCGGTTTTTGTGGTGATGCGCAACGGGCGGATGATGCAGTTTGTGCTGGATTATTATAACGATTATGAAACGGATAAGGAGTAACACATGAAGATCAAATCGATTCTGATGGCGGCAGCGGTACTGTTGACTGCAGCGGTGACGGGCGCTGAGGCGGAGAGCAAAACAACGATGTCGCCCGCTGAGATGCGCGCGCTGAACTTGAAATTGACCCGGGCCATGGCGAATTCACTGGTCGAGGCCGAATACTTTTTCGCCCCGGACGACAAGGGCGAGCGCAACGAAATATCGTTCGGCTATATGTGTCCGGGGTGCCGCAGGATGCACTATAATACGGCGACTTCGCTGATTGAAAATCAGGAGTCGCTGCGGGTACCGGGGTTCGCGTTGTCGGAAAGCGAATTTATTTTCGAGGATTCGGGGATTCTGCCGGAATTTCTGGATCGGGTGGAAGTCGGCTTCAAAGGCAAGCTCTATCCGGCGGAAATCGTCATGTATTACCCGCAGCAGAACAGCGTCAAGCTGCGCACCAAACAGCCGGTGCCGGGCATCAAGCCGTTGGCGTTTAAACCGGACGCGGCGGGGCGCAAATATCAGTTTTTCAACGCAGAGGACCAAGGCATTAAAATTGCCCGGACGGTGCCCTTTAACGAAGGCGCGATCATGCACGACCTGACCACCGGGCAGGACTATCTGGAAATACTGCCGAATGTATTGCTGATCAATGCGGAAGCCGAAGTGATCGCGCTCTCGCTGAGCCCCCGGCTTGCGATCAGCGAAAATCCGTATTTGCCGCCGGCACAGTGGCAGGGCGTCGCCGCGGCCGATTTCGTCAAGCAGATCCGGGACTTCGAAAAACGTTTGAGTGACGGACTTTATGCGGCCCGGATCCAGTTGGAGCCCAAGCCGCAGAACGGGCGCGATTTCCGCCGCGGCATGGAGGACGAACAGAATGAATTCGAAGGCGTCGCGGTCCGGCTGGACAACGATCAGGTGCTGCTCAATCTCAGTTTAAGTAATACGAACACCGCCCGGCTGAAACGCATCACGCTGTGGATCGACGGCAAGGAGGTCAATGCCTCGTTCGTCGGATCGCTGCGTTATTTCGGCGGGCTGGTCGCGAAGCTGGAACCGAATACGCCCGGCAAACCGGTCACGCTGTATGCTCAGGACCTGCGGCACATGGCCCACACGCCCGTGTATCTGGCCATGGTCAAGAATGTCGGCAAGAAACTGGATATCCGCGTGACCCAGGGGAAACTCAGTGCGCTGCAGGACGGTTTCCGCGGCGAGCAGGTGCCGGAGCTGATGGAGAATCAGATGATGTTCACCCGCGACGGCGTGCTGCTCGGTCTGCAGCTGGCCAAGCGCCAGTACGGCGAAGAGAACCACTATGAATCCAAGCGGAACGTGGCGGCGATGCAGCTGACCGCCGCGCTCAAGGATTATGATTCGGCCAACATTCCCCGCGACGGCAAGGCGCAATACGCCTGGCTGGGTGTGGAGCTGCAGCAGCTGACGCAGGATTTGGCCAAGGCGAAGGGGATCATGGCTTTTGTTTCCGACAAGGATTCCGGGATGCTGGTGACGCTGGTGTACCCCGGTTCCCCGGCGGAAAAAATTGGCCTGAAAGTCGGCGACGTGCTGCTGACCCTGACCCCGGCCAATATCGCGGTCCCGATCAAACTGCAGTCGTACCGGATGGACATGTATGACCACATGCGCGATTTCCCGTGGGAACGTTATGACGAAGTGCCGGCGGAGTATTTCGACCAGATTCCGCAGCCGTGGGGCTCGACCCAGGCGGGGATCAATAAACTGTTGACCCAGATTGGCGTCGGCGGCAAGGCTTCGCTGCAGGTGATCTCGGACGGCAAGCTGCAAAGCCGTGAATTCGAGGTCGCCGCCGAACCGGAAAACTTCGACAACGCCAAGCGTTTCCAGGCGGCCGCTCTCGGAATTGGCGTTTGCAACATGACCTATGAAGTCCGCAATTATTTCAAACTGGCGGCGGATGCGCCCGGGGTGATCGTGGCCACGGTCCGCGCCGGCGGCAAAGCGGCGGTGGCGGGCGTGAAACCCTACGAAATCATCGTCAGCGTCAATGGCGCCGACGTCAAAAACATCGATGAATTCCAGGCCGCGGTCAAGGATCAGAAAGAGCTGAAACTGAGCGTCCGCCGCATGGCGGTAACGCGAGTCGTGACGATCAATAATTGAAGCTATTTTTCGATGATGACATACATCGGGTTTCCTTCCAGGCGGATTCCGCCGTCGCTGACTTTGCCTTGTCCGCCCAATGGACAGTGAATGGCCTTGATCGGGATGCCGATCCGGATGTCCTGTGCGCAGCCGACCGGCCGGGCCGTACGGATCAGCCGGACATGGGAGTGTTGGAGGCGCCTGGCTTCCAGCTCCCGGTCCAATTCAATGTCGTAATTCAGCGCCAGCAGATGGATGGAGTTTTCGCGCATGCTTACGGCAAAGCCGGGAGCCTCGATCTTTGGCCCGGAATCGCCGGGCAATGACCGCAGCAGTTCAAGCAGCCCCTCCGGTTCACGGGAGGGATTCCGGAACAGCCCGGGGCGGATCTCGCTCCAGCCGTCAGAGGCTGAAATGGTGGTGGTAAACGATTGCGTTTGCAACCATTTGAGCGATTCGAAATCATGCTCCGTGCATGGCGGAAAACCGGAAATTCCATCCGGGCCGAAACGGAGAATTTTTCCGCCGTGCGCCAGATAATTTTCCATGGCGGTTTGTTCGTCCGGGCGGAGAAGCGCGGCGGAGGGCACGATCACACAGGGACAATCCGAGGAACTTTGCGGAAAATCGAAGATGGTTTCGGCGCGAACGCCGTTTGTCAGTAACTTCCGTATCAATTCGCGGTAGTCGTGCGTAGAGCCGGTTTCACAGGCGCCGAAATAGGAATCCGTTTTGGTGTTTTCTGAAAAATAGACCGCGCATTCATAGAGGACCGGCCCCGCGAAAAGTTCCGGGTGCGCCTGCTCAAAAGCGAACGCCCGGGCAATCGGCGCGGCGTCATCCGGCAGTTCCGCCAGTTGATTTTTCGACAGGCCCAGGCGTCCTTTCAAGGTAGAGAACCAGGTCGAAAAGCCGGTCATCTGATTCAGCGCCCACAGATGTCCCGCCGAATCCGGATAAAAACCGTAGCCGATCGCAACCACTGGAATCTCATATTTTTTCGCCGCGCCCGCATGGTAACTGCCGGAAGCCAGGCGCTCGCAAACGTCAGCCGGATTATCGCCGCAAATCTCCAGATTGAGAATGTTGTTGCCGCGGACCAGTTCATGCACGGACTGCGCGCAGTAATTGTTGCCGCCGTACGCGCCCGAAGTGCAGCAAGACATCAGCGGAAAATTGTCGGGCAGGGCGGCTTTTACGGATTCCAGGAAACGGCCGATGGAATCGCGGCGCATGGCGAGATATTGCAGCCAGCGGGAATCGCCCCAGTTGCCCCAGAAACTGGTGTCGGCAGCGGGCGGAATCTCGAAGTCCACGCGGGCACGGCAATAAGGGCAGGTGCAGGTGTAGAAGCCGCCGAAATAGATCATATCATCGCACATCAGTCCGGAAATGCCGGTTTCCGGGATCAGCCGCTTCAGGTATTTCCCGTAAGCGGCGATATAGCCGGGGTGATTGATGCAGAATTGCTCCGCCGTGTAAGCGGTGATCTTGGCCGGCTGGCTGGTGCGGGCATCGATGATACGCCAGGAATTGAGATATTCGCCGTTGTATTTCCAGTCCGCGGCGGCTTCGCGCGAGGGTGCAATGGGCAGGTGGTGGATCATATTCAGCATGGTCCGTTTCATCTCTTCGCGGGACCCATAACGGTGCGTCAGGGTTGCCGAGTGATGGTCGAACAGGCGGATTCCGTGCTCCTGCAGAGTCTCCGCGACTTCCGCGAAGTAAGCATGGAGCACGTCCCAGTACGGCAGGAAATCCCAACGGAAATGTGCGCCGAAAATGATGGCCGTATCGACGGATGCTTTGGCGGCTTCTTCGGCGCGCCGTTTGATTTTGTCATGAAGTCCGGGGTTGCCGAGTTCAAGGTCCTCCCACTCCACCCACCAGCTGATTGCTCTCATTTTTCATCCTTTACCAGAAATACCCGGTCCACCGACATGCTGTTTGGCTTTTGTGAACCGGTGACATAAGCGGGCCCCTGGAGTTTCAGGGAAATATAGACATCGTGATTTCCCGTGTGGCCGTTTTTGCCCAGGCCGATATTCATATCCCAGGTCGAGTGCCCCCAGAGATAAGTATCCGGCGTAATGTCAACCCGCCCGAGCTTGTATACATGATATTTCTCATCCTCGGCGTATTCGCCTTTTTTCAGTAATTTCGTAAAATCACGCTTTTTGTTTTTTACATCCATGGTGCCGAAAGCCGGTGATTTCGCATGATATTCCGGCGTGTCTTTCCCTTTTCCGGCAGGGATGAAGGCGACTTTTCGTGCGGACTCGCGATCTGAAACTTTGGCCACGTGATACGTAAATACCGAGGAGGGAAGCTCGATGGCTTTTTTGCCCGCCAGTTCCGCAGGAATATCGGGTTCGTTTGATGCCGCCTCATCACCGATGGTCCGTACAAAAACGGCCCGGTCCACGCGGACGGCGTCCTGCTGCGTGGAACCGCTCACGTATGACGGTCCCTGGAATTTCACCGAAAGATAAACATCGTATTCCATCGTGGAGTTCAGGTGATCGTAGACTTTGCCGAGACGAATCGACATCCACCATGTCCAATGCACCCACAATACGCACATATCGGTCAGAGCGGTCCGCCCGAGGTAATAGAAGTGGTATTTTTCATCCTGCGGCAATTCCGTTTTCGGAACTTCCAGTTCGATGAACCCTTTTTTGTAGAGTTGAGAATAAACGCCGCTCTTGAAATCTTTCGCATGAAATTCCTGCAGGGAGCCATTGTAAAACTTCGTCCAGACCTGACACGCCTTGCCGCCGGCCGCGTCCGGATCGTCAACGATATCCCCCGACTTCAGCTCGCTCCAGACCAGATCCACCACGCTTTTGTTCTGGAACTGCTCCGGCAGGGCGGGGCGGTTCCGCTTGACGCTGAAATCCTCTTTGAGCTTCTGCAAGCGCTCCGAAAAGGAACCGGCAACCCAGTAACGCGAGGCGTAAACCGGATAGTTCGCCCACATCCGTTCCGTCAGCATCTGCTCCGGGAATTCCTTTGCCAGTTGAGCCGAAATTTTCGGCAGATGCAGCAACGCGATATCCAGGACCAATCGCTCCTGTTGAATCATTTTGAGAAGTTCGGCGTCTCCGGAAGCAAGTTCTTCCGCCTCATCGAGAAAGGCATGGGATTTCCTGAAAAACTCCGCGTCGAGGTATTTCCGCGTGGGCACGGGCACCCGTGCCAGCGGAGCGGATTCCTCCTTCATTCTGGCCTCAAGGTAGTTCAGGTAGTCCGTCATCGGGCGCGCCGCCTTGCCGTAGGCATGTTTCATGAAGTCATCGACAAGTACCTGAACATCCCGGCCGGGATCGTCCATGAGCTTCTGCGCGGTATAGAAGCGCAGATCGTAGAAACTCTCCGGCTTTTCAAGGTCGATTTCAGCTTCGATGAAAAGACTTTTCACCCCGGCGTCACGATAGAATTTCAGGTATTCCGCCCGGTCGAGGATCCCGCATTTGGGATTCGCAAACGGCTCGTAATACATCTTCCAGTAGTCCCAGACGGCAAGGTTTTTCGCCTTTTTGCTCCAGGCGGTCAGCAGTTCCCGGTATTCGCGGTTCTGAGTGGAGGAGAGGGGGCGCATCACATCGCGCTTGAGTGAACCGTTGAATTCCATATCCATACCGGCCAGGCGAACGATTACATTGTCCGCGACCATGATTTCCGCCGGCGGGTTCAGCGCATCCTTGTAGGCGAACATCTGGACCAGGATGTCCGGGTATTCGTCTTTGATCGACGAGGCGATATCGTTGGTGAAGCGCAGGACCATGCCGCTGACGCCGTATTTTTTCGCTTCCTGCTTGCATTCCGGGCAGTAGCAGGCCGCATCGCAGTCGTTGGCGGAGAGGTCGTAAACGGTGGGATAAGGCTCGCCGGTTTTGTCGCAGCGGGCGCGGTCGGACGCAATGTAATTCTTCAATTTTTCCTTGAAACGCTTCCGGACTTCCGGCAGGGAATAACAGATCTGCCCGCCGGACGCATTCACGACCTGAACCCTTTTCCCCGCCGGATTCATCCAGGAAATTTCCGCCGGAAAGTCTTTGCTGTAATCAATAAATGCGTGCCCGGCGCGCGGTGAACCGTAGCGTTTCCCGTAACCATACTCCGGCGCACTGAAAATATTGACCTTGTTATGCAGCGAGAAATATTGGTAATCGGCATTTTTCTGCGTTTTATCCGTTACGAAAAAATAATACAACCGCTGTTCCGGAAAAGCCGGGGTCCCTGAGTGAAATGCCTGATCCGGCACGGTCAGTTGATCCTGCTTCGGAACGGATTCCATATTGACGCCCAGCCAGCGGACATTTGCATAGCGTTCAAGAAATTCGCATACGGCATAAAATGTCCCGCGGTCGCTGCCGCCGGAGAGACGAATTTTTCCGTTCTCGATTTCAATGCTCCAGCTCTCGGCGGAATCATGTTTCGAACCCTTTGGCCCGACTTGAATCACCTTGTCAGCCTGAGCCTTATTTTCCGGGACGACCGGGAAGTCCGCGCCGGTGGAGCGTTTCAGGTATGCAGCCAATTCTTTTGCGGAATGGCTGACCGCGGGCGACGGGGTCTCCGGTATCACAATCTGGTAACCGGTTTTTCCGTTTTCCGCGAGTGTCGAAGCGAAAGCAGTGACCGCGAAAAAACACATTAGGATGCAATAAAACAGTTTCATTCTCATATTTCCCTGAATTAAAAAGCCACACGCCCATCGGAGTTGAGATCAAATCCGTAATTGGTGACGCCATTAAAATTTTCCTTGCCGATAAATGATTGCCAGATTCTGGGCTCGACGTGTCCGTCGAGGTACGAAGTGACGGCGTTGCCGCCCTGGGCCGGATTTGCCATCGTATTTATAGGATGCTTCCGATTGCCGTGCCGGTATCCCAGCCAGTAACAGTCGGAGGTTACATAGGTGTTTTGCCTGTTGCTGTCGGCATGATGCAAGGCAAGTGTCGGCTTTCTGACGCCGCTCCTTTTGCGCATAAATGCATAAGCACTTGCGCTTGATCCGGAAAGGTATGCATTGTTTCCGTAATGAGAATAATGGAATCCCGTAGTGGAACTACCGGTGACCGGTATACTCTCGGAGGGGCACAGGAAAACCTTGTCTTTTCTGGTCGCTTTGCCGAGGTAAGAAGTCAAGTATTGGGTCCAGAGTTCTCCTATTTTGTCGTAGGAAACCAGGATCCATTCATTATTATCATCCGAATACAGCGTCTCGGCCAATTGTATCTGTTTCAATTGGCTTGTGCACTGCGATTGGCGGGCCGATTCGCGTGCCGAATTCAGCGCCGGCAGCAGCATGGCCGCCAATATGGCGATGATCGCAATGACAACCAGGAGCTCGATAAGTGTGAATTTTTCTTTCCCTTTCATTTCATTTGTTCCTTTCTGTTGTTTGAGTTATCGTAAATGGAATCTTTGTTTCCTTGATGCTTTTGTCTCCGGCAAGAAGCTCGAGCATCCGGTTCATGGCGCAATTCAGGAGTTCCAGCGTTTTCGGGTACGCATGGATATCACAGGCCGATTTTTCGGATGGATCGGCAAACCCGGCGGTCGTGACCCCGGGAAGAAGCTGCTTCAGCGTTTCGACGGTTTGCGGACACGTGACTACCGCGTCCGGCGGACAGTTCTTCCAGGTCTTTATCGCATCTCTGGTTGCGTACTCGTGATACGCCTCCTCGTAGCGCCGGTAATAAGTGAAAGCGTTACTGACGAAAAATAAATCCGGATTAAAGAGATCGCCCAGCACGGAGATGTATATATTCCGGATATCCTCAATGTAATTCTGGAAATCGCTGGAGCGTTCATATCCGAGAAATGCAATCCGTCGGCAACCCCGCGCGAGAAGCAGTTTCAAGACGCGTGTGTAGCCGTCAAAATGGTCCATCCCGATATGGTTCACCTCGGGAAAATTGGGGTTGATCGTACAAATCACCGGAATGTCGTTCTCCAGGAGCGTATCGAGAATGGCCCTGTTCAGGGAACTGCCGAGAAAAATATAGCCGTCCACCGGAAATTGGAGCAACAGGCGCGGATTGGTGAAAAAGAGATGTATATTGTTTGCGATATCCATCGCCTTGTAACCGGATTTGGCGATGGTCCCGTTCAGGCGCTCGAAAAGCATTTCCCGGAAATGCTGGGAGTCCGAATTTCCGATGACCCCGATTAAACCGTGATTCCGCCTTGGGGAGGGCTTTTCGCAAACGAAAGTTCCTTTCGACGGAACCACTTCGAGATGCCCCTTGTCCACCAGCAGCTCCACCGCTTTTCGAACGGTAATATGGTTCGCCCCGAGAACCTTGCCCAGCTTGTGAAGCCCCGGCAACTTCCCCGTCAGTTCGCGTTCGGAAATATATTTTTCCAGGCGGACGCTTAATTCATTGTAAATGGCTTCCGGCATATTGTTCCTTTAATTTATCTATAATAGATTATAATAACCGTTATATACCAGTGTCAAGAGGACAATGTGAAAATAATGCAAAATTTCCGCGATGCGATTATTCCGGCATGGTTCCGGGGGTGGTTTCGCGGCACAGCCGGCGGTAGGCCAGTGGCGTCCGTCCGAAATGGGCGCGAAAGGCGCGATGGAAGTTGACACTGTCGCCGAAGCCAGACATCTGCGCCACCGCCGCCACCGGCAAATCGGTCGCCTGCAAGCGCACTGCGGCATAGCGCAGCCGGTAGCCGGTCAACAGTGTCTGAAAGCTGCTGCCGGTGGCTTCGCGCACCGCGTGAATGGTCCGGCTCGGACTCAGGTGCAGCGCCTTGGCCAGATCGGCGACCGAGGGATTATTTCGGCAGTGTTGCCTGAGGTAAGCGTGGATGAAAGCACCGCGCTCCAGCGGCGCGTCGGGAAGCGGTTTTTCATCGGCATCGAACCATTCGCCGAGGCGCGCTGTCAGCTGCCGCAGCCCCTCCATGACCAGTTCGAGTTCGGCCGTGTCGGTTTCCTCCCCTTCCGGCGCTTCGCCGGCGCCGTCGGCAATACAGGCGAAAGGCAACTTCCCTGCAGGCGGCCGCCGCCAGCCGGCGGTTATGATCAGCAACGGGCGGTTGCGGCGGTAGAGCGGCATTACCCATTCGAGCAGTCCTTCGTGACAAATCTTGAGCATTCCGTCGCGATGGTTCCAGATGTTGCGGCGCAGTTCATCGACGTCGAATTCGACGCAGCGGCAGGGAGTCTGCTCCTTGCCCCGACGGCAGGCGGTGTGCCGGTGGACAAAGCGTTCCGGCCCCAGCAGTATGAGGAATTCACCCGACAGGTCGTAGAGCGTCACCCGGGTCCGGCTCCATGTTTCGAAGCAGCGGACCGCTTGTTCCGGAATCGATATCATAAATAGCGTCTTTTGTTATTTATTGGCGGATAATTTATCACAAATAGCGTCTTTTGCAAGTTTTTCGACTGCAATTTATCTGGTGTTTGCGCCGTGCCGGTGTTATAATAATAACAATCAACAATTTTACGGATTGCAGATATGAACAAGCTCACAGGTCAGATGGCCGGAATACGCGAAGGTGAATACAGTTCAGCACCGCGTCTCATCCGGATTGCCGCAAATAACTCTTCCGGCGAGGATAAACAGATCGCAGATTTCGTCTGTTCCGGAAGTCATGATGAACTCATTATCAACCGGGCTGTTGAATCGTTGATTCATGGCGGCACAATTCAGCTGCTCGACGGCGATTATTGCATCGACAGCTTTCCGAATGAAGGCAATTCCGCGATCTTTTTCGGATTCAATAATGGCAATGCGCGCGTCATCAATTTTGTCGGTTCGACCGAGAATAAAAGCTACAACACCCGGTTCGGGGTGACGATCCATGTCTCGAAAGAAGCGATCGAGGCGATGGATGACTCCGGCATCTACCGTGTCTTTTACGGTTGTGCCGCCAAGCCGGAAGCTCCCGGCGCATTCTTTACATACACCCATGTGAATAATGTCAATTTTGATAATTTTTATCTCTATTTTTATGATGCATCCAAGCCCGTCCGGGGGCTTGATTGCAGCAATTTCGGGGCGGTTGAGATCCGGCAGGTCGGCATTTATACCGAAAAATATTTCCATGATCGTTTTATGCATGTCAGACCGGCCACGCCATGTGCGGGCAGCATCGGGGTCTATTCCGTGCCGAGCTCGAATGATGAAATGGCCAGAATCGGATACGATACCGTCAATGTCGGCGGACTTTATACCGGCTTTTTCTGCAATGGCGTCGATCACCTGATCATGAAGACTTGTTCGGCGGCCCGGTGCTGTTACGGTTATATTTTCCGCTCCGGAGCGAAAACGCTCACCATGCTCAACTGTTGCGATGAGGGCAACACGCATCTGCCGAAATTTATCGGCACGGGGCACCTCAGCTGCATTGATTTCAATATTGAACGGTTCAACGCCGACTATATTCCCTTTGATCCGGCAGGTGATTCGGAGGCGCAAGCTATCGAAGAAACATCCGGCGGATGGCACGGTTTTATCTCCTATACGCTCCAGGGCGCTGCATTCGACCTGCGCCGTTTCTGGAAGAAGGGGCACGGGGTCAACTTTCAGACGGTCAATTTGGACCACAATCGAACCACTCGCCCTGAATATCCCGAATATCTTGAAACCTGTTTTGATCCTGCAAGTAATAAAACGCTCACCTGGAATGAACAAGCCTGGGTGGACGCGATGGGAAATATCGTCCCGTAAGAGGGAATGGAATATTTCCGCAGAGATCAATAACCGAAAATAATACTCAAGGAGAAAATCAAAATGATCCAGACCGCGTTAATCGAAAAAATGTATGCACTTGCCAAAGAACGGTATCAGGAATTCGGTATTGATACCGATGAAGCCATCCGTATTCTCGGGCAGATCCCGATTTCAGTTCAGTGCTGGCAGGGCGATGATATCGGCGGCTATGAAAAAGTCAAGGGCGGCGCTGGCGGCGGCATCCTTGCGACCGGTAATTATCCCGGCAAAGCGCGCACGGCGGATGAACTGCGCCAGGATGTGAACAAACTCATGGAGTTGGTCGGGGGAAAATTGCGTTTCGCTCTACATGCGATTTATCTGGAAGCGGACGAGGCGGTGGACCGCCGCGAGATCAAGCCCGAACACTTTGCCAACTGGACCGCATGGGCCAAAGAAAAAGGCATCGGACTCGACTTCAACCCGACCTTTTTCGGGCATCCGATGGCCGCGGAAGGATTCACGCTTTCCTCGCCCAAAGACGAGGTGCGTCAATTCTGGGTCGATCATGCCAAAGCCTGCCGGGTCATCTGCGATTATTTCGGCCGCGAACTGGGCTCGCCCTGCGTCATGAATACCTGGATCCCGGATGGTTTCAAGGACATTCCGGTGGACCGCCGCGGTGCTCGGGCCCGGCTGAAAGATTCTCTGGATCAGATCTTTGCCGTTGAATTTTCCAAAAAGAATCTGCTGGACTCCGTGGAATGTAAACTTTTTGGTATCGGCATGGAAAGCTGCACGGTCGGCAGTCATGAGTTTTATATGAATTATGCCAAAGAACACGATCTGATGCTGACCATTGATGCCGGGCACTTCCATCCGACTGAGCAGATCAGCGACAAGATCAGTTCCATTCTGCTTTTTTCCGAAGAGATGCTGCTGCACATCAGCCGCCCGGTCCGCTGGGACTCCGACCACGTCGTCATCTTTGACGATGAGCTGCAGTATACCTGCAATGAGGTCATCCGCAACGGCGTTGACCGTATTCATATCGGCATGGACTACTTCGATGCCACGATCAACCGCCTCGCGGCCTGGGCGATCGGTTATCGCAATATCCAGAAGGCACTGTGCAAAGCGCTTCTTGAGCCCTTTGTCATGCTGCAGCAGATGGAATTCAATGGCGATTATACCGGGCGCCTCGCGGTGTCGGAAGAACTCAAAGCCATGCCGTTTCAGGCGGTTTTCGATTATTTCTGCCTGAAAAACAATGTCCCGGTCGGCAATGACATGCTCTCGGTGATCCGCGACTACGAAAAAAATGTTCAGCTGAAAAGAGGTTGAAATATGAAGACGGTCAAAGTTCAGACACTGACCCGCGATGCTTTTCGCCGTTATGGCTCTTATGCTCCGCTGATCGACCCCATGGAGGAAGAGGCCGCCGGTCCCAAGGATGCGGAAACCGTATTTTTCCGTGACCTGCTCCAGCAGGATCTCGACGGCGGGGCTCCCTCGTATTCCACCTGCCGGGTTCTGCCGCGTCCGATGCAAATAACCGAGGTGGAATTTCACGATCACACCTGTGAAGTCGCTATTCCTCTGGATGGGGATGCGATTCTGTGGTTTGCCCCGGCGACTCCCGGCAAAACATTTCCCGCCGACAAGGTGGAAGCGTTCTATGTCCCGCAGGGATATGTGGTTTCGGTTCGCCCGGGCGTCTGGCACCATGCGGCGTATGCCGTTAAGGATAAGCCGCTGAATGTGCTGATTGTCCTGCCGGAGCGAACCTACGTCAATGATGCATACTGTGCTTCCTTGCCCAAGGATGAACAGATCCGGATCATCATGCCAGAATGACGTACCGGCTGTTCGTAGCGCAGACATTGGTGGAGCCGAACAGCGTCACGTATTCATAGTTGCCGTCGATGCCGGTATGGAGCGCGGCTTCGAAAAGCAGCGGATGCTGGTCGCTGGACAGCAGCGAAAGCGGCAGTTCACCCTCACAGCGGAACCCGGAATCGGTCCATTCGCTTTGCAGGAAGGTATCCTGCCGTTGGATCGGCTGGAAATCGACCTGTTCCAGTAAATGGGCTTTGCCGGGGACCGCGAAAAGCTGCCGTTCATATCGCGTATGGGGCAATGCGGAGCCGAAAATTTCCAGGCAACTGCCCCGGATGAATTCCGGGCGCTGCAGTTCGTCCTGTGCTTCCAGGCGGAAACGCAATTTCCCGGGGTTCGGTTTGTTAAGGATGATCGTGCCGACTTTGCGGCCGTCGGGCAGGCGGAACTCAAAGGATTGCTCTGTGGAATTCAGCTGGATCTGACGCCGGAATGGAATCACCAGTTCACGGGTAACCCGGCCGATGTGAACGCGGATGTTGCTTTCGCTACCGGTCGGCGGAGCCGTGAATTTCAGTGTACAGCAGTTCTCCGCGCCCGGAGCAAGGCGGTACGGAAATTCTTCGGCTGCCAGTTTCAGATCGGGGCTGGAAAAGGAGACCTTGCCTTGAAGCGGAAAACTGCGGGTATTGCGGAATTTCAGCTCGATTTCGCCGTCGCCGCCGGGGATGGGGTAAACGGCCTTCGGCTGCATCAGCGGGCTGACCATCAACCGCGGCAAGGGCAGGGCGGGCGGCTCCGGCAGGACGCGGCCCGGGTTGACCGCCCGGCCGAGTGCCCCGAGCAGCTCCATGAAGTCCGCGGGAATCGTGCCGTTCCGTTCGAACGGAATATCCCAGGTTACGGCGCCGCCCATATCGGTGATGTTGCGTGTGGCGGCAATCAGGGAGTCCGCTGTATAACGCGGTTTGCGCCATCCCCACCATTCGCCGATATACGACAATACGTGCGTCTGCGCCTGTTCTTCGTACCGCCCGAGGGCAATGACCTGTTCCGGGTACTGGCATTCGCCCGCAGTATAGTCTTCCTCCGGGGCGGCGGTGATCAGTTCCGGGTCGGCCACGCCGGGGTTCCAGGCGACCAGCGAATCGGGGTTGCCGGCCCGCATGGCCGCGGCGAAACTGCCGAAATTCGGCGGATCCGGGTGCCGGTACATGATCCGGTTGGTATCGAGGTAGCAGCCGTCGATCCACCAGCCTTTGACCAGCGAACCCCAACGCAGCGACCACTCGCGGATGATGAGTTCCCATTTCTGCTGAAACGAAACCATCCGCTCGGAGCAGTTCTCCACATCGTGGTAATCAAAGGCCCGCATGGCCTGATGGTCGCGGTTCGGCGCGTTGGCCGGCAAATACGCAAAGAGCGGAATGCCGTACTTCGCCAGCTCAAGTGCCAGATCCGCGATCAGGTCGCGCTTCGAACAATGCGATTCGGGATAACCGACAATCGTATCATAGGTGTGGTTCGGGGCGCAGAAAAATCCGGAATTCTGCCCGATCGTCAGCATGAAATACCCCGCGCCGACCTCATGCAACTGCTTTGCCAGCGCCTTGACATCGAAACCCTCGACGACACGGTTCCATTCGGCGGGCGTCATGTCCGCCCGATTGTAAAGGCAACTCAGGAAATGCATGAAAGCGCCCCATTTCAGGTCATGCAGCAGATTCTTAGAATTTGAATACTTTGGCTTCATAGGGAGCGAATTCCAGCGTTTGGTTCAAGATGGTGGATTTGATGGCGGCAGTGGCCGGACGGGCGGTCATGTTCACCGCGATCAGGTATTTGACGCCGTTCACTTCTTTGGCGGCGAGGTCGATACTGCGATTGTTGCAGCTTACCTTGATCGGAGTGCCGGTGTTCAGGATGAAATCGGAGAGATCGCGGATCTCGGCATTCAGCTTCGTCATTTCGTCGTAGAGCAAGCTCGCGGGCAGCCACCAGTGTTTGCGGGCGGGGTCGAGGCTCATGCCGGTAGCGCTCGACGGAAATTCTTTGATCCGGCAGTCAAACGGCAGGTGCCCGTAATCTTCATTGTACGAATAATAAACGAACGCCCGCGCACCGTTGAGGATACCCAGATAAATCTGCGCCCGGAGCTGTTCCGGAGTCGGCTCCGGCCCGTTGTAGATGAAGGCCTGGGGAGTGAAACCGAAGACGATTTCCGGTTTCCCGGCGAGAAGGGCGCGAATCTCTTTCATGCCCTGCGACAACTCGGTCAGATCGGTGTCTTTTTCCCGGATCACGTATTTGTCGTAGAGGAACACATCGAGGAAGGGGCTGGTTTTTTCCATCAGTTCCAGGCTTTCCGTGGCGTAATTGGCGCAGAAAATCACACTGCGGGGGGCCAGCACCTTCAGGTCGCCGTACATTTGGCGCGCCTGTACGCTGGCTTCGCCGCCGGAGGCCTCATCCAGACCGTAATAACCAATAATATTCGAATCCGGCGTGAATTTCAGTTTCAGTCCGGTCGTATAGTTAAGCATCTGTGGCACGATCAAGAGGTTGTTGGCTTTTGCATATTCGTTGAATTCCGGATAATCCTCGCCATGCGGCCCTAATACGGAGTGCAGGGTATTGAAGCCGTGCGCGGCGATTTCACGATACTGCTCGGCCAGCGGCACCGCTTTTTTGCCGAGGCGCACGGTGACATCGTTGGCGCGGTTCATATTCCAGAGGCCGGCATGATAGAGGCCGAGCGGAATGAACGGCTTGCCCTGATAATACAGCGTACCGTTATGGACATAGGAATTGACTTCGGAGGGTTTGGCTTTGAGGAAGCCGACTTCCAGCGCTTCGCCTTTGTTTCCGGCGCGGTCGCTCACTTCGGCCACGACACGGTATTCGCCGTCCGGCAAGGCGGAACTGTTGAGTTGCCAGAGTGTTTCCGGCCATTTGACGATGCCGGAAACGGAGAGCACGACTTCATCGCCGCGGCGGACGGAAATGACCCATTTGCCGCCGTCATAACGCTTCAGCGGATGAAGCCGTCCGCCCAGCATGTCCGACGAAATTCCCCGCAGCAGCACGCGGCTCCCGGGCGAAGTCAGGAAAAGCTCGCCGCACGCATTCGAATCGTCCACGGTCAACGAGATATCCTTGATTTCAAGCATTTCCCCGGTATTGAGCATGCCCTCCCAGATGAACTCGAAAACACTGGATTTGTTCAGGCCGCTCAGAGGGATGGTGAAGGTGCATTCCTGCCACTCTTTCTTGAGTCCAATACTATCGCGGGTACAGGGCGGATTCGCGCCCGGCGAGGCGCTGATGCAGGAAACCAGATAATTCGGCTCGGCGGCCTGGCTGCGCGCCTGGAATTTCAACGTCATCTTGCCGTTGGGGTCAAATTCCGGCATGTTCTGGTAAACGGATAAAACGCATTTCCGGCCGGAGCTTTTATCGATCTTTACCTGCAAATCATTGCCTTTCGCCCGGCGCGAAACGGTGCAGGAATCGAAAAAGACCTGATTGCGCCATTTATCACCCAGAATAGAATCACCGGCGATAATTTGAAGCGTGAAAACCAGAGCGAATAAAGTCAATAGATGTCTCATTGGAATACCTTATTTTTATGTTTTTTACAGGGCAATGAATTCGAGGGTATAGAATTTGACGCCGTTGGCGTACTCAAGGTCGACAAAATCGCCCCTGGCAATCGCACTCACATGACCGTCGCCAAACAATGTATTGGCGCGGGTATTGTGCCGCCCGGCCGTTTTGCACGGCAAATCGGCGCCGAAAAAGTAAAGCTGATAAGTTTGAATCAGGTTCACCGTACCCGTCTCCACCGAATCCGCGATGAAAAGAAAAGCAGCCGGACTCATTTTATATTCAAGCCCTTCGTTGGAAACGATCTTGCCGCTGAATCGGTAAGAATTATTGCTCGAGCCCAAGTCCCTGTCCGCAAGGCGCATACCGTAAATCTGCACGGTATTGACATATGCCTTGTTGCCGCTGGACGGGCATACCCCGATATAGGGCCTGCCTTCCTGGTAGCCCGGCAGATAGCCATTTCTGGACAGCGCCGGTATGTGCGTATACCACCCCTCGGCGTATCCGTCGATGGCGCCATAGTAAGTGGAGTGGGAGGTGGACCAGCCGTCGTTGCTGTCGGCATACTGGAACTGGGCGAGGCCGATCTGCTTGAGTTGGTTGGTACAACTTACGGCATGGGCTTTTTCCCGGGCTTTGTTCAGCGCCGGGAGCAGCATTGCCGCCAATATGGCGATAATTGCGATGACGACCAGGAGCTCGATAAGTGTGAATTTTTTACCTTGTTTCATGAAATTTTCCTCCTTTATCGGGTTTTAATAATGAAATTCGGTGATATCAATCTTATTTCTTTGGGTAACTGTGGTTTCCGGATCCGGCGGCAGAGCATCTGAACGGCGGTCCGGCTGATCTGTTCTTTGGGCATTTCCGCAGTGGCGATGTCGAGCTGGTTCCAGCCGGCGGGCGAAATATCGCATTGCGCCACCGGCAGGTGCGTCATTCCCCCCAGGCACAGTTCATCCAGCAGTTCCGCCCAGAAACAACTGCAGAAAATACCGTCCGGCTGTTTCGACAGGATCCTCCGGAACATGCCCTGATCCGATTTCTGGCCGGTAATTTCGCCGCAAAGTTCCGGCAGCAGCTCCACGCCTTCCTTGCGCAAAGCCTCGCGAAATACGTCGAAACGGTAGCTGACCGTGTCCAGCTCGAGCAGCCAGCAAAAAGCCGCGATCCGGCGGCAGCCGCGCTCCAGCAGCCATTGCGCCAGCTTGTGGGAGCCGACCGCGACATTCGAGCCGACCGCATCGCAATCCAGATCATCATAATACATGGCAAAAAGTACGAGCGGATAATTTTCGCGGCTTAAGTTCTCGATATACCCGTAATCCTCGCGCCCGCTGGGATAAAGGATGACGCCGCTGCAGTTTTTGCGCGCCCGCTCAAAGGCCTTTCGCATATCTGCCGTGTCTTCCCATTTGTACGAGTAGATCTCCAACCGGTAACCGCGTGCCACCGTCTCCTCCTCGATCGCCGCCAGCGCGGCGTCCCAGCGCGAGGAAATCGGAAAAACCAGTCCTATGGTCTGATCCGCCGAGCGCGGATCGAATTGATCCAGGCTCGACGCCAGTACCGTGCCGCGCCGCCGGATCCGCCGGACCAGATTCTCCTCGGCCAGCATGCCAAGCGCCTGCGACACCGTATTGCGGCTGACGTTGAACATGGTGCACAGCTCCAATTCCCGCGGCAATACCCCAGCCTTGAGTGCTTCGGGAGTTTCGATATAATTCCTGAGCGCTTCGTGCAGCTGCAGATACAGCGGCCGCCCCGAGTCCCGATCAAGAACATATTCGTTAAGTTTCATCGTCGAATCTCCTGAAGTTCTGATAATATTATAACCGGAAACCCGCAAATGCGCAATACATATATTGAGTCAAATAGCAGAAATCGATGGGTCATATCCGGTGCATATTACAGGAGCTCATTCAGTTTCCGGGCGCTCCGGCGGCATTCCGCCGCCGATTTGGCCGGGTTGTCGTCGGCGTCGAACGTGATCCCCAACGCGCCGATGACATTGTCGTCCCGGTAAAGCGCCACGCTCATAGTATCAGGTAAAACCAGTTCCCCGGCGCGGGCAATGTCAAGACTGCGGCGGCGGAATTCAGCGAAGTTCGTTATCTTCAGGATATTATCCGCCCCGTTATCGCGATCCCAGAAATAACGGACGCGTTTCTCCTCCATGAACGACAGCAGCAATATGCCGGTATTCACCCGGAAAAGGCTGTAGAAACTGCTGGCGGCATTGGCCGAGATCGAGATCGTGGATTCCTTGTCCAGCCGCAGCAGCTCCATGCGTTTGCCGCTGTTTTCCACCACCAGCACCACCAGGTTGTTGTGCCCGCCTGAGAGCTCCTCCATGACCGGCCGGGCCACATTGATCAGGTGCCGGTACGGCGTATTCAGCGCCAGCATGAAAACGGCCGGCCCCTGCACGTAACCGCGCCGCGCTCCCAGCGATTTCAGGTAGCCGAGTTCCACCATGCTCCGGACGATGTTGGCGCAGGCGGGCGAGGAAACCCCCAGCAAACGCGCCAGTTCGCCGAGCTGATAACCCTGCTCGGGATTGCGGCTGACATATTCCAGTATTTTATGAAAACGTTCTATTACCTGTATCATTGCTGTTCCAGTTCTCGAAATGCCGGTTCGCCATTTTCCTCAGCGAGGGCTTTTGCGGTTCATAGACCCTTTCCGACAGATTCGAAGAATTTTTCAGCAATAACATATCATTGAATTGATCATTCTGCAACAGCGATTCGATGGAATTCCGGATTGCGGTCCGGCTCTCCGCCAACGCGTCGCCGAGTTCCAGCAGGCTGCGGATAATGTGGGAACAGAGCTGCAGCTCGCCTTGAGCCTGCAGTTGCATCAGCAGCTCCGCATCTTCCGCGTGTCCGAAACGTCCCAGCAGGTCGACGGCCGCCAGCAGCCGGGGCTGGTTATGCCCGGGACTGCTTTTCGTCACGAACGGATCCCGTTCGCGCACCTGTTTCCGCAGTACCGGCAGTCCCGCCTCGTCTCCGCCTATGGCCAGGGCCAGCGCGCTGTGCGCCGCCGCATCCTTGCGATCCGAGCTCAAAACTTCCAGCAGCAGCTCCCGGTAACGCGGCAGGTTCATGCCGGTGAGCCAGATTGCCTCGCCCGGACTTTCCGAATCGAGCAGTTCCCGTATTTCCGCGTCCGCGGCGGAGAAAGCGAGGTCCGGCAAATCCGTGTTCAGGCAACCGCTCGCCCGCAGGGCTGCAGCGAGTTCGTCGCGGTCGACCTCACGCAAAGGAATGTTCCGCTTGATGCTCCGGATCACCGCTTCCGCGGCGATTTCCCCGCTCTTCTGCAGGCACGGCTGCATCCGCAGGAGCGACGCCATCATATGATCAACGGAAAGGGCGCGGCCGGTCACCAGCAGGTTCTCAAATCCTTTTACCAGCATCATTTCCAGCGTGATCGGCACATGAAACCGCTTTCCCCACAAACTTGCAATCACCGTCAGGTCGCGGTTGACCCGGTCCAGAAAAGCCAGGTCATGCGAATGGTCGTCGAAATTGGAATACGCGTAACCGAGCGCCTTGTGACCGCTGCTTTTTCCCCGGAGAAAATCCTCGGCGGTCAGGCATTCGTCGCACTCCACCAAACGCCCCTCGCGCAAACTTGGCAACGAAGTGATAAAGAGCAAATCGTCCTGCGGATCGTTTTCAGCCTTGACATGCAGGGCATTGCTGTGAATGATCGCCCGGGTGAAGTCGACGGCGTCATCGCACTTCGCATAACCGGCGTCGAAATTGGCCCAGCCATAGGCGCGGTCCCGGACGAACGTCCGTATGCTGGAATACGGCTGGCACTTGCCGTCCGACTCCCGCCCGAGGCGGAACCCCGCGCCTGCCAGCGCGCAGACATCGCCATTGCCGCTGCCGTCCAGCAGCACCCGGCAGCCGATGCGGCGAATTCCTTCGGCGGTATTGACCGTTACTCCGCGGACGGATTTCCGGTCCTCGCTCAGGTGCACTTCGAACGGTACCGTCTCAAAATATAGGTCCACGCCTGCGGCCAATAATTCCTGTTCCAGGACAATTTCCTTGGCGTCGAAATGAAAATGCCCGCCGTCAATGAAATCCCGCCGCAGCTTCTCCGCCTCCGCGTCGATTCCGGCGAAACGCCCGCCGCGCAGTCCGTAGTAATAAGCCGGCACGCCCCCGGCCGTGGCCGTACCGCCGGCCATGTTCAGTTTTTCGATCCCGCAGACCTTGAGCCCGGCCTCGCCCATGACCAGCGCCGCAATCGCTCCCGCCGTGCCGAGGCCGACGACCACCGCATCGTATTCCACATCGTATTTCAGCATGTCACATCCTCCGTATAATCCAATGCCGCCAGCGGATTGGCGAACCTGGCCGAGTTGAAGTAATAATAATGCTCATCCAGTCTGGCGGAATCACATTTTACCTGATAATCGAAATTCCTGGCAATCGCACAAATCCGGGCGTCCTTCCACGTGTCCGGCCGCGCCTGCCAATGCTCAAGCAACAGTTTCCGGGCTTCGGTCCAGTCCGTGCCCAATGCCATTTCCAGCGACATGAAAAATTCCCCGTCCCTCCGGCCCGGACGAAACTGGAAGCCGCTGTTTTCCCAGCCGCCAAACTCAGGAATCAGGACAATTGCGTTGAGGAAATATCTCTCCACGTTCCGTGCCCGGAAATCAGGGTTCGACATGCATTCCGGAGTGCAATCGATCAGTTCATCCGCATGCAGGACACTCTGCCCGCCGACATCGTAAATTTCCAGCCGCCAGCCTGCCGAATTGCGCTGGATATCAATCATTTCCGTCCACAAACGGAACCGCCCGGTCAGATCGTGCAGTTTCGCATAAAGCAGCGGAGCCAGAGCCAGCATATCGCCGGATTTACCGCGAAGTTCCAGTTCCCGTTGCAATTGGCGGGCAATTTCCGTATTCAACATCCCGCCTGGCCCGCATTTCCGGTAATTCTCGAAATACTCCCGCCCGACCGAGGCGGAACGGTCCACCACCAGCGTATCCGCCGCTCCCCTCAGTATTTCTCCCGCACTCCAGCAACTCGCCCCGATAATGATTCTCTTAAAATGATTCATATATGCACCTATATTCAATATTATTTAATATAATTAATTAATATTTAATATAAAGATAATTCCAATTTTCGAAAAATCAACTGCTGATACCGAATTTGGACTCATAAAATTACGCCGTGCATTTATTGCATCTAATGAGGTTGACACCTTTTTTCAGTTGGTCTGTTTGAATGGAATTACCGTGAATCGTTTCTTCGTTGAGAATGATTTTCCAAGGGGCCTGCCGGGGAAAGTTTTCGATCGAAATATCAAGTTCAAATTCGCGGAAAATCCTTTTGAAGCGGATCGAATCCCAGGAATCCGGCAGGACCGGGTCGATGATCATGGCGTCGAAATCCGGACGAACCCCGAGAATATAATGCGTCAAAGCCCGCAGGGCCCATGGCACGGTGCCGCTGGTCCAGCCTTTGAACGTCTCTCCGGCGCGGATATTGCCGGGGCCACGGAACATATTGCTGAATGCATAAGGCTCCACTTTGCTGGTTTCCACGGAAAGACCGCTATGAAACGGCAGGATCGAGCGCAGGCTTTCCACAGCGGCATTGCCGTCTCCCAGCATGGCGTCGGCCACAGCCTGAAACGCGGTCACATGGCAATAACAGCTGCCGTTTTCGCCCCAGCCCGGCTGCATGGTGCTGATTCGCCCATAGGCCGGATCGTATTCGGTAAATGGCGGAGAGCAGACCGTCAGGCCATTCGGCGTCCTCAGGAGCCGATCGACGGCATTCCGGGAAATCTGCAACCGTTTCGGGTCCATCCGGGCCATGACCGCCCAGCTCTGGGGTTCGCTGAATATTCTGCCGAAGCGGTTACTGGCGCTTCCGACGGGACTACCGTTATCGTCGAATCCGCGCAGGTACCATTGACCGTCCCAGGCGTATTCTTCGATCCGGGTCCGGAGGGTTGCGGCGAATTCCCGGAAACCATTCGCCCGGCCGGTTCTGGCGCCAACTGCTGCGGCGTCTTCGAGGGCGACAACCAGCGCCATTGCCAGCCACACGCTTTCGCCCCGGCCGTGGCGTCCGATATTCAGCGAATCGTTCCAGTCGCCGAAATATAATTTGGGCAGCCCGTGTTCGCCGAGGTTGCCGGCAAACCATTCGAGCGAACGGGTCAGGTGCTCCCACACGGTGCCGGTGCCGCCATCGTAGTACGATCGAGTTTGGTCGAGGAATTCATAATCGGCGGTTTCGCGGAGATATTCGGCCACGGCCATGGCGATCCAGACGCCGCTGTCCGCATATTTATGTTCATCGATCGGTGACCAGCCACGCAGCGCGCTGCCGTCGGCAAACTGGTAGCCCAGTGTCCGCAGGATCGATTGCGCCGCCTGTTCCGGTTCGTATGCCGCCAGCGATGTGGCATCCTGCAGGGAATCGCGGAAACCGATCAGGTATACCCGGGCATAATCTTTCAGCAACAAAAGCTGCTGCTTGGTCCAGAGGTTGAAAAAGCGTGTCCAATCGCGATCCGGCAATTCAAAGTCAAGACGTCCGAAACAAGCGGTACGTTTTCCGGCGGCTTTCATTGCGGCATCAAAGTCATTTTGGCAGCAATGTTTCACCTCATCCCGGTCAAAACAACTGCCGTTGGCAAAATAAAATTCCTGCGTTTCGCCCGGGGAAAAATCGAGATTGTACTGCATAATGCCGACCATGTTCTCATTCATGGCTTCGTGACCCTCAAGCGCCGGAGCGGTAATTCCGGCGGGCAGGTTCCATGAACCATAGCAACCGCCCAGAAATTCCAGTTCGCTGCATTCCAGGGCATCCGCTGCCCGGTCCGCGACAAAGAACCCGTTGTTCCGCGCGTCCGGACGCTCCTGTGCGCGGTTTTCCGCATAAATGAACTGTTTCGACAAAATGCCCGCACTGGAATAATTCTCCAGTGAACCATACGGAGTCCAGCCGCCGAGGGCGAAAGCGACGCCGGGATATACCGTCAGGGGGCGGCCGGACGTGCTGCAATTCCGTATGCGCAACCGCCAGATTTCAACCGAGCCGGGAGTCGCCGTAATCGTCCACTCCGCCAGCCAGTCGTCATGGCGGCAACTCAAAATGCTGTAGCCGAATCCGTGACGGCACCGGTAAGACTCCGGCGCAAGCCGGATACAGCCCCAGCCGACGGTCCAGAACTGGCCGCTGACGGGATTTTTCAGGTAAACGAACCGGTTGCGGATCGCGATCGAGCGGTTGCCGTTACCATCGCGATACAAGGCGTGGCCGCTGCCGCGCTGATCGATGGACACCAGCAAATTGGAACTCCAGGCATAATTGATCCAGGGGCGCGGAGTATCCGGGCGGGTGATGATAAACTCCCGGCCGTCATCCGCGAAATGCCCGTATTTGCGGTAATCGTTTGAACCGTTCCGGAAGTCAGAATCAGGCAGATGACTTGCCCCGTGCTGTAGAGTAATACCGGCTACTGTCATAGTGAACCTCATATAATTGCAATTACATGTATTAATTCTTTTGTTTCAGAATGAAAACGGTAAATCAGGGGGTAGTGCTGCGGAGCACCAGACTGGGTTCACAGGTATAAAGAATTTCTTTATAGCCTTGTCCTTTGGCCAGTTTCAGTATGGCTTCGACGCTGATTCGAACTTGAGCCTGGAAATTGGTGTCAATACAGCTCAGCGGACTTTTGGTTTCGGCATGGCCGGAAATATTGTTGATGGCGATGACCGCGATGTCTTCCGGAATCCGGAACCGGTGCGACTTCAGGAAACGACAAAGAAGCTGCGCGGTTTCGACCTCGGGAGCAATAACGGCATCGAGGTAGTTCCACGTGCCGGAATTCAGATGTTCTTCAAATGTCTTCAAGGCCTGATCCGCCACCACGGTAAACTGTTTGAGATTCAAATCGACCAGCAGTTTTTCCAGCAAATGTTCCTTATACAGTGTGCGGTAATAACAACGCAGTGCCGCCAGGCGTTCGAGTTCGTCGACGTGCGCCAGGTTGGCGCAGATCAAGCCGATTTTCGAGCGGCCTTTGGACTGGAAGAAATCAAGCGCCATCCGCATGATGTGCGAATTATCGGAACTGATGCTGGTAATACCGAAAAAGTCGAAACGCTCCCCGAGCATGATGATCCTGCCCCGCCCGTGAGTCGCAATCAGGTAACGGTCGTTGTAATTGGAGAATTGATAACCGAACAGCAGCACATATGAATCCGGGCGCTTGACCAGCGAAAGAATATCGCGCATTTTTCGCGGCTGCTCGATTTCAACATCCCATCCCTGTTCAAAAAACATCCGTTTCCCTTCCCTCAGAAACAAATCCACCTGATCGTGAACGATCGGCGGCGCACACAGGATCACCCGTTTGTTTTCATGAGTCCTCAACTGTTCATCCGGAGCGCGTTGGCGGACAAAACTGCCGCGTCCCTGGCTTGCCTGAATATATCCGTCGGCGGCCAGCAAGTTGATTGCTTTGGTCGCGGTCAGGTAGCTGACCTGGTATTCCCTGGCCAGTTCACGGCACGGCGGCAGCTGATCGCCGGGGCGCAGCTCGCCGGTGTTGATCTTGCCCAGCAAGGTTTCTTTCAATGACAGATATTTGGATTCATGTGTTTTCATAGTATTAATTTACTGGCAGATGGAATTTCTTTCAAGTCCATTTCAAGAGAAAATTCAAAAAAATATCAAAATAATCATTAATTGATATTGACAATATTTGAAATTGGATATATTTTAATTATATGAATCAATGATATATATCAATATAAAAAATGAAATTACGGAGATCAGTTTTATGTCAAAGAAATATCGGTCGGTTAAGAATTTCACATTGATAGAACTCTTGGTAGTGATTGCGATTATTGCGATATTGGCTGCGATGCTTTTGCCGGCTCTGGCAAGCGCCCGGGAGACCGCGAAAACCAATAAATGCCTGGGCAATTACAAGCAGCTTTATTTATATATGGCGATGTATACGAATGACTATGACCAGAATGTGCCTCCGGTCGGATATTATTCTACCGGAGCCACAGCCGGAATTAAATTTATTCCCGGCGACAGCGGAGCGAGGCCATGGACCTGCGGACCGGCCCAGTTGTACAATGCTCCCAGGGAAATATATATATGTCCGTCTAAAGCATCACCGGGCACTTTTGGATCAGTATGGATCGTTGACCGTAATTATTTGACGATCAGTCCGCATGATGTCGGTGTCGGTTACAATCAGCATTTCAGTGCGGTAAACTGGAAATCACATACGCTCAGAGGAAAAATAATCATGGCTGAAACTGCAGGAGCCAGCGGCTTTCTCCGTTATTCCAGTGTCGGTTCTTACAGTAATCCGATGACATGGGCCCGGGGAAGGCATAAAAATAACACGGCAAACCATGTTTATATCGACGGTCATGCCGAGCGCGCTGAGTGGTTTCAGTCCAGTTCACAAATTAATTAACGGGAAGAAATCATGCTGAGAAAATTCTGTCTGGCGGTAATTATGATGATTGGTTTCACTGCCTGGAGTAACAGCGGCAACATCGCCATTCCATATACAAAAACCGATAATAATACGGATTTCAATACCTGGAAACCGGCAGCCGTGATCGGTAAATTCTGCAGACCGGGCAGCCGGGCCAACATGCCGGAAAAAACGGCTTTTTATCTGCGCCATAATGGAAAAATCCTGCAGGTACTGGCAGTCTGCGAGGATACGATTCCGGGCGGACGGGCGTTTATGAGAACACCGGAATCGAATCTGGAGCAGGACGAGTCCGTTCAGGTGGTTCTCGGTATCGGGGGCGGGGAGTCCGGCGTGCTGCAGTTCGGCGGTTACGAGGGCGCATTCGGCAAGCTCGGCAAGGCCAGTCATTTCTACGAATTCAGCTGCAACCGGGCCGGTTCCATCACCCGGCGTTACAACGAGACGCCGTTGCCGGAGCCATTATTTACCGCCCGGGTCGGCGATACGGGCCGGGGTTGGAACGCTTTGCTGGAAATTCCTTTTGCGGTTGCCGGAATCGACCCGGAGACAAATCCGGAAATCCTTTTTAACGCGTTTCGTTTTTACCGCGGCAAACGCTACGGCTGGATGCTTCCGAATTGGGGGAATTATGCGGCCATGCCTTTTGTTCAGGCGCGGCTGCTCGCTGCCGGAGAGGAACGTTTTGCTACGGTAAATGCCATTGTTCCGGCGGGTCCCCGGGCGCAGGCCACGCCCCAGTCCGGATTTCAGGCCTCGCAAACGACTTTGGACTATTACCCGGTGCAAAAATCGCTGGTGGCTGTATTTCCAGCCTCCGCAAAGGCGGAAACGGCCCGGATTACGCTGAACAATTCCACTCACGGTTCAGAAGTCACCTTATCGAAAGACCGGGCAAGTATTGTACGGTTTCCGGTTGATCTGCCGGAAGGAACGGAATTCACGGCTCACGCGGAAATCGGTCACAAAATTCATAAAACCATCACGGCCAAAGTGCCGCCGTATCCGGCCTGGAGCGGCAACGATGCCGGCAAGGCGTATCTGGGGGAAAAAGTGTCGTATCCCTGGACGAATCCCGAATTCAAGGATGGCAATGCCGGGTTGACGTTTGGTCGTATTCATTTCGGCCGGAATCCGTTGCCGTCCGCGATCACCGCCGGCGGCCGGGAAATTCTGGCTGGTCCCATCACGGTGGAGGCCGAAGCCGGTAAACGCTCCTTGGCGTTGAATCCGCTGGCTTCGGCAAAGGCTTACCCGGCCCATATCGATATCGCATCAACGGCTCAGCCCGGACTGGAAGTCAAAACACGCGTCGAGTATGACGGGTTTACCGTAATACGGTTGCGTACCGCCGGTGTTCCCGCCACTTCGCTGAGCAGATTGACCGTGCGGATTCCGCTGAAAAGTGAATATGCGCGTTACATAATGGGTGGTTCGTCGCAATATCTAGGACAACCGGAGGGACGTGGTTCCCTTGGGGATAGCGGGCCGATCTGGGTTGGAGATGTGAGTGCCGGTTTGGCATTTGATTTCGACCGGCAGGTGTTTTTTTCGCCCCGCAGCGGCAATCAGCTTGAATTGACCGAGGAAAAGGACGGTACCGTCGAATTGAAACTGCATCTGGTCACTGCCGCCGGCCAGATCGCGGACCCGGAACAGGTTTTCCAGTTTTTCCTGTTGCCGACGCCATTTCGGCAGGACGTCATCCCGCCGGACAACCGCAAATTATCGTTATGGTTCGAGAACTGGTCGGATTATCAGGGATATCCGGATTTGAAGAAGCTTCCGGAGGCGGCGCAGCGTTCGGCCGACGCTCATGCGCAGGAGAAAAATTTCTATATGTATTTTTCCCAGGTGCTGGCGGAAAACGCCCCCGGCTACGAGTATTATGCCAATGAATGGATCGCTCCGCCGCCGCGCCCATGGTATAAGCGGGCTTATAACCCCGGCAAGGGAGTGCCGTGCCGGGTCGTGTGCTTCCGCGGCGATACCGGTGACCTGCTGCTTGACGGCATAAAACAATTGGCGGAAAAAGCCGGTATCGACGGGGTTTACTTCGACGGGCCGAGCCATCCTTTCGATTGTGCCAATCCCTCGCACCAATGCGACGACCGGTTGCCCGCGCAGTGGAATGACGATTATTGTTCGGGGCGGGTCCTGGGACAACGCGCCTTCCTGAAGCGCGTCCGCGGAATTTTTGATGAACAAGGCAAGAAGTTTCCGATCTGGGCGCATACCGGCGGCGGCATATCGCTGGCGACCCTTGCGCTGGCCGATTATTACTACGACGGCGAACAGCTGAGCCGCTATGCCAAAGGATATTTGCTTGAACCGGAAAAAGTGCTGGTCAATTATTCCGGGGCGCCGTTTGGATTTCGGGGTATTTTTCTGCCGCAGCTGTATTTTGACAGCCAGCGCGATTGCACGCGGGCCCTGCCGTGGAATCTTCCGCACGGCTTCGCCTCTACCGGCAAAAGCAGCATGCAGGATCTGTATTTTGACCGTTTCCGGGCTGCCGGCGGCAAATTCCATCCCTACTGGAAAGATCAGTCGGAACTGCGGCGGCAATCGCTGGATCAAGCCCTGGTTTCGTACTGGATCGGCAACGGCGATGCCATGCTGGTCGCCGCCAATGTCCGCTATATCGGCACTCAAAAGGTGAAAGTGGATGTGTCGCGCTTTTTCCCGGACACCAGGTTGGCGGTTGAGTGTGTCAACGATCCCGGCAATTTCGAGTTCGACGGCGCAATCCTGAGCTTCTCGGTGCCCGAGGCGGAAATGCGCCTGTTCAGCATCCGCCCGGAAAGCGCCGGAGGAACATCCGTGCCGGAAAAAGCGGAGACGGTTCATTATCCGGATTCATTTGCCGCGGAGAAAGGCTTCCAGGCGGATAAATGGAAAATCAAAGGGACGAAAAAGCAATCCGATGCTTTCCCCGCAACGATCGAGTCGGTCAAATATGCTCCGGCGTCCGAAATCATCCATCAAGGCGAACTGCCGAAAAATGTCTGCATCGATCTGAAACTCCGCCATTCCGGCCGTCTCGAAATCCGGTTCAACGGAGTTAAGATGACTCACGACGGCGGACAATGGAGAATCAACGGTTTTTCGGCGTTCGATCAATCCCGGCAAAGCACCACCGATACAAAAGCCTCGCATCCGAACACCGTCGTTCCCGTGAGAATCCAACGGATCGACGGGCGGATTTACGTGAATTACAATGGCACCCCATTGGTTCATTACGGACTGCCCAAAAGCGACGGCAATCCTCATCAACTGTCATTTGGCACCTGGGCCGGCGATTCTCTTGAACTTGACTGCGAACAAATCACGGATCAGGTCGACCTCAAAGACAAAGCCATCCATCCGGTAGCCTCCCGCTGAAAAGTTCCGGGGGACGTCAGATGGATTTGATGGAGTTGCGCTCGATCAGGCGGCAGGGGAGGACGCGGCTGCGGGGCGTTTTGCCGTTGAGGTACCACTCTTCGATCAGCTCCACGGCGGCCCGGCCGATGTCGTTCACCGGCTGTTCGATGGTGGTCAGTCCGGCGACTTTGGCCCCCGGCCAGGTGATGTCGTCGTAACCGATGACCGAGAGGTCGCCGGGGATGCTCAGGTTCAGTTCACCGCAGATCCGGTATACGAACTCGGCGCGGTTGTCACGCATGGCGAAAATCGCTGTCGGACGATCGGGCGAACTCAGTATGGCGTTCAATTTGCTGTAAGCCGGGTCCGGCTGGCCTCTGTCCGCTTCCACGATCCACTCCGGATTGACGGGTATTTCCTCTTCGGCAAGGGCGCCGCGGAAGCCGGCCATGATTTCCTTGAAAATATAACGGTCGGCAGGGCCGCTGATCACGCCGATTTTGCGGTGTCCGGCCTCAATCAGCCGTTTGCCGGCCGTGCGGCCGATGAGCCGGAAATCCATGCAGCTGTGAATCAATTCGGTACCGGTTTCATCGTTGGCGATGACGCACGGAAGCCCGGCCCGGACCAGCTCGCTGATGAAGCCGTCGTCAGCCAGATGCTCGATGAAGAGCGCCCCCTGAATATCGCCGCTGCGGTAGCGCGAAATCAGGTTTTCCGCCAGATGATCCTGGCGCGAAAACGATACGATCGCCTCGGCGTAAATATCCGAGGCCGCCATGCAGATGCCAGTAATCAATCCGATAAACTCATAGGCATAACTGGAGAGACGGCCGTGATCCTGCAGGCAGACGATGAAACGCTCGAGGCGCGGTTTCAGTTCGTTGCGGCAGATGGTGGCGCCGCGTCCGGGGACCAGTTGGATCAGTCCCTCCTGCTGCAGTGCTTTCATTGCATTGCGGATAATGCCGCGACCGGTGTTCAACTGCTCGGTCAGGACCCGTTCCGAAGGCAGGAACGGCAGATCGTCGAATTCCCCGGAGAGAATCCGCTTCCGCAGCAGATTGATAATTTCAATGTTCAATGGCCGTGCCATGGCAATCCTTTTTTTAATTGAAAATTGAAAATGGATAATGGAAAATTGCGGAAAGGGAAGAATCCCTTTGACCCTCTTCAAAGCCATGACCCATGGATCAATATTTTGGCGAAGAGTAAATTCTCTCTTTCATTTTCAATTTTCAATTTTCCACTTTCAATTCAGACTAAATATAGCTTGCGTTTCACTCAAGTTCCAGTAGCCGGACGGCATTTTTGCGGGCAATTTTCTCGAAAACGGT
>JBEBXH010000003.1:0-155589 GCA_040391785.1 Victivallis vadensis
TGATCCGGTGCCGCCGCCCAAGGTTAAAAACAGGTGAAGTAAGGTTAAGGGTTAAATTGTGAAATTTGATAAAGAAACGATCATAGTAATCGCCTTCTGTATATTGTTGATGGTCGCCTGGCGGCCGTTTTGCGTGTGGATGGGTTGGATGAAAACCCCTGAGCCCGTGCAGCAGACACAGCAGCAGCAGACGCCGGCAGAAACTCCGCTCAAAATAACGGAAGTCCCGGAAAAACCCGCCGCCGGGGCGGAAATCAAACCCGAAGACACCACCATCAAATACGTCTCCGGCCGCAAAATCGAAGTTCCGCTGACGATGAACGAACTCCCCCTCCAGCACCTCAGCAACGACAATTTCGATATGGCGATTCACCCCGCTTACGGTGAAATCCGCAACATCACATTTGAAAAATATTTCCAGAGCGACCGCACCAGCAAACTGGTGGCCAACGGCCTCTATGAGGACAATATCGGCATGCTCGGCGTCTATTCGGATGTCACCTGGCGCGTGCTGGAAATCCTCGAAAACAAACTCGACGGCGATACCTACACCCTGAGCCGCCGTATCGCGACCGAACAGAACCAGTTCATCGTCGTACAGACTTGGAAAATCGCCTATGATTACGGCGTAGACTACACGGTTCAGCTGAAAAATACCAATACTCCGCTCGCCTTCAGTTCGCTCGCCATCAGCGGCGGCGTGCTCAAGCCGTTCGCCATCATGGGCGGGGACCGCATCCGCAACGACGACTACCTGATGTATTTCCGCATGACCAACGGCAAAGAACGCAATGTCAAACTTTCCGCCAAAGACGAGAAGTTCTTCGTCCGTCCCGAGGCTCCGGTTCAATGGGTCGGGCTGGGCACCAAATATTTCATGAACGTACTGGTGGCCGACACCCCCTTCACCGACATGGTTCAGATGCGCGCCCACAAAGCCGCCACTGCCGAACAGGCCAAGGTGCTCGGCGACAAAACCTATTACATTTCCGACGTCAACGGCGTCTACAACCAGTTCAAGCTCGCCGCCGATCAGGAACACTCCATGAAGTTCAAGTTCTATTTCGGCCCCAAGGACCAGGATATGGTGAATGCGTTTGAGCCTACCGCCACTTATATCAGCAAGCTGATGAGCCTGCGCCCGATGAACGCGCTGGCTACTTTCATGCTCTGGTCGCTGGCCAAGCTCAAAGCGTTCTGCGGCAGCTACGGCTGGGCGATCATCCTGCTGACGGCCATCGTCCGTATTTTGCTCTGGCCGATCACCCACAAGGCCAATATGTCGATGAAGCGCATGCAGGCTTTCAAACCCGAAATGGACGAAATCCGCAAGAAGCACAAAGACAACCCGCAGCTCATGCAGGTGAAGATGGGCGAACTTTATAAGCGCGAAGGGCTCCACCCGATGCGCGGCTGCCTGCCGCTGTTGCTGCAGCTGCCGATTTTCATGTCGCTCTATTTCGCGCTGGATGGCGCCATGGAGCTGCGCCACGTGGCTTTCTGGTGGGCCAGCGACCTGTCGCAGCCGGACACCGTGATCCGTATTTTCAGTTTCCCGCTCAATCCGCTGGTGCTGGTCATGACCGGATTGATGCTGCTGCAGCAGAAATTGATGCCGCAGGCGGGCGACCCCACTCAGCAGAAGGTCATGATGTTCATGCCCCTGATCATGCTGGTTTTCCTGTATAGTCTGCCCTCCGGTCTTACCTTGTACTGGACGGTCAGTCAGATATTCAGTATTCTACAAATGTTGCTGACCCAGAAATTGGCGGGTCAAAGCACCCCCCAAGTACCAAAAGCAGCTAAAGCTTAATGCCGCTTAACCGCAAGTAAGGAGTTATCACAACATGGTTAACGAAAAGCTCGAAGAGCAGAAGAACAAAGCAACCCGTACGCTGTACACGATGCTCGATTACCTGGGCCTGAACGCCCAGCTCAAGGCCGAAGAAAAGGGTTCCAAAATCGTCATCACCATCACCTCGGAAGAAGCCGGACGCATCATCGGCCGCAAGGGCCAGACCCTCGAAAGCCTCCAGATGCTGCTGAACCGCATGGTCTTTAACAGCGACCAGGAATGCCCGCGCATCGCGCTCGACATCGACGGTTACGGCAAAGAACGCGACGGCCGCCGCGGCGGCAAACGCGAACGCGGTGAGCGCGGAGAACGTGGTGAACGCAGCGAGCGTGGAGAGCGCGGCGAAAGACGCGGACGCCGCAACGACCGCAGAAGCGGCGGCGAAGGCGAATCCTTCGAAGAAGGCGACAACAACGATTCCGATAACGCCGAAATCCTGCGTCAGCAGGCCATTGACGCGGCCAAAGAAGCCAAACGCTGGGGCGAACCCGTCACCCTGCCGAAAATGAATGCTCATGATCGCCGGATCATCCACATCACCCTGCAGGAAGATCCCGAAATCTCCACCGAAAGCATCGGCGAAGGTTCCCTGAAAAAAGTCGTGATTGCCGTCAAAAAATAATCACGCCTCTCTCAGACAACATAAACGGCAGACCGGATAAAATGTCCAGTCTGCCGGTTGTTTTTTATGGGGAAATACGCCTTGAGACAACGGTTCGCAGTCATCGGGAATTTTCCGGGGCCGGCATGAAAGTATTTTCGTCGTTGTCTTTGAGCGGGAATACCTGCAGCACAGCAATGATGTGTTCTCCATCTTCGTGCACGATGATATCCCTGTCCACGAGTTCCTTGATCGCAGTAATGGCAATTTCACGCCCGGCCAAACTGATTGATTTCATGAAGTTTCCTCCTATGCAGTGTAAATAAATTATGTTTATAATGAAATATGGGTTTTATAATATTTATCAAGCGGACCATGGTACTATGCAGACTTTTTTCTTGACAAAGCCGCAGTAGTAATTATATTATTACAAAGGTCAGGATTAAGGATTAGCATATATGAGTATTGACAAAGAAAAAAGAATCGAGCTTGGTGATTACATAAAGATTCTATTGGTCAAATACCATGTCCGGCAAACCGAGATTGCCGGTATCTGCAACATCAGCCGGCAGTATGTGAACCAGATTTGTTCGGGCAAAAACCCCATGTCCGCCGAGCAGTACAAAAGGATTTTCAAATATTTCCACAAAATCGGCGTCTCCAATTCCGAGCTGAAGATCCTGACCCAACTGCATATATCTTCCAAGCTGAATATGGAGATGATCCCGGAAATCCAGAATCCGGTGGCCAAAATGATCGCGGATAAGCTCGATGCCATGAACGATGAATCATTGTTGGCCCTGCTGCGCAAACAGGAAGAGCTGATCCGTGAACAGGAAAAATAATCATCCGGCCCGTTTTTCCCTCGAAAATTATTTCATGAATGTTACCTCCGATTAATCTTTATAGACTAATAGCGGGGTGGCAGTGAATTTTTTACACGAAATCGAAAAAAAATCAAAAAATATACTTTTCGTATGGATAAGCTATGTTGCCAGAACCCCGATGAATTTCATGGGCATGATGGACTTCACGGGCTGACTTCATGCGAGCTCAGCCGTAGTTTTTCGGAGTCACTCCGTAGCGTTTCTTAAATTCGGTGGAAAAATACTGGGAGGATGAGAACCCCATCGCGCTGGCGATTTCCTTGACCGAACCGGCTTTGCGCTGGAGCAGGTCGGCAGCCTGGGCCATTTTCAGCCGCAGGAAGTAGTCGACCGGGCGCTCCCCCAGGTATTTCAGGAACAGCCGGTGCAAAGTCGCCGGACTGACTCCGGCCTGACGGCACATCATTTCAACCGTCAATCGTTCATTCAACCGCTCATGGATGAATTCCAGCAGCAGCCGCAGATGATACGGATAAGCGCTGCTTTTGTTGATGGCGGAGAGCTTGACCAGCAATCCATAGGCTCGCATGGCCGCTTCGTGGTAACTGGCGGCGTCACTGCGCTGATACAACGCATAAAGACGGTCGAAAAATTCATTGAGGACCGGCCGGTCTTCCACGGAGGGCAGGATCAGATCCGTTCCGGCCAGTCCGAGCAGTTCCGTGCAGTTCGAAATAAGCGGGCCCGCGAAGATAATGGTCCGCTTCAGCCCGTATTCCTCCTCGACCTCCATTTCCGTCTCCGCCCGCAGCTGTACGACGAAGATCTCGCCGGGGCCGACCCTGACCCGGTGCCCATTCTGGGTAAACAGGAAATGCCCCTGCTGAACGTATTCAACGGCAAAGAGATCGGAATTGACCCGGTGACGGTAGCAGCCCGCCACCCATTCGTCATCTCCGATGGCGGTAACCTGTATCGGATACAGGGGATCCTCGGGCGAGAACTTGAATTTATGGATAAAATGGTGGATGGGATAACGCCCGACATTATAGCCGCGGAGCAGAGTGCTGTCATGATCCAGACAGACATATTTTCTTTTCATCATTTACCCCTCAATGCGAGAATTACAGACTATATTGATATTATATCTAACTTTTTTGATTTGTCAAGCTGTTGCGAAATTATCAATATTCAATATAATTATAGTATGGCAAAAATTTATTAAGAGGTATGAATATGAAAAAATGGCTCCTGATGTTATTGTCCGGAACGACATTGCTGCATGCGGCGGTGGATAGCGGTTACAGTTATTTCAACGTAAGTACCCATGAGCCGGCGGCCGGGCAAGCGGTGGAAGTGAAAATTTTCCTGCGCGACGGTGAAAACCGGCCGGTCGACGCCACCAAAGTCGAATTCGCCGGGGCGACAGGGAAAATCACCCGCGCCGGGGCGGGCGAATACCGCGGGCAGGTAACTTTGACAAAAGCCGGCGACAAGCTCGATCTGAAAGTCAACGCCGACGGTGCCACGGTGCTCGAAAACCTCTTCACCGCCGCCTCCGCTTATACCAAAAACAACCGTTTGAGCGCCATGGAACAGATCGGCAATGCCTACCGGGTGGTGTCGTTCGATCCTAATCTCGATTCGTATTGGTCCATCGGCTCGGTCGCCGGCGACAATCTGCTGCGTGACCGGACCTATATCGTCGGGGCTCGGGCCTCTTATGATGACGTCCGCGGCAAGGGGGTGGCGATTAACAGCGGCCAGCGCGATGCCGCAGGGAAACTCCGGGTCGATTATTCGTCGTTTCATACCGGCAGTGCCAGGCATGTACAACTGGAAAAACCGGTGACGATCCTGAAAGACACCGCCGGCGTGACCTTCAGTACAGTGGTCCTGCATGCCCGGGGCACCGTCCTTTTCGATCAACTGCGCCTGCGCGTGTCGCCCACGCTGGTGGCGCGGGAATCGGAAGGACGGAAGATCACTTGTGAAGCGGGCGGGCGGCACGTCCCACCGGCGGCGAATTATCTCGCGGTACCCATGGACAAAATCAAGGCATTGTCGGACGAATTGCGCCAATACGGCGAAAAATACGGCAGCGGGTCATTTGCGGCACTTACGGGAAAATTGCATAACATTCAAAATTCGCTGTCAAAAACCCTCGACGCTCCCACCGCCATGCGGAACCTCGTCGAGCTGGAAAAACTGGAAGCGGAGATCAAAACCGCGCTCGGATCGGCGGAGCGCGCCGCGTTGACTTCCGCCCTCGCCGGCCGCACCGTTGACGCATACGGGCCGAATATCCGGGCCATGGCGGCCGCGCCCTCCAAAGACAAAATGGTATATCAGCAGGGGTTCCGCGTGGCGGTGTCGGGCAAGGAAAGCACGCACGGCGCATCGGCCGGGGCGTGGTTCGACCGCGACAATCTCTATATCACCGTTCGCTCCGCGGATACGGGATCGAGCATAACGCAAGCCGCGCCCAAGGACGACGGCCGGATCTGGGGCGGAGACACCATTGAAGTATTTATCGGGGACCCGGACTCCAGATCCAGCAGACAGTTTGTCATCGGGGCGGGGGGCCAGCTCTTTGACGCGCAGGACGGCGACGCGTTCGTCAATTTCGAATGGACGGGCAAAGTTATTCGGAACGGCGGCGCGTGGGATGCCGAATTCACCTTGCCGTGGAGTTCGACCGGGATCGACCCGGAGCAGCACAAGGAGTTTCGGATCAACATCTGCCGCACCTATCGCGGCCGCGAAAAGGGCACGGAAAACAGCTGCTGGTCGCTGGACAAAACCGGATTTCACGAACTCTCCAGTTTCGGCTTCCTGGTGCTGGGCGGCAACATTGACGAAAAAACGTTTATCGCCACGAAGAACCGCCAGGCCGCCGAAGAGCGCCGCGCCGCGCAGGCACAGTCGAATCAGGCTTCCGCCGAACTGCGCGGCCATGACGCAGTATTGATCGCCTCCAATTGGCCGGAAGAACGGGATTTCGAGAAAGACAGCGTGTTCCAGACCGTTTTTCTGGGCGAAAAAGTACGCAATCCGGACCCCGCGCAACTGGTTTTCCGCCAGGCGGTCAATGAATTCGCCCATCGCAGTTTCATCCTTTCCGCCCTCAAGGCCGTGGACGGGGTGGAATTCAAAATCGGCGACCTCAAGGGGGAAAACGGCACCATGATTCCGGCGGACCGCTTGAAGATTTACCGCATCAATTATCTGGAACCGGCCGAGGAGGTTTGGCCGAGTCAGTATAAACTGTGGAGCGGGCGGCCGCTGCCGGAGCTGGTGGAGCTGGTTGACGCGCCGCTCACGCTGACGGAATTCCAGTCCGCCCAGTTCCGGCTGGTCGTCGACAGCCGCGGTGCGGCCTCCGGCAAATATCAGGGTACCGTTCGCGTACAACCCGCCGGAGTGGAAATACCGGTCCGCTGCGAAGTGATGGATTTCGCCCTGACGTCGTGCGAGAAACAGCCGGTATGGATCTATATCTTCTCCGAAATGCCGTGGAGCGGCGCTTCCGGTGAAGCTTGGGCGAAGCTGTTTCAGGAACATTATGTGACGGATGTATTGACGGAATTCCCGGCCTATACCGTTAACGGCGAGCCCCCGAAGCTGCCGAGCCACAAGAAATACAACACCTCCTACATCGACGCCATGGTCAATTACGCACCGCCCGCCGGAGCGGATATCAAATTCGACGGTTCGAAGTGCGACATTGACGGACGCCTGGAAATCTGTGCGCGTTATGGCCTGCGCCCGCTCTTTTCGACCCGCCGGGGCGATGTGCCGCCCGCGTTGTTCCCCCAGTTTCTGGAATACCTGAAGAGTCACGGCATCGGCGCGGATAAATTCATTTACAAACTTGGCGACGAGGACAACTCCCCGTGGATGGTACCGCAGGCCCGGAAGATCCTCTCCTGCGCCCCCGAAACCCGGCTGATCATGATTCCGTCCGGCAACGATTACTGGGATCTCAAAGTCCTCGGCAAAGGCTTTCCATTGCTGGCCTTTTCCCGCGCCGCGCTGTGGGACAACCCGAAAACGGAAGCCGATTTGCGCCATCTCCAGAAAAACGGCATGAAGCTCGCACGCTACACCAACCGGACCTCCTGGACGGAGCGCGCCCCGGCGCTTTCCGGCCGCGGCGACCTCTGGGATGTGATCATCAACGACAAGATGGACGGTTACCAGATCTGGACCTCCGGCATCTGCCCTCCGATCGGATACCGCCTCCCCTACGGCGGAGCGACCCGCCGCGCCATTACCGACTGGGCCCCGGAAAATCAGTCCAACTGCCAGCTGCTCTACGTCCGCAAAATCGGCGATTTTTACAAGCCGGTCAGCTGCATCCGCCTCGAAGACATGCGCGACGGCGTTACCGACGTGCTGTATTACCGTGAAGCGGAGCGCCGCCTGAAACAGGCCAATGACACCGCCGGGTTGCAGCAACTGCGAAAACTGGCGACATCCCCGAAGAGAACCCGCGTCGACTACGAAAACGCACGTATCAAAATGGCTGAACTGATTTTAACCCATAAACAGGGAGATTGATTCATGAAAAACCACAGGAATTTTACCCTCATTGAACTCCTCGTCGTGATCGCGATCATCGCCATCCTCGCCGCCATGCTGCTGCCCGCGTTGAACAGGGCCCGGCAGGCCGCTTATAGTTCATCCTGCCGAAGCAATATGAAGCAGATCGGCGCGGCCAACGCAATGTATGCTTTGGATTACGACGACTATCTGCCGATCGGCGACAAATTAATAAACAATACCGGAGCCGCCCTAATCAATCTCGGCGAAAAAAACAATACCATCCCCCAGGCGCAACTGGCGAACAACTATAAATTGTCGGAAAAAATCTTCAACTGCCCGGCCTACGGATCAAATGACATGTTCACGGTCAGCGCCGCGGTCGGTTGGAGCACGGATCCCAGATATGGCGGCGGCATATACTATGGTTTTTGTGCCCAAACGTACGGCTGGAACACCTATTATCTGGCCTACGGCGCGGTAGCCGAAAACTATACCTATGCAAATTGTCGGGGACTTGCCAAACTAAGCAAAATCACGCGCCCGTCGGAACTGCTGCTGCTCGCCGATTGCGAAGTGAGAATGCTCGAGGGCGAGGGGCTCAATGTAAAAGCGGGCCGCAGCAGCATCGACCATCGCAACCAGGACAAAAGCGGATTGACGGGAATGCTGTGGCCCGTTCACACCGGCAGCGTCAATATCCTGATGGTCGACGGACATGTGACCAGCGTCTTCGGTGGCGGCGGATGTGATCTCGACGCATCCTGGAATTGTTACGCCCAGGTCCCGCACGCCAATACGAATCCTCAGCAGCCCGGCAAATCCTGGTACAATTATTGATTTTACGTTAAGGCCGGTAGACGACCCCAAAAAAACATTTTCTATGGGACGGATGGGACTTTATGGGACCTATGGGAAACCACTCTTTGAGCTTATTGCCGGTTTCCCATGTGTCCCATTAATTCGACTTTCGTTAATCGTCCGTCATTTCGTTGTCATTTGCTTCCTGAGGCTGCTCGCGAGGAGAGATGACGACGACGCATTCGCCCTTCCAGTTGCGCCCGGCGGTGGCGGCGGCCACTTCGGTGACGGTACCGCGGATGATTTCCTCGTGCAGTTTGGTGGCCTCGCGGATGATCGCCACCGGCGTTTCCGGATGGAACCCGGCGGCCAGTTCGTTGATCAGTTTGCCGAGCCGGTGGGGCGATTCGTAAATGACCACCGACTTGTCTTCGCGGGCGATCCGGGCCAGCGCGGTGCCGCGGCGGCCGGACTTCACCGGCAGGAAGCCGTAAAAGGCGAAGCGGTCGATCGGCAGCCCGGAGGCCACCGCCGCGAAGGTCAGGGCCGAAACGCCGGGGATGATTTCCGGGACGATGCCGTTTTTCCACCCTTCGCGGACCAGCAGGAAGCCCGGGTCGGCGATGCCGGGGGTGCCGGCGTCGGAAATGACGGCGATTTTGGCGCCGTTGAGGATCTGGCCGATCAGCTCGGCGGTGCGCTGGTGCTCGTTGAACGAGTGGTAACTGACCAGTTTGGTGGTGATTTCGTAATGAGCCAGCAGTGTGCGGCTGTGGCGGGTGTCCTCCGCGGCGATCAGGTCGGCTTCCTTCAGGATGCGCAGCGCGCGCAGCGTGATGTCTTCGAGGTTGCCGATCGGGGTGGAGACGATATAAAGTTTGCCGGTGGTTTGATTTTCCATAATGCTCACAAGTCGATGATTTCAAGGTTTTCGGTGGATTTTTCGATCTTTTTGGCGGCTTTTTCGCCGGTTTGCTTGACGTTTTCGGCGGCTTCTTCGACTTTTTCGCCGGTTTCTTCGGCGGCGTCGGCCCCCTTGGAGGTGATCTGCCTGATTTTATCTCCGGCGGCCCCGGCGGTGTCGCTGACCTTTTCCTTGATGTCCTCGGCTTTCTGTTCGATATCGTCGCGGGTGTAGCCGCGCTCCTCGAGGGCCGGGCGGATGATAAACCACACGATAACCCCGATCACCGCCGCCGCCAGGATCAAATAACCGATCACTTTGCCGAAGGACGAACCGCCTGCTTCATTTGCACTCATAATTCATAAATCCCTATGTTTAAAATCTTTTTATAGGACGAACAGGACATATAGGACGAATAGGAGTCCGGTTCCCATAATTCTCAATTCTCAATTCTCAATTCTCCATTTTCCATTCGGTCAGTTCGGAAGGAGATTTCGGCGACCGGAAGGATGAAGTCCGCGGTGTGCGCATCCTCGTGCCCCGGAGTCTCGCCGGTCAGGGGCTCAAGGGTGATTTGCGAATCGTGGATGCCGTAGCGCCGGAGCGAAAAACCGGCGGCGGCACGGTAAACCAGCACGATATCACCGGCTTTGGCATAATCCATGACCGCGATCAGTGTCACGTCCAGCCCTTTCAGCAGGGGCAGCTCCGCGCAGGAGGCGGAAACCGCGAACATCTTGTCCGTGAAGTATTTGCCGGAGCAGGAAAACGGCTGATGCGAGTGCCCCTCGACAAATGAATCGATGGACGACAGCGTCGGGTGGAAGCTCTTCAGCAACTTCAATTCCAGATGCGGAATCTGGGGCCGGGTGCCGTAAGGAGTGGGCTCCTCGCGTACCGGAGGGACCGCGGCGGGCGTGTTGTCCGGGTATTCGACCGGAGGGATGAAATTGTTGACGTCGAGCCCAAGCGCGGAACAGAGGGCGCTCAGTTCGCTGCGGTCCGGATTAAGACAGGGGTTGTTCTCGAAAAGCTTGATGTCGTTGGGCGTGATCCCCGTCTGGCGCGAGAGCTCGGCAATGCTCCAGTTCTTCTCGTTTCTGGCGCGGCGCAGTTCGTAATTCAGGTAAGACAGCCCGAGACGGCCGCGCGACTTGATGTTGGCCAGCATCTCCTGCATGCGCGAATATTCGCTGCGGGTGCAATTTAACTTATCGCTTAACTTCTGCAACTGAAGGATGTTCGGGGTGATTTTGCCGCTGAGCATTTGCGATACGGCGGCGGGCGTGATGCCGAGTTCGCGGGCCAGGTCGATTTGGCGTAACTCGCTGGATGCGATCTTTTTTCGAATCAGGCTTCCTAATTCTTTGCGCAGATTTTCCATGTAATCTTCCATAATATACCCTCCTTAAGATTTCGCATGCCCCTCAAACATATAATAGCATGGTTTCAGGATATATCAAATAAATAATTAACAGTATACTTAATTTTTTAAGTGATTTTTGTTTAGTCTGTATGGATGGCGAAAAATATTTTCCGGAAATCTTGAAATGGGGGTATTGACAAAAACATAGCAGATAGCTATAATATATAGCAAAGACATTAATTCAGGAGGCTATGCTATATGTCTGTGAAAGCGGAAAGCAAAAAAAGCGCGAGCATACGCGAACATATCCGCCGCCAGATCGAGATCGGCAATTTTTCGCGCGGCGCGCTGCTTCCCTCCGAAAGGGAACTGGCGGAGCAGCTCGGCGCCAGCTATATGACCATTCGCAAGGCGATCGGGCAACTGGTCGACGAGCGGTATCTGGAGCGTGTGCCGCGGGTCGGTACGTTTGTCTGCTCCGAGATCCGGACGGACAAGGTGCAGCACCAGCTGGGGATCATCGTTCCCGCGTGGTCGTCGCCGGAAAATTCGGATCTGCTGATGTATCTGAGCGAAGAAGCGGAGCAAAACGAATGGCTGCCGAAATTTTTCTTTGCCCGCAGCTGGGAGGACCGCACGATCCTGGACGCCTGGCAGAACTGCGACGCGCTGATCTGCATGGCGCCGCAGCCGCTCAACAAAATGCCCGACGCCCTGATGGAGCGGTTCAAAAGCCACGAGAAACCGGTGGTTTTCATCGGTATCCCGGCGCATCATTTCGGCATCGACACTGTGGCGGGCTCCATGGAAATGGAGCTGGGAGTGATCCTTGACCGGCTGGCGCAGGCTGGGCACGAGCGCATCGCGCTGGTGGACCAGCATTCGCTGATGAGCGAGAATCCGTCGTACTACTCGGTCTGGCGGCAGCGGATCGCCGACACGCTGGGCGAGAAGGCCGTGGCCGAGCTGAGCATATTGGTGGAAACGCCGCGTTTCGAGCTGCCGCACCGGGCGATTTACAACCGGCTGATGTCGATCGGGCGGAATGTGCCCTTTACGGCCATGATCATCCGAGCGTCGTTTCTCTGGGGCGCGGCGGCGGCACTGACCGACCTGAAGCTCGATATTCCGGGCGATGTATCGATCGTCTGCAACGGCGACCGCCAGGAAATGCCGTTTTACCGTCCGAAACCGACGTATTTGAACGTACCGCTGCACGACCACGCGGTTAAAGCGCTGGAACTGGTAAAGCTCCGGCAGCAGAACCCGAAACTGCCGGTCCAATACGCCATGGTTTCCCCGCAATTCATCGAAGGAAAAACTCTGAAAAATATCAAAGGAGAACATAAATGAGCAGGAAAAATTTTACCCTTATCGAGTTGTTGGTTGTGATTGCGATCATCGCGATTCTGGCGGCCATGCTGCTGCCGGCGCTGAATTCGGCCCGCGAAAAAGCCAGGCAGACCTCCTGCATGAATATTGTCAAGAATCTGGCGGCCATGACGATTCTGTACGCACAGGATTATGATGATTTCGTGCCGCCGACCGGCGGGGTCGGGGCGGATTATACCAGCAGCAAGTCTTATCCGTGGCCCGGCAAGCTGGCGCCGTATTTCAATCTGCAGGTCAACACCACGAACTGGCTGTTTCCCAGCGAAGATAAGCTTTATAAGGAATATATCTGTCCTTCCGACCCGAGAGAGCCGAACTATGCGAATAAACTGACCTGGGGCGGCAAACTCAGCTATGGGTATAACATCGACATCGGCGGCAGGACCGGAGCGCCTTTTCAGAACGTCCGGCTGGGTTCGGTCCGTAACCCGAGCGCCAAGTATCTCTTTATGGATGCCACGGACCATCGGATTACCAGTGATACCGGGCATGTGAAATTCGCTTACCGCCACGGCAACGAATACCAGCTCGATGCGGCATATGCGGACGGCCATACAGGCGCTGTCTCCCGCAATGTCCAATTGACCGGCACGACCAATGAAATCAAGGCCTCCTGGAAACCGGAATTATGATGATGAAAAAGTATGCGATCTTACTGTTGATATTAAGTGGTCTGGCGCTTTGCGGTGCGGATTTGCTCCGCAACGCCGGATTTGCCAACCCGGGCGGAAACGGAGCACCCGCCGGCTGGACACTGCGCGACACCAAGGTGAAAGCGGAGCTGCCGGACCGCCCTACCGACCACCCGGCCGTGACCGCCGCCAACGGCACCGTCACGCTCGACACGCAGGAAGGGCGCTTCGAGGTCATGCTCATCCAGTTCAAGCTGCCGTTGACGCGGGGCAAGAGCTATACGCTCGGGTTTGAGGTGAAGGGCGAAGGTGCGCCCTCCTACCGCACCGTGGTCTACTGGCAGGCGAAAGACGCCGCCGGCAAGCGCATCTGGAAAAACACCCCCGGCGCCTGGATTCCCGCCCCGAAAGAGCGGACATCCCGCGTGATCGAATTCACGCTGCCGGATGACGCCGCCGAGCCGTATCTCTATTTCGCCGCATCGGGCATCGGCAAGGTTGAAATCAGCGGCGTTCAGCTGCGTGAGCCCGGCATCGAACTGACCTGCAGCCAGGAATTGCCGGTTTTCACCCCGGATCAGGCGGTCAATTTTCAGGTACGGTTCAAGGGGGCTCCGGAGAACCGGATTCAGTATCAGCTGAAGGACTTCACTGGAAAGGTAATCAAGGAATCGGCCGTTGAAAATGAAATCGCCGTCGGTACGCCCGGCAACGGATATTTCGAGCTGGCAGCGACGGAATTGAACAAAGCGGGGGATAAAGTTTCGTCCACGGTGAAAACCTTCGCGGTTATCCCCGAGGTTCCTGCCGCGGTCCGCAATTCCGATAAAAATCAGTACGGCGTGATGGTCAATCCCCACACTTCTTATCCCTTCGAGCAGAAGGAGCTGGACGTGAAATACACCGCCCGGATCGGGGCGAAATACCTGCGGACGCACCGCTTGAACTGGGGCCGCATCCAGAGTGCTCCGGACGCACCTTATAACTGGGGCGAGGCCGACGCGGAAATGGAGCTCTACCGCCAGTACGGCATTCGCCCGGTGGCGACGATCGGCTGGCCGGTTCCGCAGTGGGCGTCGAGTGCGGCCGGCACCAACGTACCGAACCGGATCAGCTATTTCCCGAAGGACGAATACCTCCCGGCGCTGAAGAAGTTTTATTCCGCGCTGGCCGCGCGTTACGGCGACCGGATCGCTTATTACGAAGTCGGCAACGAAGTCGACGCCTCCAACTTCTGGATGGGCCGCTACGAAAATGCCATGAAGGGCGACGACCAGGCCGTGTTCAACGATTATGTGGAGTTCTACATCGCCACCGCTTCCGCCGTATTGGAGGGGAATCCCGGGGCGAAAATCGGGCCCGGTACCACCGGCGGCGTTCCTGCCGGCCACTCCTACAGGCCGTGGCTCGATATGTTCTGGTCGAACCCCGAAGCACTGCGTTATACCAATATTTTCTGCCCTCACTACAAAACCGATATTCCGGCGATCCGCAAAGTCATGCGCAAGCACGGCAAGGAAGTGCCGATCGTGCTGACTGAGATCGGGGGACTGGTCAAAACGGAGAGCTATCAGCTCACTCCGGCGGATTTCCGCCAGATCATCAAGCGTACCTATTCACAATACGCGGCACAGCTGAATCAGGGCGGGCTGGCGCTGTGCAAATTCCTGCTTCGCCAGATTCCCGGGGTCCGCGAGGGCTGGGTTTCCGAGATGCTGGGCGCCGATTTCGGCATCCGTCCCGAATATGTCGCTTATGCCACGCTGATCCGGCTGACCGGAAACGCCGTGTTTGAGCGGGAACTGAACGTCACCGCCAACGCCTCCGCCGGCTGGGCCGAAGCCTATCGCATCAAGGCCCCCGCCGGTACCCTGAACCTGGTCATGCTCAACGACGCGGATACCGCGACCGTGACACTCGCCACCACCGAAAAAGTTCTCACCGTCATCGACGTGATGGGTATTGAACGCAAAGTTACATCCGCCAACGGCAAAATTGAATTGACTATGGCCGAGGATCAGCCGCTTTTCATCTGCGGCGAAATCGGTGAAAACCCCGGCGAGGTCAAACATCCTGAGCCGGTGGTGGTCGTCAACCGCATTCTGACGCTGGAAAATTCCGGTTTCGAGCTTGTCGACGGCGAGAATATCACCGGCTGGCGCAAGGTTGTGGATGAAGCCGAGGGCAAAGACGGCAAGGCCCCCTTCAGCGTCGAAAGCGATACGCAGACCTTCACCGAAGGCAGCCGCTCGCTCCGTATGTCGAGCGAGGCCCAGACCCGCTGGTACGGTGTGCTTTGCGAGCTGCCGATGAACGAAATTCCCAAGCCCGCCGCCGGGGAATATCTGGTTTTCACCGTTCATTATGACCAGAAAGGCGATCAGATCGTCGGTACCGGAGCCGGGCTCACGCTGGCGTTCCGGGCCGCGAACATGCGCCGGGTGGGCTTCAACGACGGCAACTGGTCGCGCGGAACGTTTGACTGGACGGCGAAAAGCTGGACCAGCCGCCAGTTCCCCGAGTTTCCTGCCAATACCGCCAAAATCACGCTCGAATTTTATCTCGGCATCGCCACCGGCACCGTCTGGGTGGACAATGTCCGGGTCGAAATGAAACTTTATCGCAAGAGTAACGCATCAAGCGCCTATATCAATTGAGGAACCGCATGAAAAAGCTGTTATCCGTATGTATCATCCTTGCCGTGGCCGGTCTGTCGGCCGCCGATCTGCAGACTTTGAACCGGAAGCGGGATGTCCTGTTGAGCGATGAACGGCTCAAGCCGGTTCACGCGGCCGATCCGCTGCTCGGCGAATGGCTGGGGTATCAGAAACATATCCTGTCCAATCTGGAACAAGCCATAAAAGCCGATCCGAAGCAGGCGCAGAGCATGCTGCAGGATTATGAGTTTCTGCTGACCCGTCTGGAGGAGGAAATCGAGTTTGCCGCCCAAACACCGGTTATCGACGAAAGCAAGTTCTTCAATGTCAAAGAATTCGGAGCCAGGGGCGACGGTGCGGCCGATGATGGCGACGCCATCCGCAAAGCCATTGCCGCCGCGGCCGCCTCCTCCGACGGCAAACGGACCGTGTTCCTGCCGCGCGGGCGCTACCTCGTACGCAATACCGGCAGCGTCACGGGCAATATCAAGCTGGAAAATCTGGAAAACATCCGCCTCGTGGGCGAACGCGGCAGCGAAATCCTGCTGCCCGGCGCGCTCGACGTGGGCGTGAGGATTTATCAGTGCAACAATGTCGGATTGAAAAATCTCACATTCACTTATCAGATAAGTCCTTATATGACCGGGACCATCACCGCGTTTCCCGCCGCCGACGTTATGCGGGTCAAGCCGGACCCGGGCATGATCGCCCCCACCGACCCGATCTTCCAGCGCGCCCAGACCAAGGGGCTGATGCGGTTTTATACCGCTGCGCTGATTCCCGGTTCGAACCGCCCTTTTCTGAGCTCGATTGCGCCGCATCAGGGCGACCCCGCGGTGACGAAAGCCGGGGATGATATGTATGACTTCAAGGTCAAGAATTTCATCCCGGTCACCGATCATTATACCGTCGGCACCAAAGTCGCATTTTATGCGCGTACTTACGGCAACCATACGATCAATAATGCCGATTCGGCGCGGACGCGGCTGGAGAACCTCACTATCAACACCTCGTCGGCCATGGCGATCCTCAACAACGGCAGCGAAAGGCCGTTCGTCATCAACTGCCGGGTCGAGGCGCTGCCGGGCAGCTTCGTTTCCACCTCCGCCGACGGGATTTACATGCGCAACATCAGCCTCGGCGGTTACGTCAAAGGCAATATTGTCCGCCACGTCGGTGATGATTTCATGAACATCCACACCATCGTCCACCCCGCCGACAAAGCCGGGGGCAAGACAATTTCGCTGAAAGCCGCCGAATGGAATCCCCGTTACCTGGTACCCGGCTGCCGGCTGGGCCTGATCCGTACCTCGATCGGGCAGAGCGGCGTGACCGAGGAACGGAAGATCGTTGAAGTGACGGAAAAAGACGGATTTCACGTGGTGACACTGGATACACCGTTCACAACCATCGCCCTGCGGGATACCGCTGAGAAATTGCCCGACATGCTGATGCTGCTGGAAAACCAGAGCCACGGCCTGGTCGTCACCGGCAACCGTTTCGAGGACGGACTGTCGCGCTTCCTCGCGGGCGGACGCAACTGGCTGTTTGTGAACAATACGGTCATCGATTCGCTCTCGCACAGTTTTTTCATGAATCTGTGTCCGGAAGCGGTCGGCAGGGACGGCGGTGAATTCGTCTCGCCGCGCAACATCGAATTCTCCGGCAACCGCTTCGAAACGGCAGCGAAGACGCTGTTCCGCTCCGGCGGCTCCGCCAACCGGTTTATCCCGGCTGATACCAGTATTCCGAGTACCACGCACATCCGTTTCCTGCAGAACAACATTCAAGCTTACGGCAAATCCAAACACCCGCTGTACGACCTGAAAGAGGTGGAATTCCTGAGCATCGAATAATTGGGAAATTGGCCGCTTCGCTGAATTGGAGAATTGGGAAAATTTCGTGTAAGTCTGTGTAAGTCCGTGTATATACGATATATAGAGCCTATAGGGAATGGGACTTATGGGACGTATAGGACCTATGAGATGGGGGAAATGATCCCCTTCCGATTTCCCAATTCAGGCGCTTGCGCCGACCAATTCTCCAATTCAGCCACGCAGTGGCGACCAATTCAGCGAAGCGGCCGATTTCCCAATTCAGGCGGCTTGCCGCCGTCTAATTTTCTCGGCGCAAAGCGCCGAGAAGCATCGGGGTGTGTTTGGACATGGTCTCGAAGCCCATGGTCTGGTAAAAACCCTCCTGGCCGGGGGTGCTGATCAGGCCGATCCAGTCGATGCCGCGGCGTTTCAGGCGGCGGACAATTTCCTCGACCACCATCTTGCCGATGCCGCGGCCGCGGTATTCCTGAAGCACGACCACGTCCTGGATATAGGCGTCGCTCACGCCGTCGGATATGGCGCGGCCCATGCCGACCAGGCGGTCGCCGTCAAAAGCGCCGATGAACACCGTCGAACGCCGCACGATCAGCGGGATGAATTCGCCGGTGCCGTAGGTTTCATCCCACCAGCCGGCGTCCTTGAACAATGTGATAATCTGTTCCTTGGCGAAGCTTTTCAGCGCTTTGGTTTTGATCTTGTTTGTCATATTATTTGTTGAAAAAGACGAAGTAACGGATGATGATGTCGCCGGAGGCCAGCACCAGACTGAACAGCGTGACCGGGATACCATATTTCATGAAACTGAGATAAGTGATGTTCACCCCGGCTTTTTTGGCGATGCCCACGGTGACCATATTCGCCGCCGCGCCGGTCAGCGCGCCGTTACCGCCGAAGCAAACGCTCAGGGCCAGTCCCCACCACAACAGCCGGGCCAGCCCCGGATCCTGCGCGAAAACCGGAGTCGACGCGATAAAGGCCGCCACGATACTGACCATGGCCGCGGTATACGATACGTTGTTCATCAGCATGGCCGCGATGCCGCTCACCCACATGATCAGCAGGATGATGACCAGCGGATTCCAACCCGCAGTGAATTGCAGCACTTTGCCGAATTCGGTGATCAGACCGACTTCCTCGGCGCCGCGCACCACCACGAAAAGGCCGAGGAAAAAGAACAGCGTGGACCACTCTACTTTTTCCAGCATTTCGTCGAGGTTGACTTTGCAGAAAACCAGCGCCAGGGCAGCGCCGGACATCGCCACCACACTCGGCATCAGGTTGAGCCAGCCATGCAGCAGGAAGCCGATGATGGTCAACAGCATGATGATACCGCCGCGCTTCAGGTTCACCGGGTCGGTGATGGCGGCGTCTTCGTTGATTTCCATGACACGCGCGCGCTGTTCGACCGTGACCCTCATTCTGGGCGAGTAGTAAACGGCCAGCGCGATGCAGTAAATGACCATGACCACAACCACGCAGGGGGTCATATTGATAATAAAGTCCATGAAGCTGAGTCCGGCTTCCGAACCGATGATCAGGTTCGGCGGATCGCCGATCAGTGTGGCGGTACCGCCGATGTTCGAGGCCATGGTTTCGGCCATCAGAAATGGGATGACGGGTACGCCGAGCTCCGCCGCCACCACTAGCGTCACCGGGGCCACCAGCAGAATAGTGGTTACGTTGTCCAGAAATGCCGAGAGTACGGCGGTGGCGACCACCAGCAGTACCATCGTTCGAATCGGCGAGCCCTTGGCCAGTTTGGCGCTTTTGATCGCCACGTACTGGAAGAGGCCGGTGCCGCTCAGGATATTGACCAGGATCATCATCCCGGCCAGCGTGAAAATGACGTCGAAATTGACATATTTCGAGAACGAGTCGAGCTTGGAATAAGCTTTCTCTTTTTCGCTCATTTTCTCGGGCGGGGTATGCTCCTGAATGACCGGGGCCGGGGTGTTCGCTTCAAGCTGCTGCTGAACCGCGGGGGTTCCCAGCTCGGGATGCGGGATTTCCTCGTGCCCGCCGGGCAGGATGAAGAGCAGCATGAGCGAAGCGCCGAGCAAAGCGGCCGCCGTTTTGTTGACTTTTTCCGAAGCGATCAGGATGTAGGTACCTAAAAATACAATCGTGCCGAACCAGAATGACATGCTCACCCCCTCAGGATTTTGTGCACAATGTCCTCAATGGAGATCATGCCGAGATAATGGTTGTTCTCGCCGGTCACGAAAATGGTCTGAGCCTCGCCTCGAATCAAACTCATGGTAATCTGGATCAGCGGGGTGTCCGGGGAAATGATCAACTTCGGCTGGGTCATGTATTCTTCGACCTTCTGCGAATATTCCTCGCGGAAAATACGCTCGAACGGCTCGAAACTGCTGAGAAACTTCACATGGTTCATCATGAAAAGGTATTCGGGAATCGCCTTGTGGATGATTTCGGCGGCGTCGATGGCGCCGAGCAGCGTGCCGTGTTTGTCGACCACCGGCAGGCAGCTGGTGCGGGCGCGGACGAAACGGTCCAGCGCGTCGCGCAGCGGCGACTCGGGGGTGACGGTGTCGGCGGCATTGGACATGATATCCTCGGCGGTGATGTCCTTTTTCAGCCGGACATTGTCGTGATTGAGGTTATCGAGGACGGCCTGGGCGTTGCCGCAGCCGTTGAGTTTGGCGAAATTGGCCGGTACGGAAAGGTATTTGGCAAATGCCGACAACGCTTTCAAATAAGTATCGGAGGTATTGTCCGATACCAGCGACATGATGATGATTTTGGAGGGGGCCGCATCGTAATCCTTCAGCATGAGCGGATTTTTCAGGATGCCGACGCCCATATACAGATCGTGGATCTGGTCGATCCGTATATGCGGCATGGCCACCTCGGCATACGGGATACGGATGGAATCTTCGCGCACGATCATCTCATTGACCAGCTCGTCCGGGTCGAACTTGAGTTCGGATTTGGCTACAATTTGCGATGCGATCGCTTTGTAGGCGGATTGCCGGTCGGTTGCCTCCAGATTGCAGACAATGAAATCCGGATTCAGTATCGATGTCAGCTTCATGATCCCTCCTTGCTTGACTTACATATTACGAACGACGTTCTCCGCGAATTTTGAGCACGAAACTTCAGTTGCGTTATCCATTAAACGGGCGAAGTCGTAGGTCACGATTTTTTCGGAAATACATTTTTCGATGGCTTTGATCAGCAGGTCGGCGGCCTCTTCCCAGCCCAGGTGGCGCAGCAACATTTCGCCGGAGAGCGTGAGCGAGCACGGATTGACCTTGTCCTGGCCGGCATACTTGGGCGCGGTGCCGTGGGTGGCCTCGAAAACCGCGTGGCCGGTCAGGTAATTGATGTTTGCGCCAGGCGCGATGCCGATGCCGCCCACGCAGGCCGCCAGCGCATCGGACACATAGTCGCCGTTCAAATTCATGGTGGCGATCACGTCGTAATCCTCGGGACGGGTCAGGATCTGCTGCAGGAACGCGTCGCAGATGCAGTCCTTGACCAGCAGTTTGTCGCCGGGGTTGCCGCCGCAGTCATCCCAGCCCACGGCCACGTCGGCGAATTCGCGGCGAACCAGTTCATAACCCCAGTTCTTGAAACCGCCTTCGGTGAATTTCATGATATTGCCCTTGTGGACCAGCGTCAGGTTGCAGCGCTTGTGCTCGAGGGCGTATTTGATGGCGGCGCGGATCAGCCGCTCGGAGCCTTCCTGTGAAATCGGCTTGATGCCGATGCTGGATGTTTCCGGGAAACGAATCTTCTTCACGCCCATTTCGTCCTGGAGGAAGTTGATCACTTTCTGCGCCTCGGGGGTGCCGGCCATCCACTCGACACCGGCATAGATGTCTTCGGTATTTTCGCGGAAAATCACCATGTCGGTCTTTTCCGGGTGCTTCACCGGAGACGGCACACCGTTGAAATACTGGACCGGGCGCACGCAGGCGTAGAGGTCGAGCATCTGGCGCAGCGCCACGTTCAGTGAGCGGATACCGCCGCCGACGGGGGTGGTCAACGGCCCCTTGATGGCGATGAGGTATTCGGAAATGGCTTCCACGGTTTCGTTGGGCAGCCAGATCTGTTCATTGTAAACGGCGTTGGCTTTTTCGCCGGCGTAGACTTCCATCCAGGCGATTTTGCGCTTGTTGCCATAGGCTTTTTCGACGGCGCTGTTCCACATCAGCATGGAAGCGCGGGTGATGTCCGGGCCAATGCCGTCCCCCTCGATAAAGGCGACGATCGGGTTATCCGGAACCTGGAGTTTGCCATTGCTGCCGGCTGTGATTTTTTCTCCGGCGGGCACGACGATATGCTTGTAGTTGCTCATATGTATGGTCTTTCGTGGTTGATAGTTATACAGCTCAGTAACTATAGCACGGAAATCAGACTTTTCCAGCAAAAAGAAGAAAGAAGAGAGAATAAAGAAGAAAACCCGGCACAAAGGAAACACATAGGAAACGAACTCAGAATCTCCCCTTTTCTTCTTTTTTCTTTCTTCTTTCTTAATTAATTGGTGCTGATTTTGCTGTTGATCAAGGCCAGGTGCTTGGCAGCTTCTTCGAGGAATTTTTCATGGTTGCGGTATTCGTTTTTCTTCATCTGGGCGTGCCAGAATTCGCGGGCGTCGTACCATTGCTCTTCGGCCTGGAGCTGATAGGAGTTCGCGCGCAGGCGCTTCAACTCGTTTTCGAGGGCAAGGTCGACTTCCCTGGATTTAGTTTCGAGCTGTCTGGCGATGAAGGCCCGGGTTTCGTCGGTGATCTCCGGATAACGGGCGGCGAGCTCCTCGGACACGCCGTCGAGCAACAGCATGGCGTCTTCGGGGTCCTGCAGCGATCTGTTCTCGATTTCGATCATAGTATTGATGAATTCCTGCCGGCGGGCCTGCTCCTTGCGGCCGCGGTGGTAAAACGTCAGGGAGCCGAAAACGGTGACGAAAAGAAGCGCAATCACGGCCGCCTGGTGGGGTTTCAGGATGTATTTGTTGTGTTTTTTCAACTCTTTGAGCGTGGCGTTCAGGTCGTCGATCATCTCCTGCCAGGACTGGTAACGAAAGGCGGGGTCCTTTTCCAGACTTTTGCGCAGGATCATGGCGGAACCGTCGCCGAGCCCGGGGCGCAATTCCTGCGGATCGGGAAGCGGATTGTGCAAATGGGCCTGTTTGATTTCCTCCACGGTCGGGTATTCGAAAGGATAATGGCCGGTGAGGAGCTGAAACAGCGTGGCGCCCAGGGCGTAGATATCCGCCCGGAAATCGATATTTTTGCCGGCCTGCTGCTCGGGCGCGGCAAAATGCGCGGTGCCGATGCCGGCGCAATTCCGGCCGTGTTCGTCGTAAATCCCCCAGGAAAGGCCGAAATCCAGGACGTGGACCTGACCCTTCGGAGTGATCATGATGTTTTCCGGCTTGATGTCGCGGTGGATGATCTGGTACTGGTCATATACGTCGCGCAGGATCATGGCGGCGTCGCGGATGATCACCAGCGCGGCGGTTTCGTTGACGGGCTGGTCCTCTTCGATCACCGACACCAGATTGCGCCCGTCGATGAAGTTCATGACGAAGAAACAGATGTCATCCTGGACGCCGGCTTCGAGGGCATGGACGATGCCGGGATGCTTGATCCGGGAAAGCAGGTTGATCTCTTTCAGGAACAATTCGATATGGTAATGGTTGTTTGCCAACGATGGCAGAAGAATTTTGATCGCAACTTTGGTATGGTCCGAGTTACGGGTGGCCAGGTAAACCTCCCCCATTCCCCCGATCCCAAGCGGATGCAATAGAGTATAACCGCCAAGTTCTTTGACCTGGCTGAAGTTACTCTTTTCCGTCATGTTGTCAGACATGGAAACATCTCCGGCAATTCAGAATTACCATATTCTATCCGGGAAAAGCACTTTTTCAAGGAACAATCCTATATATTCCGCTCAAAAACCGTGTTTTTTCGGGAATTTTCCGGAAAAAGCGTTTGGAGTAACACTTATAACGTGCTATTGTTACATCTGTTTGTATCCATGGCAAGTGCAGAAATTTCTGAAAAAATATAGTTATCCGTCGAAAAACCTTTGTAATTTCTGCGGTTTCATGATAGAATATGAGGGTGGAGAAATCGGGTTTCATCCATCGAGTATAAAAATTGAGTATAAAAACCGGAAACTGTAACCATATCTTTCTAAGGAGAGTAATTATGAAAAAAGGGTTCACACTCATCGAACTCCTCGTTGTGATCGCGATCATCGCGATTCTTGCCGGCATGCTTCTTCCCGCGCTGAATGCAGCCCGTGAAAAGGCCCGTCGTATCTCCTGTACCTCCAACCTGAAACAGATCGGTCTGGCTATCAAGCAGTACGCGATTGACTATCAGGACCGCATGCCCCATGCCGGCGGCGCCGATGGTCTCGAACTCCTGCGCAAAAACGACTTCCTGACCGACTATGGCGTGTATGTCTGCCCATCCTCCACCCACACCAAGGGCAAAAATAACGTTCCGCTGACCAACACGACTACCGGTGCCAATGCCAACCGGGACCAGAGCGCGGTCATCGCTGCCACCCCCACCGCTGCCACCACCAGTTACGCCTTTGCCGCTGGAATGATGGAAGGCGCCTCGGGCGTCTACGGTAATGCCGACTCCGGTATTTCCGCCGACCGTGGTGACGTCGAGAACAGCTGGGGCAACCATACCAACTATGGCAACATTCTGTTTCATGACGGTCACGTCTCCGGGTTCGCCGGCGACAAATGGTACAACGCCAAGAATCGTGGCAACTCGTACATTTTCCCGAACGTAGCCAAGACCGGCGACTGATTTCAAGCTCAGCAGGAGTTTAAGGAGGCTTCGGCCTCCTTTTTTTTATTTTTGATTATTATTTTCAATATTTTTTTTAAAAAGCTTGCATTTCTGATAGAAATTTGCTAAACTATAATTATACTGGATGTTCTGGTATGAGAAACAATTAACAAGTAAGGATGCCAAAAATGAAAAAAGGGTTCACACTCATCGAACTCCTCGTTGTGATCGCGATCATCGCGATTCTCGCCGGCATGCTTCTTCCCGCGCTGAATGCAGCTCGTGAAAAGGCTCGTCGTATCTCCTGTACCTCCAACCTGAAACAGATCGGTCTGGCCATCAAGCAGTACGCGATTGACTATCAGGATCGTATGCCCGCTTACGGCGGTGCCGATGGTCTCGAAATGCTGCGCAAAAACGACTTCCTGACCGACTACGGCGTGTACATTTGCCCGTCCACCACTCACTCCAAGGGCAAAAATAATGTTCCTCTGTCGAACACCACTGACACCAACGGCGATGTCACTAGTGCGAACGTTGCCTCCACCAGTTACGCCTTTGCCGGAGGAATGATGGAAGGTGCTTCGGGCGTCTACGGTAATGCCGACTCCGGTATCGCCGCTGACCGTACCGACGTTCCCACCAAGAAATGGGGTAACCATAGCAACTATGGTAACATCCTGTTCCACGACGGTCACGTCTCCGGTTTCGCCGGTGATAAATGGTACATTTCCAAGAATCGTGGTGCTTCGTACATTTACCCGAACGTTTCCGCAGCTGCGGCTAACGACTAATATCAGTATTAGTTAAACGTTCAATTGAAAAGGAGGCTTCGGCCTCCTTTTTTGTTTTCCGTTTTTTGGGAAGTAATATACCGATATGTTTATTGAAAGGAGCGTAAATAATATCAGTTGATACTGTAGAAGTCGCCCCGGTAGAGTCTTTCGGAAATGATTTTGCCGGCTCCGAGCAACCGGTCGAGGTGCGGTTTGATGACGGCGGCATCGAGTTCCAATGCCACCATGAGGTCCTGAATGGTCCCCGGGCGGCGGCTGATCAGCGCCAGGATCCGGTTGTCAATGTCCGATAACTCGATATCCTGCTGGAGCGCTTTGCTCTGGTAACGGAAGGGCCCCACCGCTTCGACCGGCACATACGGTTCGAAAGCCTTGATGAAACGCATGGTATTTTCCGAGGTCGAAGCCTTGATCCAATCCAGCACGCCGGGGCGGTCGAGCGTATTCAACTGGACCTTGTCCGGACCGATCTGCCGGATGATTTCGGTAAAACGGGCAATGGAGTCGTCCGAATCATTAACGCCGGGCACGATGAAGAGCTCCAGCCAGAGGAGCGAAGTCCGCTGCTTCGAATAGGCAATCAGATTCTGCAGCACTTTGTCGAAATCCAGTTCCGGGGCCTGACGGTTGATGGCGGCGAACTCCCCGGCATTCGAGGCGTCCAGCGACGGAATTACCAAATCCACATGCGCGATTTCCCGGACCAGTTCCGGGTCGCCGAGCAGGCAGCCGTTGGTCAAAAGACAGATTTTGTACTGCGGGTAATGATCTTTGACGAAGTCGACGACTTTGCCGATGCCGGAGTTCAGCGTAGGTTCTCCGCCGCCGGAAAAGGTCAGGTAATCCAACTTCGGATTTTTCTTCAATACTTCATCCAGCTGCGCGATCACCTTGTCGATGGGTACATACTCGCGGCGCTCCACGGTCAGGCAGGTGGTAGCCCCCGCTTCGCAGTAGATGCAGTCCAGCGGACAGGTTTTTGAGGGTACCAGGTCGACCCCGAGCGAAACACCGAGCCGGCGGGATGCCACCGGACCGAAAATAAAACGGTCATTCATCATATTCAGATTTTTAAGTTGAGGTTTCTTATGCTATAATATATAGCACAATTTCAATAAAAAAAGGAAAGGTTTCAACAAAATGATTTCCTGGCAACATGTATTATTGCTGGTTTTTCTGATGGGTGGGATGCTGTCGCTGGTGCTGACACCGCTATTCAAGCATCTGGCCGAGAAATGGGATATTATGGACCGCCCGAAGGGCGAGAAGCACAAACAGCACGGCAAAGCCACGCCGCTCCTCGGTGGATTGGCCATGTTCTGCGCCTGGTTCCTGGCGATTGCCCTCGGCTTCATCATAGTCATGACGGCCGACCTGGGTAATCTTTCGCGAGATATCGCCGATAACCTCAGCGGCATCAAAATGGTCACCCCGCGCCTGGGCGTGATCTGTCTCGGGGCGTTCCTGGCGATGGGGCTCGGACTGTGGGACGACAAATTCGGCATGAAGGCCCATTTCAAATTTCTCGGTCAATTCCTGATCGCGGCACTGGTCGTTTCCTTCGGCGGCATCAAAATTACATTGTTTATCAACAATCCGGTGTTCATCTGGTGCGCCACGGTATTCTGGTTCATGCTGTTGATGAATGCGATCAACTTTTTCGACAACATGGATGGCCTGGCGGTCGGCACGGTGACGATCGCCATGGGCCTGTTTGCCACGGTGGCGTTTCTGACGAACCAGTATTTCCTGGCGACAATGGGAGCGCTGAGCTGCGGGGTGGGACTGGGCTTCTGGTTCTACAATCACAGCCCGGCGTCGATTTTCATGGGGGACTCCGGGAGTCATTTCCTCGGGTACCTGGCGGCGGTGATGAGCGCAAGCATCACCTATTTCTCGCGTGATTATTCACTGACCCGATCGCCGATCCTGATTCCGCTCTTCATCCTGGCGATCCCGCTTTTTGACGCGCTGGCGGTGGTGTTTATCCGGCTGCGCAACCACAAACCGATCTACGTGGGCGACCACAACCATATTTCGCACCGCTTTGTCAAAATGGGACTGACCCGCAAGCGCGCCGTCCAGATGGTGCACCTGATGGAGCTCATGCTTGGATTGAGCGTGCTGCCGCTCTTGTGGGGCGACCGCAAAACGGCGGTGGTGATCATCGTGCAGGCGATGATTTTCCTGCTGATTATCACCATCATGCAGATCGGCGCGGCAGACTCCATCAACGAAGAACGCCGCAAAGGCTCCGGGGAGCCGCTGAACTCCGCCGACTCCACCGTCCCCGTCGATTCGGATAAATAATACCGATTCGTTTTGCGCGGCAGCATCGTCGGCCCCTTTCCGGCGATCCACCAAACTTTTGGCAAGGGCGCACCTTTCGGCAAATCCATAAAATTTTTCAATAAAATGGCCCCTGCCCCTATTGACAAAATGATTTCCGGCAGTATAATTTAATAAGTGCAACGTTTCAAGTAAACATTCTAACTCTTGTAAAATGTCAAAACGCGTAACCATAAAAGATATAGCAAATCATGCCAATATGAGCTTGTCCACCATCAGCGGTGTGCTCAATGGCGAGATGCGCTTTTCCGACAAAACCCGCAAGCATGTCTGGGATATCGCCAACCGCCTGAACTATACGCCCAGCGAATCCGCCCGCGGGCTCCGCGCCAGCCGTAGCGAAGAACGCCGCAAAACCGGCCTCATCATGCACATCGTCCATATGCTCAATACTGTGCCGAAACATGACCGGGACCAGGAAGCGGACGTTTACCGCCTGGCCTGGCAGGCTCAGATGCGCGGACAGTTCGTCATCCCCTGCTGTTATTACCAGCAGGATGGTTTTCGGTGCCCTCCGCTGCTGAACGGACTGATCGACGGCGCAATCGTCGGTACACCGCACATGGAAGTGGTCGACACCGTCAGGGCCAAAGTTCCGGTCGTACTGATGGACGTGCCTTTTTCCACGCAGCTGGTGGACGTGCCGATGGTCAACATCGACTATCGCTACGGCTTCCTGATGGCGTTTGAGGAACTGAAAAAACTTGGCCATAGAAATATGGTGGTGGTGTCTCCGATGACGGAGGATTATGAGCTCTCACATTACGATAAACACATCCGTCATTCGCTACGCGAGGCCGCCATGTTCTCCGGCATGGAAATCCTGCCCGGCGGCGAACTCGAAAGCATCACACCGGAAACCCATGAACAGAAGATGCTGGAAATGGCCCGCAAACTCGCCCCGGAAATTCTCAGCGGCAGAATCACTGCCATCACCTCGGTGCACGTGTGTTATGCGGTCACGCTGCTGAAGTACCTGCGCGAAATCGGCATCCGGGTGCCGGAAGACGTGTCTCTTACCGCGCCGTATTTGTGGTTCGATCCAATCCCCGGTATTTCGAATATTTTTTCCAGCCGGGAGAAACTGATCGACGCCTCACTCGACCTGTTGAAAAGCCTGATCGACGGACAACCCCCCCACTGTTATGAAAACCTGATCCGCCCGGAGTTCATCCCGGATCATTCCATAGCCAAAGCAAACCTATCAAAAAGGAGTTCATAAATGAAAACACAAAAACGGAATCACACATTTACGCTCATAGAGTTGCTGGTGGTAATAGCAATCATCGCGATCCTGGCGGCAATGCTGCTGCCGGCCCTGAGCAAAGCGCGCGAAAAAGCCCAGAAATCTCACTGTACCTCAAACTTAAAGCAACTTGGCCAAGCCAGTACCATGTATGCAAATGATTTCGACGATCGATGGGCACCTATCAATCCGTACGCCACGAACATGGATCCATTCAAGGACGTGGCTTACAGCGATATGCCTAACCAATGGTTCCTTAATGGTAACGTGGATGCTCCGAAAGGTTTCGGAATTCTGGCCGTTAATGGATATATTTCATTTCAAAAGCCGGAGAAGTTTCCGCTACAGTGCCCAATCGGAGAAAAACTTAATCCTCAATATTTTGTCGAAAATCAAAGCAGTATGGCCGGTTGGGAAAAAGCTTGGACTACTTATTTTTATTTCGGCGGGCTGATCTACACAGATGCCTATACATTGAACCATAAGCTGAAAAAGGATCGGGTAACCCGGCATCCGAAAGCAATTCTGGCAATCGACAGTACCAAAAGTCATACAAATCCCATTGGACAAACACACGGCAAAACCAATAATTGCTTATTTTTTGACGGTCATGTTGAGGAAGTTACGCCAATACTGGCCCATGCTTACGGTAATTCGAGCCTGGCTGCCGTATTCATGTATGAATATCAATTTTTCCCACAATACTGGTAATAGAGGAGTTTCCGATGAAAAAATCAATCTCGCTGATTATTTCCCTGTTGATCCTGCCTTGTATGGCATATAACATCATTTTGCCGGAATCCCCGACGCCGGCAGAAAAGACTGCCGCCAAAGAGTTGGAACATTATCTGAAACTCGTTGCGCCAGAAGTTCTCACCGTGGACGGAGCCGACCCGGAAATCCATATCGGGCCGACAGCCGCCGCCAAAGCCAACGGCCTTGATCAATTGGCGGACGAAGAATGGTGCGTCAAATCCCTTGACGGCAAACTTTTTCTGATCGGAGGCGGAACCCGCGGCACCTTGTATGCGACATATCATTTCCTGGAAGATTCCCTGGGGATACATTGGTTCAATCCGTATGAGGATTATGTGCCCGCCGCCTCGGAAGTCCAATTGCCGGCTCTTGACATGCGCGGAAAACCCTTATTCACGCATCGCAGCATTGCGCGTCAATCCCGCGGTGAATTACCGCTCGACAATGGACGCTTTGTGACCAGGAACCGAATGAATTATGATGCGAATTCGTCGATTGGGCCTGAATATGGCGGAGACGACTGCTTCGGATTACCGTATTTCGTTCATACGTTCGGCCTGTACTTTCCGGGCAAAGACTATCCGCAGTATGGCACGCTGGTGAACGGCAAACGCGGAGCGTCGAATCATGTTTGCATGTCCCTCCCGGAACTGCCGGACCTGTTTTATGCGAAACTGCTTGAATTTATCAAAAAATCCGAGGACAATGCCCGGAAAAAAGGAGTGCCTTCACCGCGTTATTATGACATCAGCCTGGATGACGGTGCATATGTCTGTGAATGTGACAAATGCCAGGCGGCACTGAAAAAACGGGGCGGCGGTGTAAAACTGCTTCTGGATTTTCTGAACCCGATTGCCGCCAAACTCGCCGAGAGCCATCCCGATTTGGTCCTGACCACCATTATCTATGCCAATATCATCACTCCGCCGGAAAAACTGAAAGTGGAACCGAACCTGATGATCCGCCTGTGCGATATCGTAGCCAATCAGGCGGCCCCTCTCACCGACAAATCAAACCGTTATTGGGCGGGTATGGTCGACAAATGGAGTAAGTTGGCGCCATTGATGGGAATATGGGATTACGCGATTACTTATGTTGTCACAGGCGCTCCATATCCTTTTGAACAGGTTATTGGCGAAGATCTGCGGTTTTATGCGGATCACGGAATCCGGTTCATGTTCTGGGAGTTGGAGCTGCCCCATCAAGCCGATATGTACGACCTGAAAATCTGGCTGACAATGAAGCTGATGGAAAATCCATACCAGGATGAAAAAGAACTTTACCGGACGTTCATGGAGAAAAATTACGGCGCGGCGGCACCGGCGCTGATGGAATTCCGGGACCTTGTCGCAAAATACCGGACTGAAACAAATGCCTATATCGACTGGTATGCCAAAAGCACCACGCTTAAGCATTTGAACTGGAAAAGCATTCCTGAAATGCAGAAGTGCTTTGACGAAGCGGAAGCGGCGGTAGCAGAAGATCCCGTATTGTTGAAACGTGTCCAACGGGCGCGGGTCGGCCTGGACCGCGTTTCCTACATTCTCTTTCCGGTACTTCTGACCGAATTCGAGCGGGCCGGGCACGACCGGAAAGAATATCCGCTGAACCGGGATGAAATCTTGTCCCGTGCGGAAAAATATCAGCTTGCGGCGATCGAAAAATTAACTCCGCGCGCCAAAAAAACCAAACAGGATCTCCACAATGATATAATCGCGGAAATCAAACGTTATGCGAAAGCACCGTTAATGCTGCGCCCGCCGGCTGAATTTGCCGGAGTCGATTACTTCGATTATCCGGCCTCGGATGCATATATCTGGAATGAAGTTGCCACGCTGGTCGATGATCCGACCTCGGAAACCGGGCAGGTATTGCAGATTACCAGGGATAAGCCGGAATTCAGAGTTCCTTTCAAATACGGAGCCTATGTCGCCAATACGACAAAGGACCTGGCCGGCGAATATATCCGGAAAGTCAAAGGCAAAGGATATCATTGGTACAAGGTGGCGACGATAAAGCTATACCCATCAACTTATATCTATTTCACCGGCAAATGGGAAGTCCAATTTCATACCGGAGATCCGGCCCCGGGACTGGACGAAACATATGAAATCTGGGTCCGGCTGAAATTCACCGGCCCGGCCTATTTTCCCGGTGACAAGACTCCTAATACCACATATATTGAACGCCTGCTTCTGGTCCCGGTAAGCAACGGCAATGCCGCAAAAATCAAAGTGAAATAAATCAGATAACAAGGATTCCGGGGAGCCGCTGCGAATCAGACCGGATTTGAGCCCGCAATTCCAGCGGCGGTTACAAGCCTTATGATTGCAATTCGGTATAAATACTCAATGGCGCGGCACTGCGGCGCTGACTTCTTCCACGATCATGTACGCCGGATATGGACTGCCCTCCGGTGTGTGGGAGAGCTTACCTTTGAAGTAGAGTTCCGACGGATTTTCGAGGGCGTCTTTGATGTCCGACCGGATGGCAACCGCTTCCGGCAGGTAGGCCGTCACCGGGATCGACGATTTGCGATTGGAGCTAAACATCTTCACCGTCACCGGCAGGTAGTTGCCCTCGGGAACATCGGCCATTGGTGGTGGAGCGTCCTTGGAAAACTCGCCTTTGAGTACAGCATTTTTGGCCGTGAGGCGAACGGTGTTGCCATCGAATTCCTCGTAGCCGATATTTGAATAACGGTCCGGCATCAGGGGCGAGAGCGCGTAGAGCGCGAGGCAGGCGAAGCCGCCGGTCACCAGCGTGGTCACAATCCCTATTTTGAACCACTGGAAAAACGACACATGCACGTGCGAGCGCTTTTCCAGCATGCCCAGCGCCACGATGTTGGCAGTGCTGCCGATCATGGTGATGTTGCCGCCGAAACATGCCCCGAAAAGCAGCGCCCACCACAACGGCAGATCATGCAGACTGACCGACAGTTTGCTGATCACCGGACAGAACGCCGCCACGAAAATCACGTTGTCCACAAACGCCGACCCGATCGCCGACACCCCCAGGATCAACGGGATCAGTACCATATTGTTGGTACCGCAGACCGCGGAAAACTTGTTGGCCATGAGCTTGTCGACTCCGGTATGCACCAGCGTGCCGGCTACCGCAAAGAGCAGCATGAAAAAGAGCAGCGTCCACCAGTCGACTTCGCGTTCGATATAATGCCGCGCGCGGTCGCGCTTCAGGATCATGACGATGCCCGAACAAATCAGCGGCGCGATCATCAGGATACTGTTCTGTTCGAGGTGAAACAGCGATTCCAGCGACGAGTGGGAGGCGATCATGGCAATCGTCACGATCAGCAGTACCAGCCCCTGCTTGTAGGGAACGTCGATTTTCGGCACCAGCGTCAGGTTGCGCGAGAGCCGCTCCTTCATGCTGACGTCGAACTCCTCGAGGTCCTTGCGGTAATACCACATCGTCATCGCCACAATCAGGCCCAACGCCACCAGCATGATCGGAAACGCCCAGATGATGAAGTCGAAAAAGGTCAATCCCGCCTTGGACCCGATCAGGATCCCGACCGGGTTGCCCATCATGGTACCGGCGCTGCCGACGTTGGTGGCAAATACACAGATGATGATATACGGCGTGGGCTTGATCTTGAGCCGGTCGCAAACCTGGAAAATCAGCGTTGAAACAAAGATGATCGAGGTGACTTCGTCCACCGCGCAGGCCAGCAGCGCCGAACTGACGGCGGTCACCGCGATGAACTTCTTGCCGGTCAGGTTTTTGATCGATACGATCAGCTGTACCACCCAGGTGAAAAAACCGAGGTCGCGCAATGCACCCACGATCACCATCATGCCGACCAGAAACAGAATCACATTCAATTCGGTCGACTCGATGAACGACTGTTTATTGAGCGAGTTGGTGAAAATCAGCACCGCCAGCCCGAGGAACGCGATCGCCAGCCGGAAATTCCAGAAAAACAGCGTTCCCATGATAATCGACACAAACACCGCGCACGAAACCGCCTGCCGGGCCTCCAACCCGAGCCCCCCTCCGCCGAACCCGACCAGCAGTCCGGCCCCGATCAAAATACCCATCCGCGAAATCAGCTGCGCAGTACCCAGCTCGACCGAACCGCCATCTTCATGCATTATCCACCACCTCTGTGTAATTAAGAATTAAGAAAGAAGAAAGAAGAAAATTGAACATCGTCTTCTGACGATGATTTTCTTTAATTCTTCACAACAAAAGTTAACAAGCATTATTTGACTCAACATTCATGCAATATCGTAATTTCCTTTCCCAGATTTTCTTCTTTCTTCTTTTTTCTTTCTTAATTAATCTTACTCCCAGAACATTTTGGTTATGAAGTCTTTGAGGTTTACTACGCCGACGAGTTTGCTGCCGCGGGCGACCATGATCTGGCGGCATTTGTGGACCAGGAACATTTTGGCGAGTTGAATAGCAGGGAGGGTTTCGTCGACTTTGATGACTTCTTCGCGCATGAAGTCGGCGAGCTTGGTTTCCTCGTCGTCGCGAAGCATTTCGGCAAAGGGCTGGAAACGGTAGATCGGAGTCAGGTCCTCCATCCACAAAATGTGGTCGGGGAGACTGAAACTGAGGATGTCTTCGAGAGACACGGCGCCGCGAATGTCGCCGTCGGGGTCCAGCACCGGGATGTCGTTGAAACGGCCGGTGGCGAGGGTTTCGATGGCCTTCTGCAGCGTGTCGGATTCCTGCAGGGTGACGGGTTGGGGATTCATCACATCGCGGGCGGTCAGGTATTCCGGCAGCGTGACGCGGTTTGAGTGGAAATATTTCAGCACGTCGGCCGGAAGTTTCTGTTTGCTGACGATGCTGATGGCGTCCGGCGTACTGAAATCGGTGCCGAGCGCGGAGAGCACCTGCAGATGCAGCCCCGGGTCATCCTTCGGAGTCAGCACGAGCACGATCACATTGACCGGGGGCATGCCGTCGACGTTGAAGTCGATGCCTTGTTCGGAAGTGCCGAGCGCGACCAGCAGACGGCTGAGGCGGGGCAATCGGGCGTGGGGGACCGCCAGCCCGGGGGCGATGACAGTGGGAACGACTTTTTCGCGGGCGCTGAGCTCTTCGATGATGAAATTTTTGTCAAGTCCGCTGGTGTTGAGGCAGAGCCTCGATACCAGTTCATCGATGGCGCCATTGGGGTCCGTAGCCTGCAGTCCGCAGATGATGCTGCCTTCCGCAAGGAAATAATCCAGATGGTGATTCAGGATGTCGTTCATATTTAATCTCCTGATTTATAAATGTTTGCGAATTCTCTCTAATGGTCTCCTGAACAATTTTCTTAGCTTTAATGACAAAGGTACAACCATTGGCTTGAAAAAGCAAACCGGGAAAGGGGAAATGGGATAAATTTCATGTATGCCCGATATCAAACAGTTGCCGCGATTTTACTGCTGATTTTCGGCGGCGTTCATGATGAAATCGCCAATCCGGTCCGCCAGCAGCCGGGAACCTTTTTCATTATAATGAACCCAATCGGCATAGCAGTCCTGCAAATGTTCTTTTGAAAACGCGTAAAGATCATTGAACAGTACCGGAAATTCCTGAAGTGTCTGCCGCGCGATTTGATTGAAATGCTCGATTTCCGAATTGTAACGCATCAGAATCGGCGGCGCTTTTTCTTCAATAACCGGCGTGGTACAGGCGAAAATCACTTTTGCCCGCGGAAAAAGCGTATGAATCCGCCGGTAAACGCGCCGGATCATGTATGCATAAATATCAGGCGGAGTCAGGGTTTCCTCCTCGTAAACGACCGTTTGTTTGTCCCCGGCCGCATCCGTGCCGCCGGTGCTTTCCAGGCTGGCTCCGTGCCCCAGGTGCCCGCAATCCCAGAGCCCGTTGTTCCAGTGCACGACATCGACGTCTTCGCGCAGCCCCAATTCGCCTTTCCAATCCTGCAGCTGCCGCAGCGTATACTGGGCGAAACGGCCATTTTCCGCCGGAAAATACACCTCTGCCCGCCCGGATAATTTCTCCCGGACAAATTCACCATATCCGCAGCGGATCGAGTCCCCCAACAATAAAATTTTCATCAAACCAACCCTTTTTTATGAATTGCCGTTAACAGCTTCCTGCGCGATCAGTTTGGCCCCGGTATAATCGAATTTGCCGCTGCCGAGCAGCGGGGCCTCTTTGACGACGACGATTTTCTTGGGGATCCACAATTCGCTGAATCCTTTTTCACGGAAAAATTTCATCAGGTCCGGCAGCGCGGCGTCTTTCTGCTCGGTGATCAGCACCAGCTGTTCGCCCTTGCTGTCGGATTCGATGGCCACCACGCCCTGTTTGACGTCCGACCAGAGATTGTGCACGGCCTCCTCGACGGCGCCGAGCGAGATCATTTCGCCGCTGATCTTGGCGAAGCGCTTGGCGCGGCCCACGATGTAGATGAAGCCATCCTCGTCGATGGTCACGATGTCGCCGGTGTCGTACCAGCCGCCGGGGGGCGGCACCAGCACGCCGGGATTGTCGGCAAGGTAATAACCGAGCATGACGTTGTCACCGCGGACCAGCAGTTTGCCGCCCTCGTGGACGCCCTCGACGGGCTCGAGGCGCGTTTCCATGCCGGGCACGATGCGGCCCACCGAGCCGGTGCGGTTATACATCGGGGTATTGAGGCAGACGACGGGTGCGGTTTCGGTGGTGCCGTAGCCGCCGTAGAGGCGCACGCCGAATTTCTCCATCCAGACCTCGCGGGTCTGCTGGCGGAGCTTTTCCGCCCCGACCACGGCGATGCGCAGGTTAAAGAAGTCATAGGGGTGCGCCGCCCGCGCATAACCGCTCATAAACGTGTCCGTGCCGAAAATCACCGAAGTATTGGTGTCGTAACACAGCTCGGAAACGATACGGTAGTGCAGCGGCGACGGATAGAAAAACGTCCGGATGCCGGAGAGCACCGGCAGCAGCGAACCGACCCCGAGCCCGAACGAATGGAACATCGGCAGGCAGTTGAAAATGCGGTCGTCGCTGGTGATCGGAATCACGCTCAGGCACTGGACGCGGTTCGCCTGCAGGTTGCGATGACTGAGCACCACGGCCTTGGGGCTGCCCTCCGAGCCGGAGGTGAACAAAATGAGTCCGGGGCCGAGGGGGTCGTTTTTCGGCTTGATTTTGAAGAGAAAACGCAGGAAACCGCCGACGGAATCGCTCAGCGTGGCGCTGCTGCGGACGTCTTCCAGATAAACCAGTTTGATACCCGCCTCGAGCAGGTTTTTTTCCAGCACTTCCAGCTCGGCTTGTTTGATGAACATCCTGGAGGTGATCACGGTTTTGACCTGCGCGGTCTGGCAGCTCTTCACCACCAGCGACGCGCCGACGGTGAAGTTGACCATGGCCGGAATCAGGTCATAGGCCTGCAGTCCGAAAAAAGTGACCAGGCAGGCCAGCGAACTCGGGAGCATGACGCCGACGGTTTTTTCGTCGTCGAGGTTCTTGCGGATCATATTGCCGAGCATGTAACTTTTGAAAATGATCCCGCGGATGGTCAGCGGATGGCGGTTGATGTCCTCGGCGATCAGCATGCCGCCGCCGTTGATATGGGCGGAGTTCAGCAGCGACTGGAAGAGATGGACGTTGATGTTGGTGCTCTTGTAAAGCATTTCCACCATCATGTCGTAAATTTTGTCCGACACGACCTGGCGGTGCTTGCGGACGGAGGTGTCCATAGGCAGTTCGAAGCGCCGCGGCGGCAGGATGGTCAGCGTGATTTTCGGGAACCAGCGGGTGCGGAGGTGTTTTTTCAGGTACGAAAACGGCGAATACTGGGCGCCCTCGATGCGGATCGGGAGGATCATGGCGCCGGATTTTTCGGCGATCATGCCGGTGCCTTCGTAAATCTTCATGATCGCGCCGGTCACGGTCACGCGCCCCTCGGGGAAAATCATCACTTTGACATTGCGGCGCATTTCGTTGATAAGCGCGCGCGATGCCAGGGGGTTGGTCGGGTCGATCTGGTGGGCGTTCGCCACCGCCAGCAGCGGGCGCATCCACCACTTGTGAGCGATGTGGGTATTGATGGCGAAGGTCACTTTTTCGGGCATGAACGCCGCGATCAGTACGCCGTCCAGCAGCGAGGCGTGGTTGGAAATAATCAGCACGCGCTTGCCGGCTTTTTCGTAGTTTTCCAGCCCTTTGACGCTGACGCGGTAGAGGAACATCAGGATAAACCGTACCAGCGAACGGATCAGCGCGTCCGGCAGCAGCCGGCAGATGTAGATCGCCATATAAACGTTGAACACCGCCACCCACAGGAAAATCATCGGGATCGACGGACTGAAGGCCAGCGACAGCAGCGCCACGATGCCGGTGCCGACCGCCATGAAAATCGAGTTCATGATGTTGTTGCCCGCGATGATCCGCGCCATTTCCTTCGACTCGCCCTTGGCCTGCATCAGCGCATAAAGCGGCACGGTGAAAAGACCGCCGAAAATCGCCACCATGAACATGTCAAACGACAATTTCCAGAAGAGCCATTTGCCCATATATTCTTTGAGCGAAATCATAACCGCGCCCTCGCCACCGGCATGCAGTCCATATGAACTCAGGAAAAGGCTGAGCGTAAAGATCGCCATGCCCAGCGCGCTCAGCGGCAGGTAGGTGGTCTGCATCACCCCGCGCAGCAGCCGGTTGCACAGCAGCGAGCCGATCCCGATGCCGATCGAAAAGACCATCAGGAAAAACGTTACCGTCTCGCTGCCGGTATTCAATACCTCCTTGCAGAAGCCCGGCAGCTGCGCCATATACAACGCGCCGACCAGCCAGAACGCCGAAATGCCGAGGATACAGCGCCAGACGACTTTCTGACGGCGGACCATCTTGACGATTTCAATGGTTTCCGAGACCAGGTTCCAGTTGATTTTCAGCTCGGGATCGACCGGGGCGGCCTTCGGTACATAACGGCTGAAGAGATACCCGACCAGCGCCATGGCCAGCAGCAGTCCGCCGGTCCACCAATACCCGGTCCAATGCCCGGCGTGGTGCCCAATCAGGATCATCAACCCGCCGGCGATGGTACCGAGCAGAATCGCGAGGTACGTACCCGCTTCGATATAGGCATTGCCCGCCACCAGCTCATCCTTGTGGAGCTGCTGCGGCAGCAGCGAATACTTCATGGGACTGAAAAACGTCGACTGGGTACCCATCAGAAAAAGCAGCACAAAAAGCAGCGGAATATTTTGCAGGTACAGAAGCGGAATGGCGAGGCCCATCAGGATGATTTCCCAGATTTTGACCAGCCGGACCAGCCACGCGCGGTCGTATTTGTCGGCCAGTTGCCCTGCCAGCGACGAAAAGAAGAAGTAGGGGATAATAAACACTCCGGGCGCCAGCATGGAACAGAACGTGATTTCGCTCGTGGAGGTGGCGATCCGGTAAGTGACCAGCAGGATCAATGCATTTTTCAGGCAATTATCATTGAACGCCCCGAGGAACTGCGTGACGAACAGCGGCAAAAAACGCCGTTTCGTGAAGAGACTGAAAGCCATGGCCCATCCTTCGTTATCATTTTTTTTCACATATACATACTTTTTCCCTAATGTAGACCTACTCGAGCCATTGTCAAGTTAAGAGAGAAGAGAGAAGAGCGAAAAGAGGAAAAATACTTTCCCGCCGGAACATAGGCTTTTATTCGAAATTATGTTGACATTTCACATTCTTTTGAAAAGACAGCATAAATTATTGGACAACAGAAGGAGAAAATACGACACCTTGACAAATTACCGGGAGCATGGTATGCTATTACCCAGTAGGAATGACTGGAAAAATAGCTTTACCCGCTAAGAATTTTGACTGTATAAACATCATAATCATATGGGAAAAAGCAATTATGAGCGAACCTTTTCTGAAAATAACGTACAATTATGACAATTATTCACAGCTGACCGGGATCGACGTCAACGGCCAGCCGGAAATCACCTATGAACTGAACAAAGACAACCAGCGTATCGCCGCCGCCCCGGCCAATGCCGGCGCATGGCAGTATCAATACGACAACCTCGGCCAATTGACCGGAGCCATCCGCAAAGATAGCGATACCGAATTGAACAACATGTCCTACCGCTACGACATGATCGGCAACCGCCTCGAATCCAGCGAAGACAGCGACGAAAAGGAATACGTCACAAATCTGTTGAATCAATATACTCAACTATCAACTGTCAACTGTCAACTGTCAACTTCGGCAACGCCGACCTACGACCGGAACGGCAACATGCTGACCAACCGCGGCTGGACCTACACCTGGAACACCGAAAATCGCCTCATCAAAGCCGAGAAAGGTGATCTCCGCCTTGAATTCGACTACGACTACAAAGGCCGCCGCGCGTTCAAAAAGGTCTACGAAAGCAACATCCTGATCAAGCACCAGAAATTCGCTTATCATAACTTCAAGTTGGTCGCTATCTACGACGCCCTGAACAACAACGCCCGAACCCACGCCTTCCTCTGGCAGCCGGAATCAGTCGGCCTCGATATGCCACTCAGTATGACCCTCGGCGATGACACTTACTTTTACGTGGCCGATGGCAATAAAAACGTCACCGGCATATTCGACGAAACTGGCACCCGCATCATTACCTACACCTACGGCCCCTTCGGCCAAGTCCTATCCATGGTCGGTCCCCTGGCCGAAGCCAACCCTTTCCGCTTCTCCAGCGAATTCCACGATGACGAAACCGGCCTAGTCTACTACAACTACCGCTATTATGACTCCACAATCGGTAGATGGACTAAACGAGATCCTCTTAGAGAAAAAGGGGCAAAGAATCTGTATAATTTCGTCCGAAATAATTCATCTTGTTTTTTTGATAGATTAGGAATGATTAGTATTTCTGATGCATTAAAAAAAGAATTTGATTCTTTTGGAATTCCATGGATGTATAACTTAGGAAATATGGAATATTATGGCTGGTATGATAATTTGAGTGACAAGGACGTTTTTGATATTTGGGCTAAATGGGATGAAGCAGAGGGGACAGATTGGCTGACTAAAATTCCTGAGTGCCCCAGCAAAATCTGCATAAACAAAGTAACTAATAAACCCGCCAACTGTACCAATGGTCAATGGAGCAGCATAGGAAAGGCTAATCAAACATATCATCCTAAAGCGGCATGGGCAATGAGGACTAATTATCTTCTGAGTATTTCGAATGGTCCTCAACAGCAATGTACCTATGATGCATCTGGAAACTTAATAAAATCAGGTCTTGGTGCAGGAACGCCAGATAAAGCAACAGGAAGTGCTCTAGGTTATATCTATTATCTTCATGGATTGGTTAATGGAATTAAAATAAATAATCATATACAGCAAGATGTTCGTCCATTTGAACTTGCGCAAAAAATTGATGGAAAAGATAACCTAGGAGAGGCAACAGATAAATATTTGAAACTACGTCCTCCCAGTCAGGGAGGAGGATATTGTTATTCATTGCCTTCTCCCTCGCGATTGCCATCACGAAATTTTGACTGGAGCAATGTAATTTGGCGATAAGTATGGTGATTCCCGGCCTACACTCTGAACGTAAGCCGGGGAAATAATATTAATAATCTACAAGGTGTAAAATGAAGAAAAGAACTAAATATTATATTAAATGCAGCATTGGGTTGTTGATCGTTCCATTGCTAGTGGCTGTAATTATTCTTACGGATTACCTTGTAATTGCCCTATATGACGGTAGAAACTATAGTAAACTCGTAAAGCAAGTTACAATAGGTGCTCCTTGGGATGCTACATATAAAAAACTAAAAAACATAAATTATTTAATACTTCCACTCGATAAATGGGGCGGATATTATGACAAGAATATCTTGGAGGAACTGACAAAAAAACAAGAGCATATCTATGTCTGTTTCTGGGAAACTTGGTATTCTATTTTCCATGACCTTACTTTTATTGAACACAATGAACATCTTTATGTTTTTGTTTTAGTTTCCAGTGATGGTCGAATAATAAATTATGCTCCAGAAATATCTGATCTTTTAGGCAAGAAACTACCTTTATCCGATGCTGGTCAATTTGATCAGGTTCTATAAATTTAGGATGGTATGAATACGATAATGTAATTATTGGAAGAGAAAAATAAAAATACCCAGATCGGGGTCAGATCGGGGTCAGATCGGGGTCAGATCGGGGTCAGATCGGGGTCAGATCGGGGTCCAGATCGGGGTCCCAGATCAGGGTCAGACTATACTGAATTTTTAATTTTTAGCATAAAAAACTTGAATTTGATACTAAAATATCTTCTTAGAACGATTTTTTGATATAAAATATCAATTATATAGAAAAATATTATGAGGTAAGACCATCATGGTAAAAAATAGATGTCTAATACTTTTCGTAGGGTGGTGGTCAATTATTTTTAGCCTTTTATTCCTCCTCACTAAAGGTTTTGGAGATCCTATAATACTATGTTTATTATTGGCAGTCCCTTTAGGAATTGTATTTATTGAAACCATAGTATCTTCGATAATATATTCAGTGCAAAAAATAGAAAATATATATTTCAAATTTTTTATTCTTGGTGTTTATATTATTTCTATTTTTGCGAACTATATTCTATTGATATATCCATTAGTAGCTAAGGGATCGGTGCCTGCTTTTAATCGGGGAATTGATTATCCTTTTACATTACTCCTGGCAATATCATTAATTAATCTGATTCTTGGAGGAAATCTTTTACTTTATCAGTTTACGTATTCAAAGATAATTAAAATAAAAACTTCACACGTTATTGCTTTTCTTCTAATATTTTATGCTTTTACACTATTTAGCTTTTTTTCTTGGCCTTTTTGGGGATAGGTTTAGATATAGATCCAGATCGGGGGCTGTTCCTATATGATAAATGTTGAGAATGGAAAGTCAATGAAATGGAGTGAATCATTAATCAGCCGTGCACAATTAACGAATGATTGATGATTTACCATTATAAAGAGGAAAAATGATAAAAAAATTATATCTTTATATTTTGCTCTATATTGTATCCATCATTGGAGGTGGATTCGTTTTTTGCAATGCTTATAGTAATATGTTCAACAGGAATTTAAACTATAGCGCAATTCCTGAAGTGAAAATTTCTATGATAAATCGTTCCTATAAAGCTCTGTGTGCAAAAGATCAGGCAGAGATTTCAATTTTAGGTTCCATTGAAAATTCAAAATTTAAAATACCCTTTACAATAAGCAGACAGAAAAATTTTGGTTCAGCAATAATCTCTGAAAATATATGGACCCCAAAAGAACTGGAAGGGCAGATAAATAAAAATCCTGAAATAACATATTGGCTGAACGATAATATATTATATTCTATTGATCAAATAGGTTATACTAAGGAACTGATTGATTTTTTCATATTTTCTCATATCCTGAAAGCCTATTTACCTCTATTATTATTTCTCATATCTTTCGCTGTTTTATGGCATTGTAAACTTAAAAAAGAACTCGGCAAATCTCTGAGATTTATTATTTGTATTTTAACATTCGGTTGTCCTCTAATTCTTATTATTTTCGGAATTACATTTTACGGCAGTGACCCATTGAAATCCTCTTTTTCCTATTTTAAAGCGAGGGAAATAATTAAACATTTTCAGAATAATCCGATAAAAAATGTTACTTCAACAGAATCTCCCCCTTACAATCAAGAATATCAAGTAATAAACATTGCACGATATAAATATTTGCTTTATTCTGATAAAGATATTGAAATAGAATCTATAAATCCTATAGCAGATTTTAAACAAATCAGTTCCAGATTTTGGATCCTCTCCTATTCCGAATGGTCTAAGATATATTTATTTAGCTGGATTATATGGATGCTGACTTTTTCTTTGGCTCTTTTTCTTTGGTTACGATATATTTGCCAAATCGGTTCCCTGATTTTTCCCTTGGAATGACAAAAATGAAAATAAAGTTCATTCAGTTTATTATACCGGCGTTGCTTCTTCTGGTGATTGCGTTGGTGCTGTTGGCTCTTCCGGAGTATATCGGCGTTGGCCGTTGGGCAGTTGCTTATCATTATGACGTGCGGACGGTAGTTCGCGCGGCAGCGCGTGGGTGGCGATATGACGCTTTGGATGAACGGCTGGCGAAGGAAGAATGGGGCGATGCGGAGGCCGAAAAACTCCTGGAAGCCGGCTATTTGACTTCTTCGGACAAAAGGATCAAGGCTTTTGCTATTTTCTCGCTTGGATTTTTCGAACTGGACTCGGAGAAATATATTCCAATCATAATCGATTCTTTTTCAGATAAAGATATGATATCATCCCCAGCGGCTTTGAGAAGCTACGGGGATCGAGCTTATCCCTATCTGGAAAAGTCGATCAAGTCGACGGATCCGCTCGTCCGGGAGAATACCTGTTACGCTTTCGCTTATATGGATGAACGCAAAAAAGACGCCTATCCGTTACTGCGGGAAATATTTTTAGCCGACTCGAATAAGCATGTAAGGTTTGCGGCCGTTAATGTCCTTTGCAGAAGGATTAAAGATCCAGCAATTATTCCCGATATTTTATCCGTCATCCGAAAAGAAACAGACCGACATACGAAATTTGTCTACGTGTCATATTTGGCTTCCATGCGGTTGCCGGAAGCCGTTGATGCCTACGCCGAGCTCATTATAAATAAGGATATCGATTATGGCAGAGTATCAATATTTGCGGGGAAATTGACTCCGGAAGAAGAGGAAAAAGGATTAGTTCCGGCTACACACATTCCTCTTCCGGAGTATAACGGGAAACTCAATGAAGAAACCATTCAAAAGCTTCGGGTTATGCAAAACAGTGAGGAAAAACTCGTTTTCAAATGGGCCACCGAGGTATTGGCACAGTGCAAAACAAATAATACGAAAAGACCCGATTAGCATGTGATCAGGCGAGGATGACGGTTTCTTCGGGGTAGGAGAGTTGGGATTTTTTGTCGTGGCCGACCAGGAACATGAAGATGAAAAACGGGCCCAGGCGGCCCAGGAACATACAGACCATGAGTGCGATTTTGCCGTAGGCTTCGGCCACTTCGGCGTAGCCCAGCGATAAACCGGTGGTCGCCAGCGCCGAAACCACTTCGAAGCCGACCTTTTTCAGCGGGTAGGCCGTGGTGGCGGTGGCGCAGACGAATACCGTGCAGCCGACGGCAATGAGCATGAAAATCAGCATGATCGCAAAGGCTTTCATCTGGTATTCCTCGGAGATTTCGCGTTTGAAAATGACCAATTTCTCGCGGCCGCGGACAATGCTCCAGACGGAGAGCACCACGATCGCAAAGGTGGTGGTTTTCATGCCGCCGCCGGTGGAGTTCGGCGAGGCTCCGATCAGCATCAGCGCGGTCATCACGAAGAGCGTCGAGGAATCGAGTTCGCCGAGATCCACGGTGTTGAACCCGGCGCTGCGGGTGGTGACCGACTGGAAAAAGGCGTCGACCCACGTCAGGCTGTGGTTGCCCCCGAGCGATTCCAGTACTTTGACGCCCAGCGCGCCGCCCACGATCAGGATCAGCGAAGTGATGACGACGAGTTTGGTATTGACCAGCGTGCGGGTGCGCCAATTGAGAATGTCGTAGATGACGTAAAAGCCGAAGCCGCCGCAGATGACCAGCAGCGCAATCACCACCTTGATATAGGCACTCTGGCTGACCAGGCTGGTTCGGAACAAACTGAATCCCGCGTTGCAATAGGCGGCCACGCAATGAAACAACGAATAATAAAGCGATTCCCCGAGCGAGTGCCCTCCGAAATAAAACCCCGGCACCAGCAGGATGAATCCGGCCAGTTCGATGAGCAGGGTGTAGATGACGATGGTTTTGATCAGGACGTTGATTTTGCTGATCGGGAAGTCGTCGCTGATTGAGGCCAGTACCTTTTTGCCGCTCCAGCTGAAGTCGCGCCCGAGGAAAAAGATGATCGACGCGGTCAGCGTCATGATCCCCAGCCCGCCGACCTGGACCAACAGCAGGATCACCAGCTGCCCCGCGAGGTTGAAATCGTCGACCGGTACCGATGCCATGCCGATCACGCAGACCGAGGAGGTGGACATGAAAAACGCGTCCACCCACTCCAGGCCGCCGGCGTGTTCGACAAACGGCGCTTTCAGCAGCAGTGTACCCATGAAGATCAGGGCCATAAAGGAAAAGATCAGGTAAAACTGACTTTTTCGGAACATATTCATACTGCTGGATGTACCTTTATCGTGCTGTTTCGTTCATTTTGCGGCGGACGGCTTCCAGGTTGGCGCGGATTTTCTCGTCGTCGGGTTTGGTTTCGAGGGCTTGCAAAAAGGATTGTTCGGCATTGCTGAGATCGTTTTTGAGCAGAAACGACATTCCCATGAAGAAATGGTAATCGGACGGATTGTAGTACTGGTATATCACGGCCATGTTATGGAATACCGTAGCCGCGAGGTCCGGGCGATTGTGCTGCAGATAATAAGTGACGGCCGTGGTCATGATTTCGCCCGGGAAGCTGAGCGAAAAATACCGGACGGCGGCTACCCGCGGCGTCAGGATAACCGATTCCAGGCGGGCAATCCCCTCGTCCGGGCGGTTCCTGGCAAAAAGTTCCATTCCGTTCATGCAAAGACGGAAGGATTCAAACGCTTCGCGGCGTTCCGGCGTGAGATGCGGATAATCCTTGAGCAGATTGTCCATGATCCAGTGCATCTGCTCAAAATCGCGCTCATAATACGCCTGGATCGCGGCGATATAGACGATCCTGTGATTTGGCGCGGGGTGATCCAGCGACGCCGCCAGATGAGTGCGGGCATTTTCCCAGCACGCCAGATAGTTCCATGAATAAATGACGATAATCAATATATATACGCCCCCGGCGCCGGCCATCAGGCGGCGGTACTTCGGCAGCCGCTGCCAAAGCCATTGCAGCGCCAACCCCGCCGCGATCCAGAGAAATGCCGAAGCGAAATAACTGTAGCGGTCGGCGAAATCCGTGTTTCCGATCTGTACCACCCCCGCCACCGGGGCCAGCGCCGCGCCGAAACATACCGCCAGCGGCAGCAATCCAAACCACAGCAGCGCATAATTTCTGTACCGCCAGCAGAGTATGGCACTGCCACCCCAGAAAACAAAAAACAGGATCGCCGGCCACAGCGTATTCAGATAGGGGTTGTAATTCGGATAAACCGGATACAGCGAATACGGGTAAAACGTCTTGAAAAAATAGTTCCCGAAATTATTGCAGAGAATCGCCAGCCGGGTGTTCCAGCCGCCCTGTACGGAGGCCGCGCCTTCTGTAAAACCGGTGGCCATTTCCAGGCGCATCGCCAGAAAAATCAGCATCACGGCGAAAAATGCCCAGCCATGCCGCAGGAAAAAGCGCCAGTCCCAGCCGCGCCGCTCTCTCCACAAAAAAGCCAGAATGATGAACGGAAACAAAATCGCCATGGGCTTGACCAGAAGCGAAGCCGCAAACAGCAGCGGCGGCGCCGTCTGTGCCCACCACCGTTTGCCGGTCCGCAGGTTAAAGAGAAACAGCCACAGCGCCGCCAGGACCAGTGCCAGCGCCAGTACGTCTTTCCGTTCGGACAGCCATACCACCGACTCGATCCGTTGCGGGTGAATGGCGAAGATCAGCGTCGCCACCCCGGCGAAATGCGTTTTCAGTCCGCTCTCGCGGCAGATCCCGAACAATGCGATCACCGCCGCCAGGTGCAGCAGCAGATTATGAAGGTGCGCGCCGAAAACAAAATGCTCATTGCCCCAGATCAGGTGGTCCAGCATGTAGGAATACATTTGCAGGGGGGTCTTCAGTTCCAGAATCGGCGTGTGCCACCAATAGACGAAATTCGCCCAGGTAAAGTCCAGTTTTTCGTTCAACCCGATATAGAGTACATCGTCCATGATGTCCGCCGGAAACCACAGTCCGCGCCCGAAAATCAGCAATACCGCCCCGGCAAGAACCAGCCCCCACCATATTTCCGGAGAAACTCCGATTCTCCGCATTTCCGGCTGAGGTGCGGTGTCCGCGCTTTGATTTTTCGTCGATAGAATTGATTTCATAGGACAATATAATTCTTTTCCCGGTGCTTTTCAAGCAAAGTATGTATGCGACAAAAATGGCGCCTTATGGAAAAAAACAGGAACTTTTCTTAATATGCTGTAACGGTTTAAACTATTATAACGACAATATATTTGTCCATTTTACGAACAACTTAAAATGGCTTTTTTTCCACTGAAAATGATTGAAAAAAATAAATTCGGGTATATTTTAACGCAATACATAATATTATTTTGGAGATATTGATGAATAAGAGTAAACTATTGAAAACTTCAGCGGTTCTTTTTGCACTGGTAATTCTTTGTGGGGGCTGCTACCGCTATACCCCGCCGCCGGTGGCTTACGATGGCAACGTGTTCTCGTCGCGTGAAAAGGACAAACAGGACGACCTGCTCAAGGAAATCACGATCCTGGACCTGGATACGGCGCTGGAAATTTCAGTCAAGAACAATCCGAACTATATCTCTGCTTACCATGCGGTAAACGCCGCCCGGATGCGCTACTATCAGGCCCTGAACGCCTACATGCCGGTGTTCACTCTCGGATTTGATATCGGCGTCAACGGCAGTGAAAATTACAACCGCCACAACGTTAACCAGACCCGCAGCCGCAGCTTCTACACCCAGACCAATTTCAATGCCTCATGGCTGATTTTCGACGGTCTGATCCGTGAAATGACTGTGCTGGGCTCCCGCAAGTCATGGGAAGCCCAGAAGAGCCTGGAAGAAGACGCCCGCCGTCTGCTGATGCAGGCCGTGGCATACGCCTTCAACGACATTCTGCTGGCCCGCGGCCAGCGCGCCATCGCCAAGGCCGACATGGACTTCCAGCTGAAAAACCTGGAACAGACCCAGCTCAAACTCGAATACGGTACCGTGCCGCTCTCCGACGTACTGAACTTCAAAGTCCTCGTCAACAACGCCATCGGCGACCAGCTCACGGCGGAATATTCCTACAACGTCGCGGTTTATTCGCTGGCCGTGCTGATGGGTTATCCGGACGGCAAGCTACCCGCCCATATCGACTTCCCGCCGATCAACGCCGACACCAACGAACACGTCAGCACCGTCGAAGTCTACCTCGACATCGCGCTGAACAACCGCCCCGACCTGCAGTACTACCGCGATCAGGTGAAGATCAATGAATACAACCTGTACGCCGCCTATGGCGCCTATTCGCCGACGGTTTATGCCAACGCCGGGTTCGGCTTCGGCACCAACGCCGGCCGCAGCGGTTCCGAAGGCAGCGGCGCCCAGAACAGTTATGCCAATACGCCGAGCTGGAGCGCCGGGGTCACCGCCCAGTGGGTACTGCCGCTCGAATGGGCCCGTGCCGCCCGCGTCAAGGAAGTCCAGGCCGATATCGCCAAGGCTAAATTCGACGTCGCCAACACCTGGTTGACCGTGGTCGAAGAAGTCCGCACCGCTTATGACAACTACATCCAGAACGTCCGTCTCGCCCGCCTCTATGTGGCCACACTGGAACTGGTGACCAAGCAGCGCGAGCTGGTCGAAGAAGAATATAACGCCGGTAATACCGAACTGACCCGTTTGAACGAAGCCCAGTTGAAGTATGTACAGGCCGAAAATACCATGATCAACTCCCTGGTCAGCGTCCAGAAAGCAATTGCCCAATTGCGTGCCGCCACTCACACCAGCCCCGTCGGCGCCCGCGTCGAACAGGCTATTGTCATCGAGGAAGGCAAGGACAAACGGCCCTAATAATCAGGAATTTACCGCTATGCAAAACAGAGTGAGGTTCGCACCTTCCCCCACGGGACAGGTGCACATCGGCAATATACGTACCGCTATTTTTAACTGGCTCTTCGCCCGCCACACCGGCGGCAAGTTCCTGCTGCGCATCGAAGACACCGACATCGAGCGCTCCACCCGCGAGGCCATCGATACGCTCCTTGAGTGCATGCAGTGGCTCGGGCTGGATTACGACGAACAGATCATTTACCAGAGCCAGATGCGCAATTCCCACCTGTCCGCGGTCGAGAAGATGATCGAAAACGGTTTCGCTTACCGTACCGAGGAAGGTCCGGTATTTTTCCGTATTCCGTGGGATTGCAGCGATTTCGACGCCGTCCGCAGCGTGGGCGAAGCCTCCTTTGAACTGCATCCGGAAGAAATGCTCACAGTCACTTCGCGCGGCATCTCCTTCTTCACCGTCGGCAAGGGCGGCAAAGCGGTGGAAAATTCCGCCTGCCTCGCCGGGTTCCGCCGGCTGAAGGCGTATAATTCGACCGGTGAAGTCGTTTTCGACCTCGAAGCGAAGATCTCCAAGGTCGTCGATGAGATGGAAGTCTTCGTCATTCCGGGCGTGGTCAAAATCACTTTTGAGCGCCGTGAAATCTTCTTCGTCGACATGATCAAGGGCGAAATGACCAAGCAGCTCGACAGCATGAAGGACCTGATCATCCTGCGCAGCGACGGCACCCCGGTGTTCCATATCGCCAACGTCTGCGACGATATCACCCAGGAAATCACTCACATCGTCCGCGGCGACGACCACGTGGAAAACACCTACCGCCATATCATGCTTTTTTACGCGCTGGGCCACAAAGCCCCGGCTTACGGCCATATGCCGATGATCGTCAACGCCGCCGGCAAGCCGTTCTCCAAGCGTGACGGCGACGCCTTCGTCGGCGACTTCCGCGAAAAGGGTTTCCTCTCCGAAGCACTGTACAACTATCTGGCGCTCCTCGGCTGGTCCCCCGGCGACGACCGCGAAAAGATGACCCGGCAGGAAATGATCGAAGCCTTTACCCTCGAGCGCGTCAAGAGCGCCCCTGCCCAGTTCGATATCAATAAGCTGACCAATATGAACGGCATGTACATCGCCGAGCTGCCGCTGGAGAAATTCCTGACGGAAGCCGCCAAATTCGCCAATCCCGAATGGCCGCGCGAACAGTTCGAAAAGGTCGCCGCGCTGATGCAGAGCCGTACCAAGCAGTTCAGCCAGGTAAGCAGCTGGAGCTACTTCTTTGCCGGTACGCCGGAATACGATATGAAGAACCTCGAAAAGCAGTTCAGGAAACCGGAAGTCTGCAAAGGCGTCCGTGCGGCGCTGGAGAAATGGGAATCCGGCGAATTCACTGCGGAAAGCATTCATACAGTGATCGAAGAGGCCGAAACGGCCTGTGAGGTCCCCCACGGCAAGCTCTTCCAGCCCGTCCGGCTGGCGGTGAGCGGTGTGGCCGGCGGCGCCGAACTCGACGCCACCATGCTGCTGATCGGCCGCGAGCGCTGTCTGGAAAATCTGCGCCATACGCTGCAGCTTGCCGGGAATAATTTTCAGGAGGCATAATGGCCATGTTTCGTCGAAAGAAAAATTATCAGGTTTACACCGCCGGTGCTCCGATTTTGAAGAAAAAGGCGCGCCGGATCAAGGAAATTACCCCTGAAATCGTTGCGCTCGGCCAGGAAATGGTCGACACCATGGATGCGTTTGACGGCATCGGGCTGGCCGGCCCCCAGTACGGGGTGGACCAGCGGATCGTGGCGCTGAATGTGCCGCAGCGTGAGGAAGGTTTCCAGTCACCCGGCGAGGCGCTGCTGCTGCCGATGATGCCGATGGTGGTGGTCAACCCCGAGATCGTCGAAGCCGGCAGCGACCTGCTCGAAGCCGAGGAAGGCTGCCTGAGCGTGCCCGATATCTGGGGCAATGTGGTTCGCCCGGCCACCGTCAAATTCAAAACGCAGTTGCTCGACGGCTCCGTCGTGGAGTGTGAATGCGGCGGCCTCCTGGCGCGCTGCATCCAGCATGAGCTGGACCATCTCGACGGTATTCTTTTCGTTGACCGGATGTCTCCGGACGAGCTCGACGAGATCAAGCCGGAACTGCAGCGGCTCGAGCGCAACGGCTCCGCCAGGGAATACAAACGAAAGGTTAAATGTTGAAGTTGGGTTTTGTCCAGATCCTGATTGAGACCTGCAAAGGGACGACAATCTTTTACCACGTGCTGAGGCAATCTCCGTGGAAGGCGCTCTTTCATCTCCTGCTGCTGATGCTGATCTGCACGGTGGCGGTCTGGGGTTACAACTCATTCGCGCTCGTCCGCGGCGTCAATGTCGCCTACGAGCGGATCGAAAAAGCCTGCGGCAAAGTTACCGTAAACCGGAACGGGCTGTTCCCGGAAAAGGAACCGGAAAAGAACCGGATGATCTTTTCGCTGCCCCAGATCGAGCTCACCTACGTGGCCAATACGGAAGCTGAAATCCCCAAAATCGATATCGGCATCGCCAGTACCGGCGTGGTCTGGATGCCCAAGGCCCTGGCCTTCTGGTCCAGCGGTTACGACGCGAACCGCTACCTTGTTTACACCATTTCCAACGGTAAGTACTTGAAAATAGATTTGATCCATCCGGACCGCATGAACGCATATCTGAAGGAAGTGAATGCCGGGGCCGCCAAAGAGGAAATGGTCGAAAACAGTCTGATGATTTTGGGCTTGCTGCACCCGCTGGCATTGAAGCTCATTCTGCTGGGTTCAACGCTCATCGGAACCGGTCTTTTGTTTTTCTTCCCGTTCTTTTTCCTGATTCTGATGACCTCGCTGATTTTTTCGGCGCTGGGTTCGCGGCGGCTGCAGGGCAAGCTCTTTTTCCGCGACTATTTCGTGCTGAGCTGCTACATTGCGTTTCCGTGTTTGCTGATTTCGGCAGTGTGGCTGGCACTGAGGCTGCAAATAGGGTTCCTGACTTACCAGTGGGTTTCAATTTTGTCGTTTTACATCTATTTTATGATAGTAATGGGCCGGATCGAGCGTTGGCTGTCGCCCCCGCCGCCGGACAATGATGGAGACTGATTATGAACTGTGAAGATTTCTGGCGTACACCTGTATGGTATCCGGCTTTGTCCGAACATACCTTTATGACGAGTTTCGTTAAGCTCAAAGAAGCGGAAGTCGAAGCGCTGGCCCAGGGCGAAACCCGCGGCGAAGCCGTCAGCGACGTGATCGAACGCATGCGCCGCCCGATGGACGCCATCCTCGGCAACCGTTTCGTCTTTGTGGACAGCGCGGCGCCGACCGATACCGAGCGTTTCACCGACAAGCGCGGCGCGGTGCACTCGCCGGAGAGCGCCTGGCGCTTCCTGGCGGAGAGCTACAAAATCCGCGAAGCCGCCGCCGCCGGCAATGTCGAATACATCTGCATCCGGCCGTTTCGCCGCATGAACAAAACCCGCGAATTCCGGCTGTTCATCTACAACGGCGAGCTCTCGGCCATGAGCCAGTACTGGCTGATCCGTCACTTCCGCCGCATGGAAGGAGTGAAGGAGGAATTCTGGCAGAAGGCGTTGAAGTTCGTCGAAGACATCAAATGGGCCCTCCCCGCCCAGACGCTGGTCATGGACATCTATTGCACGTCCGACGAAAACATCCTGATCGTGGACCTGAACAAATGGGGTGCCTGTGATCCGAAGCTGATGCACAACTGGGATCGCGACTGGTCGACTCCGGCCGGCATCGTGATGATGCCCGCTCCCACCATGATCTCCGGCAACGTAAACGTTTCATTCTAATACCGATTTGCAATCATAAGGCTTGCAACCGCCTTGATCTTGCGAGCTGTAATTTATTGATTCATCGCTTTGATGTGGTTGGTGATCGCTTTTTCTCCTTCTGCATGGGTGGCCATCGGCATGGAGTGGTCGCTGTTGATATCATTGATGATGCGTTTTTTGGGGGATGAAATGGCATTGTAAGCGGCATAAACGCTCGACGGAGTGCAGACGAAATCAAAGAATCCCACGCTCAGCAGGCACTCGGCATTTTTAATTCTTGAAGCGAAAAATGCGGTATCGATATAATCACAGGCCGTTATGGATTCCGGGGATTTTTTGGTAATCCGGAGGATGCGGGGCCAGCCGCCTTCTCTGCCGGAGACTTCGCCGCCATGATCGGCCAAACCGGGGACGCCTGCAAAACAGAAGGTGACGTCGGGATCGAGCCCGGCCACCGCCAGCGACTGTGCTCCGCCCTGGCTGCCGCCCGAAACGATAACGATTTTGCCGTCCCATTCCGGCCGGCTTTTCATATACTGCAGCGCCCGCAGGGCCCGTATGATCATGCCGCGGAAATAGATGGTGTCGCGGCTATTGCTGCCGCGTGCCCGGAAGTCTTCATTTTCCTTGCCGGCATTGGCATAGAATTCAGCGCTCTGCCCGTTCGGAAGCCCGTGGGCGCTGATATCCAGTACCATTTTTCCCTGCGAGGCCTTGAACAGAGTCTGCGAGGAGCTTCTGAATCCCGCGCCCTGATAAGACATGACAATAGGAAGTGACTTCGGTCTGGCATTCTTCGGAATACAGAGATAGCCATAGACAAACGGCTTGTCGCCGGGGGTATTGAGCTTGATATCGTACATATCGATACGGTCTTTGTAGTTGGGATTGGTTACTTCGACCTGCTTTACTTCGGCATTCAGCGGCATTTTTTTCATGTCGGCCACAATCTTGTCCCAATAGGCATCGAAATCGGCGGGTTTCTGACGGGCGGTGGTGATTTTTTCCGGGTCGACGCCTACGCCGATGCGCTGTTGAAGAAGCTTGTTGTCCGGCATTTTATAAGTCACCAGCGCACGGACGAATCCGGGATGATCGAGCTTGGTCCGGATGGTGAACTTGCCGTCGGCCCCGGTCTTCAGCTGATGCTGCCCGGCCACGCTGTCGTCCCCTTCCAAAGCGTATGTCAATGGAGCGTCCGGCACGGCATTGCCCTGATTTTTCAGAATACCGGTGAATTCAATGGGTTCACCGGATTTGACGACCCGGGCCGGGTTGCTCATATCCAATTCAATTTTGTAGCCTTCTTCTGCGGCGAATGACGATAAGCCGCACATAACGGCAAGGCCGCATGCAATGGTGGAGAGACATTTTGAATTATTCATAATCATGCATTCCTTTGTGATTTATTTATATTATATCGTATATAACACGTGTTATCAATAGTTAAATTAAATATTTTCCAAAAATAAATTCATATGAATCTTGAGTTCAAATATTTCATAACATGTTTATTTTTATATTATTAAGTCATAATGTAATTTTTTTCTTTTTTATTGTTCCGGGTATTGACAAATTCGCCATCATCGGTTATAATGTATCATAACACGTGTTATGAGTAATTTTATTGTAAGGAAACTACACGAATGGTATCAATGTTGGATATAGCGAAAGCGGCAAATGTGAGCCGTACTACCGTATCCCTGGTATTGAATAACCGCACGGCAAAGGGCGTGAGCATCAGCGAAGAGACACGGCAAAAGGTCAGAATCGCCGCGGAAAAGCTTGGTTACCGGCCCAATGTCCTGGCGGCTTCCGTGGCCAAAGGCAAAAGCCGGATCATCGGCTGTGTGGGGCTGGACGTGGACGAGGAAGTTGCCCTCAGCGTCAGCCAGCTGGTTACCACAGCCGTCCGCTATGCCACTGAACGTGATTATTCGATAAAGCTGATGTCATCGAATTCCAGCATCCAGGAATTGGTGGATACCTGTATTTCGTATCGCATGTGCGGCGTGCTCATGCGTACGAGAATTTATGAAAAATACCGGGAACTCGCCGCCAAGCTCCAGGCGCATAACATCCCGATGATCCTGCTGGACAGTGCGTTCAATGATCCCTGCGTCCCCTCGGTGGTCTGCGATGATTATGACGGGATGCGCCAGGGGGTCGAGTATCTCGCCAGCCTCGGGCACCGGAATATCACCTATATTACATTTGAAGATTTCCAGCCGTTTTCGATCCGCCGGAACCAGGGGTTCAAGGACACGGTGAAGCGGCTGAAATCCAAGGTCAACGGGCGCTTCTGCAACACCGATACCAAAGAACCGATCGACCCGTTTGATCGCGCGGAAGCTATTGTCCACAGCATCCTCGAATCGGACGAACGGCCCGACGCCTTTGCCTGCAATTGCGATGAAATCGCCATGATCGTGCTGCGCGCCGCCTGGCGCTGCGGCATAAAAGTACCTGAGGAACTTTCCGTAATCGGCTTCGGCAATTTACCGACGGACCGCTTTTCCGCGCCGCAGCTGACATCCCTGGCGTTGCCGTACCGCAACATGTGCGAGCATGCGATCGACCTGCTACTGAGCGGCGATACGAAGCCGCGCGAGATCATTTTGCCGGTTTCGATCAAAATACGGGAGTCGACCGCCCCGAAATCATCTGTTTCCGAGGCAGCCGCTCCGTCCAAAAAAGTATCCAAATTGGAAAAAACATATAACTGAATAAGATGAGAGGAAAAATGAAAAGGTATTTTACACTCATTGAGTTGCTGGTCGTGATTGCAATCATCGCTATTCTTGCTGCCATGCTGCTGCCGGCCCTGAACAAGGCGCGCAGCAAGGCGCATCAGTCGCAGTGCATCTCCAACCTGAAGACTTTCGGCAATGGCGTGCAACTGTATGCCATCGATCACGACAGCCTTGGCCCGCCGGTGGTCTTGTGCGATGACTCGCAGTATATAGTGAACAGCTGGTGGCACCAGAATACTCAGTACCTGCAGGTCTCCGGTATCAATTATATGAAGCCCGATCCGCAAAACATCATCAGGACGATGCTGTGCCCTTCATCGCGCGGGTACCGCACTGGCATTGAGGACAATTCCGCATATTATGCCAATTATAAGGAATACGGCTCAACCCGCAATTCCTACGGACGGAATATTACCCCGAAAGGCTATAACTGGCTTGATCCGAAGGTTCGCGCCGTCAAGCTCGGCCTGCTGAGGTCGCCATCCGAAAAAGTCGACTTCATCGATGCCCTGAATGCCGGGGTGCGTATTGAAGAAGCCAATCCGGTGGATACCGTCGGGGCCGATGAAATGGAGAATTGGGGAAGTGTGCCGAACACGATCAAAAAGGTTTTTTACCGTCACAACACATATGCCAATGCGGCTTTTTATGACGGTCATGTTTCTTCTTTGAAATCCCAGGAGCTTCATAATGGCGGCGTCGCGGCTACGAAGGCAAAATATTGGAGCCTTGACGAAGGTTATTGACAACATCAAAAGAATTATAATACTCAGAGGTTGATAATGAAAAAAACGATTGTTCTGGCAGCATTGTTCATCGCCGCCGCCGTTGTAACTGGCGCGGAGCCCAGAAACCTGGCGGACTTCAACAGTCCGGATATCCTGAAACAATTCATCCCGGTCGGCCAGAAGGACGCCGCGTTCAAACTGGTGGATGGTTCGAGCGGCAAGGCACTGCAGTTCAGCAGCAAACTCGGCGATACCAAATGGCCGGGCGGCGCCCTGACCGGGCTCTGGGATGTGTCGGAATACGGACGGATCGAAGTCGGAGTCTATAACCCCTCCGCAGAAAAAATCCGGGTTTGGCTGCGCGTGGACGATGCCGGCAAGAAAACCCGCCGCCCCCAGGCCACCGCGTACGGGGACCTGGCCCCGGGCACAACCACCAATGTGGTCCTGTTCCTTGACAACAACGGTTACGGCAAAAACTATATCCTGGACAAGAAACAGATCAATCAAATCTTCCTGTACCTCTATGATTTCAAAAAGGACCAGGATCTCCGGATCGATTACATTCGCGCCGCCGGGGAACCGGGCGAGCTGCCGGCATGGATGCCGAAGCTGATTGAACCGGAGAACGGCGTGTTGGCCGACTTCAAGGCGGCGGATTTGTCGAGTTATATCGGCGTCAGGGCCGGCTCTTTCAGGAAAGAGAGCGACGGCTCGATCCGCGCGATATTCCAGGCAAATAACAAGCACAACACTCCCGGCCTCATCATTTCCCAGCCGAAAACCCGCTGGAACCTGTCTCAATATGACCAGGCGGAATTCACCGTGCGGAACCCCGGCACGGTCCCCAGTGAGATTTATGTCTCCATGACCAACCAGAATAACGTCGATCCCAACTCCGGCACCAAAGTGTTGGCCACCGTCGCACCCGGCGAAACCAAAACCATCCTGCTCCCGTTCAAGGGCAATACGGCCTGGCACAGTACCGTCCAGTCCGACAACAAAGCCAGGACCACCGACGCCGCCAGCGAGCGCGCCACCGGCGCGGCCGAAACCGGCGCTACCGGTTATTACAGCGATGAAACGTTCGGCGCCATCGTCGGCCCTGCCGATAAAGACAAGGGCGCCGAGATCATCATCGAAAAGATCGTCTGTTCCGTCAGCCCGCCCGCGGTTATTCCGGAGTGGGTCGGCACCAGGCCGCCGGTGGAAGGCAACTGGACCCTGACTTTGGAGGATAATTTCGACGACGATACCTTGAACACCAAATATTGGACGCCTCGCCTCCCCTGGACGGCCCTGCAGGCAAACGAACTTCAGCGCTACAGTGAACATAACGTGTTCGTCAAAGATGGTTTCCTGCACATCCGTGCCGAAAAGAAACGCGGCACCATTTACGACCTGCCCAATATGCCGGAAACGCGTGAATACACCGCCGGCGCCATGACCAGTTTTGATAAATTCTCGCAGCGTTACGGGTATTTCGAAGCGCGCGTCAAGGTTTGCGACATGGTTGGGCTCTGGCCGGCCTTCTGGGCCATGCCCGATCACGGCCCGCAGGCGGAGCGCTCGCAGCGCCGCAATACGGTCAACGGCGGCACCGAAATCGATATTTTCGAACATCCCACCCGCCTCGGCCCTTTCCGTAACAACATCGCCTGCCACTGGGACGGTTACGGCGCCGATCACAAGAAAACCGGTACCAGCCGCATTTATATGCGCGCCGACAAAGACGGTTACGTCAACTCCGGCGTCCTGTGGGAACCGGGCAAGCTCAGCTGGTATATGAACGGCGAACTGGTCGGCGTCTGGGAAAGCCCCGCGGTGCCTTCGGTGGCGATTTACCTGAAATTCTGCGTTCAGATGGGCAGCTGGGGCGGGTTTATCGTCGAAGATGACAAGCTGCCGATGGATTTCACCGTTGATTATGTCCGCGTATGGCAGCGCGGCGACCTGGCGGAATTGAACCAAAAATGACCTCGAAGTCGGATCTTGTAAATCTCCGGCAAGGCACGGACTCCAGTTATTACTTCTCCACCGGCAATACACTGCCGGTGGTTTCGCGTCCGTTCGGCATGAATCACTGGACGGTTCAGACCGAGGAGAGCGATCCGCGCTTTTTCCAGCCGTCGAGCCACTGCTTCCGGGGAGTGCGCCTGACGCATCAGGCCAGCCCGTGGATGCAGGATTATGCCGCCATGCTGATGTTGCCCCAGACCGGAGAGATCATGCTTGAGCCGCATCGGCGCACCAGTGTTTTCAATCAGGACGAACTGAACCTGAAACCTTATGAACTGTCGGTTTTCCTGCGGCGTTACCGGACATCGCTGCGGCTGGTTCCCGCCGGGCGCACGGCACTGTGCAGTATTGATTTTCCGGAAGCTCCGGGGCCGCGGAGAATCATTTTTGACGCCCTCACCGCCGACACGAAGTTTTCTCTTGACGGACGGACTTTTTCGGGGTACCTCACCAATAATCACGGCGGCGTGCCGGATAATTTCCGTTTTCATGTCCTGGTCGAATTCGACTGCGAACCACTGGAAATGGTTCGCAGCGGTTCTGTTTTCGCGGTGGAAATCCCTGCGGATTGCAGTGCGGTCAATCTACGTATCGCCACTTCTTTTATCGGTCCGGAACAGGCCCGGCAAAATATGCGGCATGAGCTGGATGGATTATCGATTGACGGATTGGCGGACGCCGGACGGGAGATATGGAATGATTTGCTGAGCCGTATCGAATTCGAGGATTCGGAAGAGCGCCTCCGGACGTTTTATTCCTGCTTTTACCGGACACAGCTCTTTCCCCGCGAATTCCATGAATTCGATGTGGATGGTAAGCCGGTTCACTACAGCCCTTATGACGGTGAAATTCATCCGGGGGTTCTGTATGCCGACAATGGTTTCTGGGATACTCACCGGACGGTTTATCCGCTTTTTTCGATCCTGTTTCCGGCCCGTTATGCTGAAATACTGCAGGGCTGGACCAATGCGGCCAAAGAAGGCAGGGCATTCCCGCGCTGGAGCAGCCCCGGTTATCACAACTGCATGATCGGGACTCACATCGACAATATTGTCGCGGACGCTGTGGCGAAAAACATTACCGGGTTTGATCTTGAAACCGCGTATGAATATTTGAAGAAAAATGCTTTTGAACCCGGCGATAAAAACGGCAAATGGGGCCGGACCGGAATTGCCGAATATATGGAACTGGGCTATGTGCCCGACGATGAATTTCCGTATGCCGCCAGCAGGACCATGGATTATGCTTTCAATGACCATGGCGTCGCCGTTGTGGCCGATTATCTCGGAGACACTGAAGTTCGGGACCGCCTGTTGAAGCGGAGTCTTAATTACCGGAATATTTTCAATCCCGAAGCCGGCTGTTTGCAGGGGCGCCGCCGGGACGGTTCCTTTGCGATGCCCTTCGATCCGTTCCGCTGGGGCGGAACTTATGTGGAGGGGTCAAGCTTCCAGTGCGGATTTGCGGTACAGCACGATATTCCGGGGATGATTGAACTCTTCGGCGGACGCGAAGCCTTTCTGGGAAGACTTGATGAAATCATGAACACCCCGCCGGTTTTCCATGTCGGCGCTTATAATCAGGAAATTCATGAGATGACCGAAATGGCGGCGGCACACCTGGGGCAGTATGCACAATCCAACCAGCCGTCGCACCACCTGCCATGGCTGTATACTGCGGTGGGTGCGCGTGAAAAAGCGGCGCACTATGTCCGCCGTGCGGCAACCGAGCTTTATTCCCCGGACCGTTTCCCCGGTGATGAGGATAACGGCGAAATGTCGGCCTGGTATATTTTTGCCGTCCTGGGATTCTACCCGGTCTCGCCCGGCAAGCCGGAATATATTACCGCCAAGCCTTTGGTTGATAAAATCGCCATAAAACTGGAAAACAACCGTCAATTGACGATTCACCGTATCGAGGGCTACGATCCTGCAAACGACTTCATCAGTCATCACAAACTGACGAATTCCCCAAAAATTGACATATAGAACTTATCCATAATACCGATCTGAATTTGTGGAATACGGGGGCGTGGGGCCGCCCCCGCATTCTTCCGCGGATCAATCCCAGAAGTCGATTTTGATGGCTTTTTCGAATTCGGCGTTGACCAGGGCTTTGGAGCCGAGGGCGGCGGTCAGCGGATCGTCGGTGCTGTCGCAGAAACCGATATGGCTGTGACGGATCCAGCCTTCGGCGTAGTCGAATTTACCGGACATTTTGCCGAAATAGCGGCCGCGCTTGACCATGTCGTCCACGAACGCACTGCCCTGGCTCGAATCCAGCCAGGCGCCCTGGCTGATGTGGCAGGAGAGCATCTGCTTTTTCAGCTCGATCGCTTCGGTCACATCGACGAACAGCCCCGGAACAACCGGGCGGCGCAGTGAATCGGTAATGCTGTGCGGCATCGAATGATACACCGTGACCTTGCCATCGACGACCGGCACCGGCGGCACGCACGGCGCAGGCACCATGCCGCGCGAAAATGCCGCGGTCACGGCCAGACGGCCCGAGTTCACATGGTCCTCCATATAATCGTAGGGGCCGTGGGTCAGGATGATTTCCGGGTTCACTTCGCGCACCACCGGGATCAGGCGCTCGAGGAGGTCCTTGGTATAGAACACTTCGAGGTCGTCGCAGAGGCTTTCGTGGAAGATCGCGCCGATCACGGCGGCGGAGGTCATGGCTTCGCCGCGGCGCATGGCGACAATCGTCTCGCGATCGTACTGGTTGGTACCGCAGGAACCGTTGGCGATGTTCATATAGTGGATTTCATAGCCGGCGTTTTTCAACGCGACCAGAGTACCCGCCATCCCGTAGTCAATATCATCGGGATGGCAGGCGATGGCAAATGCTGTCTTTTTCATGGTTCAGCGCTCCGGATCAATGCATTTCCACGTCGCAGACGCCGATGCCGCTGCGCAGGAAGTTGAAGTGCACGTTCGGATGGTCGGCCAGGAGCGACATCGGGACACGGGAGTCGGCCATTTTCTTGCTGATCATCATGGTGCTCAGGCGCAGGCCGAACGGATTGTCGTGGTGGCCGGGGTGCCAGATCGAGATCTTTTTGGCCTTCCAGGTTTCGACCGGGCCCACGGTCACGGCTTCGGACGGAACGTTCTGCACGGTGCCGCCGCCGGAGGTACGGGCGTTCTGCATCAGCGTGATCGGGTGCAAATTGACATAACGGGTACCGAGCTGACGGTATTCCGCCGGGGTGGGCGGCACGTCTTTGTACTTGCCTTCGCGCTTGACCGGGTCATTGAAGGCCCAGTGCTTGGTTTCGCCCTGTCCACCCTGCATGAGCATGCAGTCGGCCTGATCCCAGGACTTGACGTATTCGGACACGTCCATGGCCGGGAAATGCATGTTCTTCTCGGGCATGCGCAACTCGGGACGGATCAGATTGAAGCACAGGTCCATGTCGGCCTTGCGGAAACCGAGCGCGAAATCGGGGCCGACTTCCTTGCCGTCGATCACCCATTCGTCCATGCCCCAGAAATGGCAGTGGCGGAGATTCAGGTTCAGTTCATTGACCAGCCGGGCGACCAGCGGGAGCTGTTCGGTCGGGCCGATCGGGCCGCAAACGCCGCAGGGTTTGTCTTCGGTGGCCTGCTGCCAGACGGTGATGTATTCGAGCGCTTCGGCCAGGAAGAAATCCTGGACGGTGTCGTAGAATTTGACCGTGAAACCGGGACGCGACATCTGCTCGAGATCCTTGGCGGTGAGGCGGGCGGCGTCGTTGAGAATTTCGCGGTCGAGAGTGGTGTAATCCCACCAGTCCGGAGCGATTTTGCTGTAGTTGATCATGTTAATCTCCTTTGAGGTTCGATTGCTTTACAGAAAATATCCATTAATATAATAAAGCCCCATTTCGACAAAAGTAAAGCCCCAATTTCCTTTTGTCCGCGAAAAACATCCGCCTTCACCAAAACCAGGGAAATTCTTTAAACACGGAATACACGGAAAGCACGGAAAAGTATTTCTTTTTTCTGTCCATTACAAAAAGAGATCCTTTTAAAGAAATTTTGTTTCCTTTCCCAAAATTTCCGTGCTTTCCGTGTATTCCGTGTTTAAAGAATTTCCCGTTTGGCCTGGCGGAAGCGGCGGGGCGAGACGGCGCGCTCTTCACGGAATTTGCGGCAGAAGTAGTTGCTGTCGCAGAAGCCGCATTCGAGAGCGATGTCGTTGATGCTCTTGTCGGTCTGCAGCAGCAGATTGACGGCATGGTTGAGACGGATTTTCAGCAGGTAATCGAGCGGGGTGCAGCCGGCGGCATTTTTGAAGTAACGGAAGAAATTGCGCTTCGACATTTTTGAGATCCGGGCGAGCTCGTCGATGTTGATCGCCTGCCGGAAATTCCGGTTCATGAAGTCGACCGCGTCGCCGATCATGAAACGGGCTTGCTCGACCGGCTGGGCGCGCTCGTCGAAACGCGCCAGCTTGACCATGATCTCCATAAAAAGCGACAGACTGTAATAAAAATTGCCGGGCCGTGCGCTGAGCAATTCCTGCTGCAGCTGCCGGATGTGCAACAGAATTTCGTCCAGTTTTTCCTGATCCAGATTCATCACCGGCCGGGCGATGCTGTCGGGCTCCGGCCGGTTGTGCGAATCCGGAAAAAACGTCCGGAAAAGCGGTAGCGAATAGCCATCCAGAATCGGCATGGAAAGTTTGGCATGATCATACACAATATTGATCAGCCCCATATCGCCAGTGCGGTCGTAAGCGTGCTGCACCCCGGGGTGAATCACCAGCAGGTCGCCGGTTTTGAGCGCAGCCGAGCGGTCATTGACCAAATGCCGCGCCTTGCCGTGGTAAACGATGGCGATTTCGGAGAAGTCATGGTCATGGAACAACCGCTCAATATGGCCCCCCACCTCGAGCTCCTCCACATACAGTGGAAGCTGGAAGCGGTCAACATAGGTCAAAATTTTGGCGTTGTATGATTCCATCGTCTTTTGTCACTATTATACTATTTATTGGCAATATTGTCAAGGTTTATTTGCAAAATCCAATTATAATATTAATGTACAACCAAAAACCAAGGGAAACAATATGAAAAGTGGAAAGATGAAATTCACGCTTATCGAACTCCTCGTTGTGATCGCGATCATCGCCATCCTGGCCGCCATGCTGCTGCCGGCGCTGAACAAAGCCCGCGAAAGAGCCAACGCCACCAAATGCACGAATAATCTCAAGCAACTCGGCCTTGCCTTAGCCACTTATGCCCATGATTACGATGATTGGCTGCCGTCGCCGCTGGCCTCCTTTTCCGGCCTTTATACCGATTGGGGGAGACTGCTGGCCGACAATAAGTATATCGCAACTTATAAGCGAACGGGCATATTGGGTTGTCCATCGGCGGTACCGGGAAGTCCCATGAAGGGGCATGTCCGAGCCGTAAATGGATTCGAAACCGATTACATCGCAAATTATTATTTGTCCTCTACCACCGGCAGTAATGCCAAAGCCGGCCGGATAAACGAATCGCACCGCAAAATCCCGTCTCAATTTATTCTGCTGGTTGACGGTGGCACGGACATAACCTTTTCCGACAATACCCGGCCATTGCCCCGCCATAGTTTGCAATACAATATTCTGTTTTGCGACTTCGGCGTCAGAAGCATGCCATACCAGTTGACCAACAACCAAATCAGATATGGAGTCAATAACTGATGAAACCGTTTATTCTCACAGCTGTATTATTTTTTACTGCCTGCCAAATTCATGCGGATTTGATCCTGGCCGACCGAGGTTCATCCGACTATGTCATTATCATTCCGGACAACACCGATAAGCAGACCAAAGAAAGTGCGGCTACGTTCAGTGACATCTTCCGGCAAATGACCGGGGTGGAACTGCCGGTTTGCCAGGAAGGCAAAGAACCGGCGGGCAAGAACCGGATCGCAATCGGTGCAACCGGTACGGCGGAAAAGGCCGGGGTCAAAACCGCCGCCCTGGCGCGTGAGGAACAGGTCATCAAAACCGCCGGAAAGGATTTGATCCTGACTGGCGGCAAGTCTCTGGGCGTGGTATTTGCGGTGTACGATTTTCTGCAGAATCAGGGCGGCTGCGACTGGTTCGATGCCTGGAACGTACAGATTCCGAAGATCGATAAATTCATCATTCCGGAACTTGATATCCGCAAGGAGCCTTCCTTCTTATTTCGCCGGATGTTTACCCAGACAGGCGCATTCGGCTGGAAAGGTGGCGCAAATCTCCAGTATCCTCTGAAATCATCGCCATACACGGTATATGGAAGTCCAGGGGACTGCCACACTTTTTACGCCTACTCCAAAGACTGGCCCAAGGACAATCTGGAACTTTTCAGCATGAACGAACGCGGCAAGCGGGAAATGCCGCGCGGCCAGATGGGCGCCAACTTCTGCATTACCAACCCGGAAAGCGTGGAACGGGTCAAAAAGAAACTCCGCACATTCATCGTCGCCGACCGCGCCAAGGCCAAACGCGAAGGATATCCCGCGCCGTTCATCTATGATATCAGCCATAACGATTGCAGCAATTATTTCTGCCTTTGCCCGAACTGCAAGGCGTTCGCGGAGAAACATGGACAGAGCGGGCTACTGATCAACTTCATCAACCAGATCGCCGATGATATCAAGGACGATTTTCCGGAAATCATCATCGCCACCTTTGCTTATGAATTCACCGAAACGCCGCCGGCCGATATTGCGCCGGCCTCCAATGTTTTGTTCCGCCTGTGCCATACCAAAGGCGATTATTTTCATCCGGTAACGGAGGACAGCATTTCGAATTTTCCGCGAATGCTGGAAACTTGGGGAAAAACGGCGGCCAAACTGGGCATTTGGGATTACTGGATTTTCTTCTGGGATCAGTACCCTGCGCCGTATCACAATGCCAATTTGATCAAGAAAAACCTGCAGACCTATAAGGACAATCATGCAATCGTGATCATGGCTGAATCGGAAAACGGCGAAACCGCCAACTTCTTCGCCATGAAATATTGGCTGGGACACAAGCTGATGGATGACCTGTCGCAGTCCGATACCGAGCTAATCGACCGTTTTATCAAAGGATACTACGGCCCGGGAGCAAACGGCATCAAGGAATTTTACGATTACCTGACAACGCGCCAGCAGGAAATCACGATGAAAATTTTCACCAAAACTAATCCGGACAAAGCCTATCTCGATCGGGATTTCTACCTGAAATGCGAGGATATCTTCACCCGTGCCGAAGCCGCTTGCGAGCCCGGCAGCCCGGCCATGATCAACGTCCGTCGCGAGCGCATACCGGTCGATATCAGCATGCTGTACCTATGGGACAAACTCAAGTTGCCATTTGACAAAGAGACCATCCTGAAGCGTTATGAAGAATACCGCCTGGAACAGATCAATTTCCGCCGTAAGGAATCCGCCCGGGGGGAAGCCATCAGCACCCTGAATGCAGAATTGACCAAGCTGCGCAATTCAGAGAGTATCAACCTGCAAAAAAAAAGTGAGCCGCGCGCCATGAGCGTGCCCAATACCGGCAGCTGGAACAAAGCAATCCGTACTGACGGCTGGTTTGAATATTACGGCGTAAAAACCGACCGGAAAATTTCCATGCAGGCCCGGCATGACAATAATACCCTGTATCTCAGGTTTACGGAAGAAAACATCGGCCGGCCGCTTCGCAGCACGGTTCAATTGTGGGATGGCGATGAATGGGAAATCATGCTCGGCGGCGCCCGCGAAAAGGCACCATTCATGCAGATCATGACGGATTCGGCGAAGAAAATCCAGATCCTGCAGAATATTTCTCAACCGGATGGTTCCGACAAAGTCGAGAAATACAATGCTTCCGGGATTGCCGTCGATTCCGAAGTAAAGGATGAAACTTGGACCTTGACGGTGAAAATACCGTTTGCCGCGATACCGGTCAAAGAATTGAAACCCGGCGGCGTGATCTACGGGAATTTCTTCCGTTCCGCCAATGCCGCCGAGCTGGCCCAGGCCTGGAATCCTCCGTTTGAGCGTTACTTTCGCAATCGTAATGCCTTCGGAAAAATAATTTTGGAGAAATGATACATGAAATTCACGTTTTGTCTGATTGCCTTGCTTGGGGCGGGTTTTCTCGCCGCGGAAGAGATCAAGCTTCAACCGGGCGTTCCCTATCTGGCGTCGTTTGAAATGACGAAAGTCGAGATCAGTTGCGACCAGAATAATTTGTATCTCAATTATGCCTGCGAAGAACCGCAGATGGACTGGGTGAAGCAGAAATATAAAACCCCGGAAGCGATCTGGAACACTTTCGCCGGAGAAGCCATCGATATCACGTTCGCGCCATACGGCAGCTACCACGGATACCGTTTCCGGGTCAATCCGGCCGGAACATTTTTCCAGGCGTTTCTGGCAACCCCGAAATGGCGGAACCGCTTCATGACCGCCAAGATCACCAGCAACGACAGCGACTGGCAAGTCAAAACCACGTTCCCGTTTGCCGCACTGGAAAACGACGAATTCACCAAAGAGGATATGACCGGCAGAGCGACCTATACTCCGATGGCCAAATGGCGCATCAATTTACGCCGCAGCCGCAATGTCACCGGCAAAACTCAATCATTTGCCCTGGTTGACAAAACGAACCTGCTGGAGGCCGCCGTGTTGGTTATCCCCGACGAAATCATCGCACCATACCGGCAATTGACGTTGACTCGGCTGCGGGTGGCCCCCGTCAATGACGAAAGCGGCAAAAGCAGCCTCACTGCCCGCCTCAATTCTTCTGTACCATTCACCGGCAAAGCCAAATTGATTCTGAAGGCGGATACGAACTTCAGTACTGCCGCAGAAATCGCAGTTGAATGCAAACCCGACGAAGATACAACCCTCGAAATTCCGTTTCAGGTGAAAAAAGCCGGGCACCGCTACAGTGTGAATCTGGAAATCAGCAACTCATCCGGACAGGTCATCAAACTTTCGCGCGATCTGACTGTCGATAATCCCTGGGTGGAATTTTGATGAAAAATCTCTGGATGCAGGTTGCGGAGGTTGTTGAGCCGCCTTATATTGTGGTCTACCGGAATTGCTTCGCGGTGGCGGAGGCGGTGACGCTGGAATTCACCTTCAGCGCCGACGAACGGGCAGAGCTTTTCCTTGACGGCGAATACCTCGCTGATGGCCCCGAGCGCGGCGATACCGGGCATTGGTATTACCGGAAAGATTCGGTACGGCTCGAGCCGGGCGAGCATTGTTTGACCGCGCGTGTGTTGTGTTTCGGTGAAACGACCGCTTACGGGCAGCTGTCCATCCGGCACGGATTTTATTTTGAGAGCGAATTGGTCAAGGATGGCTGGGAATATCAGGTGGCAGCGGATTGCCGGTATTTCGCGCCGTTTCCGGATTGGGGGACTTACCCCCGGGCGCAGGTCGGGGCCGGGTACAATTGGGAGATTCTGAACGGCCGCGGCGGCGAGTGGAAAGCGGTGGCGTATTTCGAGGATGCCCGGGCGCTGAATCCGCCGGATCTGCCGCCGATGCGACGCGAGGAGATCACGGCGTACCGCCGCGAGGGCGATTGGATCGTTTTCGACGAGTATGTTTGCGCCTGGGCCGCGTATGAATTTTCCGGGCCGGGCACGGTGTCGCTCCGCTGGGCCGAAACGCCTTACGAAACGGCCGAATTCGATACGCTGCATCTGAAGGGGCGCAAGGGCAAACGCGACGGCAAAATCATCATCGCCGAGCCGTATGTACTGGAGTTGCCGGAGGGCAAAGTGCGTTGGGTCGATTACTGGTGGAAGGCCGGACGTTATCTGGAGATCAAATGCGAGGACGGCGCGAAAATCGAATCGCTGAAATTCTACCGCACCGGGTATCCATACCGGCGCGAATGGCAGGTGCAGGCACCACCGAAACTGCAACGGCTTCTGGACCTCTGTGCCCGCACCTGGGATGCCTGTACCGGCGAAACTTATATGGACTGCCCGTATTATGAACAGATGATGTATATCGGCGATTCCCGCCTCGAAGCGCTGACCGCTTATACCATGATGTCCGATGCCCGGCCGGCGGCCAAATCACTGCGCGTTTTCGCCCGCTCCCAGCAGCCAAACGGTATCATTTGTTCACATTATCCGAGCAGAAGTTACCAGACGATTCCGTCGTTCAGTTTCATCTACATTCTGATGATGCACGATTTTCTGTTGTGGCGCAATCAGCCGGAAATCGTCCGCGAACTGCTGCCCACTGCCCGGCTCATCGTCGAAGGCTACCGGAAATTCCTGAAAAACGGCCTGCTCGCGGTGCCGAAATGGAACTTCATCGACTGGGTGGATTGCTGGGACAACGGCGTTTCGCCCGAGCCCGAGGGCGGCTGCACCTTGAACTGGCTGTTCGTCCTGGCGCTGCAGAAAATGGCGGAAATTGAGGAGTATTTCGGCCATTCGTCTGAGCCATATCAGGAATACGCCGAAGCGCTGACTTCGGCCATCAAGCGCACCTACTATAACCACGAACGCTGTCTGTATGCGGAGAGCCGCGACCTGAAACATTACTCCGAGCACGCACAGTTGATCGCGCTGCTGGCCGCGCCTGCGCCGGAACTGCGTGAGGCATTTGCCAAGGCGAAGGACCTGCCACCGGCCAGTATTTATTTCTCGTATTACTATCTGGAAGCGTGCTATCAACAGCAACTGCCGGAGCTTTTCGCCGCGCGGCTGGATAAATGGTTCCAGCTCGAAGGCCAGGGGCTGAAAACCCTGCCGGAGAACTTCGAAAATCCGCGCTCGGACTGCCACGCCTGGAGTTCGCATCCGCTGCATCATTACTTCGCCTCGCTGCTGGGGATTCGTCCGGCGGCCTTCGGCTTCGCCAAAATCCGCATCGCGCCGCTCGCAGGCGTTTATCCGCACCTGAGCGGTACCATGCCGCATCCCGCCGGCCCGCTCAGCGTCGAAGTCCGCGACGGCCAAATCACCTGTCAAGCGCCCCCAAACGTCCCGGTGGAAATCATCCGGGTCTCCGAACTCCGCCCCGCTCTGATTTATGGTGCAGAAAGCTTCACCTAATTTGTAAAATTTTTGTCTCTCTATGGATTTCTGCAATATCGATGATATTGTTAGTCCAACAGGAGATCGCATCATGAAAAAATCGGTGTTTGTATATGGTTCACTGCTGGCGGCGCTGCTGGCCGAGGGCGCCGACCTCACCCGCGAACAGATCGACGCCAAACTCGCGCAGTTGGCCCGTTCGCGGGCGCCAACCAAGCTCAGCCCCGGCGCCACATGTTACGACATGGCCGTGCCCCGGCTGCAACGCGAGGAATTCACCTGCAGCAAATGCGGTACCAAAACGATTTACCAGGCTTGGGAATGGAGTTCAACGCTGAGCACGGCCCGCCACTTGCACACACAAGCAGCCCTGATGCGCAAGCTCGAACTGAATATCCAGCTCGACGATTCCGATTTTTGCGCCAAATGTTCACCGATCAAAGAGATACTCACAGGAACCGTTTATTGGAAAAATGCCCCGGAAAAATTATCTTTGGCAAAAATACCGCTGCCGCCCGGGACTAAAGTTAAACTCGTCCTTACACCGAGCCTGATGGAATGGATACTGGTGCCGGAACTGTGGGTACAGTTATCCGAATTCAACGAAGGCAAAATTTCACAGAGAGGCAAAATTTATACAGCTCCGAGCACGACAGCTTCTGCGCTGGAGCAAATTCCCGCAGGCTACACCTGGCGCACGGAGGCAACCCGACCCGACGATCCGGCAGGCTGGGTACGGCTTCGCGGCAATAATTTGTACCTCGACTCCACGGATGAAACCAAATCCCTGAAGAAGCCCCCGGTACCGACCCCGCACTGGATCATCACTATCGATGGTCAAACCCGGAAACTCCCGGTCCAGATGCATGACGATGACATATTGCTGGCATTTCTGAACGGCAAAAACCGTTTCAAAGCGGCAATGGGCAATGAGGTCCCCCTGAAATCCTACCTGCCACGGCTCCTCGAGTTGCTCGGCAAAGCGTTGAAAACCGAGGAGAAACCATGAAAAAATCGGTGTTTGTATATGGTTCACTGCTGGCGGCGCTGCTGGCCGAGGGCGCCGACCTCACCCGCGCCCAGATCGACGCCAAACTCGCGGAATTGGCCAAATCCAAACCGCCAACCAAGCTCAGCCCCGGAGCTACATGCTATGCTCCCTTGCCAATGCAGCAGCGTCCGGAATTCGTTTGTCCGAAATGCAGTCAGAGAACAATCCTTCCCCGGGATACCTTTTATCACATTCTTCGCCTGCGGGAGCAACTGAACGCAAACCTGCCGGCGCTTCGCAAACTGGAACTGGATATCAGCCTGGACGAAACCAGTCTGTGCTCGGCCTGTCACGATCAACGGTATTTAAAGGAGACTTTTCACCTCAAGAAAACGCCAACCAACATGACTTTTCAGATAGGGTATGGCCCTGATGCCCCAAAGATCAAAGCGATCCTGGACATGAAAATCGAAATCATTCCCAATTGGGACCTGACCGGCTGGGAATTCGTCCCGGAATTATGGACGAAAGCAAAGAACGTTAACGATAAACGTTTGCTGAAAAACAGCCCGCTCCACACCGGCCCCGGTGAAAAATACCCGCTGGTTATCACTTGGAAAAACGACGACTCCCTGAGAAACAATCGGGACCGGGTCGAAAAATCGGTCAACGGCTGGATCAAGGTGTTGCCTTATGAGATCCGCCCGGTCGAGGCACCGGAGCAAGCAACGCAGAAAATGCCGCCGCTTCCGGCGCTGGAGTGGGTGATTAAAGTTGGCGGCCAGACCCGCCGCGTGAAGGCGCAGAAATTCGACGACCAGCTGCTGATCGCATTCCTGACCGGCAAGGACCGCTACACGGTGGATGGCGGCCGCGAAATGTCCGTGAAATCAGCCACCCCCCGGCTGCGTGCACTCCTGGGAGCAATAAAATGAGTATTGCGAGAACTGCGCCGAGTGTCCTGCCGCCGCAGGCCGTGTTGGAAATGACCTACCGTTGCAACCATAAATGCCTCTTCTGTTCCTGTCCGTGGTTCGCAGACATGATTCCCTGCGACGAGGAACTCGGCACCGGCGAATGGTGCGAGCTGATCGAAACCTATTGCAAGTTGGGCGTGACCGGATTTTCGTTCACCGGCGGCGAGGCTTTGCTGAAGCCCGAACTGCTCAAAATCATCGATTTCGCCGGACAATGCCGGGCGCTGTACCTCGAAACCGTGGACGGCGCGCTCACCGAATATTATGCGCCGCCGAAAATGAATCTGCTCAGTAATGGCCGCGCCATGAGCGACGAAGTGCTGGAAATCTGTGCGAAACACCAGATGAACCTCTCGTTGAGCCTGCCCGGCCTGACCACCTTTAACCAAAATACCGGCAGCGACACCGGCCCGGGAAACGTGCTCAAATGGTTCACCCGAGCCAAGGATTTCGGCGTCACAACCACTGTCGGGATCGCGGTGACCAAGCTGAATCTGGACGAACTCTACCAGACCATCGCCGCGGCGCTGTTGTCCGGTGCCGACACTCTGCTCCTGAACCGTTTCCTGCCAGGCGGGCGCGGACTGGAACACCCGGAGCTCGAACTGACCATCGAAGAGGTCATCGACATTGCCGATACCGCCGAGGAGGTGTTGAGCGTGGCCAACCGTTACGGGCACTTCGGTACCGAACTGCCGCGCTGCATCATCGATCCGGGCAAATACACGCATTTGAAAATCGGCACGGGCTGCTCGGCGGCCCGGCAGTTCTTTGTGGTGGGGCCGAACGGTAAATTGCGTGGCTGCAATCATTCGCCGATCGAGCTTTGCCATTGGCGCGAACACCAGACGCTGGCGAAAAATCCGCATTGGCGCTCGTGGCTTTTCCACGAACTGTACCCGAAGCATTGCGGCGGCTGCGAATACCTGAGCGAATGCGCCGGCGGCTGCCGCGAGGCGGCGAGGGTTAAATCCGGCAGTGCCACGGCACCTGACCCGGTCTTCGGAGAGGGGGATTTTTCAACCACAAAGGCACGGAAAACTGATTTTTAGCTTGCCAGCCGCCTCCTATAGATCCTATTGAAAATCACTTTGAGCCGGGATTACCCCTTCAGATTATTTTCGCGATTTTTGCGAAAAAACTTTGTTCGCGGCTTGTATTTTCCATATCTAATGGTATTTTAATAGTCCGTTATCTAGTTAGACGCGTCCCTTTCGTCTAGAGGCCTAGGACACCGGGTTTTCATCCCGGCAACACGGGTTCGAATCCCGTAGGGGATGCCATTTTTTTATTATTCTATGCGTCCCTTTCGTCTAGAGGCCTAGGACACCGGGTTTTCATCCCGGCAACACGGGTTCGAATCCCGTAGGGGATGCCATTTTTTATTTCTTCTGCCGGCGCCTGCCGGTATTTGTCGGAAATTATGAGTCATTCAGCATTTTATACCCGTGGCCCCATCGGGAGTATGATGCTCAGGACAGCGGTACCCATGCTGGCCGGGGTCATCGCCATGTCAGGCTACAGTGTCGTGGATACCTACTTCGTGGGGCAGCTGCCCGGTGAAACGCCGCTGGCGGCAATGGGTTTTACCTTTCCGATCATCATGCTCATCATGTGTTTTTTCAGCGGTATCGGCGTCGGGGTCATGAGCAAAAATGCCCATGCACTGGGCGCAAACCGCCGGGCACGCGCGGCGCGGCTGGTTTCGGGCGGACTCCTTTTTGCGCTGATATTTTCGGTTTGCGTGGCAGTGTTGGGGTTGCTTTTCGGCAGGCCCATGTATTCGTTCAGCGGAGCGTCGGGCGAGAGCCTGGAACTGGTGGAGCAATATATGGGCATCTGGTTCTGGGGCTGCGCCACCGGCACATTGTCGCAAGTCGGCAACAGTATCCTGCTGTCGCTGGGCGATATCAAAACAGCCAGTTTCCTCATGGTGGCCGGCATGCTGCTGAACGTCGTACTGGACCCGATTTTCATCTTCGGCTTCGGCCCTGTTCCACCTTATGGAATCGCGGGCGCGGCCATCGCCACGGTGATCTGCCAGGGACTGGCGGCAGCGGCAATTTTGTATGTGATCGCCAAGCGTCATAAACTGCTCCGTTTCGAGAAAATCCCCGTCAACATCCTCCTCAATATCTGGAAACAAATCGCGGCCGTGGCGATTCCCGCCACCCTGGGCTCGCTGATGATCCCGGCCGGCAGCTTCATCACCACCAAAATCACCGCGTCCTGGGGGGATTCGGCAGTGGCGGCAGTGGCGGCGGCCGGACGGCTGGAAGTGCTGGCGTTTGCGTTTCCCATGGCGCTGGGCTGGTCGCTGACGTCGATGGTGGCCCAGAACTACGGCGCGGGACTATATGACCGCATCAGAAGCTGCCATTCGTTCTCGAGCCGCTTCGCCTTTGCGTACCTGCTGTTTGCGGCGGCGATGTTTTTCATATTTTCGGATTATATCGCGTCCTGGTTTTCCACGGACGAGGAAGTGCGCCGGCTCATGAGCTTGAGCATGAAAATCATCCCGTGGGGATTCGGCATGCTGGAAATTCAGCGGTATTCGAACTTCTTTTATATCGGCTGCAACCGGCCGGGCGTAGCGGCCTGGCTGAACGCCTGGCGCATCGTCGGGCTGTTGATTCCGCTCTCGCTGGCGGCCATGTGGATTCACTACCTGCCGGGGCTGTTTGTGGCCCGCCTGGCGGCGGATGTGATTTCCGGCACGACCGGCTATCTGCTGGTCTACCGCATGGTCCGGCGCCTGAACAAATCTTAAACGCGGGATTTATCAGCGGTCGTCGGGGGTGCCGTAATAGTATTTGTTGTAATACTCATTGCCCCAGCCGAGCAATTTATCGTCCTTGAAAACCAGCGGCATGCACTCGTCCTGAGTCGTCAGCCCGTCATACCATTGGGGATCGATGTAATAAAACCAGACATCCGGACGGCAATATTCCTCGTCTTTGACCGGTTCGCCCATGACTTCAATCACCTGGGCCTTGTTCATGCCGACGCGCAGATTGGCGGAATTCTTCATATTCCGGCGGGCCGCAAAATAACTGGTATTGCCGCAACCGCACAACGACACGCCCAGGCAAACCACGGTAAACAACATCACTAAATTCTTCATCATAATCATTTCCAGCTATTAAAAGTTCTCCATTAATATAACATACTCGCGCCAAAAATAAAGAAGGGAAGTCCACGAAAAACACGAAAAGACACGAAAATCCCCCTACGAAGCCCCCTTCATGATGCGACGGTATTCAGAGGGCGGCATGTTGCGGTATTTGCTGTAGATCCGCGAAAAATAAAACTGGTCGTTGAAACCCAGTTGACCGGCGATTTCCTCGATGGTGTTTTCGGGGTGCGTTTTCATCAGTTTTTCCGCGAATTTCAGTTTGCGCTCGATGACCAGATTTTTGAACGTCATCCCGAGCTTGGCGCGAACCAGGTGCGATACGGTGGAACGGCTCTTGCCGGCGTGTTTTGCCACCTGATCCAACGTAATGTTTTCGCGGATATGGTCGTCCACGTAACGCTCGATGCGGCTCAGCGTACGGTCGCGGCGCAGCCCGACCATTTCCTTGGTCACGATATAGTCCATCAGCAGCGAAAACATGCCGAGGAGGCTCTCGAGCTTCTTCGGTGAAATATACGGCAGCTTCTGAAACGCCGCTTCGACCGCTTCCAGCAACTTGGCGTTGCCGCACTTCTTGCGCACATGCTCCGGCAGCTTGCGGGTGGTGCGAAACTGCCCGATCAACACGAACCCGGCGGGATCGCCCTCGGCCATGACCGGAGCGATGGCTTCGTTGAGCCCGGCGTGGCACTTGTAGCAGACCATGGCGCGGCTCTCGACACTCTCGTCCTGCTTAGCCTCGTCGAGCGTCTGACAGCGGGCGTAGCCGAACAGCTGCTCCTGCATCAGACGGCAATACTCGGAATTGCGGCGGTCGAGCCCGCGCTGAATGATCTCGCCCTCGGCGTTGAACAATACAATGCGCAAGTCCATGACCGCGGCGAAATGATCCAGCAGCCGTTTGACTTCGTTGTGCAAAATAATATCGATCGTATGCTTCATAGACAAAAAATAACACCGGATTGCACAAAAGTCCATCCATTTGCTGAAATTTCCATTCAAAAAATATCGCTTCCGGAGTATTCTTAATAATAACATAAACGAAATACGCCACGGGCGAAACAAAAAGGATTTGATAAAATGGCTAAAGTCAGAATCGGTATTATCGGGCTTGGTTTCATGGGAACCACGCATTTCGGCATTCATCAGATGAACCCGCAGGCGGAAGTGGTGGCGGTGGCGGACATCGACCCGGTCAAGCTGAGCGGCGACATCAGCGCCGTTTCCGGCAACATCGGCACGCGCGACAGCGACCAGCTGGACTTCACCGGCATCGCCACCTACCAGGACGCCTACGACCTGATCAACAATCCGAATGTGGATATGGTCGACATCTGCGTGCCGACTTTCGTCCACAAAAAATACGCCATGGCCGCACTGCTGGCCGGCAAACACGTTTTCCTCGAAAAACCGATCGCCCGCAACCTCGCCGAAGTCGAGGAACTCGCCGCCGCCGCCAAGGAATCCGGCAAAAACTTCAACATCGGCATGTGCGTGCGCTCCTGGCCGGAGTACTTCGACGCCCGCACCCGCTTCAAGGCCGGTGAATTCGGCGAACTGAAAAGCGCCAACTTCCGCCGCCTCTCGCAGTCCGTCGACGGCGGTTCGTGGGAAAACTGGTTCATGAATAACGAACGCTCCGGCAGCGCCATGCTCGATTTGCACATGCATGACATCGACCAGGTGCGTTACTTCTTCGGCCGCCCGCAGGCAGTAACCTCGTTCGGGGCGCGCGGCGTGCGCAGCGACAACGGCGTCGACCACGTCATCACCAACTACGATTTCGGCAATGGCACGCTGGTGGTGGCCGAGGGCGGCTGGGCCGCCGGCAAGACCGTACCCTTCGAAATGAGCTTCCAGCTGATCTGCGAAAAGGCCACCGTCCGCTTCATGGGCGAAGGCTACAAGATCTATTGGGAAGACGGCCGCATCGAAAGTCCGGGCGTGGTCGACCCGAAGCTCCCGACCGGCTGGCACCAGGAGCTTTTCTACTTCGTCTCCTGCATCGTCAACGGCACCAAAGCGGATAAATACCAGACGATCGACGAGATTGTCGACTCCTTCAAAATGTACGACGCGGAAGTCAAATCCGTGGAAAGCAAGAAAACCGTAACGGTCAACTATTGAGGCACATCATGTCATTTTACAAAGCACTGAATTATTGGGTATACGGCGGCTTCACCGGCGAAAAAACCGCGTATGAGATGATCAATTTCGTCAAGGCACAGGGGCTCGACGGCGCGGAACTGACCGTACCTGAAGCCCTGCCGCTGGACATTACCGAAGAAGAATGCCGCAAGATCAAAGCCTATGCTACCTCCCTGGGCATCGGCATCCGCAGCCTCGCCACCGGCAATTACTGGGGTAAATCGCTCGGCTCCGACAATGAAGCCGTCCGCCTCGAAGCCATCGAATTCACCAAAAAATACCTGCAGATCGCCAACTGGATCGGCGCCGAAACCGTGCTCGCCGTCCCCGGCGCCACCTGCGTGAAATGGGACCCGTCCGCCCCGGTGATTCCGTACGAAACCGTCTGGAGAAAATCGGTGCAGTCGTTGAACGAACTGCTGCCGCTGGCCGAACGGCTGAACGTCAATATCGCGCTGGAAAACGTCTGGGGCCGCTTCCTGCTGTCGCCGATGGAATGGCGTCTGTATCTGGATCAGTTCAGTTCACCGCGCATCGGCATGTACTTCGACATGGCCAACTGCCTGATTTACGCCCCGGCGGAGGACTACATCCGCACCCTCGGCAAACGAATCAAAGCCATCCACATCAAAAACTGGAGCGGTGAGGACAGCGGCGGCAACCTGCACGGCTTCGGCGACGACATCGCCGTGGGCGAAGCAAACTTCCCGGCAGTCAAAGCCGAACTCGAAAAGATCGGCTACACCGGCCCGATTTCAGCAGAAATGATCCCGTTCTGCCGCTTGCCGGACATGGTGCTGCCCGACCAGGCGCTGGCCGAACTCACCTGCAAGCGAGTCCGCGAAATCCTCGGGTAACAGCGGGGGAATTTGTCCACAAAAAAAACACAAAAGAGCACAAAAAAGAATCAATCCCATTGGCGGTTTCCAATGGGATTTTTTGTGGTTAAAAATCCAGCTTGCTTTGCTTTTTGATCAGATTCACGTAGTCTTCATACTGTCGAGCGTCAGTTGACATCTTGTACCCCGGAAGCCAATCTATTAATTTTTCTTTCAGCGGTTCATATTCTTTGTCAACCGTAACCTTGATGTCTTTGAGCTTATCCGCAATCATCTGTTGATTAGTTTGCCATATTTTTTGAGGATCTTCAGAATTCGCTTTTTTCCTTGCCATTTCCTGGAAAATGAGCGCTTTGGCTGTTTTGGCAAATGAGCTCGCCATTGAATTCACAAATAATTCGTCAGTATCCGTGGATATATATTTTTTTGTTTGTTCTTCATCACAGAATGCCTGTATATAATAATCCCACATTCCACGCTCAAGGCTGGGCAACTCCTTTTGGGCGATTTGGTTATATGCTTCATCCGCAGATAATTTCTTCTCTTTCATCAAAATTACACTCTTCCCGGCTTTTTTGAAAAATTCAATATTGCTTCTTACTTCAGCAAAATTATGATCACTTTTAATCTTGGCCGCCACCAGCTTGAGAAATTCATCACGGTCGGTTATAGTAATGTTATATTTTTCATATACTCTATCCAGGATTAGATCTCCTAGGTCATGACGGAAAGACATTTCAAATGCGAATTGAGGTTGCTCATAAGTCCGGGTATATTTTTTATCGTCGACCTGAAAATTGACCGTACGCCTCACCACTTTTTGAGAATCGTCCGCATCCTGTCCGAAAATTGCCAGTGACATCACCGTCAACACTATTACCGATAGATACTTGAACATAGCCGTCTCCTTTTAAATTTTGATAGGATCTTATTTGATAAGACGCCGCATGACGATGATATCTTATCAGCAAAAAAATATTTTGCCGACAAAAGCAACAGGCGGCCGATTTTGGCCGCCTGCATTTTTCGTGTTTTTTCGTGACTTTCGTGGACAGAAAAAGAGGTCAGGATCTTTTGATGCGCTCGGCCACGGATTTTTCGTAGGCGTCGAGGTCTTCGATCCGGACCTGGGCCATGCCGGTTTCCATGGCGGCTTCGGCCACGTAGCGCGCCACGTGCGGGACCACGCGCGGGTCGAAGGGTTTCGGAATCACGTAGGTCGCTTTCAGCGGACAGTCGCCGTCAAAGACTTTGTTCTTGGCGTCTTCCGGATAGGCGGCTTTGAGCATTTTCAGGACCGGGGCCGGGATTTTCTGACAGGCCAGTTCGGCGAGGGCGCGGGAGGCGGCCAGCTTCATGGCTTCGTTGATATCGCGGGCGCGGACATCGAGTGCGCCGCGGAAAATGCCGGGGAACCCGAGCACGTTATTCACCTGATTCGGGAAGTCGGTACGGCCGGTGCCAACCACCGCCGCGCCGGCATCCCAGGCGTCCTGCGGGAAGATTTCCGGAATCGGGTTGGCCATGGCGAAAATGATCGGGCCGGCGCCCATGCTGCGGACCATCTTTTTGGTGATGATATTGCCAACGGAGAGGCCGAGGAAAATATCCGCGCCCACCAGGGCGTCTTCCAGCGTGCGGGCCTTGGTTTTGACGGCGAAGCGTTTCTTCTCCGGGGTCAGGTCGGTGCGCCCACTGTGGATCACGCCTTTGGAGTCGCACATGATGAAGTTTTCGCGTTTGGCGCCCGCGGTGATGTAAAATTCGCTGCAGGCGATACCGGCGGCGCCGGCGCCATTGACCACGAATTTACATTTGCCGATGTCTTTATTGACCAGTTTCAGCGCGTTGATGATCCCGGCCAGCGAAATGATGGCGGTACCGTGCTGGTCGTCGTGGAAAACCGGGATGTTCATCGTCTTTTTCAGCGTCTGCTCGATCTCGAAACAGGCCGGAGCGCCGATGTCTTCGAGGTTGATGCCGCCGAACGTGGGCTCAAGGCGCTCAACCGTTTCGATGACCAATTTGGCGTCGGTACGGCCGGATTTGTTGGCGACTTTGTTGATGCACAGCGGGATGGCGTCGATGTCGGCGAAGCGCTTGAAAAGCACGGCTTTGCCTTCCATGACCGGGAGACCGGCTTCCGCGCCGATGTTGCCGAGGCCGAGGACGGCGGTGCCGTCGCTGACCACTGCCACGAGGTTGCCCTTGGCGGTGTAGTCCCAGACCTTGGCGGGATCTTTGTTGATCTCGACACAGGGGGCGGCTACGCCCGGGGTGTAGGCCATGGAGAGGTCGAGCTGGCTCTCGCAGGATTTGGAGGAGATGACCTTGATTTTGCCGGGAATCGGCTTGGCATGATATTCAAGACTCTGTTTGTCGAATTTTGCTTTCTGTGCTTTGTTCATAATTACCTCGTTATTTGGTCGCTATGCCATGTTCGTTGAAATAATCTTTGACCTGTTTGACGGTGAGTTCGCCGAAGTGGAAGACACTGGCCGCCAGCACCGCGGAGGCTTTGCCGACAGTGACCGCTTCGAGTATGTGCTGGAGCGTACCGGCGCCGCCGGAGGCGATCACCGGGATGGTGACGGCTTCGGCAATGGCGCGGGTCATCGGCAGGTCGTAACCGGTCTTGACGCCGTCGGTGTCCTTACTGGTCGGAAGCAATGCGCCGGCGCCGAGTTCCTGACATTTTTTCGCCCATTCCGTGGCATCCATGCCGGTGCCTTTGTTGCCGCCGTTGATCAGGACTTCCCAGCGGTTTTCTTCGCCGGGGAACTTGCGGACGTCGATGGCGACGACGATCTTATCGCTGCCGAACTTCTGCGCGGCTTCTTTGATCAGGTCCGGGTTATGGACAGCGGCGGTGTTCACGGAGACTTTGGCGATGCCGACATCGAACAATTCCTGCATGTCGTCGAGCGTGCGGATGCCGCCGCCCACGCAAATCGGGATCTTGACCCCGGCAGCGGCGCGGCGCATGACGTCGAGACGGGTCGCCCGCCCTTCGAGAGTAGCAGTGATGTCGAGGAACACCAGTTCGTCGGCGCCCTGCTCCGCGTAGCGTTTGGCAGCCTCGGCGGGATCGCCGATGTCCACCAGGTTGACAAATTGCACACCCTTGACCACGCGGCCGTCTTTGGTGTCGAGACACGGGATAATCGATACTGTCTTCGCCATGCTATATCTCCTGTATACTGAAGATTCAATAGGACGGATAGGACATATAGGACGTATAGGACCAGTTCGTATCCGTTTCTTCTTTCTTCTTTCTTAATTCTTCTTTATTTTTTCCGCCATTTTCTGCTGACCGAGCAGGTAGGCTTCGGTGTTCATTTTGACGATCTTTTCTTTGCCGTGGAAGCACTCGGTCAGGGCGTCCGGCACCAGTTTGTCGATGTCGGCCTGGTCGCGGGCGTCCAGATAATTGGCTTTCAGCACGGCGGCGAGCGCGCCGAGCATGACCGCGTTGGCGCACTTCAGGTTGCCGAAGGCTTCCGCGATGTCCGAGGCGTTCAGGTCGAATACCGCCTGTCCGGGCTTGACCGCCGGGGCCTCTTCGATCGTCGAGCTGTCGTACAGCAGCACGCCGTTTTCACCGAGCTCCGGCAGGTATTTTTCCATCGACGGCTTGTTCAGGATGATCAGCAGGTCGCAGTTGCTGTCCACGATCGGCGAGCCGATAGTGCCGCGGTTAATGATGATGGCGCAGTTGGCGGTGCCGCCGCGCATTTCCGGGCCGTAGGACGGCAACCACGAAACGTTGAAGTTGCGCTGTTTGCCCATGGCCGCGATGATCAACCCGAGGCTCAGCACGCCCTGTCCGCCGAACCCGGCGATCTTCACGCGCAGTTCGCGGTCGAAAATGGCGGAACCGGCACGGTAATCGTCGGCCACGCCCTCGCCGATTTTGGCGGGATACATGGCCTGGCGGACTTGTTCCGCATCGAAAATCGGCTGGGGCTTGGTGATCGTCTGGCGGGTATCGGACTCATCCTTGTACACGCCAAGCGGGAAATATTCGGTCATTTTGGTGTCGATGAACTCGTCCATCTGTTTGGTGTTCATCTTCAAATTGATCGGACAGCCGGAGAGGACCTCAACGAGCGAGAAACCTTTTTTCTCGATGTTGTTTTTGATCGCCTTGCGGACGGCCTGGCGGGCCTTCATGATGTTCTTGGTGCTGGTGAGCGAAACGCGCTCCACGTACACCGGGGCCTGCAGCTGCGAGACCATTTCGCTGACCTTCATCGGATAGCCTTCGTTGATTTCGCTGCGCCCGTAGGGGCTGGTGGTGGTTTTCTGGCCGATCAGCGAGGTCGGGGCCATCTGGCCGCCGGTCATGCCGTAAATGGCGTTGTTAACGAAAAACACGCAGTAATTTTCGCCGCGGTTGGCGGCCTGGAGGAAATTGTTGAAGCCGATGGCCGCGAGGTCGCCGTCGCCCTGATACCCGAGGACAACGCTCTCGGGATTGGCGCGGGTGAGCCCGGTGGCGGCGGCGGCGGAGCGCCCGTGCGGCACCTGGACGCCGAAGCAGTCGAAATAGTAATAGGCAAACACGGCGCAGCCGACCGGCGAGATCAGCGTGGTTTTGTCCAGAATGCCGAAATCGGCAAGCGCTTCGGCGATCAGTTTATGGAGAATGCCATGGCCGCAGCCGGGGCAGTAGTGCATGTTCTTTTTGACCGCGCCGGGGCGGCGTTCAAAGGTTTCGAAAAAGCCTTTCGGCCGGGTCAGTTTTATCTTTTCGCTCATGATTATTTTTCTCCTTTGACGGCCTTGCGGCAGTAGGCGACCACGTCTTCCACGGTCGGCAGGTTGCCGCCCATGCGGTTGATCAGCGTGACGGGTCTGCTGCATTCGATGGCGAGCCGGATATCGTCGATCATCTGGCCGTTGTTCATTTCCACGCTGACGAACTGCTTGGCGTTCTTCGCAGCCTGCTGGAAGGCATCGGTCGGGAACGGAAACAGCGTGACGGGGCGGATCATGCCGACCTTCAAACCCTCCTTGCGGAGCTGTTCGACGGCGGTGCGGATGATGCGGCCGCAGATGCCGAAACCGGCAACGACGATTTCCGCGTCGTCGACCATATAGGTATCGGCGCGCTGTTCGTTCTTGCGGATTTCGTCATAACGGGCGTTCAGGCGGTGGTTGACGGCTTCGAGATCATCGTTTTCCATGTAGATGGACGAGATGTAATTCGCGGGATTGCTGACCTTGAAATCGAGCGCCCAGTCGGGGGACTCGCGGCGCGGTTTGGGCGCGGGCAGATTGACGGATTCGAGCATCTGGCCGATGACGCCGTCGGTCAGGATATAAACCGGCGTGCGGTACTTGTCGGCGAGGTCGAAGGCCAGCCCGGCGAAGTCGCACATTTCCTGCGCGGAGGACGGCGCGAGCACGATCACTTTGTAGCCGCCGTGGCCGCCGCCCTTGACCACCTGGTTGTAGTCGGACTGTTCGGGGGCAATGTTGCCGAGGCCGGGGCCGCCGCGGGTGATGTCCACGATGACGCAGGGCAGTTCCATGGTCGCCGCGTAGGACACCCCTTCCTGCTTCAAACTGATGCCGAGGCCGGAGGATGCAGTCATGGCGCGCCGTCCGGCGGCCGCGGCACCGATCACCATATTGATGGAGGCGGTTTCGCACTCAGCCTGCAGGAAAACGCGGTTGAGTTTGGGGAAATATTCAGCGGCGGTATGGGCGATTTCGCTGGCGGGGGTAATCGGATAGCCGAAATAACAGTCGCAGCCGGCGAGCAGAGCGCCGAAAACGACCGCTTCGTTGCCCTTCAATAACATTTTGTTGGTATATTCCATGTGTGGCCTCACGCGTCGGGAGTTATTTCGATAATGGTGATTGCGCCGGGTTCCGGGCAATTGTAGAAACACGCTCCGCAGCCGATACAGCCCTCACCCTTGTAAACTGCAAACGGGACACCCATGAAATTGAGTTTGGCGCCCATTTCCAGGACTTGTTTGGGGCAGGCATTGACACAGCGGGCACAGCCTTTGCACTCATCGGAGATGATATCGACGCGATGAGATTTTTTTACTTTTTCGTTCATCAGCTTTTCCCAAGATTTGTGATAACTTTAATAAACGGTAAAGATAGCACCAAAACCGTTGATTTTCAAGTGAATCAAGGCAAAAAAGAGGAGAATGGGACACATCCGCCTTCGCCAAGGCTACGGCGTGACAAGCGGGAGCTCTCCCAATTCTCCAATTCTCCAATTCAGGTGCGCAGCACCGACCAATTCAGGCGGCGCGAGCCGCCGTCCAATTAGTATTCCTTGCCGTTCTCGGGGTTCACCAGCTTGAATTCTTCGTGGTGGATGGTGTCGTCGGCACGGAAACTCAGGTTTCTGCCGTAGCGGCCCTCGAGTTCTTTCATCAGCGAGGCGTCCTGGTTTTTCAAGCGGGCGAGAATTTCGGGATGCATGATCACCCGGATTTCCTTGCCACGGTTGGAACGCAGCACGGTGTTCAACCGGCGCTGGATCTCCACGCTCATGGTCAGTTCGCTCTTGATATGGCCGGTGCCGTTGCAGTACGGACAGGGAATATAGATCGTGTCCTTGAGGCTCTCGTGCTCGCGCTGACGCGTCATTTCCATGAGTCCGAGGCGGCTCAGGGGGAGAAGATGGGTCTTGGCGCGGTCGCTTTTCACCAGCTTTTTCATGTGTTTGTAAACGGTGTCGCGGTCCTGCGCGGAGCGCATATCGATGAAGTCGATGACGACCTGTCCGCCGATGTTGCGCAGCCGCAGCTGACGGGCGACAGCATCTGCCGCTTCGAGGTTGGTCTGCAGGATCACTTCGGGCTGGTCGCCGGTGCGTTTGGCGCCGCCTTTGCCGGTGTTGACGTCGATGGCGATGAGCGCCTCGGTTTCGTCGATGCAGATATAGCCGCCGCCGGGGAGCGGAACCACGCGTTTGAAGATGTCTTCGATCTGCGACTGGACGTTGTAGGCTTCGAAAATCGGGTCGGCTTTTTTGTACAGTTTGACTTTGTTGGAGAGGCGGCGGCCGCCGAATTTGTCCAGCGTCTGGGTGATGGACTCAAAGGCCTCGCGGGTGTTGATGACGATTTCGTTGATGTCCTCGGTCATGATGTCGCGAATCGAGCGCTCGAGCAGTGTGGGCTCGGAGTAGACTTCGGCGGGGACCTGCGGTTTTTCCAGGGCTTCTTCGACACGGTGCCAGGTATCGAGCAGCAGGTCGAGGTCGTTCTGGAAGTAGACTTTTTTGCTGCCTTCGCCGACGGTACGGCAGATCAGGCCCATGCCTTCCGGCACGTCGAGTTCCTTCAGGATTTTGCGCAGACGGGAGCGCTCGGCTGAGCTCTCGATTTTGGTGGAGAGCCCGATGTGGTCGGAGTACGGCAGCAGCACCAGGTAGCGGCCCGGGATCGACAGGTTCGTCGTGACCCGCGCGCCCTTGGTGCCGATGGGGCCCTTGACGACCTGAACCAGCAGTTCGGTGCCGACCTTGAAAATGTCCGGAATATCCTTGACGGTGATCTTCTTTTTGCGGCGGTGCTTTTCGTTCTCGCGCAGCTGTTTGGAACGCTGGGCGCTGGTGCGGAGAAAGGTCCGGAGGCGCTCCGAAAAGGTGGTGCGCTTCTTGGGGCTGGCATCGCCGTGGAGGGCTTCGTCGCTGATGGGTTTGATGTCGTCGGAATCCATGTCGAACGTGGCCGGAATCATATCCCAGTAGTGGAGAAAGGCGTTTTTGCCGACGCCGATATCAACGAACGCCGCCTGCAGCGAGGGTTCGAGATTGACGATGCGGCCGATGTAAACGGAGCCGACGGTGGGGCCCGCAGCGGGGCGTTCGATGTGGTACTCTTCGAGTTTGCCGTTGTTCAGCAGAGCACAGCTGGTTTCCAGCTGCTCGGCATTGAAAATGATTTGTTTGTTGATCTTTTCCATGGGGGTTGAATTAACACTCCATACGTTAAATTGTTCCGGGGTGCGATCATGCTTTGTCGCCTCCCCATACAGTCGTCCCCGCGGCAAGTTTGAAGCCGTTCAAAAAATCGGTCGAGCCCATCTCCTTGCGTCCCTGCGGTACAATACGAATCAGTTGCAGGGCGCCGGTCCGGCAGGCGATGATCCAGCCGTGGCGATCGGCCTGCAGCACTTCTCCCGGAGTGCCATGGAGATTACAGACTCTGGCGGCGGTGACTTTGATGACGGAGCGGCGACCGGGAACTTCGGCGACGAAATAAGCGCCGGGCCAGGGGTGGTACGCACGGACCCGTGCCTCCACCTCTTCCGCGCTCATGTTCCAGTCGATGGCACCGTCATGCTTCTTGATTTTGCGGGTAATGACTACTTCATGATTGTTCTGCGGTACCGGTTTCATCTTGCCGCTGACGGTCCGGTCCACTACTTCTACGACATGTTCCGCTGCGAAGCGACCCAGGGCCTTTTCCAGGTCATCGGTGTATTCATTGCCGATCAGCGGATAGCGGTAAGAGCAGTAAATACCGCCCGTATCCAGCCCTTTGTCCATCTGCATGAAGGTGATTCCGGTTTCATTGTCACGGTGCAGGATGGCGTTGGTGATCGGCGAGGCCCCGCGGAAGCGCGGCAGCAGCGAAGAATGAATGTTCATACAACCGAATTTCGGTAAATGAAGTACGGCTTCGCGGAGGAGCTGGCCGAAAGAGACCACCAGAATGATGTCCAGATTCAGTCCGCAGAGATAAGCCAGGTTTTCCGGGGTGTTCAGATTGTCGATCTTGTCCAGCGGCGCGCCGGTTTCGGGAGCGAACCGGCCCACCGGAGTCTCGTGCAGCATCATATGCCGCCCTGCCGGCTGGTCCTTTTGGGTACCAATGCCGACAAGATCGATGATCCCGGATGCAGAAATTGCTTTCAGCACCGGTACCGCGATCTCGCCTGAGCCCAGAAAGTATAATCTTATTTTGTTGTTGTCATTCATGTTTTCGCTTTGAATAAATGTCGAACAGGAGTAATATAATACAGTAATACAGAAAATTCGAACCTACTTAAGAGAAAAAGCGATAATAATCGGGAAATGGGACACATGAGACCTATGAGACTTATGGGATGTTGGATAACCTTTCCCATGGGTCCCATAGGTCTCATAAGTCCCATTTTTCCAGGAGTACCACCCCATGCCTGAGATCATTGCACTGGCGCTGGGCGGCAACTGCGGCGATGTGTGCGCCGGCTTCGAAGCCGCCATCGCCAAACTCGCCGCCGCCGGCATCCGCGAAATACGGACGTCGACCGTTCACGCGACCGCGCCGGTGGACTGCCCGCCCGGTTCGCCGGATTTCCTCAACATGGCCCTGACCGGGCTCTGCGACCTGCCGCCGCGCGAACTGCTCACGCTCTGCAAACGCCTCGAGCGCGAGGCCGGGCGTCTCGAGCAGTACCCGGTGAATTCGCCGCGCCCGCTCGATATCGACATCATTCTCTACGGCAATCTCATCTACTCCGACGAGCGGCTGACCATTCCGCATCCGCGCGCCGCTGCCCGCGCATTCGTGCTGGCCCCGCTCGCCGAAATCGCCCCCGGCATGGTATTCCCCGACTCCGGCCAAACCGTCCTCGAGCTGCTGCAGAAACTCTGATGGACTCAATGGACACACAAAATTGAGTTTACAACCTGTCCATAATGTCCACAATGTCCATCGTGTCCATAAAAACCAACTTGCTTATTTACCGGATAATGCTAATTTATTGCGAGATAATGAAGGTTATTAACGGTAATCTACAGTATAATATCAGTAGAAAGCAACGGCAAACCGTTAATAACATAAGGAACCAGAATATGGAAAAACAGAAAAAAACAGCTTTTACACTTATCGAGCTGCTGGTAGTGATCGCGATAATCGCGATTCTGGCCGCCATGCTGCTCCCGGCGCTGAACCAGGCCCGGGAAAAAGCCAAGGCTTCGAACTGCGTGGCCAATCTGAAACAGCTGGGACAGGGAACTTTTCTGTTCGCTCAGGATCATGACGATTTTTTCCCGCCGGCAATGTTCGATGAGGCTACCAAATTATGGGCTGATCAAAATTACTACTGGTACCAGCATATTTACCCGTATGTGCCTGTTGATCCGATATTTGATTGTGCCTCCTATAATCCCGCGGGCAAGCCATACAAAAATGCGGATACGGCAGCGGGAGGCGTTCTGTCTCCCGGCGCCGCCACGCGGCACGAAATTCCGGTTGCTTACGGAGCCAATGCCAGGTTGGGCGGGTATCATGCGCTGACTGCGACCGTGGGCGGTTATAAACTTCCTAAAATCAAGGATCCGTCCAGGAAGTGTCATTTGACCGATTTTCGGGTATCTCTATCCACGCAGGGGGATTTTACCGGTTTGTCCGCAGTAAATGTGCCAATTGTGTTTCGTCACTCTTCCAAACTCAATATGCTTTTTGTAGACGGTCACGTGGAACCTGTATCCCAAAATGCCCGCTTTGAGTTTGGCGCAACCAATGTTAACTATTCTTTCAGCAGGGATTGATATGAAAATTATATTTTGCTTGCTTGCCGGATTGTTTGTATCTACGGCCGTGGCCGGAGATTCCGGAAAAATGGTACATCGTTGCGACGGCGGCAACTGGACATCCTGGGGCAATGAAGTTCAGCTTATCATCGAAAAAAAGCCTGAGTCCGTCTCCTTCAGCCGCCCGGCCGGCGCGAAACCCGGCTGGACCACACCGATCTACAAATTCCGCGATATGCCGGTGGTGACGGCGTTTACCGCGCTGAAGTTCTCCTGCAAGGGCGACCGCGTCGGCTCCTTCGAAATCAATATCAATAACGATGCCGACGGTGCTCAATATGCCGCGCGGTTCAATATCGCAAGCGATAAATGGATCGAAAATACGGTCCTGATCAAGGACGCGGTATACAAGCGCGGCGGCAAGCCCGGGATCGTGCCGAGCGGCTTTTTGGGTTCTTCCCTGCAGCAGATTCAAATCGCTTATTCCGGGAAAATGATCGAACTCAAAGATGTGGAAATCGTCGAGCTTGACCCGATGCACGTACCGGCCTCGAAGCCACAGCCCGAATTCATCACGGATTATCTGAAAAACCGTAAAGAAGGCGACTACCGGGTGTTCCGGCGCAATGCGGTTTTCCCGGTCGGCGTCATCTCCACCATCAGAGCCGCTAACCGCGACAACGGTGAATACTTCGGGCAAACCACCCTTGAACGGATGGAAGACGATTTGCGCCAGATCCGGCAGCTGGGGTTCAATACCTATTCGAATTTTACCGATGCCAGCGGATTGAGCATTACCGAACGGCTCAAGTTGATGCGCAAATACCATCTCTATTTGCTCGAAACCTCTACCCACAGCACAGCACTGCACACCTTGCCCGACGACGCAAAACTGATCCGTGAAATCGCCGCCAACGCCGACCATCCGAACCTGTTGGCGTGGTATGGGCAGGATGAACCGACCAACGGCGCCATATACCTGAAAAACAAATCCCGCATCGAAAACCTCTCCGGTTATAAAGTTCCGGTAACCAGCGCCATGCATATGCTTTCGGTGGCGCAGGAGCTCGGACCGGCCATGGATGTGATCACCATTGATCCTTACAGCCTGGTCGCCGGGAGCAAACCGGAACAGGCCGCAAACACGCTCGAAACGCACGGCACCATGATTCAGCTGACCCGGAATTTCTGTGCCGGAAAGCGGGTCTGGATGATCCCGCAGGCGTTTTCCATGCGCAACAGCGGCAGCCGGACATTACGCTATCCGTCGCCCGCCGAAGCACAGTTCGACGTGTTTAACGCCTTGGGTTCAGGAGCTAACGGTTTCATTTATTTCATCTATAACGACATGGTACCGTATCTGGACGGCAAAATCCGCGGCGAAGAATTCGACCAGACCATGGTCGACGCCTGGGGCAACGGCAACCCCACAACCGAGGCACTGGGTGCTATCGCCAAACGCCTGACCGCCATCATGCCGTCGTTCATCGAGCGCAAACCGGTCGATAACACGCGCAATATCAAACTGCCGGAATCCTGGAAAGCCGCCCAGTGGCAGACTGAAGACGGGATACTGCTGATCGTCATCAATCGCGATCTTTTCAAGGAGAACCGCGCCCGGATTTCCGTTGAATTGCATGCCGGCGAGAAACTTTATGATCTTGATTTGCTCAAGGAAAATTCCGAACTGGAATTACAGCCCGGCAACGCGGCCATGCTCCTGATCGCCAATCCGGACAAATGGCCGCGCGTCAAGGAGGAAATTCAGGGGCGGCTGGACAAGCACGCGCAGGAAATTGAATCACTGAAAGAAGAATTCCCCGCGGAACTGCTTGCAATTCAGAAAGTCTTCGGCGATATTAACGCCATGCTGGTTGCTCCGGGCACCATCGAACGAGTCGATGTCAAACCCGAATGGGAGGGTTTTCGTGAAAAGATGAAAGCATTGAGCAAGGATTATTTCACCGCGCGCCGCGAATGGCGGCAGAACGGCAAGACCACCGTTAATCTGACGGATTTACGCCGCGAAGTGGAAAAGCTGCTGAACGAGGCAAAGGCAAAATCATGACTCTGAAGTCCCGGGTAAAACTGAAGCGCAGCCAGGAATTCCATACCAACGGCCCCGTTTATATGGTGCGGATGCGGTATTTCCTGCACAATGAAACGCCGCATGAGCATGAGTTTCACGAAATGGTGCTGGTGCGCGGCGGAGCCGGGTTCCATATCACCGAAAACGGCGAATACCGGATCGTCCGCGGCTGCGTTTTCATCGTCTGTCCCGGTCAGGTACACACGTACCGGGGGCTGGAAAACCTCGACATCATCAATTTCCTCTATATGCCGGCGGAAATGGAGAGCGATTTCCAGGGACTGCCGGGCCCGGTCAATTTGTCCGATGTGTGCCCGGACATGCCGTACGCGGTTCTGACCGAGGAAGCGATGATGCACGTGGAGGAGATCATCCTCGAAATCCAGCAGGAACAGAAAAAACAGCGCCCCGGCTGGGAATATTTCGTCCGGATGGCGTTCATGCGGGTGGTGGGCGTGATCTGCCGGAGCCGCCAGGAGGCGGCGCGCGGCTCGGGCTCCGCCGAAACGGGCCGCATCGGCAAGCTGATCCGGCACCTTGCGAAGAATTACGCCCGCCCGATGCAGCTCAACGAACTGGCGAAGTTCTGCGCCGTTTCCGAGAGTACGCTGGTCCACGACTTCCGCGCCGTGACCGGCGAGAGCCTGATCGATTACCTGATCAAACTGCGTCTCGAAAAAGGCGCCATGCTGCTCCGCGAAACCCAGCTCTCAGTGGCGGAAATCGCCGCCAGCGTGGGTTTTCAGGACGCCAACTATTTCTCGCGGATGTTCCGCCGCAAATTCGACTCATCCCCCCGCGAATACCGCAAATGGACCGCAGCGGCACCGGTTGAATTGGACGGAGCCTCTGGCTCCTGAATTGGAGAATTGGAGAATTGGACGGCACTGCGTGCCTGAATTGGGGAATCGGGAGCAAGTCTCCGTGCAAGTCCGTGCCCGTCCGTGTCAATTTGATTATTTGGTGATTTTCAGCACGATCGGGCTGTAGGGCGGTACCGTGGCTTTCAGACGCTCCGGCAGTGCGGTGGAAGCGGGGGCCTTCCATTGGCCGGCCGAATATTCCGTGATGCTGACCACCGTACCGGGTTTGAGACCCCAGTCTTTGGCGTTCCACGGAATTTCCACGGTTTGCTCCTGAGCGGTGACATTGCACAGGACCAGCCCGAGGGAACCGTCCGGAGCGCGGTACATGCCGCCGCAGACGACCGGGAACTCATAGACGGGCTTGTCTTTGTAATTCGGCCAGATTTCCCAGTGCCGGGGCACTTTCGCCAAAGCGGACGTATCCGGTTCGCGCAGCATTTCGCCTTCAAAGAGCCAAGGCAGTGCGACAATGCGGACATCGCAGTATTTCTTCAGCATTTCCAGCTGTTTCGCGTACTCGGGATTGACGATGTTCAGGGCCCTCTGGTCACTGTTGAACCAGCCGAGCTGGCGGCCGCGAATCAGCATGAACGCGAGTTTCGAGGCGAAGGTATCCGGCGAGGCCAGTTCCGATTGATTGGTGAAAACACCGATTTCGGCGGTACGATCCGCAAATACCGTCTGGAAAATCGGAATCGAAGTGACACGCATATCCGAGTGGCCGTTAATCAGCCCCACACAAACGTCGATATACGATTCGCCGAGGTTCTCGCCGGTGGTGATGACTCCTTCCGGACGTACGCTGTGAGTGCGGCGGTGGATTTCGGCAATAGCCTCGGCATGGTCCGGCCCGCCGAGCCATTTGTGGCGGTGATTCGTGGCATAACAAACCCCCGGAAACACATAGGTTTCATCGTAGTACATGGCGTCCACGCCGTATTCGTTCACCAACTTGCTGGCGGTATCGATCATGATGTCCTGCCAGACTTTTTCGCCGGCGCACATCGGTATCATGTCACGTCCTTCCTGCTCGCCGCGGAATACATCAACCGGGCCCTCGTTTGTATTCACCACTTTACCGAATTTGCCGCAAACGCCGTAGGAACGGTACAATTCACCTAGACTGTCTCGCTTGGCCGCCAGTTCCAGATTTTTTTCCTTCCACAGCGGGAGCTGGGTTTCGCAGAGGTGAATATTCACATAAGGCATGACCCGGACGCCCGCGGCCTGAACCTTTTTCACCGCTTCGGCAAAACCGGGCCGGGCCGGGAAATAATCGGGGTAATTGTAGTCGTGCGCAATGTATTTCTGCCAGATATACCAGTGGAAGCCGATCTCATAACCGAGGGCCTCGCGAACCTTGACGATCCGGTCGGCAAAGTCCAGCATGGTCTTGGCGTCGCCGCTCCATTGGTTGCCCTGAAACCAGACCGGAAGGCTGCGGAACCATGCCGGAATATCGTCGCGCTCCGCAAGCGATTTACTCCAGCGCGGCTGCCGGATGGCCCAGCTCCGGTAAATCTTGGCGGCATCGTACCAGTCGCCCTGGATCGGGCCCCAATACATGGAATAAGGCAGTTTCCACACACCCGGGCTATACTGCTGATCGGCATAATGAATGACTCCTTCGCGGAAGGATTTTTTGCTGCCGCCGTGGTTGGCGAGAAACGTTTTCCGGTAATTTCCGGCGTCATGCGAGGCGAAATAAAGCGAACCTCCCTGTCCATCACAATAGGTCAGGAGCTGGACGCTCATGCCGCTGCCGGGATATTCGGAAAGCCCCGGACCGATAGAATTCTTCGACCGCGGATTTTTGCAGATCATGCCCGAGTAAACCGGAGCTGCCAGATAATCGGTATTCTCCGAATCCGGACGCGCCGAGCCCAGTCCCGAGAGAAGCGGAAATACCACTTGCTGCAGGGGAGTATTGGACGTATTGGCGATGCTGATATCCCATTTGAACAACGGCGAATCGTCCGGCAGAGTCACCGTGACATCGACATTGACCATGCCGTTGCCGAGCGGTGCCTGTTTGTAACGCAGCAGCCAGCCGTTTTTGATCTGCCGGGCCTCGCGGCCGGTGAATTTATCGGCGGTGATGCCAATGCCGCCGGGAGTCACGTACCAGATCGCGGGCTTCTGGTTCGCCACGAATCCGGTCAGGCTGAACAATGCTCCGCCCGGCTCGGTGACATATTGATTATTGGCTGTCAGGTCGGTCAACTGTTTCAGGGTGAAATCCTTCGCATTCAACTCCAGTCTGGTGAGTTCATTGCGGAGAATCAGGGAGTCCGGCGTCCGCTCCGCCACCGTGGCGGCGGTACAGATACTGCATGACAGACTCAGCAGCAACAACAGAATTATTTTTTGCATCATTATAACCTCAGGAATCCGTTCTGGTGTTAGGCCTTAGCCAATAATAATAAGAGTGACCGAAAAAAGTTCTTTGATTGGCCGGTGCTACATGCCCATCCCCCCACAGGACATTCAGGAAATCGTTATGGCGTCGTGCAAATTCACTGGTAAAGGGATTATATGCCCATCCGGACCAATTAAAGTATGGGAAATAACTGTCAACAACAAAGACCTTTTCAGAAGGCAGCACTACTTGCGTACGTCTTTTAACTGAACCTTCGGTAAATTTATAATTAGCCCCATAACTCAACCATTTATAGCCACCAGTCGGTACCGTGTCGTTCAAGCTGTTGGCGGGGCAGCGAAATAAACCGCTGGTCATGTATTGCTTGGGATCATCCGTCCATATCCATTCCTTTACCGCATACGAATAGACTTTTGGATGCCAGGATCCAACGTTGAAGTCAGAACTCCCGACAACGAAGATAGTGGGGAAATAGTCATCGTAATCCGCGCAGTACAACTCAAATCCAAGGCCAATCTGTTTGAGGTTATTGATACATTGGGAGGCTTTTGCCCTTTCCCGGGCCTTGTTCAAAGCCGGCAGCAGCATTGCCGCCAATATCGCAATAATCGCAATCACCACCAGGAGTTCAATCAGTGTAAATTTTTTTAATCTTTGTTTCATCGTCATCTCCTTATATCATTTTGTTTGTTTGGCTACACTTTCGCGTTTTATCAATACCGGGTTCACCAGCCGGAGCTTGTCGAATTTCCCCGGATTGCTGTAATTGTAGTCGAGCAGCATGAGCGCCTGAACCAGATGCTCCTCCAGATTCGGATCGTAACAAGTCACCGGCGGCTGGCAGTGACGGCTCAGGTGGGTGTTTCCCACCGAAACCACCGACACATCGCCGGGGATCTTTTTGCCGAGCTTGTACAGCGCGGCCATACCGCCCATCATGATTTCATCGTTCAGGCACAGCACCGCGGAAAAATCCGTTTTGGCGGCGGCCGTCAGCATGGCGTCGTATGCACTGTCCATGGGTTCCTTTTCCAGCGTCACGTTGGCGCAAATATTGAGGTCGGGGGTGTAGGCGGAGCCGAGGCACGTTTTCCATACCGCCGCCTGGACTTCCTCCAACGGCACATCAGTGCGGCTGTGGAAAAGGGCGATGCGTTTGTGTCCTTGCGATTGGAGGTGCTCCATCAGCATCCGGATGCCGTGGTTGTCGTCGCACAATACCGACGGGATGCCCGCTTGGTCGAGACGGAGAGCCAGCACCACGAAGAGCTCCGGCGCTTTGCAGATTTCCGCCTGAATTTCCTCGGTGTTGATCGCCAGCAAAATGGTCGGCTGCTGGTAACGGACATAGCTGCGGAGCAAGTCGACCAGGTCCTCCCGCTCGGCGAAAACCATCCGGCACTTGCGCCCGAACCGGGCTGCCACCTGCGGCCCGAGCAATGCGATTTCGCGCTGGACCGGACCGCCGTCATACGCCGCCACTACCACGTTGACCGGCTTCTCGTACCACGAGGCGTTGATCGGCTGCGCCAGATACGTCCCCGAACCGATGCGCTTCTCGACGATCCCGCTGACCGTAAGCTCCTTGAACGCACGGCGCACAGTCGCCATATTCACGTTCAGCTTTTCCGCCAGGGCGCGCTCGGACGGCAGCTGGTCGCCGACCTGATAGTTATCCTCGGTGATCGTAGCGATCAGCCGGTTATAAACCATCTCATGTTTCAATTGATCGTTGGCTAAAGTACTCTGCATAGTCATTCCAAATGTTTTGCATCAATCCAAAAGTGTTATGCATAACTATTATAATGCAATAGGAATCACTTGTCAATACCCTGCCGGAAAAAATGCCGAAAAAAGTTTTGCGAAGATAGTCGCTTTTTGTTTAAACACGGAAAACACGGAAAACACGGAAATTTTTTTAACCTCAAAAATACACAAAATCTTTTGATTTGAAATTCTTTGTGGACAGAAAAAAAGAAAGATTTTTCCGTGCTTTCCGTGCTTTCCGTGTTTAAAGAAGTTTCTGTCTATTACTTCTATTCTTTCTTGCTTTTCGGGTTGGTCAGCTTGATCTGGACGCGGGGCGGGGAGATTTTTTCCACGGTGAAGGTGTCGTCGTCCTGCCAGCAGTAGACTTGTGCGGAATAGACCCCGCTTTCGTTGAGAAGCGAAATATCGATATAGGGACGGATCGAAGTGTTTTTCAGCGACGACAGGCGGTTCCGGGGGCCGCGCAGCGTGACGTCGACAAGCGGTTCGGTCAGCTCGACTTTGAAATCATCCTGTTCGCCGGGGGCGCGCAGGATCCGCACCGCCACCTTCTGCATCAGCCGGTTCTCGTATTCGCGGCTGATATCCATCCGCACCCGCACAAAACTGCGGTCGGTACTGGTAAATTCAATGGGCTTCAGCCGGGCCTCGTACTCGAAAGCGTCGGTAATTCCGGTCAGGGGGATTTTCTCGGTGGAAACATTCCGGATGTCCCGGATGACCGACTCCGGCCCGGAAATATGGATTTTTTCCGGCGTGGTGGTGACTCCGGTCACCGAATATCCGGGCGGCAGCTCATGCTCGGCATTGTAATTGGCGATGATGTTTACGTCTTTGGTGGCGAGTTTGTCGAGCTTCACAGTGAGCTCCAGCGGCCGGAACTCGCTGATCTGGACGCCGAAACTCGGCATTCCGCGCATGTATTCCTTCTGATAGGTCACGCGGTATTCGCGGAAATTGGCGGCGCCGAGTTCCGGGATCTCCAGCACCATGCGCAGCTTGTTCATCTGCCGCGGGTCGTTCAGGAACCCGCTGTTGCCGGTGAAGGTGACATTGACCTTGACGTTCGGCGGCATCATATTGACATATCCCTGCGGCATAATGATCTCCACCGGCACGTCGACGCTGCGCGCATTGTTGATGCTTTTGTTCGAGATCACATAATAAACCAGCGTGGCGCAGCAGATGGCAAAGAGCTTGCGCCAGGGATCGTTTTTCACCATGCGGATAAGGCGTTTCACCAGGTCACGCGGACCCCACCCCAATTGACTACCGGGCATTGTCCACCTCTTCCTTGTTTTCGTTGACGATATCGTCGCCGTCGACATTGATATTCATTTCGGTAAAAGTGTTGGTCGTACGCTCGACCAGCAGCGAATGCAGGTACCGGATCAGTTTTTCCGGGCTGAAATTCTTGTGCAGTACCCCTTCGTAAGCCAGGCTGATCTGGCCGGTTTCCTCGGAAACCACGATCACCACCGCGTCCGACTCCTCCGAAATACCGAGCGCGGCGCGGTGCCGGGTGCCGATGTCATGCGGCAGCTTGGTATTGCGCGACAGCGGCAGAATGGCATGTCCGGCGATAATCCGGTCGTTGCGGATGATGATCGCGCCGTCGTGCAGCGGCGAATTCGGGTAAAAAATCGATTCGATAATCAGCGCATTGAGCTTGATATCGAGCTTGACCGCGTCGTCGACGATCTGGCGCAGCCCGGTTTCGCGCTCGAGCACGATCAGCGCGCCGCATTTGCGTTTGGACATGTTCAAAACCGCGGTGGCGACCTCGGCCATGGCTTCTTTTTTGCGGCTCTGGTACATGAACGGCGCACTGCCGAGCTGGGCGAAGGCGCGCCGCAGTTCCGGCTGAAAAATCACGATCACCGCGGTCGCCAGCAGCGGCCAGATGCCGTCCAGCAGGAACCCGATGACTTCGAGCTTGAAAAATTGCGTCGAGAGCACCCACATGATCAGCAGCACCATGATGATCCCGATCAGCATGTTCGAGCCCCTGGTACCGCGCAGGAAGTAGAGGACATTGTAGAAAATAAAAGCAAGGATGCCGATTTCCAGCACCGCTTTGCCTACATATTCAAACATTTCCATTTACTTCACCCTATTTTTAATTGACAGTGGATAGTTGACAGTTGACAGTTGGAAACTTTCCTTAACTATCAACTATCAACTGTCAACTATCCATTTAAACATCATTACTGCTTCGCGGACCGGGCGCACCTCATGCACCCGGATCACTTCCACCCCGGCCGCGGCCAGATACGCCGAAACACCGGCCGTGCCGAAAATCCGCGCCGCCGGTTCCTCGATACCCAACACTTGTCCGATAAACTTCTTCCGGCACGGTCCCACCAGCAGCGGCCAGCCCAGTTCCCTGAGTTCACCTATACGCTGCAGCAATGACCGGTTTCCGGCCAGATCCTTGGAAAAGCCGATACCGGGGTCTAATAAAATATTCGCCCGATTCACGCCATTGTCAAGCGCGGTTTGGGTTCTCTGCCGCAAAAATTCGCAAACTTCCCGGACCACGTCGTCATAAACCAGATTTTCCGGCGACTGCATGTCGGCGGGCGTACCGCGCATGTGCATGATGACCAGCCCGGCGTCGAACTCCGCCGCCGTGGCGGCCATGGCAGGGTCCGCGAGGCCGCTGATGTCGTTGATGATGTCGGCACCGGCCTGCAGCGCGGCACGGGCGGTGGCGCTGTGACGGGTGTCGATGCTGATGATGCAGTCCGGGGCGGCGGCGCGAAGTTTCTCCACCACCGGGATGATCCGGCGGATTTCCTCTTCGGGCGCGACCGGTTCGCAGCCGGGGCGGGTGGATTCGCCGCCGATGTCGATGATGGCGGCGCCCTCGCTCATGAGCTGCAGGGCGTGCCCGACGGCTCTGGCGGGATCGAAAAACTCTCCGCCGTCGCTGAACGAATCCGGCGTGACATTGACGATCCCCATAAACAAAGGCACGCGGCCGAATTCAACGATCCGGCCGCGGCATTGCATAGATAACTTATTCCTTGCCTTCACCATCGAGGTCTTCCCCCGTGCTTTCGGCAGCGGCGTCCTCGCCGGCGGTCTCAACCGAGCCCTCGGCCCCGGTTTCAACCACTTCTTCAGCGGTGATGTCGATGGCTTCGGCGTTTTCTTCGGTTTCCTCCGGCTCGTCGTCTTCGGCGATCTTCACCGCGCTGGTGATGCGGTCGCCGTCGTACTTCATATTCATGACCTTGACGCCGATGGAGGCGCGGCCGACCAGGCGGATCTCGTCGATCGGAATCTTGACGACCTGGCCGCGCTCGGTGATGAGCATGGCCTTTTCACCCGATTGGATCGGCAGTGCGGCAATCACCAGTTCGCCGGGGCGCAACTTGATGTTGGTCACGCCCTTGGCGCCGCGGCGGGTCTTGCGGTAAGCGGCCACATAGCTGCGCTTACCGATACCGCCGTCGGTGATAACCAGCAGTTCCGGGCCTTCGCTCGGCTCGACGTCATCGCCTTCGACTTCAATTTCTTCGTCGACTTCGATCACGGCCACGGCGGCGTCTTCACCCTCTTCGATCACGACCTCGGCGCTTTCTTCAAGCTTGGCGTCCGGGTTCATGCCCTTGATCACCACCATGCCGATCACGTAGTCGTCTTTGATTTTGAAGCGGATCGCGGTCACGCCGCGGGCGCCTCGGCCCATCGGGCGCACTTCGCCCTGGTCGAAACGGCAGGCCATACCCTTGCCGGTACAAATCATGATTTCGTCGCCGGCTTCGCAGATGAAGGCGTCAATCAAATCGTCGTCGTCTTCAATATGCAGTGCGCGCAGGCCCACGCGACGGAGGTTCTTGAACGCAAAGAGCGAGGTTTTCTTGATATAGCCGTTGCGGGTTGCCATTACGATATAGCGTTTTTCGTTGTCCAGCTCGCCTTCGCCAAGCGTAAGCATCGCACGGATGCGGTCGCCGGCCTCGATCTTGATCATATTGACCACGGCCTTGCCCTTGGAGGTACGGGAGCCTTCCGGAATCTCATAAACCTTGAGCCAGTACATGAAGCCCTTGTCGGTAAAGAAGAAAATCAGGTCGTGGCTGTTCGCATAGAACAGATGCTCGACAAAGTCGCCGTCCTTGGTTTCCATGCCGCGGTTGCCCTTGCCGCCGCGGTGCTGAGTTTCAAACTCGCTCGAGGACATGCGCTTGATGTAACCGGTGTTGGAGACGGTGATCACGCAGTCCTGCTGCGGGATCAGGTCGGCGATATTCAAATCGGTATCGTCGAAAGTGATTTCCGAACGGCGCGGGGTATCGTGCTTGTCGCGGACTTCTTCGAGTTCCTTCTTAATCAGTTCGATACGCTTTTCGCGGCTGCTGAGCAGTTCGTTCAGGTAAGCGATAAACTGTTTGACTTCATCGTATTCCTTCTGCAGGTCGTCGATGGCCAGTCCGGTGAGCTGATGCAGACGCATTTCCAGGATCGCGCCGGCCTGGATCTTGGTAAGCTGGAAGCGGGCCATCAGCTGTTCGCCCGCCTCTTCCTTGGTGCGCGACTCGCGGATGACCTTGACCACTTCGTCGATATTGGCCACGGCGATCAGCAATCCTTCGAGGATGTGGGCGCGGGCCTCGGCCTTGCGCAGCTCGAAGCGGGCACGGCGGATCACCACTTCCATACGGTGGTCGATGAACGCCTGCAGGATCTGCTGCAGATTCAAAATGCGCGGACGGTTGTGATCAACGACCAGCATGGTCGAACCGAAAGTCGTTTCGAGCCCGCCGATCGCATAAAGCTGGTTCAGAACTACCGAACCCATGGCGCCGCGCTTGACGTCCACCACCACGCGGATGCCGGTACGGCGGCTGGATTCGTCACGGATATTGCTGATATCCGGAATCCTCTTGTCACGGACCAGGTCGGCGATACGCTTGACCATGTTTTCTTTGTTGACCGCGTACGGGATTTCGGTGATGATGATCTGCTCGCGATTGTCTTTTTCCACGATGGTGGCACGGGAGCGGATACGGATGGAACCTTTGCCGGTATGGTACAGGCGGCGGATTTCATTCTTGCCGCGGATGATCGCGCCGGTCGGGAAGTCCGGTCCGGGCAGGTGGTGCATCAGTTCGTCGATGGAAGCGGTGGGCTTCTCGAGCAGACAGATGGTGGCGTTGATGACTTCGCCCAGGCGGTGCGGCGGAATATTGGTCGCCATCCCCACCCCGATACCGGTATTGCCGTTCACCAGCAGATGCGGGAACTGGGCCGGGAGCACGGCGGGCTCGACTTCGGATTCGTCGAAGGTGGGAATCATGTCCACGGTATCTTTGTCGATGTCGCGCAGCAGTTCTTCGGCCAGGCGCTCCATGCGGCACTCGGTATAACGGTAAGCCGCGGCCGGGTCGCCGTCGATACTACCGAAGTTCCCCTGACCGTCGATCAGCGGTGCGCGCATCGCGAAGTCCTGGGCCAGACGCACCATGGCGTCGTACACGGAACTGTCGCCGTGCGGATGGTACTTACCGATCACGTCCCCGACGACCTTGGCGCTCTTGGTATAAGAGTGGGACTTCGTCAGCCCCTGCTGGCGCATGGCAAACAGGATGCGGCGGGTCACCGGTTTCATACCGTCGCGCACGTCCGGAATCGCTCGTCCGACGTTTACGCTCAATGAATACTGCAGATACGCAGTATGCATGATATCTTCGATCTTAATGGAAAAATCTTTGCGTTCAAGTTCACTCATATTTTTTCTCTTAAGGATTTTATTAATATTTTTCTGTAATTGAATAACATACACCAATCCTGACTTTTAACAAGTTAAGTAAGAAGATTTTTTGCCGCTTATTTTCCCTGAAAATACAAAATGGGGTTTCAGGCGCCCTATTTTTCATTATTTTTTTGTAAAGTATGGATTTATCGTCTATATTATCGCCGGAAAAGGAGCCGCGCGATGCGTTTTCAATGCACATTCTGTTTGTCGCTGATCGACACGAACCAGGATTTCGGGACCCAGCTGAACTGCCCCAGCTGCAAACGGAAGTGTTTCGCGCCGCGCTCGCGTTTTTCCGAAAACCGGGTCATCGGCGACTTCGTCATCCGCGAAAAGATCGGCGGCGGCTCCGCCGGCAAGGTCTACAAGGCCACCCAGCTCTCCCTCGGCCGTACCGTGGCACTGAAAATCCTGATCCCCGACAACGATAACCCGAAGAACTACGAAGACTTCATGCACGAGGCCCGCGCCGCCGCCAAGCTCAATCACGTGAACCTGATCCAGGCCCTGGCCCTGGGCGAGGAAGACGGCATTTACTACATGGCCATGAACCTCGTGGACGGCGAAACCCTCAAGGCCCGGCTGCTGCGCGCAGGCCGCCTCGAAGTCGACGAGGCGCTCCATATCGCCCAGCAAGTCGCCGAGGCACTCTGGTACGCCTGGGAAAACGCCCACATGGTCCACCGCGACGTCAAGCCCGAAAACATCATGATCACCAACGACGGTATCGTCAAGCTCACCGACATGGGCCTCGCGGTGATCCTCTCCGAGTTCCGCGAAAATTCCGATATCTGCGGCAGCCCCTCCTACATGAGCCCCGAGCAACTCTCCGGAGGCAGCCCCGATACCCGCAGCGATATTTACAGCCTCGGCATAACTTTGTACGAAATGCTCGCCGGCGAACTGCCCTTCAAGGCCACCACCTTCGAGGAAGTCGCCGCCCAGCACTTCACCGAAGATGCCATACCGCTCAGGCGCATCGACCACAATATTCCCATCAAGGTCTCGAACCTCGTCCGCCAGATGATCGAAAAATTGCCCGAGGACCGTTTCGAGGATATGAACGAACTGCTGGACGAGATCTGGCAGGTCCGCCAGGCCACCGCGCCCGACAGCGCCATGATCCCGGATGTCCATACCATTTCCATCAACCGCCTCAACTACGACCTGCAGCGCCAGGCCATCAAAACCGAGGCCGAAACCGCCGCCGGGGCCGCCCCGGTCAAGAAACGCGACAGCTTCGTGCCGTTCATCATCATTTCGATCATCCTTTTCCTGCTGATGGTCGCCAGTTACGGCTATCAATACTACCTGAGCAGGGCCTCGCAGGTCAAAAATACCTCGCTGCTGCCGCTGCAGGAGCGGGTGATGCTTTTTGAGAAAAACGTCCAGTCCGGCGAGCTCACCGCGAATATCCTCGAGACCGAAGGAAACAGTATTCTGGAGAATTTCCCCAAGCGCCGCGACGAGGTCACCGAGGAACTTTTCTGGAAAGTCAAATTCTACCTCTCCGACCTGAAGGAGCGCACCTCCACCGCCAAGCTCAAGGACCGTGAAGGCGAGGTCAAGGACCTGAAGGGCCGCCTCGACGGCGAGCAGCAGTGGCATGCCACCCTCAACGACGAAATCCTGCAGTTGAAAAAGACCAACGACCTGATGCAGACCAAGATGAAAACCGACGAAAAAGCCGCTCAGGACCAGCTCAAAAAACTGCAGACCGAGCTGGAAAGCCTCAAACGCTCCGCCCAGGCCGTGAATACCTCGCAGGAACACTTCTGGAAAAATCAATTTCTGGTGGGCCTCTATACCGCCATCCGGTCCCGTGACTATCCGCGCGCCCGGGCTTTCGTTCACTATCAATCCGCCACCCGCTCGAAATCCCACGGGGCCTGGCTCAAATCGTATCAGGATTTGCTGGCGCAGCTGGAGGAACTCGACACGCTCTTTTACAGCAAAACGTCCCGGCTGACCAAGGCCAAAATGCCCAACGAAGGGCAAGTGGTCATGATCGATTCCGGAGCGATTTTCTATCAGTCCGGCAGCGCGGTGCGTTCGCGGCCCTGGTATGAATTCGACATTGCCACGCTTCAATCGCTGGTCAGCCAGGCCGGCAGCACGCTGGGCAGCGATCCCACCCAGTTCGAGGCGCTCCTGGCCGTCTACGGCGGCAACATGGCCTATCCCGCGCTGGACAAAGCCTCCGAGCCGGTCAAGGAAATCCGTCAGGCCGTCCTGGAAGCCTCCATCGAGAGCATCCTGGTCACGGCGTATCACAACCGCACCCAGGCAGCCGCCGAAGCCGCCGCCCTCCTCGAGCGCTTCCGCCACGACCCCGCCCTGGCCAAGGAAATCACCAATTCCCTGAAAACCCTCCTCGGTCAGTGATCGCACGGCATCCGTTCCCGCCGGAAAATACCGGCTATCCCTACTATAATTTGCGCGCCCTGGACAGAAATTATGGAGTTTCGCGGAGGCGGAACTGGCGCGGGGTGATGGAGAAGTTTTCGCGGAATTTACGGCAAAAGAAATTGCTGTCGTAAAAGCCGCAGTCCTGCGCGATTTCGTTGATGCTGCGGTCGGTGTAAAGCAGCATTTCCGAGGCGTGGTGCAGACGAACCTTCATCAGGTATTCGACCGGGCTGCAGCCGACTTCCTGACGGAAACGGCGGAAGAAATTCCGCCGCGACATATGCGAGATTTTGACCAGTTCATCCACCGCCACCGGCTGCGCATAGTATTTGTTGATATGGCTGATCGCGTCGCCGATCAGGAACCGCATGCGCTGTTCGGGGATTTCGTAGCCGCTCAGGCGGGCGATCTGCACCACGATTTCCATGAAAAGTGCGAGGCTGGCGAAAAGATTGCCGGGGCGGAAGCTTCTCACCTCGTTTTCCAGGCGGCGAATCATCTCGATGATATCGTTCAGGTCGTCCGGTTTCAGGTGGGTGACCGGCTCGGGCGGGACTTTTTCGCCGCGGTCCGGGAAAAATACTTTGAAGAGCGGCAGCGAATAGGCGTCGAGCATCGGCAACGAGAGTTTGGCGCGGTCGTAAACGATGTTAATGAGCTCCAGATCACCGGTTTTGTCGTAGGCGTGGACGGTACCGGGGTGGATCACCGCCACGTCACCGGCCTTCAGCACCGCCGAGCCGTCATCGGCAAGGTGCCGCGCGCTGCCTTTCATGACAATGGCGATCTCCGAATATCCGTGGTCGTGAAAACGCCGCTCCGGGTGCTTCCCCTCCGCCACATAAGCCACCCACAGCGGCAACTGACCGTTGCCAATATACGAGGCGATTGAAGAATGATAGTCAATGATCATTGAATAATTTCCGTTTTGGCACTATAATACTCATCAATGATTCAAAGATCAAGTTATGGATCGAAAAAAGGAGAAATATCGTGAAGCGCGCATATCAATTTTTCATGCTCATCCTGTTTGCCGTCACTTCGCTGGCCGCAACGGAAATCCTCTACAATACGCCGCTGGCCGGCGACCCGATCCAGGCCCGGATTTACCGGCTGGACAACGGGCTCACGGTCTGTCTCTCGGTCAACCGGGAAGCGCCCAACATTCAGACCTTTTTCGGCTTCCGGACCGGCTCATTGCAGGACCCCGCCGACAAAACCGGGCTGGCACATTACCTCGAACACCTTCTTTTCAAGGGTTCCGAGCGGCTCGGAACCGCCGATTTTGCCAAAGAACAACCGCTGTTGAAGCAGATTGAGGCGCTCTATGAACGCCACGAGGCGGCCACTGATCCCGAGGAGCGCCTGAGCATTTACCGTGAGATTGACAAGCTCGCTTCCGAGGCCGGTCAATACACCATTCAAAACGAGTTTGTCCAGGCCATTAACGGCATGGGCGGCGACCGGCTGAACGCCTATACCGGGCCCGATCGCACCGTGTACCTGAACAGCCTGCCGGCCAATCAGTTGGAGAAGTTCATCCGGTTGCAGTTCGACCGTTTCAAATCGCCCGTTTTCCGCGGGTTCCACACGGAGTTGGAGACGGTTTTCGAGGAATACAACATGTATCAGGACCGGCCCGGCCCGCGGTTCAATCAGATGATGCTGAGCAAGCTTTTTCCGGGGCATCCGTACGGGCGGCCGGTGATCGGACTGCCGGAGCATTTGAAAAACCCCTCGCCGCGCCGGGTGAAGGAATTTTATGATCAGTGGTACGTGCCGGGAAATATGGTGATCGTGCTGGCCGGGGATCTGGATCCGGCCCGGACACTGCGCTGGATCGAGGAAACTTTCGGCACGCTGCCGGCCCGCAAAGTGCCGGAATACAAGTTCCCCGCGCTCCCGCCCGTCAAAGGCGAATCGGTTTACACCATGACCACGCCGGAAAATGAATTTTGCTATATCGCCTGGCGTTTTGACAACCCGGACCAGCATCAACTGGACCTGCTGAGCATCACCGCGCAGGTGTTGTTCAACGGTTCTGCGGGCCTGCTGGACCAGGACCTGAATATCCCGCAGAAGGTGACGCGGTCATCGGCCGGCGGCGACGGCAAGGCGGGACTTTTCGGCATGCTGTTCCTGACGGCTGTGCCCAGCCGGAATTCGACGCCCGAAGAGGCCAAAACACTGCTCGACGCCGAAATCACGAAGTTGAAAAACGGCGACTTCCCGGACTGGCTGATTCCAGCCATTACCGGCCATCTCGAGCTCAATCAGAGCCGTTCGCTGAAGGACAATAATTTCCGTGCCAACCAGCTGCTCGGCAGCTTCATCGACGGCATCGCATGGCCGGACACCGTGAACGAGCTGGACCGTTTGAAAAAAGTCACCAAGCAGCAAGTCGTGGACTTCGCCCGGCAGCACCTGACGGCCGACCGGCTGATTTTTTATCGCAAAAACGGCCCGCTTGCGCCCGCCGAAAAACTGTCCAAGCCGCCGCTCACTCCGCTGACCAACACTGCCAAGGGACATTCAGCGTTTTTCCGCGAAATCAATGCCATCGAAACCGCCGAAATCCAACCTGAATTCCCCGATCTCGTGAAAGGAATCAACCGCGACGAACTGCGCTTCACGGCGGAGCTGAATTACGAAGGGCAGGCGGTTCGCGCCGCCCGCCGCGCCGAGCTCGAATGGATCCCGAACCCACGCAACGATTATTTCCAGCTGAGCTATGTTATCCCGGTCGGCAGCCGCCACAACCGCCTGCTGCAGCTGGTCAACGGCTACAGCAATGTGGCCGGTACCGGAAAGATGTCCGGCGAAGTTTTGAAACAGGAATTGTTCAAGCTGACCGGTTCCGTTTCGATCAGCAGCGGGGCGGAGAAAACGGTTGTCAGCATCAGCGGTCTCAGGCGTAACCTGCCGGCCATCGCCAAACTGGCCGATCAGATGCTGACCGCGCCCGCCGAGAGCCCGGAAGCCCTGCAGGGCCTGGTCGCAAAAATCCTGCTGGAACGCAAAGTGCAGAAGGAAAATCCCAATGCGATTCTCTTTCAGGGGCTGGCCCCCTACGTGCGGTACGGCAAAGATTATATGGAAGAATTCACGCTGTCATCCGATGAGTTGAACCGGGCCACCGCCAAAGAGGTTGCCGCGTTGATCAAAGAACTGAAAAGCTATCCGGTCCGGATTCAGTATTTCGGCCCGGCCCCCGGCGGTTCCGTGGCGGAACTCAAGCAGAACCTGGCCGCTCTGCTGCCGCTGCCGTTGCCCGAGAAGCGCCCGCCGATTCCGTTGATGCCCGCCGAAGAAATGATCACCCGCCCGGCGGTGTACCTGGTCGATGTGCCGAACATCAGCCAGCTGCATCTGCTGTACCTGACCAGCGGCAGGCTGTACAATCCGAGCGATATCGGAGTGCGAATGCTGTTCAACGAGTATTACGGCAGCGGCATGTCCTCGGTCACGTTTCAGAAGCTCCGCGAATCGAATTCGCTGGCCTATAGCTGCGTGTCCTACTACGGCACCCCGGAGCTGCCGGCGATGCACCATTATTTCTTCACCTATCTCTCGACCCAGCTGGATAAACTGCCCGACGCGATGACGGCGGTGAACAACCTCGGCTTCCCGGTGAACCTGACCGCCATCGAAAACAGCCGGGAATCGTTGCTGAAATCGCAAGCGGCGGAGCGCTGGCTGGACGAACGGCTCTTTTCCCTGGCGGAAACCTACCGTACCATGGGCCTGCCGCTGGATTACCGCAAGCAGACCTACCGGATGCTGCAGGACGCCTCGGTCTTCGACCTGCTGGAATTCTACCGTCAGGAAATCGACGGCCGCCCCCGCGCGCTGCTGGTCGTCGGCGACGCAAGCAAGATCGACCTGAAAGCACTGGAACGCTTCGGCCCGATACACCGCCTCTCGGTGGACGATATCTTCCCGCGGTAAGAATTTTCATAGGACACATAGGACGAATAGGACCTATAGGAAATATATTTCCCCTCCTATGCGTCCTATATATCCTATTTGTCCTATAAAAACCATTTTGGCACTATAATGCTATGAAATGGCCCGAAAGTCAAGGATTTTCTGGGCCATATGCACTATAATATTCTCAGATTGGTTAACAATTGGAGACCAGAACATGAAAAAGCAAAAAAAATTTACCCTCATCGAGCTCCTGGTAGTGATCGCGATCATCGCGATTCTCGCCGCCATGCTGCTCCCCGCGCTGAATTCCGCCCGGGAAAAAGCGCGCCAAGCCAAATGTGTTGGCAATTTGAAAGACCTTGGCGCATCATTCAACATGTATTTACCGGACTTTGATGATACTTATCCGCCATATATGGAACAGGTCATCAGCGAGCCCCCGAATCGTGAATATTGGCCGGGAACATTGACTGCGGCCAAATATACGCCAAACAATCATGTTTATACTTGCGCCTCGCGGGTAAACGAGAACCAGTACTATTTGCGCCTGAGAAACAATGCGGCCAAGGTGAAAAACGACGCGGCATGGACACTTGTGGACTATGGTTACAATTGGTGGTTCATCGGGCATAACAACAGTGTTACCGGCGGGAAGGCGGCCAAAGCGAGCGAAATCAAATCTTCAGCCAGAACCGTACTGCTTGCCGAATCCATCAGCGGCGCGCGGGATAGTGGCAACTGTTTCGTCAACCCGCGTTATATTTATACCACCGAAGCACAGGTATGGCCCATGCACGGACAGAGCACCGCGGTCGCCTGGTGCGACGGTCACGTGGAAACACTCACCTCGGTGGGCCGCGGCGAAAACTGGGTCAGCAATATGTATGCCAACGGAGCTCCGCTCTCAGGCATGTACAATACCAATAATGTCTGGGATCGCAATTAAAACAAAGGAATAATGAGATGTTTAAGACTATGATAATTAGTGGGTTGCTGGCCGGCTGCATTCTGGCAATACCGGCAGCGGATTTTACTGCGGAACTGAATGAACTCCAGGCGGGCAAGCGAACGGAAGCGCGGGCGGAATGGTGGGGTTTTGACGCCGAAGACTCGACCGCGGCATTGGAAAATGCCCTGAAATCCGGAGCAAAGCAACTGGTAATCAGCCGTCAGAACGGAGCATGGCTGGTCAGCCGCCCGTTGATACTGCCGTCCAATCTGGAAATCATTTTTGAAAACGGCGTAGAAATCCAGGCGAAGCCCGGAAGTTTCCTGGGGATCAACGACGCATTGTTGACCGCGCGGAATTGCGAAAACCTGACTTTGCGAGGAAACGGAACCCTTCGCATGAACAAAGGGGATTATCAGGATTCCAAGCGTTACAAACCGTCGGAATGGCGGCATTGTCTGGCAGTTTATAATTGCAGCAATATCAAGATTGACGGATTGACGTTTTCCAGCAGCGGCGGCGATGGTATTTATCTCAACAAAGTATCCGGCGCGATAATCGAAAATGTTCTCTGTGACAATAACCACCGGCAGGGGATTTCGGTAGTCAGCGCGGAAAAACTGATCATCCGCAACAGCCGTTTCCTGAATACTTCGGGTACGCTGCCGATGGCGGGAATCGATTTTGAACCGAATCACTGGGCCGAAAAATTGTCGGATTGCCTGGTGGAAAATTGCGAATTCAGCGGCAACAGCAGTTCGGGGGTGGAAATCATGCTGCATGCCTTGAACCAACGCAGCCAACCGGTGAAAATCACACTGCGCAACTGCAAGATCACCGGAAACAAACGCGGGGTAATGATCATCAATCACCGCTTCCCGGCCGTTACGGGAGAGCTCAATTTCGAAAGATGTATCCTGAGCGGATCAAAAGAAGATTCATTCTTGAGCATCGGCCAAACCGCCTCCGGCTATGCCGTGAATTTAAGCGACTGCGTCATCGATAACCGCGCTGTCAAAAATCCGGGAATCATCACATTGACCGGCGGCTACGTTACCGGTCCTCTGGGCAATCTGCACTTGAAAAATGTTTCCGCAGACGATTCCCGTGATAATCCGCGAATGCTGAAATTCGATGACTGGAAACTGTATCCGCTGCAAAATATGACCGGCCAGATCACCATGAAGGATGGCAAGGTATTTGACCTGAAAGAGGCGGTGGCCGAATCCGAGCGCGCCAACCCGGTCAAAAGCGCTAAAATCAAGCTGGAACAGCTGATCCCCGAAACCGGATTCAAACCGGCGGACACGGTAAACCCGGTGCGGGTTCGTTTCAGCGGGCACTTTGTCCAGTATGCGGAAAAAGGGCAAACCGTTGCCCTGAACGTAACCGGGGAGCAGCTCGGTCAATATGCCGCGCCGTCGGATATATCGCTGCTGGCGCCGTCCGGTCAGGCGGTGGGTTCCTGGAAAGTCCAACCGGCTGCCAATGCAGCGATTTCATTTACCGCCGGCGAAACCGGTATCTACCGCTTCTTTTATACCAGCGCGGGACAACGGTTGGAATTCAAATCCGATCACCCCGGATGTGGTTATCTGGCGGATTCCGCTTTGCTGTTGAACCGCAAAGCCGGGCGTATGTATTTCCTGGTTCCGGCAGGAGTCAAAGAAGTCGCACTGCGAATCAGCGGGGACAATGACAGCGAACCGGTGGATGCCGCTTTACTTGATCCTTCGGGGAACATTGCCGCTCAACAGAAGAAACTTACCAAGCCGACATTGTTCATGCATCAGCGGAACAATCCCGCTGTTGCCGAGGTCTGGTCGGTACAAGTCAGCAACGCCGTTGACGACTTCAATGTCGCCATATTGGGCGATTCGATACCGGTGCTGTCGGATTCTCCGGAGAAACTTTTAAAATATCGGAATTGATCGAAATGAATTCATGGATGCGGCCGGGTTTGCCGGTGGAGGCGCCGTTTGTGGCGGTGTTCCGGAATAATTTTACCTTGGGCGAAAAGCGTGAACTGAAGTTCCGTTACAGCGCCGACGAGCGTTGCCAGCTGTTCCTGAACGGCGAGCGGGTCGGTGACGGGCCGGAGCGCGGCGATGTGCAGTATTGGTATTATCAGGACTTCGCGATGGAGCTGGAGCCGGGCGAGTATTGTCTGACGGCGCGGGTGCTCTGTTTTGGCAAGGGTTTGACGGCGCACGCGCAAATGTCGATCGCGCATGGTTTGTGGATCGATGAGCCCGCCGGAATTCTCGGCGCGTGGCAGTGGCAGATCGATGGCGGATTCCGCTATCGCAAGCCGTACCCGGACTGGGGGACGTTTCCGCGTTTCGATGCCGAACCCGCGAACTGGGATATCCTCGAGGGCAAGGGCGGCGAGTGGCGTACCGTGGCGTATTTCGACGACGCCCGCGAGCTGCATGCGCCCGATTTGCCGCTGATGCGTTACGAGCCGGAGACGCGTTACCGGCGCGAGGGCAACCGTATCATTTTTGACGACTATGTCTGCGTGTGGCCCGAGTATGTGTTCTCCGGTTCCGGTACGGTCACGATCCGCTGGGGCGAAACCACTTACGATGAGCCGGAGCTCAATATCCATAACCTGAAAGGCGTCAAGGGCAGGCGCGACGGCAAGTACCTGATCAGCACCGGCAACACGTTCAAGCTGAACGGCGGCCAGCATCGCTGGGTGGATTACTGGTGGCAGGCCGGGCGCATCCTCGAAATCGAGTGCGACGGCGCGATCGTGGAAAGCATGACGTTTCACCGTACCGGGTATCCGTACCGGCGCGACAAGGAGATTTTTTCGGCCAATCCGCAGCTGAATTCGCTGCTGGAAATGGCCTACCGGACGCTGGAGGCGTGTTCGCATGAGACGTATATGGATTGTCCGTATTACGAACAGCTGATGTATATCGGCGACGCCCGGCTCGAGGCGCTCAGCACTTACGTGACGACTGCCGATACCCGGCTGGTCAAAAAGGCGCTGCGGCAGCTGACGCATTCATGCCAGGTGGACGGCTCGATTTTCTCGCGTTATCCGGCGCGGGTGGACCAGATAATCCCGACGTTCTGCATGATCTATATCATGGCGTTGTATGATTTCGCGCTGTGGCAGGACGACCCGGAATTTGTCCGCGAATTGCTGCCCGCGGCGCGCGGAATCGTCGATTATCTGAGCGGCAATTACCGCGATGGTCTGCTGTATCTGCCGGAATGGCGCTTCATCGACTGGGTGCCGGAGTGGACGCACGGCGAACCGCCCGGCAGTGCCGAGAGCGGTACCAGTTCGCCGCTGAATTACCTCGGAGTATTGGCGCTGCAGCAGATGAGCGAGCTCGAGAAGCATTTCGGCAGCCGCGAGCGGGCGGCTTCAAACGCGCAGTTCGCGACTGAGCTGGAGCAGTCCGTCTGGAAAAACTACTATAACGCGGAGCGTGGTTTGATCGCCAATGATTTCGAGCAGCGGCATTACTCCGAGCACTCGCAGGTGCTGGCGCTGCTGGCCGGGGATTATCCGCAGTTGATCGACGGTCTGCGGCGCGGGAAAGACCTGCCGCGTACCGGGATTTACTTCTCGTTTTATTATCTGGAAGCTTGTTACAAACACAATTTACCGGACTTGTTTTCTGCGCGTTTCGCCGAATGGTTCAAGCTGGAAAAACAGGGTCTGAAAACGCTGCCGGAGGAGTTCAACAATCCGCGCTCGGACTGCCATGCCTGGAGTTCGCACGTGCTGTATCACTATTTCGCTTCGATCCGGGGTATGCGCCCGACCGCCTTTGGCGGCAGGAACATCGAGTTCAGGCCGCTGGCCCGGCAGCGCAGCGAAGAACCGGCTTTCGTTTGAGGCAAAAGGGCGTATAGCCCTGCGCCTTATTTATTCTTCAGCTATGGTCATCTTGTCCCATGGATTTACTTTTCCGGAGGTCGCCGGGCCGACGGAGGATTTGCGATTTTCAAATAATTTGTTAATTTTTATTGAAGAATGTTGCAAGCGTATTATATTACCAGTCAGATATATGATAATAAACGTAAATCCTTTAGGAAGGTCTGCATTATGAAAAAAAGTTTGGCTATACTGATTCTGGTGACGGGCATGACGGGCAGTATTTTTGCTCAGCAGGCGGCAACGATTCCCGAGCCCCGCCGGGTAACGGAAACCACCGCCGGCGCGTATGATGCCAAAATGACCGGCGAATTCGACAGCAACCTCAAGAAATTCGGCTGGGGACTGCTGATGTATGTGCCGAACCGTCTCTGCGACGTGCTGGACCTTTTCACGATCCGCCTGGGCGCGGGCGGCACGGTGGGGGCCGGATTCCAGCTCACCGAATACTGCCAGCTTCAGGGGCAATACGGTGATTTCGGATTTTTCAGCACCGGGCATAAGCGTCAGTGGGGCGGCGGAGTTTTCAGCGGCTTCACCTACGGGGCGGGCTGTTTCAAGCGCGACTTTTACGGCATTGCCGAGCCGCTCGGCTGGCAACGGAGTTTCGAGCTTGCGGATTCCTCCATGGAAGTGGTGTCATTGTCGGCTGACCGCTATAAATCCGGGACCATCGACCCGTGGGCCATCGGCGCCAATTTCGCGCTGCTGTTCGACGTGGCCGTTTACGTGCACCCCGTGGCCATCGTGGACCTCGTGGCCGGCGTGCTGATGATCGATTTGGACAACGACGATTTTTGAGTTGAAGTTAACCTGAAATGCTGCGTGAAGAAAAGAGTTTCAGCGCAATCGGCGGGGGGCTGTTGCTTGCTGTCGTTTTCCTGATCATTTATTCCCCCCTGCAACTGAGTGAGCGTGAGCTTTACTGGCAGGAGGGCTACTACGCCGCGCAGGCGCTGGAAATGCCGTCCGCGCTGCCGATTGCGGTGGTTCACGGCGAAGTGGTCAACAATTCCTTTCCGCTTTATCCCTGGCTGGTTTCGCTGTTACTGAACATCCCGGGAATCCCGATGGAAACGGCGCTGCGCGGGCTGTCGGTGCTGGCGCTGGCGATCTGCACGCTGATTGTCTGGCGAGGGGCCAGGACCGCGGGCGGCGTGACCGCCGGGCTGGTGGCCGCGGCCATGATGTTCAGCAGCAATATCACCGTCGACAAAGCACCGGAGGGGTATCCGCAGACGCTGATGGTGGTCTTTCTGCTCTCCGGCTGGCTGATCTGGTTCAGCCTGGGCTTCGGGCGGGGGGACTGGAACCACGCCTGGATGATGTCGATGCTCTTCGGGGGGCTGGCTTTTTATACCGGCGGATTCCAGGCCATTATTTATTACATCGTGCCGTTCATTTTCATGCGGCGTCCGCTGAGTATCTGGCGCAAGCTCAATTATTCCGGGTTCTGGCTCGGGCTCGGGATCCTGGCGTGCTTCATTCTGCTGTGGGGGATTCCGTATATCCTGCTTTCGGATAAACTGCCGATCACCTCGCTGCCGGTCATAGAACAATTGAGCAAATACCCCAGTCACCTGCTGGAATTCCCGATTGATGTGGTGACGCGGACGCTGCCGTGGTCGATCCTGGCGTGGGCGCCTTTCTGCGTGGCGCTGTTTCCGCTGGATTCGACGCCGATTTTCAGCCGTTTCCTGCGGACGATCGTCATTTCGCTGCTGTTCGTGATCTGGCTGAACCCGCTGGCCGAGCCGCGCGACATGATCATCCTGATGCCGGCGCTGTCGATCCTGACCGGGCTGAATTACTGGATCCTGACCCGGCGCTACGGCGACCGGCTGATCCGGATCATGATGATCCCGGCCTGGCTGCTGATCATCCCCGCGGCCATCATCGTGCTGTTTTACTTCGTTCCCGCCGAGTGGGGGCTGATGCACCTGCGCCTCGATTACGGGCTGGAATTCCGGGGGGACCTGATCCACCGGATCATCGGCATAACTTTCGCGGCGGCCATGATCCTGGTCTCGTTTTACCTGGTCATCGGCGGGCGGCAGCGGCCGCTCTGGGTCTGGATACTGCTGCTGACGTGCTGTTTCTCGCTGTTTTCGTGGAGCTTGATGACCCCGTACCGGGCGCAGGAACACCCGAAAAAGGACCTCGGGCTGGAAATGCGCCAGGTGCTCAATCAGGAGGGAGTGCCGGCCGACGAAATCATCTATAAGTCGAGGATCCTCGACCTCTACAACGAATGTTATTATCTGGGCGGGAACATCCGCAAAATTTCGTCGCTCAGCGACCTGCCGTCGAACCGGAAAACCGTTTACCTGATCAGTACCGAATTTCCGCAAATGCCCGAGCGGCGCTGGCGCAACCTCCTGCCGGAGCGCATGGAATACCGCAACAAACGACTCTGTCTTTACCAGGGGATCCTGGCCGAAAATGAAAGCCAATAAACCAATTTTAAGCGGTTTGACGCCGGATGAACTGAAAGAGCTGGCCGCAGCCGCCGGTCAGGCCGCTTTTCGTGCCGGGCAGCTCGCCGAATGGATCTACCGCCGCCAGGTCCTCGACCCCGGGGAAATGACCAACCTGCCGCGCGCCTTCAAGGATTACCTGAAAAACGAGACCATCCCCTGCTCCTCGGCCATCGAGGAGTGTTTCAGCTCCCCGGACGGCACGGAAAAGCTGCTGCTGAGGCTCCACGACGGCGAATGCATCGAAATGGTGATGATCCCCTCCCTCGAGCGAATGACCTTCTGCCTGAGCACTCAGGTCGGCTGTCCGGTGCGCTGCCGATTCTGCGCCAGCGGCGCGGACGGGCTGGTGCGGAACCTCGACACCGCCGAAATCATGGAGGAGCTTTACCTCGGCGCCCGCAAGCTGGGCCGGTTGCCGGACAACATCGTGTTCATGGGCATCGGCGAGGGGCTGCTGAATTTCAAGAACCTTGCCGCCGCGCTGGAACTCATTACCGGACCGGACACGGTCGGCATGTCGCCGCGCCGCGTGGTGGTCTCCACCAGCGGTTACGTGCCGGGGATCCGGCAACTGGCGGATTTGGAGAAACCGTTCACGCTGGCGGTGTCGTTGCACGCGGTGAACGACGAAATCCGCAGCCGGATCATCCCGGACCAGCTCCGCTATCCCATCCGCGAAATCCTTGATGGCTGCAGCTATTACCGCCGGAAAATCGGGCGCATGATCACCTTTGAATACACCATGCTGGCCGGGATCAACGACAGCCTCGAAGATGCCGTGGAACTCGCGAAAATCGCCGCCGCGCAGCACGCGAAAATCAACTTGATCCCGTACAACGCCGTTTCCGAGGAATTCAAGCGCCCGTCAAAGAACATCATCCGCGCATTTCTGAATACGCTGGAGAAGCACCGCGCCTCCGTCACGCTCCGCATGGAAAAAGGTGCGGACAGCAACGCCGCCTGCGGGCAGCTCCGCCAAAAGAGTAAGAAAAAATAATTGTAATCCGTTGATATCGGGTTTATATTACCTGACATCATAAAAACAAGAGGAACCGTTGAAATGAAGTACCTGCTGATGTTGATCGGCGCAGTCCTGTTTACCTGCATGTGCGGCTGCGAAAAACTGAAAATCGAAAACGAAGACGAAGTCGACAACAAGGAAAAAACCTCCTTTTTCGACGCCAAAAAACCCAAGTATGTGATCAGCTTCCACGAGATTATCAAATATCCCCGTGCCAGCGATATCGAAAAACCGATCAATACTCTTGAGGGCAAGAAAGTTTATATCAATATCAACCAGTTCGTCCACTCCAGCGACATCATGGACGCCAGTCTGATCAAGCTGCCGAACAACGACGATTACTTCAACCTCCGGCTGCGCTTCTCCCGTTCGGGCACGATCCGCTGGCATGCCATGGCGGTGCAGTACAAGGGCCGCGAAGTCGCCATGCTGCTCGACGGCGAATACCTGACCTCGCTGATTCCCGATCCGCTGGCCGACGAGGACGACGAATGGGTGATCATCCGCGGTCCCTTCGACGCGATAACCGCCAAGGGCATCGCCCGTTACGCATCCAAGAATTACAATATCTACAACCCGGACCCGAGCAGACTGTTCTGACGTGCTGAACTACCTGATCAAACGCATAGCGCTGGCTCTGCTCACCATCACGGTGATTATGACGGTGAGCTATGTGTTGTTGCGCCTTGCCCCCGGAGACCCGACCCGCAGCAGCCTGATCGGCGAAACCGGCGGCGAAAATCTCTCCTCGGACAAAGGCGTTTTCGCCCAGAACAGCGCCATGCGCGAGAAACTGCACCTGGACAAGCCCGTTTACATGGGCCTTTTTTACTGGTTCAGCGCCATCGTCACCAAAGGCGATTTCGGCGATTCCGCGGTGGTCGACGCCGGGCGGCCGGTGCTGGAAATCATCCTCGAGCGTCTGCCGGTCACGCTTACGCTGAACTTCTGGGCGGTCCTGATCACCTACCTGCTGGCCATCCCGCTCGGCATGTACGCCGCAGTGTACCCGGACGGCTCCTTCGACCGGGCCACCACGCTGGTCCTGTTTTTCCTCTATTCACTGCCGACGGTCTGGGTGGCACTGGTGTTCCAGGCCACACTGAGCGAAGGCGGCTGGGTCTCGTGGTTCCCGCTGAAAGGCATGTCGTCGGGTCCCTACACCGGCATGACCACCTGGCAGATCATCTGCGATTCGGTCCACCATTATATCCTGCCGGTCACCTGCCTGAGCTACGCGGGGTTCGCCAGCCTCTCGCGCTACACCCGCAGCAGCATGCTGGAAGTGATCAACCAGGATTATATCCGTACCGCCCGGGCCAAGGGCGTGGCCGACCACGTGATCCTCTTCAAGCACGCGCTGCGCAATGCGCTGATCACGCTCATCACCCTTTTCGCCGGGCTGCTGCCGGGGCTGATCGCCGGCAGTATCATCATCGAATACGTGTTCAACATCAACGGCATGGGCTCGCTCTCGCTGCTGTCGCTGAACAGCCGCGACTACCCGCTGCAAATGGCGCTCTTCTGCATCGGCGGCGGCCTGACACTGGCCGGAATCCTGCTGGCGGACATCCTCTACGTGCTGGTTGACCCCCGGATCACCTTCAAATCCCGCGCCTGATTTGAAACCGTATCATTATTTCTGATACGCTTCATATCAAAACATATCACATTTCTTTATTTCTCAAATGCCGCCGTATTGACTTTCCATCGTGTTTCCGGTATAATTATTCATAGAGATATGCGAGATATTACACCATGAAAACAGAGATTGTCAAACGCTACAAAAGCAAAGATATCGCGGCCATCATCCGCAAGGAAATCGCCGACCGGCGCCTGAACGCCCACACGGCGGTGCCGTCGGTCAGGAGCCTCTCGGAGCGTTTCGGCATTTCCACCGTCACCGCCGACAAAGCGATCAACCAGCTGGTAGAGGAAGACCTCATTTACCGCATTTCGGGCAGCGGCAGCTATGTGAAAAACGATCCGCGGCGGATTTACAAAATCGGCATAGGCTGTACGGTATCGATGGCGGCGAGACATTTCAATACGAACCTGCCTGAGATCAGCCCGATGTGGGAACCCTGCCTTGAAGTATTTCACAAACATGGTTACGAACCGCAGATCATCCCGTACCGCACGCTGCGCGATCCCGAGCTCAGTCTCCGCAATATTCAGGAACTGGACGGTTTGCTGCTCAGTACCGCTTTTGTGGATTCGTATACGGCGCGCGAACTGCAGCATTTCAAAGGAAAAATCGTCGTTTTCGAGGGGAATTTCCTGCAGGAGCAGATCCCCTGCAGTCAGGTAATGCCGGATTTGCAGATGGGCGTGAAGCAGATTTTTGATCTGGTGAACCCGCACGACTACCCGGGAATCATCATCATCCGGGCGTATCATCCAAATGCCCAGGCCATTACCAACGCATTGCTCGCCGGGTTGCAGAAGCATGATTACCCGGCGGACCGCATCCAGGTCAAGGAAATCAAGGTGGCTTCCGGCGACAACGGACAGATGTCGGCTTATATCGCCAGCCGGGCAATGGCTGAGAAATGCCGCGGCAAACTGGTTTTTTCCGCCAGCGACTTCAAATCCTTCGGGTTCGTCAATGCGCTGCGGGAGAAAAAACTCGAGCCGGGCCGGGATGTCGACCTGATCAGTTTCGATAACCTCGAGGGCGCCTTCAATATCCTGCCCTTCGATACTCCGTACCTGACCTCGGTAAACATGCCGGTCGAGCGCATCGCCCGCGAGGCGACCGAACTGCTGATCAACCTCCTGGAAACCCGGGACGACCGCACCCATATCATCAAGATTCCTACCCATCTGGAAGTCCGGAATACCGTTAAAATACAAAACTCCAACCCGGGAGAGAAAAATGTTTAAAAAGCTAAATTTCACGCTCATTGAGCTCCTGGTGGTGATTGCGATCATCGCCATCCTCGCCGCCATGCTGCTGCCCGCCCTGAATTCCGCCAGGGAAAAAGCCAGAACCGCCAGTTGCCAGTCAAACTTGAAGCAATGGGGCACCGCCACCGGTTTGTACCTGAACGATTACGACGATCTTTTTCCGCCCGGCTTCGGCCCCATGTCAAACAATACGAAACTCTCGGCTCCTTATGTGATATATCCGTATATCGGCGTCGACGCCTCAACCCTTCATGCCTCGTATCCCTATGACGTCAAGCTTTTGAAATGCCCGAGTCAGGCGGCTCCGCCGCGCGCCATCAATTACGGCAGCAATTATTTCCTGGCCAATATCAAGCTCGGCAAGATTTCCCAGCCCAGCAGGCGCGCCCACATGTTCGATTACAAAGCCGGGTATGTCGGCACTTATTTCGCATTGCTCACCGATACCGATGCCTGGCGGCACAAGGATGCCGGCAATTATCTCTTTGCCGACGGACACGTGGCGCTGAAGTCCAAACAAGTCGTAGGCTGCCCCGCCTCGTATCAGGGGCCGTACGGCGTCTGGACGCCTGTCTATGATGTTTTTTACGATTAAAATATGAGGAGTAACACGGTTATGAAAAAATGGTATATGATGTGTCTCGCCGCCTCGGCCATGGCCCTGACGGCACAGGAAAATATCCTGAAAAACGGCGACTTTGAGAAAGTCAAAAACGGCATCTTCGAATCCTGGGGCTACAACCGCAAAATCGATAAATACCACTTTGTCGACAGTGAGGTAAAACACTCGGGGCAATACAGTTTACGGTTCGAAAATGTCGACACGTACGATGCCTTCACCAACGCCGGCAGCCCGATCGCGAACCTGAAGGAAGACCTGCTGCTCCGCGGCTGGGTTAAATACGAAAACCTCAGCACCGCCAATATCGACGGCAAATCCCACCTGCTGCCCTTCATCGGCATCTGGACCAACAATGCCAACGGCACGAACAACGTCAATTTCAGCGGCCTGAAACTGGCGGCGGGAAGCCGGGACTGGTTCTATTTCGAGAAACTTTTCAGCGCGGCGGCCATTCAGGACGTCATCGCCCGGAAACCCCACGACCAGCGCCCGGCCAGCTGGTCGCTGCGGATCAATATCGCCAACCAGCCGGGCAAAATCTGGTTCGACGATCTGGAGCTGATCCGGATCCCGAAAGACACGTTCACCGCCAAATTGAACGCCACCGAATTCACCGCCGACACCGCCAAAGCCCAGCTCGAAATCAATGCCGCCGCCAACTCGGGTTCAGTCACCCTCGCCATCACCGACGCCAATCAGAAAAAAGTGCAGGAAAAGACCATCCCGGTAACCGGCACCTTGATAAAAACCGAAGTCGACCTGACCGCCCTTGCCCCGGGCCGCTACAAATTGACCCTGACCCCGTCGGGATTTGAGGCCAAACCGGTAACCATCGATTTCGGCAAATCCGCGGGCATCTTCGACGAATAATATCAGGAGAAAACGATGAAAAAACAGATATTGCTTGCTGCTTTAATTTCCGCCTCGGCCTGCCTGACGGCGGCCGATGAAATCCCGCGTCAGTTCCGGGTGTGGGGACGCAAGGCCCCGACCCGCCTGGGCTCCTACGATCCCGTGCCCGGCAAGCGCGGCCTGGAATCCGTCCGCATCCCGGAAAACTACCGCGAAAAAACGCCGGAAACCAACCTCACCGAACCGGATGTACCGCCTCAATTCAAGGAACTTGGCTACATTCCGTTCGTCACCCATCCGATGACCTTCGTTTACCGGGTGACCCGCCCGAAAGCCGGCGAAATCGACAAGCCCGTCCGCGCCTTCGCCACCCCCGGCGAATACGTGCCGCTCACCTTCGCCATCCGCACGCTGAAGCCGGTGAACTGCGTGGAAATCGAGATCGGCGACTTCACCGCCAAAGACGGAACCGTGGTCATCCCGCGCCGCAATATCGACCTGCGCCGGGTCATGGATCTGTATATCCCCACCCTCGAGAAAAATGAATACATCACCACGCCGAAGTACCTCGAATCCTTCGACGAATTCGATATCCTGAACATTGACGCGGGTACCACGGAGCGCTTCTGGCTCACGGTCAAAGTTCCGGACAACGCCCCGGCGGGCACCGTCAATACCACCATCACCGTCAAGGCCCGCAACGCCGGCTCCTACAGCTTCAAAAGCGCCATCCGCGTCCTGCCCTTCAAACTGGCCGTGCCGGACCCGTTCACCGAGATCAATTTCCAGATTCTCTCCAACTCCAACGATCCCCGCTTCCTCTCCTATGGACGCGACAATTATCCGGACCAGATGAACCGCGTTTTCGTGGACATGATCGAGCACGGCATGACCTCGAATAATTATGAACATGTCAACCCCTATTTCGGCAAAGACGCCAACGGCAAACTGGTGATCGATTTCGACCGCCCCGGCATGACCAGTTATTATTCGATGAATGACTTCATGTACATCCTCAAGCGCGCCGGCTTTTCCGGGCCGTTCTGCTACTACAATGGCCCCAACGAATGGTCGAATTACGGCGTTTCCGGATTGTTGAAATATCCGCATTATTCCGAGGAATACAATCAGGCGCTGCGCGAGCTGGTAAAAGCCACCGAGGAGCAGCGCGTGAAGCAGCACTGGCCGGAATTCATCTATTTCCTCGGCGATGAGCCGGGCACCCACAGCGACCGGATCAAGATGAACCGCAACCTCGGGCAGCAGGTCAAGGCCGTCGCCCCGAACGCGAAAACCTCCAATTTCTTCAACGGCGAATGGCACGGCGTCCGCGACTGGCAAATCCTGAAAGATGTGACCGACATCAACTGCACGAACTACGTGAACGCGGCCACACTGAAAGACAGCAAGGCGGCCGGTTACGATCAGTTATGGATATATAACGGCGCGCTCAACTATGCCACGGACCACCGGGGACAGCGGATCTTTTACGGATTCCAGCCGTGGAAAGTCGGCGCGCGCGGCGTGAACCAGTACAAATACCGCGCTTTCTATCCGGATTCGCCGAGCGACAAGAACGATTTCACCGCTTATGACCAGCTGAACGGCAACCGCAGCAATTACGATTATACCTATCCCGCGGCGGATGGCCCGATCCCGACCCCGAAATGGGAAGGCGTCCGCCAGGGGATTTACGATTACCGTTATCTGCTGACGCTGAAAAAAGCCATCGAAAATTCGAAGAACACCGAAGCCACCGAAGTCGCAAAAAAGGAGCTCGAATCGGTCATGGCCAACTTCTTCCCCGATTACCAGAGCGAAAGACGCGAGCAGCTCATCCACAATTACAGCCCGGAAACGCTGGATGTCTACCGCTGGCACCTCGCCTCCGCCATCATGAAACTGCTGTAACGGAGGACGTGACATGAACAAAGCCGGTATCATCATTTTGTGCTGCGCGGCCATCGCCGCCCGCGCCGGAGAGCTGCTGCAGAACATCGTCCCGGTGAAACAACAGGAACAAACGGTCGTCATCCGTCCGCACGCCAATCTGCGCCAGGTGACCATCCCCCGGCTGAACGCCCCGGACCTGAACGGCGGCCACGCCGGCTGGGAAAACGCCTACCGCAACGACAAATTCACCATCATCCACGAGCGCGCCGAAACCAAGGCCAAGGGCCGCCAAGCCGCAGGCGAGTGGGAAATTTACATGCCGGAAACGCTGAAACCATCGCAGCCGACCGAGATTTACCTCGGCTATGACGACCGATATTTGTACCTGAAAGCCATCTGCCACGAGAACATGATGGAGCGGATTTCCATGGTCGATTACCAGGAGCGCGACGACGCCGTGTACGGCAATGATTCCATCGATATTGTCCTCGCCGCCAACCGCAACGACATCAAACACTATCAGCTGGTGGTAAACGGCTTCGGCAGCCGCCTGGACACGGTCAATCAACTCATCAACGGCAAACTCCGCACCGATGCCAGCTGGAACCCGGAGTACAAAGTGTACCCGGTACTCGGCAAAGACTCCTGGCAGGTCACCATGGCGATCCCGTTCGCGGAACTCGGGCTGACCGCCAAAGACGGCAGTTTCTTCGATCTGAACATCTGCCGCAATGAAATTCCTTACCGCGAGCTCAGCTCCTGGGGACCGGTGCAGCGCACTTTCCATGAAAAGGACCGGATGGTCCGCGCATGGCTGGGCCACACCGGCACGGCCGCCGCCACGCTCGATACCATCGAATACCTGCCGCCGAAAATCGGCCGCAACGACCTGAAAGTCAAAGTCACCAACCAATCCGGCAAACCCTTTGCGGGCCAACTCGAACTCAAAATCAAGGGCCCGGAAGGCGCCGCCGGCTCGACCCGCCCCGCCGCCGCCGAAACCACCATGGATATGACATTCGCCAAGCCTGGAAAATACACGGTGGAAACCGTGTTGACCGCCGGGGAACAGGTCATCGACAGCAGCGCATTTCTCGCCGACCTCGCGCCGCCGCTGCTGGTGACCCTGTCCAGCCACGAGATTTTCGCCTCCACCACATCCGTCTCCGGCACGCTCAAAACCAATATCGCCAACCTCAAAGATTATGACGCGATATTCACGCTGGGCAAACAGACCTTCACGCTGCCGCTCGAATCCGACCGCTACACCTTCGCCCTGGATACCGGCGAAATCACCGGCAAGAGCCAACTGACCGTAGAGCTGCGCAAGCGCGGCACCGGCGAAATCACCGCCAAAGTCTCCCTGGAGCTGAATAAAAACAGCGACCCCTTCGACGAATAATAAACCACCGAAAAAACCTCCGTGGCTCTCGCCTGTTTATCGGCATTTATCATCGCATTTATCATAAAATGAGGTTTATTTAATAAATACCCTGTTGTCATTTTCCGGGGAAACATTATAATAATTGATATGAAGCAATCGGAAATCAAGGCTGAAGGCATGAAGTCGTATCAATTTAAAAGCATGATCATTAATGATATAAAGACCGGGAAACTGTCGCCGGGCGAGGCTATCGGCTCGGCAAAGGAACTGTCTGATAAATACGGCATTCCATATATCACCATCAACCGGGTTATGGCGGAACTCGGCGAAAAAGGCTACCTGAACCGGATCAAAGGCAAAGGGACATTCGTCTCGCCGGATTTGACTCCGGCAGTGCCCAAGCGCCGCTTCGGGCTTTGCTTCGACGACGATCTGTACCGCAAAGATACTGCCAACGGCTTCTCCGCATTCGGCATCTTCGCCTTTCACGCCAGAAGCGTTTTGAAGGAAAAAGGTTACGATATTTTCGATTTCACGGTCAATGAACTCCTCGATCCGCAGTTCGACCGGAAATACCAGATCGACGCCCTGCTGGCCCCCTCCAATATTCCGAAGGCTGCCATTCCCCTGCTGGTGGGAAAAAAGCTTCCGGTGGCCGTGGTCCAGCATTCATCATTTTTCGAATACCCGTTTCACCAGGTCATACCGGATATCATGGGCGGTTTTCTCCAGATCACCAAACTGTTGCGGGAAAATGATGTCCGGACCATCCATGTGCTTTACACGGACAACTATACTGCCTGCAGCCGCGTGGAGGTATTTCAGCAGGCGGCCAAATGGGAAGGAATCCCGGAGGATGCCATCAAATTATTCTGCAATCCGTTCGGGCAGGGAGATTTCGGGCAGTTGACCGGCTACCGGATGGCGCGTCAATTGTTGAAAAATTTTGAACCGGGCAGCGTTATTTTTTCGCCCAGCGATTTCCTTTCGTTCGGCATTGTCAATGCCTTTTTCGAGGAGGAGATGGTGGCCGGCAGAGATTTTCACCTGATCAGTTTCGACAATCTCGAAGACGAATCGCTGCTGCCCTTCGGGCGGCCGCTGCTGACCTCGCTGGACTTCCCGAAGCGCGAAATTATCGAGCGCGCGATCCAATTGCTGGAGGAAAAAATCGATCGTCCGAGCCCGGAGCTCGTCACCATCCGGGTTCCCGCCGAATTAGTTATACGCGAAACATTCAAACCTATTATTAAACAGGAGGTTATCTCATGAACCGGAAACCAAAAAGTTTCACACTTATTGAATTACTGGTCGTGATCGCAATTATCGCGATCCTGGCCGCCATGCTGCTCCCGGCCCTGAACAAAGCCCGCGAGAAGGCGCACACCATTTCCTGTCTCAGCAACCTGAAGCAGATGGGCACCATGGGGCACTTATACGCCGACGATTCCGATGATTTCATGATGGCGTCCATATACAATCCCACCAAGCACGCCAGCACCACCGCGCATCATTTTATGACCGGATTCGTCGAGCTCGGTTATTACAAAAAAACGCAATTCACGGAGAGCAACGTCAGTGTTTTCCGCTGTCCTTCCGAAAAACAGATTAAAAGCGGATCAGTGGCCACCTGGGAGTATCACACCACCTACGGGGTCAACCATCTGACGTTTGGCGTCGCATATAATTCCACCGATTATTTTCCAGTGAAACGGGTTACGGTCATCTCCAAGGCGGGCGGCAAAGCGCAGAACACCATGTATATCGCCGAAACCCTGGAGGCGTCCACAGCCGCGCATTCCAACAATTCCACTCGGTTCATCGCGGACTATATCACGCTGGATAAATACAATTGGCCCGCTTACTACCCGTTGCGCGACGGCAACAGCTGGGCGCTGGTTTCCGCCAGACACAATGGGCAGAACTCCGTCAATGCATCGCTGCTAGATGGTTCCGCAGCCAGTTTCAAGGCCCAGGAATTGCACAAAACATTGTCGAATATCTATCCCGTCCGCGACATGTACACTTCGACCAAATGGTATACCCAATAAAGGAATTTCCCCATGAAAAAACTGCTTGTACTTTTTTTACTGTTATCCGCCGCCCTCGGCAATGCCGAAAACCTGCTGATGAACGGCGCCATGGACTCCGAACAATCCGATTTTCCACCGTTCTGGTATACGGAAACCTCGAAAACCACCCGTTATGAGCGCAACGGCGGCCCCGGCGGCAAGGGCGCGGTGGTTTTGAGCGGTGAACACGCCAACCTGCGCCAGCAGGGCATGGTTCTGGTGTCCGGGGAAAAATACAAGCTCAGCGGGCGCTTCATGACGAAGAATTTCAAGGCCGGGAGCTTCATGTTCGTCGTTCACAGTTTCGCCTGGCAGAAAGACTGCGGCCTCAGGAGCCTCCCGGAGAATACCGACGGCTGGGTTATGTTCGAAACGGAGGTCACCATGGTTCCGTCGAACAGTATTTACGGCGTGGCGGTACACATGGCCAAAGCCAGCGGCGAAGTGCGGGTCACCGACATCATGCTCGAACCCATTTCCGAAAAGGCCATCACCGATTCAAAAAACCCGATGGCGATCCCGACCCGCCAGATCATCCCGATTTCTCCCCTGCTGAACAAAATTCCCGTGGAAAATTCCAAGCTCACGTTGAGCATCGGCAAACTGCCGAAACCGAACACTGCCTATATCGCCAGATATGCCGGCAAAACCGTACCGGTCGACGAAAAAGGATATTTTATCATTGTTCTCGAAGGGTTAGCGAAGGGCGACCACTCGCTGCAAGTGGAATTGCTTGAACGCGACAGCAGCAACGTCGTCGCCTCGGAAACGTTTGCCGTCACCATTGTCGAAACGCCGAAAATCGACGCCGGAAATCACCGCGTCCTGAACAATCTGGTCACCGAACTGCATCGGGGCAAAATCGAATCCGGGGGTAAAATTACGTTCGACAATCCGCGCGACGGCTGGGTTTTCTTCCGGGCCGCCGCCGGAACCGAATTGACCCTGAACGGGCAAACCGTCCTCAACACGCCGGAAATGTTCCAGCTCCTGCCGATGGGGCGTCATACCGTTTCCGCCAAAAACGGCGGCGAGGTGATCATCCGGGCGGTACCTGAAATTCTTTCCTATCCATCCCTCGCCGGCAATGGTTGGGATCTCGCCCGCAAATACGTACTCGGCAATGCCAATATATTGAACCGGGGCGGCGAAAAAGTCACTCCTGAACAGCTGAAGACCGCCAAGGCAACCGGCGCTGTATTTGTACCGAACAGCAATCCGTTTCATGGTGACAAATCGGTGGAATCCATCCGCAAAACCATAGAAAACAACTTTGGCATGACCGATCCGGAAATGGCCGGGGTGGCGGTCGATGAAACATTTTTCACCAGTCCGCTGGATTTGGCGAATTATGTCAAAGCCCTCGGGGAGTTGAACAATCCCGATAACAAACCCGTTTACACCTGGATTGTCGGCAAGCCGTCGACGATTCTCCATACGGATTTCATGTCGATGGCGCTGAATGCCGCGAAGGGGCGGGGACGGCTGCTTTACGAGGCATATTGCCTGGTCTACCCCACTGCGGCAGCGGAGCGGGATTACCTGGAGGACATGCTGGTCGGCTCCATGAGGCAGTTCAAGCGTTTTTACGCGGAGTCCACGGGGCGGACCGACGTGGTGCTGGGAATTTTCAGCCGTCCGGCTTATATCACCCTGAACTCCCGTCCGAACGTCGATTTCAAGGCCGCGCTGGATATCCAGTTCCACACTTTGACCAATCATCCCGAGCTCAAGGGGCTCGGCGGTGTCGGTTATTGGGGATTCAACTATGCGGATGAGGAAATCACCCGCTGGGCGTTCACGCTGATCCGCCATTATGCCATCGAGGGAAACAAAGAGTTGCTCGCGCCGAAATACGGATTCAAATACAATCCGGGTTTCCTGCAGGACGGTGATTTCACCGAACAGTTGAAGCATTGGGAAACCAAGGGAGCGGTCAGTGCCGGCAAATATTCAGGGCTCAATGGCAAAATCCAGAAGCGCTGGGGCGGCGAAGGCGATAATTTCTGCGTCCTGAAAAAAGAAGCCGGCCAAACCGCCGAAGTCAGCCAGACCGTTCGTGGCCTGACCCCCGGACAGGTTTACAGCCTGACCTACCTCACCGCGGACTTGAACGAAGTCCGGAAAAATCTCATTACCAGCCGCAAATACGGGATCGGCGTCACACTGGACGGCGCCGAGATTATCCCCGGTGCCAAGGTATTGATCGAGGGCGGCAAGGCGCCGCGCATCAATGTCGGTAAACTCCGCTTCAAGGCCACTGCGCCCGAAGCCCGGCTGACCTTCAACAACGCGGCCGCCGCGGACGGCGAGGAGCTGATCGTGAATTTCGTGCAGCTGACGCCTTATTTCAGCGAATAATAAACCTTGGACATTATGGACCTGATGGACTTCATGGACATTATGAACTGGTAAATTCAGCTCAAACGCTGTCCATCAGGTCCATGAGGTCCATTCTGTCCATGCCGTCCATAAAAAAATAGACTCCTGAACTTGATTTTTCGCGCGTGCGAGGTTATCTTAACCTCATCAACGTTTAGGATATTTATGAATTTACTGTTTATCGGCGATGTGGTCGGGCGCGGCGGACGTAGAGCCGTCGTCAAAATGATCCCGGACCTGCGCCGCGAATTCAACTGCAGTTTCACCATCGTCAACGCGGAAAACATCGCTGCCGGTTCCGGCATGAATGCCAAATGTCTCCGCGAACTCGGCGACGGTGTCGACGTCATCACCAGCGGCGACCACGTCTGGGACCAGAAAGAGTTTGAACTCGAAATCAACGGCATCCCCAATGTCCTCCGTCCGGCGAACCTGCAAAAGACCCAGCCGGGGCGCGGATGGAAGGTGTTTCGCAATCCTGCCGGCGGCGACATCGCCGTCATTAATCTGATGGGCAAGGTGTTCATGAAGGACAGTGCGTATTGCCCGTTTGAGACCGTGGATGAAATCCTGGGGCAGCTGTTGCCGACCGTCAAGACCGTGATCGTGGATTTCCACGCCGAGGCCACCAGCGAAAAGGCCGCTATGGCGCATTTTCTCGACGGCCGGGTCACGGCGGTGCTCGGCACCCACACCCATGTGCAGACCAACGACGCCAAAATCCTGTCTGGCGGCACCGCATTCATTTCCGATGTCGGCATGGTCGGGTCGGAATATTCGATCCTCGGGCGCACCGTGGAATCGGTGGTGGACAAGTTCCGCTCGGGCATGCCGCGGCGTCTGCCGGTGGCGGAAACCCCGGTCCGGCTCGACGCCGTCATCATCAGTTACAATGTTGCCGATGGCCGTGCCACGGCAATCAAAAACATATCCCGGATCTATGAACCGGACGAGTTTGGAGGAATTTAATCATGAGTGAAAAAAAGTTGCCGAAAATCAATTTCAAGCGGGTCGACGCCCTGATCAACCTGGCGCTGGATGAAGACCTCGGCCGCACCGGAGATACCACCACCAATTCGGTGATCAGCGAACATACCGAAGCCAGAGCGCAATTTATCTGCAAGGAAGACTGCGTCTGCGCCGGACTGCCGGTGGCGGAGCGGGTGTTCCAGACCATCGCCCCGGGTTCCCGCTGGGAGTCGCTGGTCAATGAAGGCGATTTCTGCCCGAAAGGCACGGTCATGGCCAGGGCCGAGGGGCCCGCCCGCTGGCTGCTGACCGGTGAGCGTACCGCGTTGAATTTCCTGCAGCATCTGTGCGGCATTGCCACCATTTCGCGTAAGTACGCTGCAGCCGCGGCCGGTACCAAATGCAAGATTCTCGATACCCGCAAAACCATCCCCGGCTGGCGCAATCTGGAGAAATACGCCGTGGCCGCCGGCGGCGCCACCAACCACCGCATCGGCTTGTATGACATGATCCTGATCAAGGATAATCACCGCGAGCTCGCCGGGCTGGAAGGCGAAAACGGCATCGCGCTGGCCGTGGAACGCGCCCGCGCCAAGTTCCCGAACCTGAAAATCGAGGTCGAGGCCGATACCCTCGACGAAGTCGCCAAAGCCTGCGACTGCAACGTCGACTGGGTCATGCTCGACAATATGACCAACGAACAGATGGCCGAAGCGGTGAAAATCAACGCCGGACGCGCCAAACTCGAAGCCAGCGGCGGCATCACACTGGAGCGCATTCCCTCTATCGCCAAGCTCGGCGTGGACTTCATTTCCGTAGGCGCGCTGACGCACTCGGTCAAGGCGGCCGATATCTCCATGGACATCATCGTGACGGGAGGAAGCGGCAAATGATCGCACGGTTAAAAGGAATTCTGCTGGAACCGACTTTCGACGAGGTCATCGTCGACGTGAACGGCGTCGGCTACCAGGTGTTTATCCCGGTCAGCACGTTCGACGCGCTGCCGCAGGCGGGCGGCGAAGTCACGCTGCTGATCAATACCCAGGTGCGCGAGGACGCGATTTCGCTGTACGGATTCGCCACCGCCGCCGAGAAAAATCTCTTTGAACAGCTGCTGACGGTGAACGGCGTGGGCTCCAAGCTGGCGCTCTCCATCCTCAGCGGCATGCCGCCGGCGTCGTTCTGCGCGGCGATCATGAGCGGCGACGTCAACTCGATGAAGATGATCCCCGGCGTCGGCAAAAAAACCGCCGAACGGCTGATTCTGGAAATGCGCGACAAGATCGACAAACTCGCCATTGCCGCCGGACCGGTCGCCACGCCGGACGTCCCCGCCGGACTCAAGGACACCGTCAACGACACCGTCCGGGCGCTGGAAGGCCTCGGCTTCAAACGCGATCGTATCACCAAGGCCATCAACGAACTGACCTCCACGCTGCCGGAAGCGGAATGCACGCTGGAAAACCTGATCCGCAATGCCCTGCGGCTGCTGAACAGCTAATTCTAACTTCAGGGGTTTATGGTGAAAATTCAGGAAATCCGCAACTTTGGCCCCATAGCCGTTTTTGTGGCGGTATTCCTGAAAATGCCGTTGGCGGCGGTACATTGCTTCGTCCAGGTGCCGCATCATCCGGTGTTGGAAATCTTTTCGGACGGCGCCATCGCTTCGTTGGCGCTGTTCCTGATTTTCCTGAAAACCGAGATCAATTACCGCAAAATGCTCCCGCTGGTGGCTGCCGCCGCGGTGATGGCGGCAGCAGTGGTCCTGCAGGCTTTCAAACTCTCCTTTTTCCGGATCGATTACGCCATGGGAGCGCTGTTGCCGCCGGTACTGATCGTGTTTGCCTGGCTCTACGGCGCGGAATGCCGCAAATATATTTTCCCGGCACTGGGCGCATGCTGGATCCTGAACCTGGCATTGACGCTCCGCCTGTCAGGGGCACCTGCTGTGCGGCATGGTTTGACCGGCAACTGGAACTGGAGCTATATCCTGCTGTTAGCCTCCACCGCCGCCGCCCTTTACCTGATTTGCACCCATATCCGCAAGCCCGCGCTGAAAATCGCGGCAAGCCTGCTTCTGTTGCTGGTCTCGGCCTGGCAGTTTTACATGCTGTTCAGTTTCTCGCGCGGTTCGATTCTGGCGCTGATCACGGCGGCCGGGGTGTTCCTGCTGATATGGCTCTATAAATTCCAGCCAAAAGTGGTCAAAACCCTGCTTTACCTGATCCCGCTCGCTGCCATCGCCGGAGGCGTTTTCGTGTATTTGAACTTCAATTCACCGTTATTTGATTTCGTCCGCGACGACGCAAGATATTCTTTGATTCCCGGGGGGCTGCGGATTGCCGCCCAGAATTCGCTGGTGGGCATTTCACCGGAACTCTACGAGAGCTACGCGCTGAAGACATTCGATCCCGGCTACTTCCTGTCGCGCTTCGTCTCCGAACGCTCGCCGCACCCGCATAACGAATTGCTGTTCATCGCCGCCGCCTACGGGCTGCCGGCTTTTCTGGCGTGGCTGTACCTGATTTTCCAGCCGGTTCCGACGCTCATCGCCCGGCTGACCGCGCCGGGCATGTGGCGCGAAAAAACCCTGTTTTTCATTTTTCTGATCATGCTGGTTTCCGGCATGGTGGATGTGACGCTGGCGAGCTGGCCCTGCAAGTATTTTTTCCTGATCATCGCCGGAATTTTCTGGTACAGGACGAAGCCGCCGGAGCCTGCGGAAACGGCGCCCTGGCGCAACTGTTTCCAGATCGCGGCTTCGCTCTCCTTCTGCGTCATGCTGTACCTGGCGGCGCTGGCCGGATATTCCAGCGGACTCTACCGGCAGGCCGAGGTCCGTTACGACCAGGGAAACGGACCCGAAGCCCTGCGGCTGCTGGCGAAATCTACCGAGATAAAACCGGAACCGCTGCCGCTCTACCGCGCCGGACTGATCGCCCTTTTCGACGCCAAAAACCCAGACCTGGCCCTGCAGTATTTCCAACGCATTTCCGAACAGACCGGACGGAAAAATTACATGAGCCGTTACGGCATGCTGGCACGTATTTACAGCGTCAAGGGCCAGACCGACAAGGCCCTTGAATATTTCGAAAAGGAACTCGAAATTTATCCCTACAGCGCTCTCAACTGGGATTTGTACAGTCAGGTACTGGCGGGTACCGGCCAAACTGCCAAAGCCGAAGAAGCCAGCAAGCAGCGCGATCGTGTGATGGAACTGAAAAAACTCCAGCCGAAACACATGCGTTTGCTGCGTCAGAACCAGTTATATGACCTGAAGCCCAGAATGCTTCTGCAGGATATCGCAGACGGAAAGATACATGAATAACTATCTGGAACATCTGAACTACGGACTGGCGGCGCTGCCGGCGGCGATCCTAATCGTAACGGCATCGCTGGGGCTGGGCCTTGCCGTCATGCGCCATCTATTCAGGGCTCAGGCGGCGAATCATCTGGCCTGCGGGCTGGTTTCATTTGTCCTGGGGCTGGACCTGATCGCGCTGATCGTGCTCGGCATGGGCAGCCTCGGGCTGCTCAATCCCGTGACGGTGTGGGGTATCCTGCTGGTGCCGAGCGCCGGAGTCCTGCTCGGCGGCGATATCCTGCGGGCACTGCGGGATTTCGTCCGGGACAATACCCCGTTTACAATACTGCTGGCGCTGGGATTTCTGCTGATTCTGGGCTCGGCGCTGTGCTACCCGTATTCCTGGGACGAGCACTCCTATCAGGTGGCGGTGCCGTACCGCTGGATCAACACCGGTACGCTGGCGGTGTTCATGGACAATCCGTACTCGGCCTTTCCGTCGCTGCCGCAATTCATCACGCGCCTGGGACTCGAGGCCGGCGGCATTTTCATGAGCCGGATCATCTGCTGCATCCTGTACGGCGTATTTTTCCTGTCGCTGTACTGCATCCTGACGAATTTTTCGAGCAAGCTGAACGCGCTGATCATCGCCACGGCACTGTTTCTCTCGCCGGTATTCATGATTATGATGCGCGAAACATATGCGGAGCCGCATATGCTGGTCAACCTGGCGGCGATCTTCCTGCTGCCGGCCGCCATTCACCTCCCCAAACGGACGAAACTCTGGATTTTAAGCGGTATTTTCTGCGGCGCGGCCATGGCGATCAAGCTCACCGGGGCCGGGCTGGTGCCGCCGGTACTGATCCTGCTTTTCGCCCTGAATCCGGAGCTCCGCCGCGAACCCCGGAAACTGCTGTTCCTGGCCTGCGCTTTCGGGCTGGCAGCATTTCTTTTCATGCTGCCGTTTTACCTGCGGACGTTTGTGTATACCGGCAATCCGTTTTATCCGTTTCTCAACTCGCTTTTCGGCATGTCGCAGGCGGATCAGCTGGTCGGCCAGTTCCATCATGCCATGGGCGGCCGCTATTTCGGGCTGAAAACATTCAGCTCGTTCTTCACCGGCCCGGTGCTGACCTCCGTGTACGACCTGTATGCATCGGACCAGAACGCTCTTTTTGACGGCATCCCACTCGGCTGGCAGTTCCTGCTCCTGGCCGTGGGCGGCACGGCCGGCTGTTACATCGGTTACCGCCGCGGCTGGAAGGATCATATGCTGACGGCGCTGCTGTGCATGCTGGCGGTATTTTACGGGTTCTGGTATTTCACTTCGCAGCAGACGCGGTTTTTCCTGCCGGGTTATTTTTTCGCGGCACTGCTGGCCGGCCGGTGCCTGCCCAAACTGCCGCCCCGGATCGCGAATTCCCTGCTCGGTATCCTGCTGTTCGCGGCTTTGTACAACACGCTTTGGATCAATATCCGGCACTTCAAAACTTCATGGCAAATCGCCGCTGCACCGCGCAACACGGAATTTTTCCTCAAGCAGACGTCGAACGACCCCGGCTATATCGAAGCGCTGGCATATCTGGCGGAGCAAACCCCGCCGGACGCCAATGTGATGCTGATTCTGGAGCGCCGCGGTCTGTATGTGCCGCGACGCTATGAAATCGCCGCTCCCTATTTCCAAAGCAAATACCTGACTCCGGTCCCGGCCACCGCCGCCGAGGTTTACGAAACCATCCGCCGGAGCGGCGCTACTTACGCCCTGGTAGGCGTGACCCGTGCCAACCTCGACCATATCGCCGATTTCGACGCGGAAACGAACCGTCTGCTCGACATGATCGGCGAACTCGAGAAACAGCAACTGCTGCGCCTCGAATTTCAAATGGAATATTTCTGGGTGTTCCGGGTTACTCCGGATAAATTCTGAAGGTATAAAGCTTCTTGTCTTCCGGCTTGGTGTTCCAGGAACGGATGTATTGCAATTCAAGCTCGCCGCGCCCGACCCGCTCACCTTTGATCACGATCTTCCGCTGTCCCGGCACGCCGACCTTGCCGTCCTTGATCACGGGCGGGATGAACTCATTCGTTTCCGTGCTGATGACCCGCAGGTCGATCAGATAAATCCGCCATTGATAGCCCGTGGTCGGATTCTCATCCAGCATAATGGTATAGGTGTCGCCCTGTTTCAGCGCGATTTCCTCGCCCTTTTCCCCATTCACGCAGCCCAGCAACAGCAGCAGGCATAGTCCCGGCAAAGCCAATCTGATCATAATATGTTCCTTACGTTTGATTTTTTATAATTTAGTATGCTTTGCGGAAAAATAAACCGCCAATTTAAGAAATCTTTGTCCTTGCCGTATATTGACAATCACTTTTGAGCTGGTACATTATTCAGAATTGAAAATGGAACATTGAGAAATGGAAAATTATGGAGCATAAAAAATGGCTACTTTTCAACCCACTTTCGGCAATTCGATCCAGGATTATTTCATCGGCAGATTCAGGGAAGTTTACGAAGCACGCCGCCAGCGCCTGGCGGAACTGAAAACCCGCGAAGACGCCCTCGCCTATATCGCATCCGTCCGCGCCAAAATCAAAAGTGCTTTCTGCCTGCCGCAGGAAAAAACGCCATTGAACACCGTCTGTACCGGCACGGTTCAATACGATGGCTACCGGGTGGAAAAGACCATCTTTTACAGCCGTCCCGATTTCCCGGTCACCGCCAACCTTTATATCCCGGACAACCTCAACAAGCCCGCGCCGGGCGTGGTTTTCCTGTGCGGCCACTCGCAGAACGGCAAAGCCGCGCCGTATTACCAGACCGGCTGCCGCGGCCTCGCCATGCAGGGCTACATCGTGCTGGCGCTCGACCCCGCCGGACAAGGCGAACGCTACCAGTTCCTGAACGTGCCCAACACCAATTCCATCAGCGGCTTCTGTACCCGCGAACACAATATGATCGGCAAACAGCTGCTGCTGACCGGCGATTATTTCGGCGCGTGGCGCGCCTGGGATGCCATCCGCGGCATCGATCTCTTGCTTGAGCGCGCCGACATCGACCCCGCCAACATCGGCATGACCGGCTGCTCCGGCGGCGGCACCATGACCACTTTTGTGAACGCCATTGACGGGCGCTTGACCATGGCGGCGGCCAGCTGCTATGTCACCACCTGGCGGCGCAACATCGAAAACGAAATCCCCGCCGACATCGAGCAGATGCCTCCGGCAATTTCCGCCATGGGCTGCGAAATGGGCGACTTCATCCTCGCACAGGCCCCGCGCCCGTTCATGATCATGGCCCAGCGCAACGACTTTTTCGACGCACGCGGCGCGGAAGAAACCTACGAGGAAGTCAAGCGCGTGTACGACCTTCTCGGCGCCGGCGACAAAATCAAAATCGGCGTCGGCCCCCTCGGCCACGGCTTCGCCATCTACCACCGCGAATTTGTCTACGAATTTTTCAATACCATGTCCGGACGCGGCGGCGCCTGGAAGGAACCGGAAATCGAGCCCGCCCCCGACAAGGAAATCCAATGCCTGCCCGTCGGCCAGGTCGAATACCTCACCGGACGCAAAATGATCCGCGACTTTGCCCGCGAACAGGCCGACGCCTGCGCCGCCGCCCGCCCGAAACGCTCCCCCGCCGAACTGAAAAAACTGCTGGCCGACCGCCTGCAAACCGGCGAAACCAAGGTCCCGTATTACCGCGTCCTCCGGATACAGGCGACCAACGCGGGCACGCCGCAGCAAAAATTTTTCTCGCGCTTCGCCCTCGAAGTCGAACCGAAGATTCCCGCCGTCCTCAAGCTGATGGCCGCCGCCGATTATTACCACCTGCCGAAAGGCGAAAAGGCGTTCATCTATATCCCGCACCTGGACAGCGTTGACGAGCTCAAAGACATGAGTTTCGATGAGAACGCGGCGGTGTTCGGGCTGGACGTCCGTGGCGTTGGCGAAACCACGCCGCTCGGCTGCGATCAGTGGGACCGCTATTTCTTCGCGCCCTACACCCACGATTACCACTATGCCTCGTGCCACCTGATGCTCGGTGAATCGTATCTGGGGGCCAAGGTCCGCGACATCCTCGGCGCCATCGCGCTGCTCAAAGACCGCGGCTATAGCGAAATCCATATCGCGGGCCGCGGCCAGGGCGCAATCCCGGCGGCACTGGCCGCCGCGATATCCGGCGAAATCAAAGCGGTGACACTGTACAACGCCCCCGAATCCTGGGATTCGATGCTGCGCGACGCCGTCACCCTGTGGCCGCAATCCTGCATGCTGCACGACGTGCTGAAAGACTTCGACCTGCCGGACGTTTACCAAATCCTGCCGGGCCTGAAAATGATCGACCCCTGGAACAACATGTTCCAGAGCAAATCATTGTCATTCTGAACGTTGGCAGAAAAACGGGCCTGAATTCGATTGGATTCAGGCCCGTTGTGTATTTGGGTTCTTTCTGATAATTCGTTTACGGTTCATCCGGACCAGCGGCGGTGACTTCAAGGATGAGCCGGCATTGACCGTTGGCCACGGAGAAATGCGGTGTCAACCGCACGCCGAGCCGCCCATGGGGGAAGAGCCGCCGCAGTACGGTGAGGTTATTATTACCTTTCTGCAATTCAAAAAGGGCCAGGCCAGTTGACAAATCCACCAGTTCCCCATCGACCGTTTTCGGATCGTCCGGAAGAAAATGCAAAGTGTCGCCGTCCGGCAAAGGGGAGCTGATAAATTCAGGGGCCGCTTCATATAAAACCGCATTTTCAAAAATGACGGTTCCCCCCGTTCCATTCGCTATAAGTGCGGCATATACCGGTTCCGGGGGCGCTGTAAAGAAAACCCGCAGGCGTTCCTTCCCGCTTTTTTCACGGGCCGCCGCCTGGACAAGCGCCACGCCGGAGCTTCTGATGATTTTGAGTTCGCCCCGGATGAGGCTGTTGCCGCTCCTGTCGATATTGACTTCGGCTATATAGGATTTGCCGGGTGTGACCGTGACGGTTTGAAAAATACTTCTCCAAACCTTGACCGGATCAAGTTCAAATCGAATGGTTTTTGCATCAACGATGGTCGGAGGCTGATTGAAGGTCTGCCATTTTTCCGGCAGGATCCGGTTGACGCCGGAGCCGTTGGATTCCATGTTCCCGGCGGAGACGAATCCTTGTGCGGAAACGGCCATGCCCGGCGGCAATTCCGGGAAGAAATCGCGGTTTAACAGCGAAATCCGTTTGCCGGGGCGGGGAACGAACTTTTCCGGAGAGTCATAAGATTGTTTTGCGGTTTCGAGGGCTTTCCAGTAACTTTCCGGCTGCTCGCGCAGGACGAACTCACTGCGGCTGCGGGGGACCACGCGCGGTGTTTTCGACCGGAGGGTCGCTCCATGATAGAGCCAGAACCCATCGGTCTGCCGGGCCAGTTCAACCGCTTTTGCCGCCAGCCCCTCGCCGTTCATCGCGCCGATGGTCAGCCCTCCGACGAAGATCAGGTCGAGACCTTGTTCTTTCAGGTTGTTCCGGCTTTGCCTGGCGGTTGGATTTTCTCCTGTAAAATAGGTGTCTTCGTCGAAAATTACGACCGGAAGCCCGGCTGAGGCAAAACCATGCGCCACATTATCAAGAAACCAGTTGCCCGTGCCTGGAAGCAGCCCGAGCAGAAAATCGTCTTTCGCTCCGCGTACCGCCTGCGCCAGCTTTGCCGCCTGTTCCCTGACCTGTGTGCCCAGATATTCCAGATAAGGTTCTTCTCCGCAATATTCCCGGATAAAAGCGGCCCGCTGCTCCGGCTGCACCCCGGGAGCGGAAATATCGCTGAATGCACAGAAATTGTTGAAGCAGTGATCACAGTAGCAGCCTTGCAGAGCCGTCCGGTTATAGCAGAACGCACCGGCGAAATCGCCCGTGTAGAATTCGAAGTCAACCGCGCCGCCGCCGGAGGTTCCGTTATGTTTGTGAATTTCCGCCGTACGTACCAACAGCGGGGTCAGGATTTCCCCCCAGAATGCTTCATCGGCCGGACAGGGGGTAACCTGGCTGCGCCGGCCGGAAACGTCCACAAACCGGCGCGATTCGGCGGCTTTCAGAAAAGGCACCACATCGGTATTCAGCCCCCAGAAATAAGTGAAACAATACATGCCGGAGGAAGCCGCGGCCCGTGCTTCGCGTTCGACTGACGGCCAGGCGAGGCCCTTTGCCTCCGCGATGACCGCGTCTTTGGGGCCCGGCTGGGCTTTGCCCATGATATAGGACCAGACAAGGGTGGTGTTAATTCCGTGTGTTTTGAGTTCGGCGCCATTTTTTTCATTCCACAACGGGGCGGAAATAGCCCGGATTTTTTCCTGCCGCATTTGCCGGATTGCCGGAGGTGCTTCCTCCCGGTTGCGGTAACGGATGGAGACCGGTTTCCAGATTCCCCCCACACCGTCGTTATCCAGCACTCTCACGACAAGCGTATTGGGACGGTCAAAGCGCGCCGCACGGGTAATGTCCAGCTCAAAGGGCGTCATCCAGCCGTGGGCGTGATGGCCCAGCGGCACGCCGTTCAGCCAGATATCCGCTTCTTCGTCAATGGCCCCGAAACACAGCGTCAACCGGGCGCCCGGTCGGCAGTCGGACGGCAGTTCAAAGCGTTGCCGGTACCAGGCGTAGCCGTCGTAAATATAACCGGACTTTTCCCAGAATCCGGTCGAAATGGTTTGCCAGGTTCCGGCATACTCCGGGGACATCCGTTTCTCCCGGATTCCGGTATTGCCGGGGTCGAGCGCGAAATCCCAGCTTTCGGCAAGCTTGAACTCCTGTCCGGCAAGTGATGCCGATCCGAAAAGAACAATAAAAATACCTGTGATCAAAAATTTCATTGGTTACACCGTAATTCAAGTTTTTCAAAACAACCTTTCCGCATCGTCTGCGGGAAGACGGGCTGCAGTGCGATGACTGCCGGGGATGCCGGAAAGAGCCGCCGCAGATACCACAGGGAATTATCGCCGTGGCGGAGCCGGAAATAGCCGGTTCCGGTTTCAGGATTGCGCAGTTCCGCGGTATAGTCGCCGGGCTGCAATGGCCTGAAATCCAGTGATATCGCTTCGTTGAGCGGCAGTTTTCCGGAAATCAATTCGGGGGGCAGTTCAAAACACGATATGCTCCGCAGGGAGCATGCTCCCTTCCGTCCATGAACAAGAAAGGAGAGCGATAGCGGTTCTTCCGGCGCCTTGAAAATAACCTTCCGGGTTTTTGCATGTCCCTGGGCAGGAAGATTAGCCTTGCCTTCCGCCAATATTTTCTTACCGTTTACGATGCGCATATGCGGGGGCCAATGACTGACAAGTCCGCGGTTTTCCCACTCCGATTCGATTACATAACGGTGCCCCGGCCGGGTTTTGAGCTTCTGGGAAAGCCAGGCCCAGCGCGGAACCTCCGGCGGATCGAAATCGAACGTGAACTGCCCCGGCCCGCGGCTGGCGCCCGAATGCGAAAAACGCCATCCTTCCTGCAGGGGACGTTTGAAATCCGCATTTCCCAGCAAGGTTTCCGTCGAAGCGGCACCCGAAAAGCGGAAACAGTCTGCATCAGCCTGAATCCCCGGCGGCAGTTCAGGAAAAAATTCGGCGTTTATCAGCGGAATGCTCCGGAAATGCTCTCCACCCGGTTTCTCGCCGGAATCAAGGAAACGGCTGGCGGCTTCCAGGGCCTGCCAATAATGTTCCGGAGCTTCGCGGAGCGCCCATTCGCTGTTTCCTTCCGGTTCGATGCGCGGCTTTGCCGAACGGAGCGTTTCGCCATGGTAAAGCCAATATCCGTCCGTCGCATGAGCCAGTTCCGCCGCTTTTGCAGCCAATCCTTCCGCGTTGAAAGCACCCACCGTCAGGCCGCCGACATGGATCAGGTCGACGCCGGACTTTTTCAGCGCGTCGCACCGGTTCCGGCTTTCGGCATTGTTCCCGTCGAAATACGTTGATTCATCGAAAACGACCACCGGCAACCCGGCCGAGGCAAAACCGCGCGCCGCATTGCTGAGAAACCAGCCGTCAATGCCGGGCAGCAGCCCCAGCAGAAAATCCTTCTTGACCACGCGGACCGCCTGCGCCAGCCGCGCGGCTTCGCCCCGGACCCGCTCCCCCAGGTACTCCTGATAAACCTTGACGCCGAAATGGCGGCTGATATACTCCGGGCGCTCGGATTTTTCGACCACTGTCACCTGTGCCCCTTTCATCGTCAGGAAACCGTCGAAACACGAATCACAGTAGCATCCCCGCAAAGCGGTGGCATCGTAGCAGTAGCCGCCCGCCAATTCCCCGGTATAGAATTCAAAGTCAACCGCGCCGCCGCCGTTCGTACCGTACTTGTTCTGAATTTCCGCGCAACGGACCAGAAGGGGGGTCAGGATCCTTCGCCAGTATACTTCGTCCGTCGGACAGGGAGTCGATTTGCATTCGCGGCCCGACGCATCCACGCACCGGCGGGCGCTGCCGCGTTCCAGAAAAGGAAGCGTGTCCGTATGGAGCCAGATGTAGAAAAATGAGTACATCCCCGACTCGGCGGCGACCCGGGCCTCCAGTTCCAGTTGCGGCAAACGCGGTAATTTCGCGCCTGTAACCTCGCTGCCCTCCGCTCCCGACACGGCGTCGCGCAGGATATAGGTCCACAGAAGATTGGCGTTCAATCCTTTTTCACGGAACTTCAGCCCGTTTTCAGTACTCCACAGCGCGGCGGAGATGCCGCGAACACCTGTTTCACGTAATTTGCCGACGCTGGCCGGCTCTGCCGCACACAATATTGGAGCCACAAATAACAGCATGAATAATAATCTCATGGAAAACACCTCTTGCCCGAACATTATCTCTGGTCAATGTTGATGAAAAACTTGGTATTGCCTCCGGCGCCGGCCGGCGCGACGCCGCCGCTTTGGTGCCAGGTATTGTCGTAATTGACCAGATGGGTCGCCACATGTCCATCGTAATAAAAAACATTATACAGTCCGTTGTGCTGCCAGGGCAGCAGGCCGGCGCCGAATGGCTTGTAACGGCCACGGTATTTAATCGACGCTTCATCATACTCCTGGACGATGACATCGGCTCCGAGGCTATTGCGGCTGTTGCCGTTGGCGAGACGAGGCATCTTGTCAATATTTGCCGCACGCAGCATGTAAGAACTCCGCTGATACACAGCCGTATCTCCGTATTTTTCCCAGAACTCGACCGTATACGGGTTGGGGTTGCTGCAAAGCAGTGTCTTGCTGCTGATATATTTGCCGGCATAAACGGATCCCAGGCGCTGCCACGATACACCATCCATCTTTACCCAGTGAAGGAATGCGTCCGTTTCCCATGTACTGGTACGGACGGGTATGTAGTCGTCGTTATCCGAACAGTACATGGCGGTTCCGGCAGCGCATTGCTTCAGATTGCTGGCGCAGGAGGAGATTTTTGCCTTTTCCCGGGCTTTGTCCAGTGCGGGCAGCAGCATCGCTGCCAGAATGGCGATGATCGCGATAACGACCAACAATTCGATGAGTGTAAAACTTTTGATCTTTTTCATGATCAGGCTTCCTTATTCTTTTGGGTTTTATTCTTTCGCCAGCGTTTAAGGGATGGACAGATATTGACTACTGTAAATCCCGAAATTCCTTCCAGAAGGTTCAGCAGTTGGGTCGCCGCCTGCATGCCGATAGCCTCCATATCGTCCGACAGAATATCGGCTCCCAGAAAACGCGGAGTCAGCGGCGATTGGTTGCACTCCACCACCATCGGAAATAAATCGCCGTTTTTGAGCCCCCGCTCCTGGGCCGCCGTTACAATCAGGATCGGTTCCAGGGTGGTCAGCAAACAGTCGAATTCATCCATCCGGTCGAGCAGCTGCCTGGTTCCCTGACAAAGTTCCTCAAGCAATACTGCTCCACGGTCGGTATTCGGATTACAAATTACCAGACAGCAGTTTTCTTCCGGCAAATTAAAGCGTTTTAATGCCTGCAGCACCCCCTCGTGGCGATCCGCATAACCTTGATGTCGGCTCGCCACCAATACCGCCGGACGCTTATAACCTTCCATCAACAGATGTTCAGCCGCCATTTCCCAGCCGCGGACCATATCCAATTTGATCAGGGAAAAAGGCAGCGCCGACCCCAAAAGCAACGCCTGGTCGATGGCCTGTCCGACCACCACCAGCGGCTTGCGGGTACTGATGAACCACGAGAGATCGGCCAGCCGGAAATCCCCCGCCACAATATATCCGTCCGCCTCGGCCATGCCGGAAAACTGGTCCACTTTGTCGTTCAGCGAATAATCGATATGCCAGAATTGATACGTATAATTGTGATTGTTCCGGTTGGCATGCTCGACGCCGTTCAGGAATTGCAGCAGTCCGTCCTGCAGGCCGAAATTGAAAATGACAATGGCGATCTGCCAGTTTTTCTGTTCAACCGCCGGTTTTTTGACGGTGTCGGCCTCCACCCAGAATGTACCCTGCCCCTTGACGCGGGAAATACAGCCACGCTGCTCCAATACCTCCAGCGCCTTGCGAATCGTCACCCGGCTGCAATTGTGCCGCTCCGCCAGTTCCCGTTCGGACGGAATACGGCTATAAGCCCCGGTTCCGGCCGATTCCGTGGCCAGCAACTCGGCAATCCGAACATAATTGAGGTCCTTGATATCCATATACAGGGCTCCATTGAATTTCTTCCCATAGTGGTATTATACCAAAAAACCACAAAAAGTCAATACCCCTATTTCAGAAAAATCAAGAAAAAGTAAAAATATCAGCAATGGCTCACCATTTTGACGCCCCCAAAAAAAACAAAAGAGAATTTATTTAAAAATTTTTGTATCCTGTTATTCGAAAGCCATTCTCCGGGCCAGGATCACCAGGTGGTGCTCGCCCGGTTGATCGTGTTCGCAACGGAGTATTTCGAACCCGCTTTCCTGCAGGATGCGGCAGCTTTCCTGCTCGTCCAGCGCGGCGTAGGTGAAGCGAACGCCCTGCATTTCGCCCTCGATCGTGCCGTCGCAATCGCCGCAGCTGTAAAGCAAAATACCGCCGGGACGGATCAGCGCCGCAAATTTCCGCAGCATCGGTTCGAGCTCCGCGTGAGGCAGGTGAAACAACGAGTCCCAGCAGACCACGCCATCAAACAATTCCGCCGGTTCAAACGTGACGGCATCGGCGCAAATCCATTCGCACCGCGGGCAGCGGCTCCGCGCGATATCGAGCAGTTTCGCGGAAACATCCACCCCGGTCACGGCGAAACCGCCTGCCTGCAGCACACTGCTCCAACGTCCGGCCCCGCAGCCCAGGTCAAGCACGCGCCCGCCCGGTTTCATGCGGTCGATAAACAGGTTCAGGTAGTTCCGTCCGTGCTCAACCGACGGAGCATCGGCGAACCATTCGGCGATTTTATCGTAAGCGGCACCGATACTGCCCGGCGACATCGTCGTTTCCTCCGGAATAAATTGTAATTTTCTCATTTTTCACGCTCAAGTTTAGTTCACTTTGCTAACGTAACACCGGAAAGGCAAAATTCAATCGTTGAATTCGCCGTTAAACGGTGCTATATTGCCTGACAATCCGCGAGAAAGAGAGGAAAATATGCTCGAAAAGGAACCCTATATCAAAGTAACGAAAAACGGCCCCTATCTGGTTTTCGGTATCACGAAGCTTGAACAAAAATTGATCCTCGCGGACGACGATGGATTCTCGATCGGCTACGGCGACGGCCGCACCTTTGAAATCAAGCCGGACAAGCCAATTGCCCTCTGCCGCTGCGGACGCTCGAAAAATGCGCCGTTCTGCGATGCCGAACACATCAAGCCCGATCGTTTCGAGGGCTGCGAAACCGCCGGCTTCGCCTGTTTCGCCGACGAAGCCACGATCATCGAGGGTCCCGATGTCACGCTGCTGGATCACGAAAAACTATGCGCCAGGGCGCGGTTCTGCGACGCCGAGGGCGAGATCTGGAACCTGGTCGAAACCGGCGGCGAAGAAGCCACCCGGCAGGCGGTTTGCGAGGCCGATCTCTGTCCTTCCGGCCGGCTGGTTATCCTCGACCAGGAAGGCCGGACGCTGGAAAGCAAACTGCCCCCCGGCGTCAGCCTGCTCGAAGATGTCGCGCTGGAAATCAGCGGCCCCATCTGGGTGACGGGCAGGATCCGCGTCGAATGCGAAAACGGCCAGTGTTACGAGGTGCGTATGAAGCAAACGCTGTGCCGCTGCGGCCGCTCGGGCAACAAACCTTTCTGCGATGGCGCCCACGCGTCCGGCCCCGGCTGGTGCGCACATTATCCGGCGGCAGATTAACGCTTTTTCGCCTTGGTTTTCGGTTCTTCTTCTTCCCGGAGATTCGAGATGCCGAGCTGCTTGACATAGGCATCGCCCCAATCGCACATGGCGTCGATGATCGGCACCAGGGTTTGACCGAGTTTCGTCAGCGAATATTCCGTTTTCGGCGGTACCACCGGGTAAAGCTTGCGCTTCACGATGCCGTCGCTCTCCAGCTCCTTCAACTGCTGACTCAGCATTTTGGCGGTGGCCTGCGGAATCGCCTTCTGAATTTCGTTATATCGCATGATGCCCGATTCGTTCAAATTCCAGACGATGATCGCCTTGTATTTGCCGCCGAACACCGCCATCGTCGCTTCCACCGGGCAATGAAAATTTCTCGCGCGTTTTTTATCCATAAAATATAAACCTTCATTTTTTCCAATATACTTTATCATGACAGAAAATGCAAGTATCCAGTTCAAAATAATAGTATCAAATTGGATAGTACATCTCCATATGCATAGTATCATACTATAAAGTTCATTCTTGACATTTTATCAGAACCGCGTATATTAGAGATCATAAAACAACAGGAGATACATTCATGGTTCGCTATAAAAAAGGAACGGAAGCGTTTTTTAATATCGTTATGGAAGGGCTGAAAGGCGAGGTGGACGGTGAATCGTTCTGGGATGCTGTGGCGGAGGACGCGGTTTTCGATTTTCAGTATTACTTCCCCGGATTCACCACCAGATTCGAGAGCCGCGACGCATATATGAATTGGTTTGAGAGTTACCCGAATGAGCTTCATTCCGCCGATAATCTCAGGGTTTACAAGGCAGAAGGCGGCATTGTTGTATTGGAATATGAAGTGCATGGAATCATACCCGGTACCGGCAAAGCATATGACAACCGGTTCTGTTCGATTATCACAGTCAAAGACCGGAAAATCGTTTATTGGCGCGACTACATGGACTCGCTGGCGGCAATGCTGGCAAATTCATGAAGTCACTAAAACAAGGAGCGCAAACCATGAGCAAAAAAATCGTCATCCTCAACGGAAGCCCGCGGGCAAAAGGCAACACCGCCGCCATGATCCGTGAATTCGTCAAGGGCGCGGAAGAAGCCGGAAACAGTATCACGGAATTCAATCTGCAGCAGATGAATATCCGCCCCTGCATCGGCTGCCTGGCCGGCGGCAAAAATCCGGATTCGCCGTGTACCCAGAAGGACGATATGGACCCGGTTTACGCGGCCTACCGCGAGGCCGATGTGGTGGTGCTGGCTTCGCCGCTGTATTACTGGAGCTTCAGCGGCCAGCTGAAGGTCGCGATCGACCGCCTTTTTGCCGTCACCGAGGCAAACAACTGGCAGAGTCCGCAGAAGGCATGCGCCATGCTGATCGCCGCCGGAGACGAAAGCGCGGAAAATTTCGCGCCGATGATTTCGTATTATGAAACCATGACCCGGTTCCTCAACTGGCGCGATCTCGGTCAGGTCCTGATCGGCGGGGTGCTGCACCTCGGCGATATCGAGAACAACCCCAAACTCGCGGAAGCCTGCAAACTCGGCAAATCCATCGCATGAAAATCCTGACGTTTATAACCACGCTCGCCGCCGCGTTATTCGCGGCGGGCTGTTGAACACCCTCTCTTTCGAGCAGAAAGATTCCGGGAAATAATCAGTACTGCAGGTGCTCGTTTTCGATCATTTTGCGGTAGGCGCGCGGCGACATGCCGGTGCGGCGCTTAAAGAGCCGTGAGAATGCCGCCGTACTCTCTGCGCCCTGCTGTGCAGCGATTTCTTCGAGCGAATAATCGGTATTGCGCAGCAGGTTGATCGCGCGGGCGATGCGCCGGTTGTTGCAGTACTGGATCAGCGGAATACCCATTTTTTCGGCAAACATGTTGGAGAGATAAGTCGGGTTCAGGTGCACCTCCCGTGCCAGTTCCTTCAGACTCAGTGAGCCGGATAAGTGAGCTTCCACATAATGCAGGATTTTCAGGAAACGCTCGTTCACGCCCGGGTTGTGCGCGGCCGCGCTGATCAGGCTTTCGTAAAACGGAACCAGCAGCAGCGTCAGCGCCGCATTGCACTCCAGCTCGCGAATCGGCGGAACGGTAATTTTACGATGGCTGGGAGGGGTTCGATAGGAACGAACCAACATTTGGAAAAGCTCGACGACTTTGCCGTGATTCTCCACCGGAATCTCGTTGTCCGCATTGCCGAGGTTGAAAATATCGAGTTCGGAATCCAACAGGTAAGCGTTGAAATGCGTCCAGTATTTGACCAGCCGTTTCGGGCAGTACACTTCGGTGGCGACAAAGGGCGGAATCAGGTACATGAACCCCGGCCGCAGGTGCAGCTCCCTGTTGTTGAACAGCACATATCCTTCCCCCTCGACCGGGAAATAAAGCCGGCAATATGGAATCATTGCCCGCCGGCTCTCAAACCGGGACGTACGCCATTTTTCATCCAATTTCACAAACTGCGCCACTTCGACCGCCAGGCGGATATTTTTCACCATATCGATCATTGGATCTGTACTTTATGCCTTTTTTACTTTAATTTTACTGCATTTTTCTAACTTTTTGCCATGTTTTGGCGTGAAACCACATTATAATATATAGTATCGGACATGAAATTCCAAACATGAGGTAAAAATGAAAGCAAAAAATTTCACGCTCATTGAACTCCTGGTAGTGATTGCGATCATCGCGATCCTCGCCGCCATGCTGCTCCCGGCCCTGAACTCCGCCCGCGAGAAGGCACGATTAAGCAGTTGCCTTAACAATCAAAAGCAGGTTGCATCCGGAATAAATATGTATACGTCCGACTATGACGACAGCTATCCCCAGCATCAAGGGTCAACACTGAACCCGAGCGGCCGACGTACCAGATGGGCAGGACTGCTGACTTTAGCCGGATATACTTCGCAGAAAAGTTACGTCTGCCCATCCCAAGTTCAATTTTCTACTACCGAAGCCCAGGAACTGCGAAATGCCATTGCAACGGTTGATGATGCAACTCTATGGGAAGCCGTAGACTATGGTTATAACTGGTGGTTTATCGGAGCCAACAATTCATCCTCTCCAAGCAAGCCGGCCAAGGCTGGCGAGATCAAGTCTCCATCCCAAACCGTATTGCTTGGCGACTCTGTAAACGGAACCCGAACCGGCGGCTACTATTTGGCTTATCCGCGCTACATTTCGGCTGCGGAACCGCAAATCTGGGCTAATCATGGAAATGCCGCCGGAGTATCCTGGTGCGACGGCCATGTCGAAATCGTCCATGCTGCCGCCAGGGGGGAAAGCTGGGTGCAGCAAGTATACGGCGCCGGCCAGGCACTCGCCGGAATGTACAATACAATCAATGTCTGGGATCGTCAATAAAAATAAGGCAGCAAAAGGTGTCAATATGAAATTCTGTACAATCATTATCAGTTTATTACTGGCTGCAAGTGCCATATCCGACGAAGTTCGAGCGGAAAAATGGGGTTTTGATCCGGAGGACAGCACCGAAATCCTGCAGCAGGCTTTGAACTCCGGCGCGCAGCGGCTGATCATCAGCAAACAGGCTTCGCCGTGGATTGTCGGCAAGACCTTGAAGCTGCCGAGCAACATGGAAATCGTTTTTGAAAAAGATGCCGAAATTCGAGCTAAAGAAGGCGCATTTCAGGGCATTACGGACATGCTTCTGAGCGCGAACGGTTGTCAGAATCTCACGCTTCGCGGCCCCGGAATTCTTTCCATGCGCAAAAGCGATTATCTCGACAAAAGTAAATACAAGCACGCCGAATGGCGACATACCCTCGGCATCGTGAATTCCAGCAATATCACCGTGGACGGCCTGACCATGCGCGACAGCGGCGGCGACGGCATTTACGTGAACAACGTCAAAGATATCGTCATCGACAATGTCAATTGCGACAATCACACCCGTCAGGGAATCTCGATCATCAGCGCCGAAAACCTGCTGGTGAAAAACAGCAAATTCAACAACACTTATGGCGCTTCCCCGGAGTGCGGCATCGACTTCGAGCCCAACCGTAATAACGAGAAATTGATCAATTGCGTGATCGAAAACTGCGAATTCAGCGGCAATAAACAGTGCGGCGTACTTTTCGCCATCGCCGCGCTGGATGAGCGGTCCGCGCCCATCTCGATCACATTGCGCAATTGCGTGATCAAAAACAATACCAAAGGGGCCTACATCGTGAACCATAGTAACCGCCCGGTCAAAGGAAGCATCCTCTTTGAAAATTGTACTTTCGTAAATTCCAAAGAGTATACATTCCTGAGCAGCGGGCAACTGGCCGGCGGCTATTCTCTGACGCTGAAAGATTCGACATTGGACAATCGCGGCGTGATTTCTTCCGGCGCATTTGAATTGTCCGGCAGTTATGTCAACGGCGACCTCGGCAACGTGCATTTTGAGAACGTCAAGGCGATCGATTCCAGGGCAGACGGCCAGGCTTTCAAATTCGGCGGATGGCAGTTGCATCGCCTGAAAAATCTCCATGGCAATATCATCGATGCCAAAGGCCGGAAAACCGAGATGACGGATATCATCGCCGAGTCGGCGAAATATACGATTTGCGAAACGCTGGAGTTGAAGGGAAAGAGCCTCGTTCCGGTTGCCGATGGAAGTGTGGAATCCGGATTTCAGCGGCAGTACGTCCGTTTCAGCGGTATTTTCCTGCAATATGCCGAAGCAGGTGAAGAGATTACTATTCATGGGCAGATAAGTTTCTGGCGCAAAGCTCCGATTCCGTTTGAAGCAGTATCTCCTTCCGGTAAAACAATCGGTACATACCAGCTTCAGCAGGAAAAAGATTCATCATTTACCTTCAAGGCCCCGGAAAGCGGTATTTACGAGCTGAAATACAATACCGGTGTACAAGGGCTCGCGCTCTCTTCCAGCCGCCCCGGCAATGGTTTTCTGGCAGATAATCCCTTGAAAATGATTGCCTCGGCCGGTAAGATGTATTTCCTGGTGCCCGCAGGGGTGAAAGACTTTGCTGTGCGTGTCAGCGGCGACAACGAGCGTGAAGTCGTAAGCGTCAGGCTGCTGGACCCGAACGGCAAAAAAATTGCTTCGCTGGACAAAGTGTTCATCCCCGATCTGTTGTTTCATACACGACAGGATGCTTCGCGGGATGAGGCCTGGTGTATCGAAATCGTCAGTTCAGTGGAGGACTTTACCCTGTCCGTGCTGGGTGCCATTCCGGTGCTCGCCGATGCTCCGGAGAAGCTATTGAAATTTAAAAACTCCGTGAATGAGTAATCAAGGAATTCATGATCATGGACATTGAAAAGAACTGGTTATTTCTACATGAATTGCGCGAGGGCCGGCAGGTGAATCTGTCCCGGCGGGCTTCCGCGCTGCCGGGCGAAATCGACTTGCGCGGCGGTGTTCGGTTGCAAAGCGATTTCCCGGACCCGGAGAAACTGCTGGAGACCGCTTTCAACGATTTCAAGCAGGTACTCCGGCAGGGAAATATTCCGCTCGGCGAAGGCTATCCGATCGTGTTCCGGCAGGCGGAAACGCCGTGTTTCGAGGCGTACCGGCTCAAGATCGGCGGCGAAGGCTGCGTGATCGAGGCCGCCGATATCGAGGGTATCCGGCGGGCGGTTTACTGCCTTGAAGACGAATTAACCATCTCCGGGGGACCGTTTCTGCATCCGCTGAAACTCGAACGCAAACCGTTCGTGAAGAGCCGCATTTCCCGCTGCTTTTTCGGACCGCTGAAGCGTCCGCCGTATTTTCGCGATGAACTGATGGACGATATCGATTACTATCCGCCGGAATACCTGAGCCGTCTGGCACACGAGGGGGTGAACGGCCTGTGGCTGACCATCGATTTCAAGTCGCTCGGCAACTCCGGAATTTTACCTGCCGATGAACACGCCGGGCAACGGCTGGCCAAGCTTCGCCGGACGGTGGATTCCTGCCGCCGTTACGGCATCGGCATCTATCTCTTTTGTACCGAGCCGATCGCATTCGATGAAAATGACCCGATCCTGCAGAAATACCCCGAACTCGCGGGGAGCAGAATCACCGGTAAATACGGTTTCTGTCCGAATTCCGCCACGGCGAAGCGTTATCTGGAGGAGACGACATACAGCATATTTTCCGCGGTGCCGAACCTCGCCGGGATGATCGTCCTCAGTGTCGGCGAGTGGTTCACGCTGTGCTGCAATACCGGTCCGCAGGCGCTGGCACCGTGCCCGCGCTGCAAGGATCTGCCGCATCACGAAGTACTCGCCATGTCGCTGCACGCGCTGCAGCAGGGCATGCACCGGGCCAATCCCCGCGCGCAACTGATTTCGTGGCCCTATACGCAGGTGTTCAACTGGGGTTACGACCAGGCCGCCGAAGCCGCTTCGCACCTGCCGCCGCAAACGACGCTGATGCACAACTTCGAATCGCTCGGCGGCAAGAAACAGCTCGGCAAAATGCGCACGGTGTCCGACTACTGGCTCTCCTACATCGGTCCGAGTCCGTTTTTCCGGGAAAACGCCCACCGCGCCCGCGAAGCCGGTACACCGATGTTCGCCAAACTTCAGGTCGGCTGTTCCCACGAATGCGCCACCACGCAGTACATTCCGGTGCCGGCCAATCTTTACCGCAAATACCGCGCCATGCGCCAACTCGGCGTGTCCGGGGTCATGCAGTGTTGGTACTTCGGCGCGTATCCGTCGCTAATGACGCAGGCGGCCGGGTTGCTGGTCTTTGACCCGTTTCCGCAAAACGAAGATCAGTTCCTGACGCGTCTCGCGGCGATGCACTGGGGCGCGGAACACGCCGCCACCGCCGTCAAAGCATGGAAACTTTTCAGCAAATCCTACAGCAATTACCCGCTCTCCAACGAGCTCGGCTACATCGGGCCGATGCACGACAGTGTGGTGTGGCGGTTGCACCTGAAACCGGTGAACAAGCGCCTGACGCCCACCTGGCTGAGCGATTTCCCCGCTCCCGGCGACCGCATCCTCGAGTGCATCTCCTCCACGCTCCGCGGCGGCGACGGTTTCAGCCTCAATGAAATCATCAAACTGACCTCGGAAATGGCCCGGATCTGGGCCGAAGGCGTCCGCGCCATGCGCCCGCTGCGCCGTGCGGCGGATACCCGCGAGCGCCGCCGCGAACTCGGCGTGGCTGAGGCAGTCGGGCTGCTTTTCGCCAGTGCCGCCGGGATTTTCAAGTTCTACCAACTGCGCGAAAAAATGATTTTCGCCGCCGGTCCCTCACGTCTGAAAATGCTGCGCCAGATGGAGAAATTGGTCCGCGAACAAATCGGTTATTCCACCCGAATGCTGAAGCTCTGCGCCGATGACCCCACGCTCGGTTTCCACTCGGAAGCAGAGGGCTACAAATTCAACGCGGAATCGCTCCGCGAACGTATCGACTCGCTCCGGAAATTGCTGAAAAATGACTTCAAGGACGTGGAGCGCCTGATCCGACAGGACAAACAGCTTTTTCCCGAATACACCGGCGAAATCCCGGACGGCCCGACCCTGAAAAATAATTCCTCGGCCGATATCGCCAATCTGGGCTATTACACGCTGACTTACAAGGAGGCCTACCCGAACCTCGATTTCGTGCGGCTCGACAACCAGCGAGCCCCCGGAACCAGTTTCCGCGCCACCTACGAAGCGGACACGCTGACGCTGCGTCTGAAAGCCGAAATTCCCATGCCCAACGACCGCTTCATCGTCTACCTCGAAACCCGGAAGCTGGACTGGCCCGAAATCATCACCGTTTACGCCGACGGCAAGACCCTCTGCAAACACGATAAATACGGCATCCGCGCTACCGTCACGAAATCGGATTCTGGCTGGCACGCCGAGCTGAAAATCCCGCTGTCAATCCTCGGCCATGAACAGAATCCGCCGAAACCGCTCCGCATCAACATCGAGCGGACCTACGAGAAGGACGGCCGCGAAAACACCATTGCCTGGATTCAGCCGAAACCCCTGCGTTACATCTTCGTCCTCGGCGCTCACAACCCGGACGATTACGGCTGGCTGATTCCCTGATCAAACCTCGCCGAGTTGTTGAAGAATTTCCTGTACTTTCTGCCGTTCCGGCGAACGGAACGCGCGGAACGGCTCCGCCATGAAATCGCTGCAGATGCCTTTCAGATTCAGCGCGCATTTCACCCCTTTGATGAAGGTGGAGGCGTGGCTGCCGCAACTGTAAAGTTTACGCAGTTGAAAGAGCCGGTCCTGCAGTTCGAGGATCTTCCCCATATCCCGCGCCACGGCCGCGTGGTAGAGATCGACAAACAGCCGGGGGCAGATGTTCGCCCCGCCCGCCACGCCGCCGTGACCGCCGAACAATACCGCCTCCGCCATCAACTCCTCCGGCCCCATCAGCATGGCGAAATCCGGACGGTCCTGCATGGCGCGCAGAAACTCATGGAAGCGGATCATGTTGCCGGAACTGTCCTTGAACCCGGCAATGCCCTCGATATCGGCCGCGCGTCGCAGGGTATCGACCTCGATATTCACCTTGGTCATGCTGGGCATGTTGTACAGAAACAACGGCAGCGGCAGCCTCGGCGTCAAATCCTGCAGATATTCCAGCAATTCCGGCTGTCCGGCAGGAAAATAATACGGCGGAGCAAGCACCACCGCATCGGCTCCGCTGGCGGCCGCGTGTTCCGCCAGTTTGACCGATTCGATGAACGAAGCATCGCTGATCCCCACCAGCACCGGCACCCGGCGCGCGGTCAGCTGTACGGCTTCCGCAATCAGCTCATACTGGAGGCGTTTCGACAGACTCGGCCCCTCGCCGGTGGTCCCCAGCAAAAACAAACCATGCACGCCGCCGGCAAGCACATGGTCGATTAAATTTTTCAGTCCTTCATGGTCCAGCGTGTCCGCATCGAGAAGCGGTGTAACCAGCGGCGGAATCACGCCCGAAAGCGGATGGATGTTTTTCATGGTCATTTGCCTGCCTTATTTCTGAAATTTTGGATTTTACAAAATCCGATCCGGTTCGAATCGTGGTAATTATGTGCGCCGCGATAACCCATCCGGACCAGATAAATGATATCGTCGCCGTCGAACTGCCAGTCCGGGTACTGGAAACCGGTCAGGCGGTGGGATTCCTCCGGTTCGAGCCCGGAATCATCCGTCATCAGCGTCTCCAGTTTCCGCCAGTTCCGGAGGTCGTCCGACGCCGCCAGCACCAGGCAGTTCCGCGACCACGGATGCGCGTCGCCCACCTCGTTGGTCAGCGTGAAATACAAACCCGTCCGCTCATCGCGGCGCACCGTAAACCGCGAATGCCCGCCGATGAATTCGACCAGCCCGCTCCGGTAATCAAACGCCAGTTCTTTGCCGTCATCCGACAGGCTCAGGATCGCCGCTTTATTCGGGCGCTGCAGCTGGATTCTCATGATCGAAACCAGCTTGCCCTGCGGGTCGACCGTCACCGAGCCCTCCAGCCAGCCGTTGTGGCCGGGAACCGCCAATTCCGGATCGTCGAATGCCGCCGCGTCGAAGGGCACTTCATTGCTCATGGTCCAGCTGGCCGCGTTCAGCAAATCCGCGTCCACCGGCGCCGATATGACCCGCGCCCGGAAATAGGCCGCGTTCCAGCCTTCCATCCCTTCCGGGCAGACAAAATTCTCGACCGCTTTATAAATCCTGCCGTTATGCACAAAAACCGGCGTCGCCCCGCCGAAGTGCCAGTTCGGCAGTTCGCGCCCCTTGCCGCCGGGAAAAAGCAGTCCGGTACGCGCGCAGCCGGGCACCGTCCAGGTGAATCCACCGTCGTTGCTTCGCCGGATCAGCACATCCCCGTATTCCCGGCTGATCGAGATATGATACAGGGCATTGTTATGCAGAAACAATGTGCCCCAGAATGCTCCAACCAGATGCGTGATATTCGCCCACGTCGCGCCGTCATCCTCCGAACGGTAAATACTGCTCAGAACCGTTTCCCCGGTCGTATCGCACAGCGCCCCGAAATAGTCGTGGCCGGCGATGATCGCGCCGTCCGGCAGCCGGACTAAACTGGGGCTGCCGAGATACGCTTTACTCTCTTGCGGCTGATATTTTACTTCGCTGAAATTCATGGTTTTATACTCCGGTTTGTTATATTAATTATACAGTCGACCCCGCCGACGGACAAGATGGCGCCGGTGCAAGATATCGGACATTTGCCCTGTTTTCCAGACATTTCTTCTTGCTTTCGGCGGATTCGTCCTGTATCTTTAGACCATGACGGATATCGGACCATTTAATGCGGTAATGAACCGGGCGCTCGGTGAACTTTCAACTCCTCTTCTGCTGAAGAAAAGCGAATTGGTGCTGCTGAGCGTCCACCTGACCCTGCTCGAAGGACCGGTGGAGATCCGGGAACACGAACATGCCAATTTCGAGCTCAGTCTCATGGAAAAAGGCGGCATGGACACCTGGTGCGACGAATTCCGCGTCACCAACACGCCGCTGTCGAATAACATCCTGTTCGTTCCGCCCGGCAACCTTCATCATCGTCTGTTTAGCCCCGCGCCGGAAAACATCAACTTCACCATGGTCTTCACGATCCGGGAACCGGCCGGCGGCTTGCTGAACCGGCGGCTCGCCCGGTTGGCCGTCCGCAACGGTTATGAATTCGCGATGACCCCTCAGCTGCGGGAAATCTGGAAACAGATCCGGCAGCAGGGGCTTTCGAATCCGATTTTCGCGCCTCAACTGACGGGGCACCTGATTCATTCATTTCTGCTGCTTTTCATGCAGCAGATCATGCCGGATTCCGATCTCGAAGTTCACTCCGCCGAGGAACAGCTGAAGCAGGATTTCGGAGACGACCGGGTGAAAACGATCAAGAGCCTGCTGGTTAAAATGCTGGCTCACCCATCCCCGGTCAAGGAGCTCGCGCACCAGCTCGATATGAGCCCGCGCCACCTCAACCGCCTGTTCACGCAGGAAACAGGAACCGGCCTCAAAGAATACCAGATGAAGCTCCGGTTCCAGCATGCCTGCAATCTGCTCAGCGGGACGAAACTGCCGGTATCGGAAATCGCGGCCTCGCTGGGCTTCAGCCGCAAGGGTGAATTCGCCGCGTTTTTCCGCAAACAAACCGGTCATGCCCCCGGCGAATACCGCCGCATTCACAAAATCGACGCGCCGCCGTTTTTATAGCAAAAAAGAAACCCGGCTTGGAAATTCCGCGCCGGGCTTCTGTTGTTATGGATTGTGAACTTATACCGAGTTGCATTCTAAAGGTTAGTGACTGCCGCTGGAATTGTGGAACAAAAATTTGGTTTGATGAGCTTGCCGCTAATAAATTAGCGGCTGCGAGTCAGGCCAAATTTCTGTCCGCAAGATCAAGGCGGTTACAAGCTTTATGATTGCAATTCGGTATTTACACGGTGATCATTTCTTCGAGGATGATGTCGAGTTTATCCTTGAGGTTGTCG
>JBEBXH010000004.1:0-138844 GCA_040391785.1 Victivallis vadensis
TGTTCAAGGACGGGCAGATCGTCAACCACATGGTTGGCATGAAGGACAAGACCACATTGGTCAACGCCATCAAAAACGCCTGAGACGCTTTCGCAAATTGGACGCCACTTTTCAGTGGCTGAATTGGCCGGCGCTGCGCGCCTGAATTGGCCGCAGCCGTTGGCTGCTGAATTGGAGAATTGGGAGAGGTTCTCCGTGTAGCCAGCGACCGTCCGTGTAAGCCTGTGTTTCCAGGAAAAATAGGACTTATAGGACACATCCGCCTTCGCCAAGGCTACGGCGTGACAAGTGGGACGTATGGGAATGATCTTCCCCATTCCCTGATTCCCCAATTCAGCAGCCACAGGCTGCGGCCAATTCAGGCACAAAGTGCCGACCAATTCTCCAATTCAGCCGCCAATGGCGGCGTCCAATTCTCCAATTTTCCCCCTTTTTGCCTTGACTTTTTGCGTAACTGTGTCAAATTGTCTCATGTAATTTTTTGGAGAGTGACGAATGCCGAAACAGAAGTTTATTGATCGTTTGATTCAGCGCATGGACTCGATGGATTCGAGTAATCTGCAGTCGTTCCTGCTCAAGCTGTATCATGAAAAGGGATTCCTGGATACGCTGCTGAATGCCATGCAGGAGGGGATCCTGGTCATAAATCACGATTTGCGGATTATTTACCATAACCACGCGGCGGCGGAAATTCTGGGGCTGCCCGAGGATCTCACCAATATCCGGCTCTCGCAGTTCCTGACCAATGTCAACTGGCGCAAGATCATGGAACTGGATGAGGAGGAGTGGGTACGGCTCTCCAGTCAGGAAGTCGAGATCATGTATCCGGTGCACCGTTATGTGCATTTTTACCTGATGCCGCACGGGGCGGAGGAGGGGCTCGGCACGGTGATTTTGCGCGATATCACCGAATCCCGCGCCCGCACCATGAGCGAGCTGGAAGCCGAGACCGACCGTGCGATATCGATGCTGGCGGCGGAGGTCGCCCACGAAATCGGCAATCCTTTGAACAGTTTGTACCTGAATTTGCAGTTGCTGCAGCAGGAGCTGAACTGCGGCGAGGAATTCGATCGCACCGAGGCCGCCGAGATGATTCAGGTGGCGCGCGGCGAGGTCGAGCGCCTCGACAATATCATCAATCAGTTCCTGCGGGCGATCCGTCCCGGACGGCCCAAGCTGGCGCCGCTTGAGCTCGGCGCGCTGCTGATCGAGACGCTTAAATTCATGGACAAAGAGATCGAAAACCGCAGTATCGCCGTGAATTTTTCGCATCCGGAAGTGCTGCCGATGATCTCGGGCGATGCGGCGCAGTTGAAACAGGCTTTTTACAACATTATCAAAAATGCGATTCAGGCGATGCCGGAGGGCGGCTCGCTGCAGATCGCAGGTGAATATGACGCCGATTACGTGACGCTGGAGTTTGCCGATTCGGGGCAGGGGATCAGCGCGGAACAGCTGGGGAGGATGTTCCGGCCGTTTCACACCACCAAGGTGAACGGGTCGGGGATCGGGATGATGATTATCGAGCGGGTGATGCGGGAACACGGCGCGTCGCTGTCGCTGCAATCGCGGGAGGGCAAGGGCACGACGATTTTGCTGCGTTTCCCGCGGATCGGGCGCAGGCTGCATATTTTGCCGCAGCCGTCGAAACAGGAAGGAACGGAAGAGAATGAGTAAGAAATTACAGCTGCAGTTGACCTCGAACCCCTTTACCGCCGAGCATGGTGCGGGGCTTTGCGAGGAATGCCGCAGGGTTTGCGAATTTTATGGGTTTGAGTTCGGCATTCAGCTGCACAACTCGGCCCCGGAAGAAGAAATCGAGCGCTGCGCGTCGTACCGGGTGCCGCTGAGCGCGCACCTGCCGCTGCTGGCGGAGTTCAATATCAACCTGGCGGCGGCACGGGACGGCGAAGCGCAGTCCGAGCTGGCGGCCAGCGCCGCGCTGATGCGCGAATACGGCATTACGCACGGGGTTTTTCACGGTTTCCGGATGATCGACGAGCCGACCCCGGCGTTCAACCGGACGCTGTCGTATGTCGATGCCATGAGCGGCGGGTTCCGGGCGGATCTCTCCTATGACGGAGAGTCGCGGTTCAACTGCGATTTCACCGATCGGCCGGAGTTCCTCGAACGCCGCGGACTGGTACGCGAGCGCCTCGAACGGATGCGGAAGGATTACCCGGATTTGACCATTTGCATGGAAAACGATTTTCCGACGTTCGCTTCCGGTAACATCTTTGCCCGCGACATGATCGCGCTGAAACATCCGATGTGCTTTGATACCAGTCATCTGTGGACCTCGTGTCATTTGCTGGGGCGCGATTTTCACGCGGAAGCGGAGAAAATTGTAAATTCGGGCATGGTCAAAATGGTTCATTTGCACGCCTCGAAATTCACGGAGGAAACGCCGATTCTGCAGTGGGGCGACGGCCACTTGCCGCTGCGGACGCCGAACCGTATGGATCTGCCGAAACTGGTGAAGCTCTTCCGCAAGGCGGGTTTGCAGTTGATCGTGCTGGAAATCACGGACGGTTCGGTGGACGATATCCATGATTTCGCGTCGATGTGGGAGGAGTGATTGCCTATGAGCGATGAAGTCAAACGCACGATGATGATTGCCGACGACGAGCGGCACACGCGGGAGGCGCTCGAGCGCTTTTTTCGCCGTAAATACCAGGTGACGCTGGCCGAGGACGGCGAGCGCGCCATCAATCTCCTGCAGCGCAACAATTACGATCTGGTCCTGACCGACCTGAATATGCCCGGCGCGGGCGGCATGGAGGTGATCGGGGCGGCGCTGAAAAAGTCGCCGCCGCCGGCCTGCATCGTGTTCACGGCCTACGGGTCGATCGAAAACGCTATTGCCGCGATCAAGCAGGGCGCCACCGATTTCGTCACCAAGCCGATCAATCTGGAGCAGCTCGATCATGTGATCGACAAGGCGCTGGAAAACAAGGTATTGAAGGCCGAAAATCAACGGTTGAAAAAACGCCTCAGCTCTGATTTCGAACTCGACAACATCGTGGCGAAGTCACCGCAGATGCGCGAGATCATGAACATGGTCGCGCAGGTGGCGAAAACGCGCTCCACGATCATGATTTCCGGCGAGAGCGGCACCGGCAAGGAAGTCATCGCCCGCGCCATTCACAAGCTCAGCGAGCGCCAGGGCGCGTTCATCCCCGTCAACTGCGCGGCGCTCCCCGCGACCTTGCTGGAAAGTGAGCTTTTCGGTCACGAACGAGGCTCCTTCACCGGGGCCATCGAACAGAAGAAAGGGCGCTTCGAACTGGCCGACGGCGGAACGCTGTTCCTCGACGAAATCGGCGAGATCGACCAGATGGTTCAAGTGAAGCTGTTGCGCGTGCTCGAGACCCGGACTTTTGAGCGGGTAGGGGGCGAGGAACCGATTTACACCGATACGCGGCTGATTTCCGCGACCAACCGCGACTTGCGGCTGCTGGTGGATGAAGGGAAATTCCGCGAGGATCTGTTTTACCGCCTGGACGTGATCAGTATCGTGATGCCGCCGCTGCGCGAGCGCGTCGAAGATGTTCCGATTCTGGTCAAGCGTTTCATGGACGAATTCGCCGAGTTCAACGACAAGAAGATTGACGGCATTTCCGAGGCGGCGCTGGATGCTTTGAGTTCGTATTCGTGGCCCGGAAACATCCGCGAACTGCGCAACTGCGTGGAACAGATGGTGGTATTGTCGCGCGGGCCGGTGCTGGAACTGGAAAACGTCCCGGCGGGGATACGTCATCAACGCGAGGTGCTGGTGCGTGCCGCGGCGCCCGAAGTGCTGGATTTGAGCAGTAACGAAAAACATTTGATTATGGCGGCGTTGCAGGAGTGCAACAACAACCGTACGCATGCTGCCGAAAAACTCGGCATCAGCCGCCGGACGCTGATCCGCAAAATCAAAGAATACGAGTTATAATTACGAATTACGAATTGAAGAAAAATAGACATGCCACCGGGTGCTTACCCGGGCTGGGCCGGCGGCGAAACGCCGGTCGCTTTTAAAGCGAAACGAAATGTAAGCCGCAGGCGCTAAGTAAAGAATCACAGCTCGCCCGGAAGCGAGGTTGAAAAAGCGTGAAACAGATTTTTCAACATTGAGCGAGAGGGCGGGAAACGTTAAGAATTGGAGGTAGCTATGGACAATTGTATTTTCTGCAAGATTATTAAGGGTGAAATTCCGTCGTGCAAGGTTTATGAGGATGACAAGGTTTATGCGTTTCTGGATATCGGGCCGATCAATCCGGGGCATACGCTGGTGATTCCGAAGGAACATCACGTGGGCAGTTCCAGCATTCCGGAGGACATCGCGGGACGCATGTTCAAGGTCGGCAGCCGGATCGGCGTGGCGCTCAAGCGCGCGATGGATTACGACGGCTTCAATCTGCATCTGGCGGACGGCAGCTGTGCCGGACAGGTGGTGATGCATGCGCATTTGCACGTGGTGCCGCGCGGCGTGGAGGATAATTTCCGCTGGAACTGGCGCCAGACTCCCTACGAATCCGACGCCGCCCGCAGCGAAGCCGCCGCCAAAATCGCCGAAAAAATCAAGCTCGACTGAGCTTCGAATTGGACGCCACCGGTGGTGGCTGAATTGGTCGGCACTGCGTGCCTGAATTGGGGAATTAAGAGACTCTTTCCCATAGGGTTTCATACGTCCCATGTGTCTCATTTTTCATAGCCCCTACAGATTTGCACGGAAGTTTTTTCCCCAATTCTCCAATTCAGGCGCTTGCGCCGACCAATTCTCTTCAGATTTCCATCAGCGGCAGTGAATTAACCGGGACCGGGCCTTTGTATTCGTCTTCGGGGACCAGTTCCATGTAATCGTACCAGACGCCTTCCTCGGGGGCCAGCAGGGTTTCGTTGTAGAAAAAACCGGTCACGCCGGGAGTGACGAAGCGGACGCGTCCCAAGTCGTACCAGCGGTATTTGCCGTCGTCATTGGCCGGGTATTCGGCCTTGAAGCTACCGGTGGTCACGCCGAGCCCGGGCGAATAGTTATAGAGTTTGAACAGGGGACCGGGTTGAGTCCGGGGCGTTTTGAATTCGGCGCGGGCGCGGATGCGAACCACGTAGTTTTTCACCGGATCGAGCGCGTCGACGAAGAACTGATAATGCCATTGCACACCCCAGGCGTTGCGTCCGATCTGGCGGACCGCATAGCCGCCGGTGGCGTCGGCGTCTTTCAGGTATTGTGACAAATTGATATGGATCCTCTTATTTTTGTATTGGACGGCGTTGGGTGACGAACTGGGAAGAATGGAAGATTCTTTGGTATTCTGATAATTCGTTTCCCAGTCTTTGAGTGCATCGGTATTGCCGTTCGAGCGCAGGAATAAACCGGGTTGTTTTTCCAGAATGGCTTTTGCCAGTTCCATGTTGGCGCGGTATTCTTCCAGATTGTTTTTGTTCGGCATCTTGGAAAGTTTGAAGGAGAGCATGACCAGCTGCTCGGCCTCGACGCGGTTGGCATAATCTTTCCGGCCATCGCACATGGAGAGTGCCTGGGCGAGGATCTCATCCATTGCAGCGAGGTCGGCGCGGGTGAAATTGATGGTTTCGCCTTTGCGGCGGTTCTGATACCAGTGGGCCCATTTGTCGCGTTGGAATTTGACGTATTCGAGCATTTTCGGCGCGGCGGGACCGTAGTATTCGGCAGCGAACTCGTCGATCAGGGCGTCGAGCGGGTACTCCGTGTTCCACATTTTCTTGGCGAAAATCCATGATTTAAGTGCGCCGAGCGAACTGATTTCTCCATGCGCCACTTCGCTGAAAATCCCCATGACACCGATGCTTTTCAGGAAATCATAGCCGCGTACCTGGGCATCGAAGGTTGGGAACGGTTGTGGCGCGGCTTCATAACGGTCCGCATAATCCCACAGCAAGACGTTGTCGGCAATCTTGCGCCATTGAGTGATTTCGGCCTCAATATCGCGTTTTGGGTTGATGTGATCCCGGACCTCGTTGATCGGCAGCAGCATGTTGATCATGTTGGCGCGCTGGTGGATCGGGGCATAGACGATCAGGACGTTTTTTGACGGCTTGACATGTTTCGGGGGGACCTGGCTTTCCACGTAGGCCAGTGTCGAAATCAGGATATCGGGGTATTTTTTCGCCAGTTGATCGGCCACGCGGTTGGCAAGGTCGAGCTGCGCACCGGGAATGCCGTCGAGTTTGATCAACTTCTGGCAGTTATCGCATTCACAGTTGGCATTGCGGTTATCGTTCGACGACACGCTGTAAATCCGGGCATAAGGGTTCTTCTGAATCACTTCATCGAGTTGCCGGGCAATTTCCTCCGCCAGGCCGGGCGCGGTGTAACAGAGTTGCCCGTCTTTCTGGGTGGATTTAAAACGCTTGCCATTGAGCAGCGGGAAATACTCCGGATGGCTTTGATAAAACTTATCGGCCGGAATCAGCTTGCTGTAAGTGTGGATGAAATAGCCGGTATGCGACCAGCCGCCGCCTTGATCATAGGGCAGGATATGGAAGAAAGACAATGGCATGATGCGGTTGAACGAGGCCCATACGGGGTTATAGCTTGCAGTGTAGAGGGTTTCGCGAATCTCGAAATCCGGGGAATTTTCGCGCGGAGCCAGCGTCAGTTTGCCGGTCTTGTTTTCGGGGATCACCGGCAGCATGTCGGCGGCATAACGGCGGCAGCCGAGATCGTCTTCCAGCAGAGCTAGGACTCCATACAAAATTCCACGGTAACCGGCGGTGATGAATAGATTACCATTTTTTACTTCCAGCTTGTAGCCTTGCAGTTTTTCGACCGGTGCGATTGCTGCATCGGTCGCGAGTTTCGTCTGGCCGACACTGATGTATTTCTTCGCATTTCCTTCCGGCTCCGCCTTGAAGTCCGTACCGTAAATACAGCTCAGGAAATGAGCGAGTTGTTCGGCGGCGTACTTCTCCTGTGGATTCGGCTGCTGCGGGTAATAGATCGCGTAACTTGCGATATTGTCCAGGGTTACGCTTTGCCCCGACGGCTTCAGCACGGATGTGGCCGCCAAGGGAGCCAGCCAGGCTGGCTTGGTTTTCAGTGAGCGGATTTCGCCGTCCGTGAAATAGCTGACACCCATTTGTTCGGTGGTGCCGCCGGCCATGATGATAACGGTGACATAGTGGGCGGCATCCGGTGCGGTCAGCTTATTGCCGACCTTGAACCAGTCGCGGGTTCCGTCCTGTCCGGTGCAAATAAAATCCTGCTTGAAGCCCTTTCGCTGCGCATTGAGCCAGTCGATTTTAATATGGGTTTGTTTGGCATTTTCGAGTTTCAGCCGGGCTGAAATTTTATATTGTTCGCCGGGGATGACCGGGGCCGGTTCGAATGAGATGACCTCCCACATTTTATTAGCGGAAATCTTGATTTCCGTGGTACCGTTGGCGGCGGGATTCGGCTTGTAATTCTGCGGCATCAGGTTCTGGGCGGAGAGCGAGATTGCGGCCAGCAATATTATTAAGCTTGAGAGAAATTTCATGATCGTTTTTCCTTATTCGGTCCACGGAATGCCGGAGTCGGAAATACGATCCCACATTTCGCGGTAATTACGTGAAGCGCTGACCGCTTTATCCCGGACAAAAGATTCGCCCATATTCTCGACATGTCCGTCGAAGAACAGGAGATTCAGCGAGTTACGCTGGTGGCGCGGGGCGATATCCCGCGTGGTTTTTGCCGATACCGCATAAGCGTTCTGGCCGAGTGTGGCAGCTGTCCGGTCGCCGAAAGAATCGCAGACAAACAGAGTCCGGGCCGGACGCTTGAGGGTGGTCATTTTCTGGCGTCGCATTTCCTGGGAATACACGGGAATTTTGAAGTAAACCTGTCCATAGCCGAGGTGCAGGGTCAGGTAACCGGTGTCTGTGGTCGGTTCAATGACTTCCCGGTTTTTGTATTCCTTTACGGACGGTGGACACTCGAAGGCCTTCACTGCCTTGATATAGTCGCAGCGGTAGAGTGTGGAGTGCCAGCCGACCCACTTGCCGGAGGAAAGGCCGCCGCCATTGTGATAAACGATCCAGCTGTCATAGTCCTGAAGATACATTTCCGAAGCCGTCCCGATCTGCTTCTGGTTCGAGGTGCACTTGGAAGTTTGGGCAGTGCTTCTGGCTGCATTCAGAGCAGGTAGCAGCATCGCCGCCAGAATTGCTATGATTGCGATGACTACCAGCAGTTCAATAAGTGTGAAGTGCTTTGCTGTTATTTTCATGTTGACGTCTCCTGGTTTATTTATGAACAACTTTGAAGGTTTTGATTTCGAATGGGCGGAATTTGATTTTTTCGGCGGAAATTTTGACCGGATTTTCTCCATCCATGGCGGTTTCGAAAAGCTCGAATTTGCCGAGGTCGGACTTCAGGTTGATGAGGGCGGAGCTGCCGAGCGTTTCGTAGAGGCGGACGAGCCAGCCGTCGCCGCTGCGGTGCAGGGTGGAGAGCGCGACCTGTTTGGCGTTCCAGTGCAGCCAGGATTGTGTGGGGGCGGCCTTGCCTTTTTCCTTGAACACTACCCGGGGCGGGTGGTTCAGCAACCGACCGAGCTCAAATGCTTTATGCTGTTCGCCGGCGCGATGCGGGCGGAACGCGAATTCGTAAACCTGTGTGCCATTGTCGTAACTGCCAGCTTGCGGGACCATGCCGCCGTCGGCGCGCAGCGTGCCGCTGCGCAGCAGGCTGACCAGAATATTCTCGCCCACCAGTTGATGCCCCGGTGTGCCGGTGTTCGCCACCGCCAGGCCGCCCCGGTGATCGGAGTAATCGACCCAGTTCAGCGCCGGCCAGTCGCCCTTGGCGGTCTGGTAGTCGTTGGGATTCAGTTTCTGCATATTTTCTTCGTATTCATACGGTACCTCGAAATACGGACGCCGCTCGAGCGCACCGAAGGGAACTTCATACAACGCTGTCGTCTTCTTCTCTTTCAGTTCTATGGGGAAGCGGATGGAGATTTTGGTATTGCAGCCCTGCCAGTTCAGTGTCAGTTTCATTTTGAAATAATCGAGGTGCTGCGGAAAGATATATTCCTGCTCAAATGACAGTTCGCCGAATCCCGGCCAGTAAGCGCCGAGGTTGCCTGCAGCGTCCGGTTTGCCCGGTTTGACCTTGCCGCGCAGCACGGCTTTGATGAATACCGGACCGCTTTCGACTTGCACAACTTCGATTTCCTGATGCTCGATTCCGAGGTTTCCGCCCTGGAGTGTCTCCGCCCACATCGAACCATAGTCGGGGCGGAAGAGGATTTCGCCGAAATTCTGTTTGCCGAGTACCTGGCAATCGTTTTCGCGGGAACGGATAACCGGCAGTCCATCGCTGAAGTCGGCTTCAAAATGGTCGGTTTTGAATTTCGGACCGATTGTTTTGACCGTATTTTTAACCTTGGCGGGTTCGAAAGAGCGAATGCCGCACGGAGGAAGTTCCGCGGTCCAGAACCAGTTGCCGCCGTCCTGCTGGGCGTCGCACCCGGCGGGGGGCAGGGGGCCGCTGATCAATTGCGGACTGTGGCAATGGTTGGGATTGAAAACCGTGAGGCCCGCGCCGCTGATTCTGGCCATGTTATCGGCGATGATTTTTTCGCTGCCGGCGATGACGGTATGGAGTTTGGCGAGGATCCCTTCGGCGGCGGCGTCGGTGACGCAGCCACAGGCGGCATCGTGGAACTGGGCCAGGAACAACTCCTGCCATAACGGCGCGAAATCGCTAGCGGAATTGCTGATCGCATCCAGCATTTCGGCGTCCATGATCAGGTTTTCGGCGCGGCGGATCAACTGCTTGTTTTGAATCCGGGTGGTGTAGCAGCCGGTAAAGGTCGGGTTGAATTCGCCGTTGATTACCGGCAGCTCGGCCGGATTGAGCTTGCGGGCGAAATCATCGAGACGTCCGAATTCGACCAGTTTGCCGCCCTGGCGGTTGGCCGCTTCCAGAATCCAGAAGAGATCCTCTTCGATGAATTCCTCTTCGGTTAAATATAACGCCATCACGTTGCCGTTCAAGAGTTTCAGGTTAGTGATCGACTGGGCCAGGCGCACGGATTCGGGCATGGTCGTCGGCACATTAAAGTCATAGCCGAAGTGTCCGGCAAAGCCTTCGGGCGGTACCACCGGCAGTGCGGTACCATCGAGACCGCGCCAGTTAAAAGGTTTGTAATTCGGCAGCGTGTCGGGGAATTTCGGCAAGCGTCCGGGCAGCAGCCATTTGAAACCGCATTTGCTCAGGACTTGCGGCAGTTGGGCGCACATGCCGAAGGCGTCGCACATGCTGGCCGTTTCGATTTCCGTATTGAACACGTCGCGGTAATATTTCTTGCCGGCCAACAAGTTGCGGACCAGCGATTCGCCGCCGCACAAATTGAGGTCGGGAATGCTCAGGCAGCCGCCGAGTTCGAGCTGCCCGGCCGTGACTGCTGCGCGCAGGGGCTCCAGATGCTCGGGATGCTTGTCGATATAGCGCCTCAGCACCTCGGACTGGTCGATAAAAAAGCGGAAAGCCGGGTATTCAGCAAAATAACGCAGGAGCAGTTGGAGTTGTCTTTCGCGGATCGCGTCGTATTCCTCATAAGTGTGCCGCCAGACCAGGTCCGCATGATGATAACAGCTCAGGAAAACTTGTCCTTCGGCGGGATTGGCTTCCGGTTTGTCGGCAACCGGCACGGCGGCGGGCGCGGGAATGCCCTTGACATAAAAACCGGAGGCGCCGCGGCACTCGACCATGCCCTCCTGAACCAGTTCATGCAGTGCGGTCTGGATGACCGACAAACTGACGTCGAAGTGATTCGACATATCGCGTACGGTGGCCAACCGGGTTCCCGGCGGCAATGTGCCACGGTTGATGCTGGCGATGATTTCGTCGATAACCTGTTGACGTTTCGGCGGTGAAGTGGTCAGTGCCATAACTATATAAATCCTGTTCAGTTGCTGTTCTTATGGCACTATTATACAGCAAAGCTTATGAAAAGTCAATACGTGAAAGATCAAAAAAATACAAAAAAATACAGCGGGAATATAAAGCGAGATACTTGTGATACTGATGAATCATGCGAGGCTGTCATTTGGGCTTGGAAAAGAATTTGCCTGTTACTTCAATAGAATTCCCGCGTCTTCAAGATAGATGGCAGTATTTGTTTAAATCAGTATTATTTCCCCGTTTATGTTTTTTCGGAAAAATCATTGCGATATGGGGGTGAATATGTGTGAGCATTTTCATGGGCCTGCTCAATTAGCTGCATCAACTCCAGGGTTTCATTTTCACGGACCGGCGGAGGAGCATTGTTATTCAGGTAATCCGCCAGATGCTTGTAGTATGTTTCCGCGGCATCCGGGACAGAAAGGGTGGCGATGAGCTCTTCCTGCCAGTCAAGTTGCTCCGAGGGATACATGCGGTCAGGGGCCGCCATGTCATCAAAAAGTTGCAACGGCGGCAAGTTGACGGAGCTGACATATCGCAACTTCCAGTGGTTGAAACCGGACTCGGCCGCTCCCCGGTCACCGTAAATTCTCCAGACCGGCCCCGGCAATGCCGCCGCCTGGTTGATGTCGATATCCAACAGTATTCCGGATTCGGCAGAGAGCAGCAATTTGACCACATCGTCAGCATTCCCCAGCGAAAGAATCCGTTCGAGGCGGCAACACAACAGTTTCAGTGGTTCTCTCAAAAGGAAAAGCATTTGATCAATATAATGTGCGCCGTAGTTATTCAGCATGCCGCCACCTTTGCAGGTCATGGCTTGCCAGTCATTACGACGGACAAAGTTGCTGATAAAAAGTTTGATTTGAAAAATCCGGCCGAGCTTGCCGGACTCGATGATTTCACGCGCAGTCGCCACATCCGGATAAAAGCGGCGCGGTTGATAAACGGTCAATTTTTTCCGGTAATGCCTGGCCGCGGCAAACATTTCACGGGCTTCAGACAGATTCAGGGCCACCGGTTTGTCGCAAAACACGTGGCTCCCTTTTTCCAGTGCCATGATGGCATGCGCCATATGAAAATGGGTAGGAGAAGCAATCACCGTCAGGTCCGGCCGCACGGCCGGCAGCATCTCCTCGATGGATGCGAATCCCGGGACCGCACCATATTTCCTGGCCGTTTCCCGGCAGCGCTCCGGGGATGGGTCCACTACTGCCGCAAGTTCAAAATCCGGGTTCGCGGCGATCCGGGGCAAATGGTCGCTCCAGGAAATCCGTCCCAATCCGATCACTGCAGTTCTGATGGTTCTGGGCTTGATCATATTCTATTTCACCAGCTCGATTTTTTCGGCGGAATATTCAAGAAGATATATATTGCCGCCGATTGAAATTTTCAATTGATTATTATTGTTGTATTCGATTGCGATTGACGGAATTTCATGATCTTTTGCGGGGTAAATCAAAGTCGTAAACAGTACTTTGCCGGTCGCCTTTTTGAACTGCTGAAACCGAAAGGCAGTGCGGGCCGTGAAATGTCCGTATGTCGCGGTTCGGCCCTCTTCCTGGATGGGCTGCTGATCCGGCAGGCACTTCAGTATAACGTCATTTTCATTGACTCCGGGCGCGAATTGCCAGTGAATTGCAACTTCTCCTTCGGCTTCCCCCGACGCTTCGTCGAGAATCACGAAAAACCGGTTGTCGATAAAAGCAATACTGCGGCGGTGGCACATCCCGGAATAACTTTGATTTTCGCTGATCAAACCGCTGAAACCGGGCTTGTGGCAATGGAAAATATGCCTGGGCCTGAATTCCGAGTTTCTGTTGTCGAGCGTCATGGTCTGGTGAGCGCTGGTCTGCAAGTACCATGCGCGCCCTTCGGCCCATGAATAGGTATAGTTGCCGCTGTCGGACAGCAGTAATTTGCCGAATGCGGCGATTTCCACCGTTCCATTGTCATAATGTGTGTGCCACCCGCCATCCGGTCCGCATTTGGTGATCAGCCAGACCGCGTCTTCGGCCCAGCTGTTCCGCATTGAGCAATACCCGCTGTTTTCCAGATAATTAAATAATGGCGGTTCTTCCCCGGCTGAACCATTTGAACTGAAATAGCGCAGATATTTATTGGCGGGAAAGCGGCACGAACCATCAATCGACAACTGAGCCAATGAAAAAGGGTCACTGTCTCCGATACCCGGAGTTTGCCGGTCCGGCTTCATCAACAACAACGGAGCCAGATACATCTGTTCAAACCTGTTTCCCGGAATACAGTATTCCTGCAGATCAATCCGGTTATTCAATTCGGCCAACTCACTGCCGGCGCCCAATGATGCAATCATTCCTGCGTGATAACCGAAATCGAGCTCATAATGCATTCCGTCCGGCAAAACCTGTTTTTCGAATTCAACTTTCAGATACGACAAAGCCTGTTTCGCCCATTCATTCGCGATTTTAAATTCCCGGAAATAAATCGCCGTAAAGGCCAACCCCTCGGCTTCCATCAAGCCGTGATTGCGGGGAGAGCGCGAGAAGTTTGCCAGATAATCCCCCTGAATCAACATGAAATACAAATGCTCGACCAGAAGTTCCGGCGTGCAATGTTTGCTGTGAATAAAAGTATCGAATCCATAACACAATAAACGAGCCCGGATACCTGCTGAAAGCTGCTGCCAGATCGGCGGGGTGTGCGGTGAATAATTTTTTTCGGCGGTATCAAAAAAACGATGCACCAGGCGCCAATAAGCCTCGGCGTAACATTCGTCCCCGGATTCGCGATAAGCGTTTACCAGAGGCTGGACGAACCATAAACGCGTCAGGTGGGTGCTCCAGCACAGGTCCCGCGCGGGGTGCCGGTTTTCCAGCCAATCGATTTCCGGCCCGAATTGTTCCGGTGGATAGGTCGAGAAAACCAGTAATTTATTACCGGTAGCCCTATCTGCCCATTCCCGGTCGGAACCGAAACGATTCTTTTTCAACGGTACTAAATGAACTTTTGGACGTTTCCGGTAATAATGGAATAAATCATCAATGTCATGCTGCAGCAATTGCCGGATAAAAGACTCTTTTTCCCGCAAATCACGTTGACGCGGTTTAAGGGGCCGCCGAATATCCGGCGGACTGAAAACCTGCAGATTTTCGACACATAAAGTCCCCTCCTTGCTCATATCCGTCAGCACTTCCTGCGCACAGACGGTATTCAGAATCCGGAGATGGTTTTTGCCGGGTGCGGCAAGGTCGGAAATGTCCAGAAAAAGCTCGATCCAATTGCCGTCCAGCCGCAATTCCGGATAACTGTGCTCATCGAAATGCGGGTAGCGTCCCCGGTATCCGGCGGGGTTTCCGGTATGCCGGTATTCGCCTTGATTCACCAGGCGCATTTCATGTTGATCGGTAAAGGGACGTAAATCACGATGGTTCAACTGAATCGCCAAAACCGGAATGGGCCCCCCCTGCCAGTCGATTCTGGCCCGGAAATTCAGCAGCAGAGGTTCCGGCAGCGGTTCGGGCAAATCAAAATCCAGGTGTATCCCGTCAGCGGGGTTTGCTGGATGAATTTTGATTTCTCCATTCAGCGCCCATATCGTTTTTCCCGGAATGTCGTGCCATTCCGGGGAAGTGTTTTCTGGCCATAGATCAGCGATCACTGTCATATCGTTTACCTTTTGCATTTCAGGATCAAGTCAATGATCCGCTCACGGAGTTCATCCAGTTTGTTGGTCGAGGTATAGATGTCTTTTTGAAGTTCTTTGACCAATTGGTCGATCTCCGCAACCACCTTGGAATTGGCCGGTTGTTTGCCGCGCAATTCCAGCAACGTGCCCAGGTACCGCGTGTCATTGATTCCTTTGGTCCAACCTTCAAACTGAATCGTGCTGACGACTCCGGTTTTAGTCGGATAAACCATGCAATGCTGCTTGCCGAAATGTTCATTGAATTCATTCCAGGCGTCATTTTCCGCGCCCTGATACGGCCACCACCAGCTCCAGGTCATCGATCCGTCATAACCGGATGCCCACAGCATGATTCCGAAATTGCGCCGGTAGCGTTCCGGAAACTCCAGTCCGCCCTGCGGGAAATTGTAGACATGGATTTCATTGCCATCCGCATGAATCTGATTGACCAGTTCCCGGGATTTCGGCGGTCCGGATATATTGATATGGTTGAAGCTTTTGCCGGCCCATTCATACCAGCCCAGATGCGCCGCGCCCCAGGTCTTGCCACCCAGACGGTGGATGATTTCCGCGATTTCCACGCTCTTTTTCAGGCGTTCCCCCTTGGCCTCGTCCGGCAGGTAAAAATAGACATCCTTGACGCCTTCAATCTCTTTGAGTTTCAACCCCTTTTCCACCATCGGGGCAATCGCTTCGCGCGGCATGTCGCTGAGGAAAATAAAATCACCGTCTCCCTGCAGATAAATACGTTCGACCGATAGTCCGCCTTTTTTCATCATGTCGACGACTCGCGGTAAATGCTCGGCTTTTTCATACAGCCCGACGGTATCCACTTCATGTTCGACCAGGCTCCGGATTTCCGCCATTGCCACGGCCTCGTCTTTGGCACCCCATTGGGTCATGGCATAAATCCGGTTGGCAATCGGTGATTTGGCTAATTTGATATCGAGAACTTCCACTGATACCGGCAGCTCCGCGATAACGGTTCCGTTCTGCATGGTTCTGATCGTCGTGCGATAGGTGCCGGGAGCCGTTCCAGCCGGGAATTTGATCCGGGTCCAGAATTGTTGCAGGAATCCGGCCGGCAAATGCCGGATCGGCAACAGCGTTTTGCTGTCATCCGGATAGCTGCGGTAGACTTTGCCATTGTGATAAACCTGCAGCAAATTGCGTTCATTCAGATAATCAACCTGAACCAGATCCGGGTTTTTGACCAGCAGTTCGGGCATCAATACGGTTTCGCTGCGTGTTACTTCCGTATAGCCTTTGCCTTGATACCAGCATTTGAGATAATAATGATCAATCACGGCACCAACCGCTTGCCCGGCGGCATTTTTAAAGGGCGGAACCTCAAAAGTCACATTAGTCAGGTTTTTGCCCGGCCATATGGCGGCACTGAAACTCTCGGCTTCCCCCGGGCTTACCCGCAACTGTATCGCCTGGCGGTCAATCAATTTTTTCTCAGGTAAATTAAAGTTATTCAGCAATGTAGAATCATCCCAGCAAGGCATGGCGAACAGCAAAATACCGCTTTTCTTGAACTGCGGCAAAGCAGCCAATGCCTTGAACCGGGCGCTTTTTGCGGCATTGACAATCTGCGTCAGAGCTTCCTGCTGAAAAAGGCGTCTTTCTTCATAATCGGCGGCCGACAACGAGGCGTTTACTTTTTTCCAATTTTCAAATTGTCCGGCAATCTGATCGGCGGCACCGGTCTGCTTGAACAGGCGCAATTCGGCTATATGACCGGTCAGATCGTTCAACAACTGGCGGTATGTGACGTGGTAATCGAAGAACTGCGAAGCCGGCATATTTTCCTGATCTCCGGCCAGAATGATTTTCGCCATATTCGGCCCAAGCTGATTGAAGTGATTGGTGAAAAAATACATCGGGTAGCGTTGAACAGCGATCGGATACTTGAAGCGTACCGCAATGTTGTAATAATCGCCCACCACGGGAACCTGCGGCAGATACTCGAATGTATTCGGCATATCCAAAGCTGCTTCCAGCCAATAACCGCCCGCCGGGTTCTTTTTCGTCTTCAGCTCAACCTTGCTGTTGTAATCGGTACTGATCAACCCCTTGCTGTTGAATTTGATGGAGAAATATTCTTTCGGCGTACCGTCCAGATTTTTTACACTGTGTCCGTGAATAGCCGGCCTGAGGAAGATTTCGGCATCGGGTTCGCCGTTGTTATCCGGACAATGGATCGCCAGCAGCAAATACAATTTATTCAGGTCATAAAGGCTCTTCAACGACATGGTGATATCGCCGCGAAATGTTTTGGTATCGGTAAGAAACGGTATATTCTGCCAGGCGGGGTCCCCGGGGTCGCCATCGATTACCGGAGTATTGCGGACAACCCGGCACGGCAGGATGTCGTCGCCCCGGCCCACACAGCAGAGGCCCAGCATCAAGATCAATAAAATTTGTACGGATTTGTTTTTCATATTTACCTCTTAGTTGAATTTATTTAAAATCTCATCTTGCGGCCAATAAAGAGCCGGTATGGACTGGAATGCCGCCACATGCAAATCCGCATAAAGGATATTGGCGAAGTTCTTGTGATAATTGGCCAGTATCCGAGTCGGGTAATAATTATGGCTGTACCAGTAATGCCCGGAATTTTTATAGGCGTCGCCCGGCCTGATATTTTCGCACAACAGTGCCGTAGTACTGACGTTCCGTTTGATGTCACCCATATTTTTGTCGGCCAAAAAGAGATTCAAGCCATATGAAATATGCGCTCGTCCGTTTTGATCCCACTTCCAGTACTCTTGCTCAACTTCCTTGTCTCCTGTGGCCATGGGACAGCAGAAAAGTTTCCATAAATGCACATCCAGCTTGATGGCTCCGGGCTGCCCTCTGCGGATCAGGTAGTGCGGCCAGAAATACTGATATTTGACTGTATCCTGAAACTTCGGAAGCTGTCCGTTGTTGTCACCGGTATAGGAATCAAGCAGCAGGCCAATCTGTTTCAGGTTGCCGATGCAGGTTACGCCGTGGGCGGCTTTCCGGGCATTGGCCAGGGCCGGCAGCAGCAATGCCGCCAATATGGCTATAATCGCTATCACAACCAATAATTCTATAAGTGTAAAAATATGTTTACAACAGACAACTTTTGAATCGCTTTCCATTCTCTATTCTCCTTGGGTTATAACCATGCATTGTTTGTTGAGTTTATTTTTCATGGATCGCCTTTCCACTATTTCAGCCATCGGGCGAAGATTACCGCTGAATGGTTTACCATTGATTCGAGCCGCCAGGTATTCCCCGGCCAAAGCTCCCAGTAAACAACCGTCAATATTCAGGAATGGCGAATTGGGCCAGCCATGATGAACCGCCTGAACGACGACCGGGTTCAATTGCTTGAACCTGTTTTCCCCGAAATACTGGTCAAATGTTTTTTCCAGTTCCCAGGCGAACTGGGCGAATACGAAGGCTCCGTCGAATGCGACTTTTTCCGCATGCAAACGCTTCACGGCGGATTCCAGGCGTTCCGGCTCCAACAGCAAACAGCGTAAATCGGGATTGGCCCCGGCTTTGCTCATTTCTTCCACGAATCCCTGAGCCAGTTCAAAATATACCTGTTGACTGCTGTTGACCGCAAAAAGCGGTTTCCGTATTCCTTTGGACAAGAAAAAACGTCCGAGATTCCGCCCGCTTTCAAGATAATCAAACATCACCGTTCCGGCGAATTCTCCGGGGTCGCGTCCCACGCAAGCCACCGGTAATCCTTCCGCTTCCAGGCGCCGGATGACCCCGATTCTTTCCTCGCTGGGATGAATCCATAAAACGGCATCCAGCTTGAGGCGCAGAATCTCCTCCGCGGCTTTCTCGTCCTCGCCGATCAATTGCAATACCGGCAACACCACCATGCCGTTTTTCCCAAGCTTACGCTGGGCGGCATTGATAATTTCCCAATAATAGGAGTCAAAGACCAGAGAATTGCCGAATCCCAGCAAGATGCCGACGGAGCATTTTCCCTGTGGATTGCTGCGCTGAATTGCCGCCGCCGGATTGGTGAAAGCCCCGCTGCCATGACGAATGATCAATACCCCCTCCCGCTCCAGCTCGGACAATGCCTTGCGGACCGTGGGGCGGCTGACTCCATACAACACACATAATTCCCGCTCCGACTTGATTTTCACCGAGTCGTCCGGATGGCGCAACAATTCATCATATGCGTATTGTTTTATCGCGGCAGTGAGATTCATGCTCATACCAGCAGTCTCCAGTGTTTACCAGTAGTTACCAGTTAACATTATACATGCATTATGATATTTGTCAATACCCGGTTCTGAAAATATCTTTGACTTTTATCAAATAATTGTAATCGACCAGTGAAGGTATAGAATAAGGAATACTTCTCGCAGGTGCACTTGACGGGCTTGAGGAGAACCTGGCTGGCCTCATGGTTTACGCAAACGGGCCTGTTTTCGGGGTGCAGGGCCGGGAATCGGATCAATGACGGCGGTGTGCATGGCTGGTGTGCGCGGATACGAGAAGCCCCGGCGTTTGACGACCAGGGCTGAGTGGGTGGGGATTGGATCAGCGGAATCGGCGCATTGCTTCCGGGTTGCGCCAGATGCATTCGACGCGCTGCTGTTTGGCTTTGACATTGCCCTGGCCCTGGAGACCGCTGAGGCGGGTCCGCCTGGCAGCCGAGCAAACCACGTCGACCGTCTGCATATCCCACGTAAACCGTTTATTTTTTTGCCCTGATATTTTCAAGAAATATTCAAATCAGTTTACGCAAGCCCGGCACTATTCGCGCAAACTATTTAAAAGCCCTCGCGCAAACCGATCCGCGTACTATAACTATACAAAGCCAGGTATTTTTTGATATTTTTTTAGTTTTTTCCATATTAAGGTATTGACATTTTATGGAACTTTGATTATACTATATATAGCACGAGCTATGAAGTGATAATTTGGCATCGTGCATTTTTTTAAGCAATATATATAGCACGAACTATATGGAATAATAAAATAATGAGTGTCAAACAATCAACGCCTATTTCCACGCGACAGGTGACAGTATCGATGCTGGCAAAGCATGCCGGCGTTTCCCGGGTCGCAGTATATGCTGCTTTTAATTCAGATAAAAAAACCACTGTAGGCATTAGTGATAAGACCAGAGAAAAAATTTTAGCCGCTGCAGAAGAACTTGGTTATGTACCGAATGATTTGGCGCGTACTCTGGTTTCCGGGCAAAGCAGAACGGTGGGACTGCTGTTGAAGTCGAATGATTCATTGGTTCCGCAACGATTGGTTTCGGCGTTCAGCCATCTTTTTGTGGATAACGGATATTTATTAATTTCGGAATCGTCTGAAAGCAGCGTGCAGCGGGAAAGAGACATATTAAATCATTTTCTGCATAAGCGGGTCGATTGCGTGATTGTGGCATGGTTTGGATTTGCTCAGAACGGCGACCTGTTGGATCAATTCAGCCGTTGTGGAATTCCGGTAATCAATATTATGAATCAGGTTATTTCCCATGATAATTCAGCAACAGTCAGTTTTGATGAAGGCCAGGTAATGCATCTTGTATGCGAGTTCTTGGACCGGCAGAGGATTAGAAAGATCTGGTATGCTGGTACCGAGGAAAGAGAGAATAGTTCAAGTATCTTTCGGCGTAATTATTTGAAAGAAGCAGTAGACACATACCCCGGTATGGCATTAAGCAAGGAGGTATATATTTCCGGCGCGGCGGATTGTCGTGAATTTGTTGCAAAATTAAAGAAAGCAAAGAAACTTCCGGAGGCTATCGTCTGCTATAATGACCGTTTAGCTCAATTGATCGCGGTGGAATTGCGTATTGCGGGGTTCCAGATCCCGGAAGACATCGCTGTAACCGGTGTTGACGGTTATACGGATCCCTATGATCCGATAGCATTGACTTCTGTGCTGCTTCCCGTCGAAAAACTGGCTGAAGCCGCCTATAAAATTTTTAGTGAAGCGGACTACCACAGTCAATTGGTCCGTATAGCTCCTGAATTAATTGAACGTGAAACAACATGCAACTTATAATATGAGGATTAAAATGAAAAGAAACATGTTTACATTGATTGAACTCCTGGTAGTAATTGCCATCATAGCGATTCTGGCGGCTATGCTTTTGCCGGCACTGAACAAAGCGCGCGAAAAAGCGCGCGGCATCAGCTGTGCCGGCAACCTAAAACAAAACAGCCTTTCTTTTGCCATATATGCCGATGATTACAACCAATACATGTTCACACACCAGCAGCCGGGTACAACTCCATGGGGGCAAAGGCTGGCGATTCTGGGGTACCTGCCGACAACGACGTTATTCTGTCCAAGCCTGAAGATTGATCCTACCGGCTTCTCCCGGTATCGTACTTATGGAATCAATCGAACCCATCTAAACTCAAACAGTACGGCGTTATATGACAGCAAGACTAAGGAATGGGGTAATTTTGTTGTTCAGATCAGTGGAGAAGACAGCCTCTATTACTTTACCGCTGCGATGAAAAGGCCAACAGAGCTGCCTTTTCTGGCAGATACCCAAACGACCTTGGATGCAACCGGTGCCCAGGGAGAAGGGTTCTATTGCTATGCGGCGCCTACCGGTGGCTTATGGGGCGGGAATAAAAGCGGGGTATCGCTTCATCATAGTGGTATGACTAATATGAGTTTCTTCGACGGTCACGTTTCCCCGATTTCTCAAAATGGACTCAAAAGTACATATAATTTCAATGAAGCAGTCATCAATGGATTTTTGCGATCTATGTAATTCACGATAATTATTTTTAGTTAACAAGGAGTAGTATGAAAAAAATATGGATACTGATAATGGTATTCTGCGTGGCAACAATAATTACAGCAGAAGAACTGCGACCATTACCATTGTCATCAGGATTAAATTCTCCGGAGCGTTTCACTGAAAATTCTTCCGGTAAAATGACAATATCCCGCGATAATGTCGAACAGGCAATCCGTTTCGAAGTCGAATTTACTCCGGGAGTCGATTTTTGGGTCTATCCAAGACTGTTTCTTAAAACCGGTGAATCGTTGGCCGGTGCTGAACAGCTTCGTTTCGAATTCAAAGCGATCCAACAGGATGAATCCAAAGGTTATGCCAATGCCTGTGTGATGTTTAATAAAATTACCCCTTATTTTTCTTTGCCCATGCCCAAAAATGAGTGGCAAAAGGTCATTATCGATTTGAACAAAGCAGTGAAAAATCCTGCGGAGATTCGTTTTTTCGCTATTGGCATGAATCCAAAGAGTTCAAAGTTAACTTATTGGGTTCGCAATCTTGAAGTGCTAAGCCGCAAAACGACACCCTCTGAGATCGATACAGCCGCTGCGATCATTCCGGCTGCGCCGGGAACTGTTTTTACGCAGGGCGAAACTCTTGATTTCACGCTTCGTACATCAGCATCCTATCCGATCATGTGGACCTTGACCGACTGGCAGGACAAAGAATTGTGCTCCGGCACCTGGGCAGACAATGGAAAGGGTAAATTGACGCTAGACTCATTGCCGAACGGCTACTACAAGATAATGTTGCAGTCAAAAGATACAAAATTCATTGGTTTTCGCAGTTTTGCGGTAGTCCCGGATCCGTCCAAGCGGTTACGCAATCCGGATACGTTTTTTGCCATGGACTCTGCACAAAGCTGGCTGGCCCGCCCCAATCCCGCAAATATACGTCATCCCCAAGACGGTTATGCCACAGTTTCCGAGGTTGCCCGCCGTGCCGGCATCGAAATGGTCCGTGAGCGGCTTAGCTGGAATCAGTGCGAATCAACTCCCGGCAAATACAATTGGGGGCAATTCATGACCAACGCCGAAGAATTAAGCAAGCGCGGTATCAAAATTTCCGGCATGTACCATGATGCGGCTCAACATGTCAAAGGGGAAAATGATAAATTACCGACGGATATGGTTGCCACTTACAATTTTGCCAAAAAAGTCGCCGAGGCTTTCAAAGGCAAGATGACCAACTGGGAATTTTGGAATGAGCAGGATCATGAGCGTTATACGACCGAACCGGCGTGGGATTATGCATCGGCAATGAAAGCTGCCTATCTTGGGTTCAAGGCTGCCGATCCGGAGGTTTCGGTTGCTTTAGGCGGTATCGCCATTACGACACTACTGAATTATTGCAATGTAATGATGGAAAACAACTTGCAGGATTACATCGATATTTTTAATATTCATACTTATGAGCCGCTCAAGGATTATCCGGAATTGCTTGCAGGTATCCATGCTTTTTTGAAGCGCCATGGCATTTCCGACCGGCCGATCTGGTTCACCGAGAACGGCAGCGCCGCCGAAGGCCCCGGCCGGATTGACAGTTATATGTCAGGTTTCAAGGCTCACTCGCCCGAACAGGAATTGCTGGTGGCGGAATTTTTGCCCAAAATGATGCTTTATATGCAAAGCCTTGGTGTTGACCGGGATTTTTTCTTCGTGCTTCCTCCGTATAATGAACAACTCGGAGCCAAGGATTGGGGATTGATGCGGCGTGATTTTACGGTCAAACCGGGCTATGCCGCATTCTCCAATCTGGTAAACGAGCTTGGCAGTGCGAAACTTGAAGGTACAGCCAACCTCGGCGAAGGAATCCGCGGCTTCCTTTACCGTCAACCGGACGGCAGGCAGACACTCGCATATTGGAGCTTGTCGGAACTCGATATCGAGACCAATCATCCTGAGCGTAGGATCACCGGTCAATTCGAGCGTCCTTTCGCGATCAAAGTAAAAGATGGTTCTTATACCGGTACTAATATCTTTGGAACTCCTTTTGAGGTCAAATCGGATCGCGGAGAGCTGAAATTGACCGCGACCCGGATGATCGCATATATCAATGGACTTTCCGGGCTGAAGCCTGCCGTGCCATTCAAGACAATAAAGAAAAATAGTGCTCCCAGGCAAGTGAATTATGACCGCACTATTGTGTACAGGACTGAATTGTCGGATGATTTCATACTCTCAACAGGCAGGGACAACGTTGATGTAAAGCGGGACAATGCCGCATTGAAACTGGAAATCTGGAATCTATCCGATCAATCTAAAACCGGTCAAGTACAAATTACCGGCGGCGAAGTTTCCGGTATTCCGGGAAAAATCACTCTGCCGGCATTCGGCAAGGCTGAATTTCAGATTGGAATTACCCCGAAATTTGGCATGGACTATACCGGAATGATGAAAGTTACCGGGACCTTTGAAGGCAAAAGCACCAGCCCGTTGGTCATACCAATGTTGTCTGCGGCCAAACTGGTAAAGGAAAGCCGCAGGGTTGATTTATCGCGGACGCTTGATCCCGCCAACTGGCGCGCGAATTCCTCCGGCAAAATGAATATCTCATTTGACGAAAAAGAGCGTGCGGTTAAATTCCAGACGCAGTTTTCAAAAGGTGACTTTTGGGTTTATCCGGAATACCGTCTCCGGTTGCCGCAGGAATCGCTCAAAGATGCTTATGGTATTTCCTTTGAATTGAAAGCCGCGCCCGCTGCCGGTGTTAAACAAATGTTGTTGATGGCTGTTTTCGGCAGGCAACAGGAGCACGGTGCGGCAACTTTTCTCAAAGTGGTATCTCCAGGTGAAGAATGGGAAGAACGGGTAATCCGGTTTCACCCCGAAGAACTGGATCCTGCAAAAATTGAAATGTTTCGTCTGGGACTGAACTCTACTACGCCTGATATTACCTATTGGGTTCGCAATATTCAAGTTCTTTACACCAGAAAATAAGCTTCAAAGGACATACTCTTGAAATTATTCTTGATAACTATTTTCAATATCGCTCTGATCTTTTTTACGGCGGCAATTTCCCAAGCCCGCGTCTTGCGCGCCGGATGTTTTGGCGTTAGCGCCAACGCCATCCGTCGGCGACGGTATTCTTTGGTTTCCGCAGGATGACGTGAACAAAGGTTATGTTGAGCTTTCAACCAAGGATGCCCGCCTGGCTCTCGACCTGCCTGCGGAAACCCGCGTCCCCCATCGTATCGCAGTGCGTTATGCGAATGGGAATGACAATCCGGCTCCCTGCCTGGTATCGGTTTCTGAAATTGACTCAAACTGGAGCCACAACCAAATCGTGGTGGAGCCTCCATGAATTATACATTGCCGATTATGAATAATCAATAAATTCACATGGTCTTATGAGGTTATACCCAGGAGTATATTAACCTTATTCACGAGGAAGGTCGGTAAAATGAGCTCAAAAAACTCAAGCAAAAACTACCGGCCGGAAATACACCCCATCGGAATTCGGTATAAAAGCGATTAATCGATCGTGCTTTCAGAAGATCATGGTTCGCGGGCGGTTTCGTCGAAGGCCTTCAGGAGCGGATAAAGAATGTATTCGATAACCCGACGGCGACCGATTTTGATTTCGCCCTGTCCCTCCATGCCGGGGATCAGGCGGAAATTGTCTTTGACTTTTTCCAGGGTGCCGCTGACGGTGATCCGGGCACGGTAATAGGTGTTGGATTCATCCGTTCCGGGCATTGCCTGCTGTTCCCGCTGAAGTGTGTTTTCGGAGATATTCCGTACGGTTCCCTTGAGCGTGCCGTGTTTCTGGAAAGGGTAGGCGCTGAGTTTGATCCGGACTTCCGAGCCGATCGAAACCTTGCCGATATCCTGTGGACGTATTTCCGTTTCCAATTCAATATCGCCGGTCAACGGGACCAGGGTAATCAATGCTTCCGCTTCGCGCACCGCCGAGCCGGGCGAGAAGGAGGCGATCTCATGAACCATGGCTTCACAGGGGGCACGGAGATAAACATATTCGATAAGCTGGCGGACCTTGTCGTACTCTTTCTGGCGGGAGGTCAAGTCGCGCTCGACTTTGACCAGTTCCTCGGAAATAGTGTTGCGCCATTCCTGAATAAACGATTGCTTGGTGGCTTCGGTGCTGCTGTATTGGTGGCGGAGTTCGTCCAGATTATTGGCCAGCTGGTCGACCGAAGATTCCATCTCCATGCGGGTGATTGATATCTGCAGGAGTTCCTTGAGCGACGAAGCTTTCTTGTCGTGAAGATTGCTGAACATGTCTTCGAGCTTCATGACGAGACCCAGGCGTTCGCGTTGTTTGCTCAGGGAGTCGGTACGGGTTTTCACGGAGGCTTCGATCTGCCTTAGCGAGAAGTCATAGTAATTGATTTTCTCTTTGAAAAATTCCTGCCGCTGGTTGAATATGGCCAGCTGCCAGGCTTGAAACTGGTCGTTGCCGCTGGTTTTGTAATCGGTCTGGGTGAATTCCGCCTGCAGACGCTCGAATTGGGCAGTGAGGGTATTGAGCTCATTTTTCAACCGCTCGGCTTCAGCATTGTTGAGCGTGGGGTCAAAAGTGATCAGAATCTGATTCGGCTTGACGATGTCGCCAATACTGACATTGATTTCCTTGATGACGGACCGCTCCAGCGGTTTCATGACGATAGTCGGGGTGTTGGTGACCAGTTTGCCTTGTCCCTGAACAATCACATCGACCTGAGCAAGGCAAGCCCAGACGATTGTCGCAATGACCAATACCAGGGGCAGCCAAATGCACAGGCGAATGGCAAGCGGGAGCCGCTCATTGATGATTTCCAGGTCATTCGGCTGGAACTGAATTATTTCCGAAGGTATTTCATTATTATTTTTCATTGCCGGGTTCTCCCATTTGTTGTTTCCAGAATTCGCGGTAAATGCCCGGTTTGCCGGTCAGTTCGCGATGCACCCCGGTCTCCGAGAGCAGCCCCTGGTCGATGACGACGATCCGGTCGGCATGGCTCACAATGCTCAGCCGGTGCGACACGATCAATACGGTGCGCCCTTTCGCAATCACATTCAGGTTCCGGCGGATCACTTCCTCGCTTTCCGGGTCAAGTGCGCTGGTTGCTTCGTCGAAAATCAGCATCGGCGGATTGGTCAGCAGGGCGCGGGCAATCGCCAGGCGCTGCTTCTGCCCGCCGGAAAGGTTGGAGGCGTTTTCCTCGAGCACGGTATCGTAGCCGCGCGGTAATTTCTGGATGAACTCATCGGCTCCGGCAAGTTTGGCGGCGTAGATGATTTCCTCCAGACTGGCATTTTGTTTCGGTAGACTGATATTGGCACGAACCGTGCCGCTGAAAAAATAATTTTCCTGCAGCACTACTCCGATGTTCCGCCGCAAATGCGCCTTGTCGATTTCGCGGATGTCGATGCCGTCGATTTTGATCAGCCCCTGCGTCACCGGGTACAGCCCCTGCAGCAGCTTGGTCAAGGTCGTTTTGCCCGAGCCGGAGCGGCCGACAAATCCCACGACCGTGCCCGGCGGAATACTCAGCGAGAAGTCTTTCACTGCCATCGGCAGATCCGGGCGGTAGCGGAAACTGACGTTTTCAAATTCAATACCGCCTTTCAGCGAATTACGAACGCCGCCACCGGCGGGCTCAGGCGGCGTATTCATCACGATCCCGAGCATTCGCACGGAGAGCGCGATCTGCTGGTATTCGTGAATCAGCCCTACCATCTTCACCAGCGGCCCTGTAACCCGGTGCGCCAGCATCTGAAACGCAATCAGTGCGCCGATGGATATCGCATGATTGAACACCAGATGAGCCCCCAGCCAGATCACGCAAATCGTCATGACCATTTCCAGCATCTGGCTGATGCTCTGCGCGGTCATGGAGATTTTACCGACCCGAAAATAGGATTTGATGGCGTAAGCGGTGGAATCGTTCCAGATTTTCTTCTCGACCGGTTCCAGGGCGAGTGACTTCACCGTTTTTACACCGTGAATGGACTCCACCAGCATGCTTTGCCGTTTCCCTTCTGCCCGGTAGAGTTCGTCGAGCCGCCGCTGAAACGGCTTGATCAAACAGGCGATCACCAGCGCCATCAGTGCTGAGAATCCCAGCACGACCAAGGTCAATTGAATACTGTAGAACATTAAAAACGGGATAAAAATGCACAATGCGAACAGATCGAGAATGGTGAAAAAGAGATTGCCGGAGAGGAATCCGCGGATTTTCTCGGTCTGCTGCATATGCTTCAGTAGTACGCCGGAGGGGATGCGTTCAAAGAAATCCACCGGCAGTTTCATCAGGTGGGTAAAGGTTTTGGTGGCGGTGGAAATGTCGATTTTGTTGGTGGCGAAAAGCAGCAGGTAACTCCGCACATAGCTCACCAGCGCATTGAACAGGATCGCCAGTATGATGCCGACCCCGAGTACGTTCAACGTATCGTAAGCCTGGTTTACCAGTACCTTGTCCACTACGATCTGGAAGAACAGCGGCACAATCAGCGAGAATATGGTCAGCAGTACCACCATGATCGCGATTTCGCCGAAAATCGCCTTGTTTTTGATGAACTCCGGAATAAACCAGCGCAGCGAAAACGGCTGTTCTTCGTCAGCCAGTTTGTAAATCTTTTTCAACAGGATGAAGCGGTCCGAATAATCCTCGGCGAACTTTTCTTTGCTCAGGAATTCGAAGCGGTCCGTTGCCTGTCCGGACTCGGGATCGAGCAGAACTGCTTCCTGCGTGTTTTCGGTCTCCCGGATGCCGCAGAGGACGGCGAATTTGCCGTTTTTCTTTTCGACGATGCACGGCAGTACGGACGTGCTTGCGACCAGCTTGTCCCAGGGAAGCCGCACGGATTTCATTTTGAACTGATAATCGGAGACGATCTGCCGTAACTGTGAATCATTGATTTCCTCGTCGCCGATAGCGTATTCGTGCATGATTTCCCGGATATCCACCGGGGAATCATGGTGCCGGGCGATGGTGACGAAGGCAAACAGACGCGTTTGTTTCGAGGAATCAATCTGGGCCAGGTTGCGGAAAACGATCATGGTATCCGATAAACGCTCGCGTACCTGGGCGGCGGGAACCGTCGGGGTTTTCTGCTGTCCCGCCATACTCGGATCGTGGATCATGATATGCTCTGACTCATAAAGCTGGCGGCTGTTCATGAGCAGAATCCAGGAATCGTTTTTCAACAGTACCATGGCCGGTCCGGAATAAGCCTTCAACGCTTCGGCGCCAGCGATTTTCTCGGGCCGGAGCTGCTGCTCCGAAGCCAATTTCAGCAACATGGCGCACGGATCTTTGCTGTACTCTTCCTGTGCCTCCGCCGTTATCAACGCGGCAAAATTCACGCTTCGCCGGAACTGGGCAAAGAGCGTTTGCAGGCACAAAAGCCCGCTCGGGTTTACTTTTTCCATCATTTTCCTGTTCCTTATCTGATATATTTCATAAATTTGTTCTCATGTGTCTTGCTTCTCCAGATCGTTGATTTTCTGGCGCAGTTCGAATGCTGCGGCCCGCGACAGGGTGAGACGGGTCATTTCCTGTTTTTCATACAGGTGTGCATTGCGGAGGAGTCTTTCCGTTACACTGTCGCGGTTGAGTCCGGCGATGTCGAGGTAATAAAGCCGTCGCAGAAAACCGTTGGTTCCGATGGTCCGGTTGATTTCCGTCACGTTGAAACCGGCGCAATATTTTTTCATGAATCCGTCGGTATACCCGGTTTCGAATCCCGGCTCCCGGAGCGGCATTTCCACATAAACGCCGATGCGAACCTGCCGGTGCAGCCGGTCAAAAATTTCCCGGATCTGCGCTTCGGTGTAAATCGGCTCGCCGCTTCCGGCATAGCCGGTTTCCCAGTGATGCGCCACACTCAGCAGCAAGACGAAGTCCCAGGAGCCGGAAGCTCCGGTCAGATAGTCGTAAACATCATATTTCTCCACCCGGCAGAGCTTCTCGTAAAACTGCTGATGATCGATCACGCCGCTGTCGATGCATTGCACCTGATTGCCGAGCACGGCGAGCGAGCGCCCGATCAGGCCGTTATTCGCGCCCGCGTCCAGGATCGAATATTCCTCGCAACGACCGGTCCGGAGCGCGATATCCGCCGCGATCAGCAAAGCGCGGTCCAGCCCCAGCCGTTCATAGTCGGCCTGTTCCAGTGAAGCCAGGAATTCCGAATCTGGCGCCAGCAATTTCCGGCGCAGTTCATGGTCGTCGATTTCCGGGAGATAGGTATGATTCATAGTATTACTTTCCTGATTTCAATGGTATTAGGGACCTCGATCAACAGGGGCGGCAGCAGGGCGCCGCCGGCCGGGACCACGTCAAATACCAGTGCGTTGAATGCCTTGTCGATATAATCTCCCTGCGCCGGGGCCCGCAGCCCAAGGTCGACTTTGAAAAAATATCCCGGCAGCAGATTTGTCTTCAATTTGAAATCGACCAGATATTTGCCTGCGTCCAACGGCTTCCTTTCCACATCGCTGAAAAAAGTATTCATGGCAAACAGCTGAACTCCTTCCAGGGTACTGACTACACAGCCCGCCTCGTAGTTGTCGAGCGGTTCATCCAGTTCCAGTACGGCGCGAATCATGCAGTCCGAACCGTGGCGCAGTTGCTTGACCTCACGACCATCTTCCAACAACAGGCAATCGGTGAACCTTCCGCGGACGCCGCCGATCCGATTGACCGCTCGTGATTCAAAAGGTGGCTGCAACGCCGAGCCGGAAGCATTTTCAAGCGGCAAGTTTTCGACTGTCGCGGACGCTGCCGGGGTGTCGGTGCTGTGGCGCTTCATATAAAGGTCGAACGCGGATGCCGCGTCGCCGTCGAAACGCATTTCCCCTTTTTCCAGCAGGATGCACCGGTTGCAAAGCGCGGTCACCACCGGCTGGGCGTGCGAGACAAACAGCAGCGAAACGCCATTGTCCAGAAGTTTCCGCAAGTGCGAGTAACATTTGGCCTGAAAAAAGCAATCCCCCACCGCCAGTGCTTCGTCGATGATCAGGATATCCGGCGACAGCAGTGTCATTACCGCAAATGCCAGGCGCACGATCATACCGCTGGAATACGTTTTCAACGGCTGGTCGATGAACTCGCCGATCGCGGCAAAGTCGATGATTTCGTCGAAACACTTCTTCAGTTCGCTGTCCGTAATTCCCTGCAACGCAGCGGCCAGGACAATATTTTCCCGGCCGGTATACTCAGGGTGAAAACCACTGCCCAGCTCCAGCATCGCGGAAATCCGGCCGTGGCGGCGAACTTCGCCGGACGTCGGGTGCAGGGTACCGGCTAGCATCTGCAGCAGCGTACTCTTACCGGAGCCGTTGCAGCCGATGATGCCGATGCTTTCTCCACGCCGGAGCGTCAGCGAAATATCCCGCAGCGCCCAGAATTCATCGTAAAAGCGTCGCTTGCCCATGAAAAGCGTCTGCCACAGCCGGTGTGACGGCTTGCCGTACAGTTCATAGCATTTCGAGACGGACAATGCTTCGAGTAATATTTCAGAGGACATCGGCAAACCCCCGTTTCGTAATCATGAACCACGCGAATCCAAGTTGAAAAACCACGAGCCCCATCAGGAACATCAGCCCGAAGTCGAGCCACGATGGCCACAGCCCGTAAAGCAGCGAATTCCGTGCCTGTTCCACATAAAGCGACAGCGGATTAATCTCCAGCACCCAGCGGTAACGCTCGGGTACCGCCGTGGCAGGATAAAAAATCGGCGTGATGAAAAACAACACCTGCAAAATCATGGTCAGCAGAAACTGCATATCCCGGAAAAACACCCCCAGCGAGGCCACCAGGAAACAGAGCCCCCCGGAGAACAACAGAAATGCCAGCAGGATCACGGGGAACGCGATTAACGCCGGCGAATAAGCATCCAGTCCCCCAAAAAACAGATTGGCCACCAGAATTATCGCAAACCAGGCGATTCCGGCCAGAACCGAATTGACCAGCTGGATCAGCGGCAGCAACTCCAGCGGAAAAACCACTTTCTTCACAAAATTGACATTGCCGGAAATAATCGCACAGGACTGGTTCACTGCTTCGCTGAAGATATTGAAAAAGGCCATGCCGCAGAATACAGTGATCGCGAACATCGAGTTCGAGACGTCGGATTCATTACCCCAGCGTACCTTGAACACTTCGCGGAAAACATATGTGTACACGGCCAGCATGAAAAGCGGTTGTACCACACTCCAGATTTTTCCGAAGGCCGAAGCCCGGTAACGCTGCGAAAACTGGCGTTTGAGCATATGCCGGAAGACTTCCCGGTGCTCAGCCGCGATTTGCCAAGGGAGCAGCGGATTCAGCAGCATTATGCTTTTCAGGATTTTTTTACGCATGATGCCTCCGGAAGTTGCAGTTGAGCGAAAATCGCTTCGATATTTTTCCGGGTATAATTCTCCCGCACGGATTCTCGTTGTGCGCTGGAGGGTTCCGCCTGCATTGCGGCAATGATTTTTTGCGGTTCGATTTTATCGGGCCGGATATAGATTGCGGCATTCCCGAAATATTCTTTTACCGGTGCGATATCGGGCAGCACCAAAACGCAGTCGAGCGCTGCCGCTTCCAGATTACAAATCCCCGGCGTTTCGGAAACACTGGCGCAAATCGACACCCGGCTGCGGGCCGTGAGCTCCAATGTCTCCCGGTGGGGAAGCGCCGCGATAAACTCATGCTGTCCCCCGCTTTGTTTGACGCACTGTTGGAAGTATCGCTTATGCATGGGCCGGGCGCTGCCGATAAACGTGATTTTCAGGCCGGTTCCATGCAGGGCGCGAATCAGCCCTAATTGATTTTTGCGCGGGCAGAAATGGCCCACGCAAATCGCGCCTTGTCGCTTCGGCAAAGCGGGCAGGGAGATTGCGTCGATCTCATCGGTTTCGATCACATTGGGCACGATAATCAGCTTTTCTGCCGCCGCGCCCTCGGCCAGCAGCAACTCGCGTTCCGCCTCCGAATTCACCACCAGCAGCGAACTGTGCTTCAACAGTACGGTCCGGCTTGCCAGCCAGGAACGGAACAGCATTGGCTGCAGTGCCGCGTCGCGCCCATGGTACATCCGGCGGCACCAGAGTTTCATCTGTTCCCCCAGCGAACGGCCGAGACCTGAGCCGGACGGCTGCCGCCAATAGGTCGGGACCAGTATCGTGGGTATTCTCAGACGCTTTGCCGCGGTCCACGGCTGAAAACTTTCGTGCAAACGCTCCAGGTGCCAGACAAATATGGCGTCCACCCCGCGCAGGCCATCATCCTTCACTGCCCCGGAGTGAATACGGACCCGGTTGCCCAGCGCCCGCAGGGCTTTCGCCCAGCTTTGCATTTGGACGGTATCGCCGCCCGGGTTCTCCGCAAAATCCCTGCGGAGACAGAACAGGATATTCAAATCACGCATGATCGTTGCCTCCGGAAAGCGTTGAAATCAGCAAATCCGCGCGCTCCGTCCAGATTTCCTGCCGGACGCTGTCCCGGCAGGCTTGCGCATCGGGAAGGCGCTGCAGCAACGCCCGCAGCTCCTCCACGAAATGTTCCGGCGGCGCATAGGTCACAAACGGATTTTCTTTGACCGGCGGCACAGTGGTCAGGACCGGCTTACCCATACTCAGGTATTCATAAGTCTTCAACGGATCGGCGCACCTGGCGACTTCATCCCCGCAAAATGGAATGAGTCCGACCCGAAAGGAACCGATGGTCTCCGGCAATTCATTAAACGGCTGCGCCGGCAGCAACTCCACATTTGCCCTGCGGCTCAGTCCGGCAACGCTGTCTTTATCACGGATCGGTCCGACCAGGCGCAGTTTGCATTCCGGAAAGGCGTCGGCTGTCCGCTCAAGCAGCTCATAGTCCACCCATTCATAAAGAGCGCCGTGAAATCCGATTACCGGCTCCGCGGCTGTTTTAATGGGCTGTTCAAGCCAGCTTGCCGGCACGGCATTGGGCAGCAGCACGCATTTCTCCGGTTTGCCGATCAGCTTTATCAAGGGTGCCGAAACGGCAAACACGTGTTTCGCCTGGTCGATCAACCACTGCTCCCGGGCCGTATAATCCGAAAACCGTTCGGCGGAGCCGGGGCAATGAATGGCCACATAATCCAGGCAATCGTAAGCAATCTCCAGTCCGGGAAGCTCCTTCAGAAGTGGCTGCCAGAACGGATTGGAAACAAAAGCGACCGCATCTTCCGTTCCGATATTCTTCCTTATATAAGTGGCCATGACGCGAAACCAGCTCTGCCCCCAGCGCGGGGGGAGGGCATGCACGGCAATGCCGTCGCAATCCCGGCATGCCGGCAGCAGGCGCGGCCGCCGCAAACTCGGTATCTCGACAAAATGAATTTCATGCCCGGACGCCAGTACACGCGCCAGCTGTACCGTGCGTCCTCCGAGGATCGAAGAAAAAGAAACTCCGGCTAAAAAAATCAGCTTCATACAAGCCCCTTCGCACTGAAAATCGCATCGGCAATTTTCCGGGCGGCATCCCCGTTTCCGAATACCCCTCTGTCCGCCTCCGCTTCATCACCGGGCAGATCGAGGAAATCCGATACCGCCCGGACGATTTTTCCTTGATCGGTTCCAACCACACGAACCGTGGTCATATTCAAAATCTCCGGACGTTCGGTCAAGTCCCGCAAAAGAACGATCGGTTTACCCAGCGCCGATGCTTCCTCCTGAACGCCTCCCGAATCGGTCACAATGACCGCGCTTTGCTGCATCAGATAAGTAAAAGGCAGGTAATCCAGCGGCGGGCATAAATGAATATTCCGAACATCGCCCAGCAACCGTTCGACCACATTTTTCACATTCGGGTTAGGATGAACCGGATAAACGATCTGGATATCGTTGCGGCGGGCGAGCTCTTTCAACGCCGTGCAGATTTCTTCGAAACCGCCCTGCTGGTTTTCCCGCCGGTGCCCGGTCAGTAATACAAGCTTTTTCGCCGGATCAAGAAAGGAGAGTCGGGGCGGGGAGTCGCCCAAGGTTTTCAACACGTATTGCTGTGCGTCAATCACCGTATTGCCGGTGACGAAAATACTTTCGGGTGCAATGCCTTCATTCAGCAGATTCTGCTGCGAAAGCCCGGTCGGCGCGAAATGCAGATCGGCAATACGTGTGACCAATACCCGGTTCATCTCCTCCGGAAACGGCAATGATTTATCAAAAGAACGCAGCCCGGCCTCAATGTGTCCGACCTTGATCTTATTGTAAAAAGCCGCCAGCGCCGCCGCAAATACCGTATTGGTATCTCCTTGAACCAACAGCAAATCGGGCCGCCACTCCCGGAAAAGTTCATCCATGTTCCGGAGAATTTTCGACGAGGAATCGCAGAGTCCATTATGGGAAATCTGAAACGAATAATCCGCTTCGATACCGAAAAACGTCAGAATCGGCCGCACCATATCCTGATGCTGCCCGGTGAAACATGTTTTCAGTTCACATGCCGGCCGTATCTGCAGTTCCTTGATTACAGGAGCCATTTTTATCGCTTCGGGACGCGTCCCGAATACCACTAGAATTTTCATCATGCTAGACCTTTCAAAATATTCAAATGTTATGCCGGATTGCCGTCACGGGCAAACCACCGGCAAAATAATGCAGCGCTTTCAGATAACGTTGATACACTTCATCCGCCGGGCGTTCCGTCGCGCCCCAGTGGTCCGACTTCGGGTAATCTCCCGCCGTCAATGCCGCGATGCCCTTTGTCAGCGAGTTGATGATTTGCGGATTTGGACTGGACAGTAACCCCCCGTAATTCTTTTCCGTCAAATCGGTTAGATAGCGGAACGGCAGGTCATAAAGCACGCAATTCACACCGCCGGTTTGCCGCTCGATGTCGCCGACCCGCGAGGAAAGAATCGGCCGTCGCATGTGCACCGCCTCGGCCACGCCCAGACTGCACCCTTCCCAGAAAGAAGCAAACACCACCGCGTCCGCCGCATTGTAAAGCGAAGCCATGTCATCATAAAATCCCATGACCACCGCCTTTTCCAGATGCTGCTCCGCGATCACCGTGCGAATGGTTTTCGCGTAATATTCTTCCAGTACATTGCCGGCCAGGATCAAGCGCAGTTTCGGATTCTTTTCATACGCATCCGCGAATGCGTGGATCAGGTTCAATTGTCCCTTGACGGCATAGCAACTGGCGGGATTCAGCAACACAAATGAATCCGGAGCAAAACCCAGTTCCTCGCGCCGTTTTTTCCGGACGTCCTCGGAGGAAACGAATTTCACGAAATTCACCCCGTTTTCAATGACCGACATTTTTTCCGGCGGCAGCTGCAGACGCTCCATCGCATACCAGGCCACGTTCGCGGAAACGGCGATATAACCGGTCGTATAGCAATCGTTTTCCGAATATTGCTGCCGTTCATTGTCGCCGAACCACACGTAATTATTGTGAATCACCTGGAAAAACGGCACGCCGACTTCTGAAGTCACTTTGGCGCAGCGGGTCGTATAGTGCGCGATCACCGCTTCGAATTTGCGTTCCGCCAGCAAGCGCCGGAAATCATCTTCCGGATTGCTACGGTCGAGCGGACGGAACTCCACGCCTCGCGGCAGCTTCAGGTCCGGCGTGAAATCTTTTACGCAGCAGAGCATGACCGTCTTGCCATGCCGGACAAACGATTCCGCCATGTCAAACGCCACCTGTTCCATGCCGCCGATCCCGATCTGTTCGAGCAGGATAATGATTTTTTCGGGCATATTTCCCGGCGGCTGCGGCAACGTACGGTGGATTTCATCCGCATTGTGTGTAGTGCCGTAAAAAATCCGGTTGTTTGCTGCGGCCAGCGTCAGGCGGCCGAACTCCTCCGGACCGCATTCCACCAGATCCGGTACCAGCACCGCCAGCCGTCGCGCGGACGGTGATCCCGGCCGTGCAAAGCATTTCACTCCGCCTGCCCGGATCAGAAAAGCCGCCTTGCAGGCTTCGTTTTCCTCGTCCGCTTCAAAAAAGACTCCGGTAAAATTGAAACGGCCCAGTTCATCGAGTGTGTAATCGTTCAGTTCTTTTCCCCGGAGCAATAGCATTCGCTTGTCATTTGCCGCGGCAGGACCGGCGGGCATCCCGTCCCGGAATTCAACCGTCCGCCTGTCGAAATCAAAGTTGCCGGGCCGGTAACTGCCGTAAATCTCAAACGGCCGGCAATAAAACGCAAACCGTTCCTTTTCGTATTCCATCAGCCGGATGCCTTTTTCAAGGATTCTCAACTCTGCGGCCTTGCCGCTCAACGAATTATCGTGTACCCGGTATTCATACAGAATTTCGTCGGTACCCAGATGGGCAATTTTCAGCAGGGAATTGATCCTCATCCAGTAATCATAATCCTCCACGCCCAGCTGAGGATCGTATTCGCCGATAATCTCCAATGCGGAACGACGGTACATGAAACTGGCCCCGATGAAATTGTCACGTACCACATTCAGCATTTCGGTTGTGCGCGGCAAATGCAGTTCCGCGTCGTTGGGCGAGAACTTATTCTGCGGGCGGAACCACTCCGCCGTCATGGGCTCACCTTTTTCATCGATGGTCATGTAATCCGCATAAACCATTGCCACATCCTCGTGACTGCGTAGAAATGCCGAAAGACGCTCCAGCATTTCCGGCCGCATGTGATTGTCCGCACTTGTCCAAGTCAGCAATTCGCCGGTGGCAAAGCTGAAACCATTGGTCAGTGCCTTGGGTAGCTTCTGGTTGGGCTGCTTCAGATAACGAATTCGCTTGTCGCTCAGATAAGGCGCCACCACTTCATCCAGATTGTCGCTGGAGCCGTCATTGACGATAATCAGTTCCCAATTCCGGTAGGTCTGGGCCTGAATACTTTCGATCGACGCGGCCGCCAGGTACGCATGATTGTAGATGGGCAACACGACGGAGATCAGCACCGAATCGTCTAACAGTGTCGGCGCCGGCTTTTGCACGGCGATGCTTTCTGTTCGGATCATTTCCCGCAAACCGTCGTCAAGCACATTCAGCACATTGCTCAAGGCCAGATAATCCTCGGCAAAAGGCTTTCCGCCAAATTTGCTCGCCAGCAGTTTTCTCAATACCCCCAACTTGCCGGAGGCCCCGCATAACGCAGGGTTGTGCATGATTTGCAGAAATTTCGCGGCCCGGAAACTGCTGTTTTCGCTGGTGTTCCGGATCTGTTGTTTGACCCGGTCCAGTAATTTTCTCAATTCGGCTTCATTCCGGACTTGAGTTGCGGAATGCTGATTCAACTCCGCCAACTGGCGTTCGCAGTCGGCCAGTTTCCGGGCCGACTCTTCCTGACTGGCGGCTTTTTGCTTGTAGACCTCCGTCAGGTTATCATAGTCGGCCTTCAAATTATCACGATTGATCGCCAGATTATCGCGGTCAGTTTTCAAGTTATCGCGGTCAGTTTTCAAGTTATCGCGGTCAGTTTTCAAGTTATCGCGGTCGACCGCCAAATTTCGGTTGTTCTCTGCAAGTTCGAGATTCGCCGCTTCAACCTGTTTTCTGATTTCAATTTCATCCATCTGCTCTTGCTTCAGCGTGGCATGAAGCTGACGCAGCAATTCATTATTCTCCTTCAATCCGGTCATTTCAGTTTCCAGCGGCCTGAGCCGGGTGAGTTCAAGTAAATCTTCCTGCGATTTACGGGTCAGCTCGGCGAAACGTTCCCGCTCGGCCTTCAGCTCGTCGCCCTTTTTCGACAACTCTTTTGTCAGACTCTCTACGGCCAGATTTGTACCGGCAATATGGCCGGTCAACTGCTTCAGCTGATCCAGAAACTCGAAAACGCCGCGCTTTTCGGAGTGCAGGGCTTTCATGTGGTAATTGACCAGCCAGAGAAAATTCTTCTGGAAATAGACTGCCCCACGAAACAACTGCCGGGCAAAGCAGCCAGCCAGCGCGTCGCCCTTTGTCGTGGCTTGCGCGGCCAGATGATTCGTGAACTCAAATACCGCCAATTGGTTTGCCTGCAGCGAGGTTTTTCGAAGCGGTTCTGTTCGTTTCAGTATTGAGATCAGGCCAGACAATATCTCGTCACCGGTAGTCGCGGAACGGACCAGATTTTCAAACTGTGCGATAAAATCCGCCGGTACTTCCAGGAGCAATTCATAGGAAAACAGCAACACATAAAAAACGAACGAAACCGTATCGTTATCACGCTGCTCTGTGTCAAAATTGAGATTTTCCAGATCGATCCAGATTGCGTTTCCCGCTTCATCGACAATTGCGTTGAACGCGGTCACATCTCCGTGCGCCAAACCGAGTTTGTGGAGCCCCAGCAGCCCGTCGGCCAATCCGGTCATCCATTTTCGCCAATCCGCCCATTTCAGACAGACTTCCCGCCGCCCCAGCAACTCGTGCTGCGATGCCCGCAGCGCCTCGGGAATCATATCGGCATCAAAAAATATCCTTCCGCTAAGCCGGTCGATTTTGTAAGCGCAGCCGCACAGCTCCTCAACTCGGACGACATGCGGCACCGGATTGCATTTCAACAGTTCGAGCGCCTCCCGGTGCCGGTTCTCATAACTGCCCAGTAAACGGTCAGCGGCGGGGGCGCCGGTTTGAATCGGGAAATAAAAAAACTTGTCATCCCCGTATGCATTCCAAGCGCCCTTTTTTTTGCCGATCTTGATTGTATCAGTCGTCGTCGGGATGCTTCGAAGACATCCCGACCTACAAAAATTATCATTGTTTTTCTCTTGCATTCTTCTTATATTATTCTTTGATTACGCGATCACCGCGAATTTGCTTTCCATGTCGGTTTCGATGCGGGCGTTGAGGTCGGTCCAGTTGGATGCGTTGGCGCTGGCCCAGTAGCCTACGCCGCCCCAGCCGGTCGAGAGTTCACGCAATAACAGGTCCTCTTTGCCGTCACCGTTGTAGTCACCGACTGCGGCAATTTCCCACTTATTACTGTCGAGCTGGCCCACCCAGCGCTGGTTTGATGATTTGCCGTCTTCCCACGCGTACATGTAGCCGGTCGATTTCTGCCACATGATGATATCGTCGATCCCGTCGCCCTGGAAGTCGCCGATCGCTGCTACTTCCCAGTCATTGTTCAGAGTTCCGATATAAGTCTGCGACCAGTTCCAGGTATTGAATGTCGGGTCCTCGTTGTGCCACAGAAAATAAGCATTTTCGTCCGTTTTCTTGACCAGAATGTCGCTTTTGCCGTCGGCATTGCCGAAGTAACCCGCGCCGATCAGCTTCTGTACGTTGGTCGCCGCATTGTCGACATGCCACACGTCATGATAAGTCCGAGCATCCGACACGATCCCGAACGACCCCTTTTCATCATAAATGATCACGTCATCTAAGCCGTTACCGTCGAAATCCGCCAACGTTTTAGTCTGGAAATTCCCTTCGACATGACACAATGACACATAACCGTAATCGCCGCGCCCCAAATCCGTCCACGCCGCAAAAGTATTACCGTAACCATTATAGAGCAGAATTCCGTCGTGCGCGACGCTCGACGAGAAACGCCCAACACCGACCACTTTCCACATCGAAGCTTCGGCGCCGCTCCACTCCCAAATGCCGCGCCACGACGGTGCCACTTGGCCATCGGCTGCCACATAGCCCACCTTACCCTGCGCCGCATCCCAAGCCACAATCTGCGAATGACCGTTCTCCGTCAGGTTCGTATTCGGAATTGTAGTGATGGCATTTTTGGTGACGGACAATGCCAAAGTTTGACCGTCGAGGGCCAGGCTGTAGTTTTTGCCGCCGCTGCTCAGGCTGGAACTGTTCAGTGACAACGAGCCGAGTTTGGTTCCATCGACACTCAACTCAATGCTCTTTGCAAAAGCTCCCGCGCCGCCCGCCAGGCTGTAATTGCCTGCCGCCTGGTCTGCGCTCACCGTAATCGAATAACTTCCTCCGGTGAGTAAGGAAATGTTATTGATGAGATAGGTATCTGCGGTTGTTCGCGCATTGAGGTGGAGAGTGATTGCCGCGGTGTCTGCATTGACTTTGCCGCTCAGTTCCAAGGCTCCGCTAAGCACAATCGTTCCGCTGAGTTTCATTTCATTGGCAATGCCGGGCAATAACGTCAAAACTCCTCCCTTGTAAACAGCGAGATTGACCAGGTTCGCTGAATAGTAGTGGGTAGGAGGCACATTGTTCAGAGTAGGATCGCCGGGCGGATATTCCAGATACGTCGGATTGCTTATTCCGCCGCCGGAAACAACCATTTTGCCTCCGGACAAAATAGTTGTGCCGCTTGCGGTTATACCGTAAGCCGACAGGCGGCCTCCGGAACTGATCGTAGTATTTGCAATATTGCCGTTATAAAAATAATATACGCCGTCCTCTGGAGTGAAGTCGCCGGTAATAACGGCTACGCCGCCGTTTTTGATCATCATGTTGTTTGCAGTTCCGCCGTAGACATTCAGGGTGCCGCCGGAATTGATGGTGGCAACGTTCGCCAAACCATCACTGTAAATGATTTGATTGCCGCCGGAATTGATGATCGTATTACTTGCCGTACCGCCCTCGAAAATGGTCTGATATCCCCCCGAGTTGATCGTGGTGCTGTTGGCAACGCCGCCGCTGGAAATATGCATGCTTCTGTTAATCAATTCCACCCCGGTCATCGCCACACCGAAACTGGTCAGAATTCCGCCTGAATATATTTTGACATAATCCGTCGAACTTCCTCCGCTGCTGCCACTGCTGTTTCCTCCGCTGCTGCCGGCGGCATTGCTGATATTCAGCGATAATATTCCACCCGAATTCAGCAGCGAATAGCTGTAGCTGGCATAGTTCACCGCACTGCCGTTCGCCGTCAGCGTTCCGTAATTAGTCGAACCATCGCCGATGGTAATCGTCTGGTTGAAACTCGATGCTCCTGGCGCCAGCCTATAGCTTCCCATCTCCTGGCTCGCGCTCACCGTGATCGAATAATTCGCCCCGGAAATATTCCCGATATTACTGATGATATATGAATCGGTCGTTTTGCGCTCGTTCACAGCGAACACGATATCCGCGTCCGTAGCAGTAACCGCTCCGGCGACCTGCATCGAACCGCCCAGCGTGACCGTTCCGTTCAGTGTCGCTCCGGTGAGAGCCGATATAACTCCGCCTGAATGCGCCAAAACTCCATTAGCGACACCGGCACTATAAATACGTTGCAGCCCACCGGAATTGATAATTGTGTTATTTGCGATGCCGCCTCCGATAACATTGGCGTATAAATAACCAACTCTTTGTTCACCGCCGGAATTAATCGTGGTGTTGTTTGCGATGCCACCATCCCCCATGAACAATGAACCGCTGTTGAGTATCGTAGTTTCCGCAATTCCACCAGCGGAAATATAACCATATCCGGAGTTAATTGTAGTATTGCTGCCACTGCCGCCAATCTTGAAATGAATTTCGCCACCATTTTTCGTGGCTGTATTTGTGGCGGAGCCGCCTTCATAAATCACCAGACCTCCGGTACTGGTGACGGTTGTACCGTTGGCACTGCCACCGCTGGAAATATGCAAGGAGGCTGCTTCATGAACTGTTACGGCGCTCGCAATTCCTCCGTCATGTACCCGATGAATAATATAACTGCGGTTTCCGGGAGTTCCGTTCCGGTTTTCGGTTCCATAAAGAGCGAAACCACTGAGCACGCCGGCGCTTAAACAAAATGAACCGTTTTCATTGGTTCCCGTAATGAGCCTGGTATCGTTCCGGGTAATTATCAGCGAGGAAAATATGCCTTCACTGCCATGCTGTATATCCAATGCGGACCCACCGGCAAAAACCTCCAGAAATCCGGATGTGGTGAGTTGAGTGTCCGAGAGGGTAGCGCCTTTGTAAACATACATGGTACCCTCGGAAGTGATGATTGTACCAATTGCCGTGCCGCCGCTGGAAACGCACAGTTCACTCAGTTTGCCAATTACCCTGGTATTGTTCGCTACGCCGCCGTTGAGAATATCCATGCTGCCCGAGTCAACGGTGGTACTGTTCGCCACGCCTGCGACCATCAGGTAGCCTCGCAGATTGACGGTGGTGGTGTTCGCCACTCCACCGGCATTGATAAGCATCTGCCCATCGTTGAGGATTGTGGCGTTTGCCGTGCCGCCTCTGGAAATATGCATGCCGTCGCAATTGAAGAGGCCGGCGTTGATAAGGACATCATTTGCCGTGCCGCCGGAGTAAATCCGAACATCGCCATCAGCTTGAACTCCATTCGCTATGCCTCCGGCGGAAACCAGTATTTCACCGCCGGCATGGACGCTGGTATTGTTCGCGATACCACCGCTGGAAACATGCATAAAACCTCGGGAATTGACGATGGTATTGTTGGCTATGCCGCTTGCTGAAACAAACATCGAATTGTTGCCGCCGGCAACCAATGCCGCGCCGGTTATCACTGCTCCGGAACTGACCAGAACTCCAGATGAATATATTTTGACACAACCCGCCGAACTTCCTCCGCTGCTGCCGCCGGCATTGCCGATATTCAATGACAGTATTCCACTCGAATTCACCAGCGAGTAGCTGTAGCTGCCATAGTTCACCGCATTGCCGTTTGCGGTCAGCGTTCCGTAATTGGTCGTACCATTGCCGATGGTAATCGTCTGATTAAAGTTCGACGCTCCCGCCGCCAGACTGTAACTGCCTGCCGTCTGGTCTGCGCTCACCGTAATCGAATAGCTTGCCCCGGTGAGTAAAGAAATGTTATTGATGAGATATGCATCTGCGGTCGTTCGCGCATTGAGGTTGAGAGCGATTGTCGCGGTGTCTGCATTGACTTTGCCGTTCAACTGCATGGTACCGCCAAGGAGTACTGTTCCGCTGAGTTTCATTTCATTGCCGGTGTCGGGTGATAACCTTAAAACTCCACCTTTGCTGACGACAAGGTTGGCAAGACTTGCTGAATAATAATGAACAGAAGGCACATTGTTCAGAATGGGATCGCCGGGCGGATATTCCAAAAATGTCGGATTACTCTCTTTGCCGCCGAAAATAACCATTTCCCCCCCGGAGAGGATCGTGGTACTGCTTGCCGTTATACCGTAAGCTGACAGGCAACCGCCGGAACTGATCGTAGTATTTGTTATACTGCCGTTTTCATAATAATATACGCCGTCTATCGGAGTAAAGTTACCGGTAATAACGGCTATGCCGCCGTTCTTTATCGTCGTGTTGTTTGCTGTTCCGCCGTAGACATTCAGGGTGCCGCCGGAATTGATGGTGGTGCTGACCGCACTGTCGTCGGGCAATAGAGTTAATGTTCCACCTAACGTCTGATTGATGTAACTAGCCATGTCCATACCTCTTTATTTATTGCTATTTGATCAATATTTCATTTTATGCAATCACGGCGAACTTGCTTTTCGTATCGGTTTCGATGCGGGCTTTGATTTCTGTAATGGTCGCCGGAAACGTCCCGGTATACACAACCTCCCCACATGACTGCCGAAATAAATCACCGTATTTTTGATTCACCATCCACACCTTCGCTAAAAAAATATAAACCTACCTTATCTACTAATATGCGGCACTATGACATAATTCTAAAATATTTATAAAAAGTCGATAAATTTTTGATATGGCATTTCAAAACGATCCCACCAAAAGTCGTTTTTCGTACTTTTGACGGGGGCTATCTTTAACCATACACTCAGCTTCTAAAATGCAGCTCATGCGATCACCGCGAATTTGCTTTCCATGTCGGTTTCGATGCGGGCGTTGAGGTCGGTCCAGTTGGATGCGTTGGCGCTGGCCCAGTAGCCTACGCCGCCCCAGCCGCTGCTCAGTTCGCGCAATAGCAAGTCCTCTTTGCCGTCGCCGTTGTAGTCGCCTACTGCGGCGATTTCCCACTTATTACTGTCGAGTTGCCCCACCCAGCGCTGATTCGAGGACTTGCCGTCTTCCCACGCATATATATAACCGGTGGACTTTTGCCACATGATGATATCGTCGATCCCGTCGCCCTGAAAATCGCCGATCGCCGCCACTTCCCAGTCATTGCCTAAGCTACCGATATAAGTTTGCGACCAGTTCCAGGTGTTGAACGTCGGGTCCTCGTTATGCCACAGGAAATAAGCGTTTTCGTCCGTTTTCTTGACCAGAATTTCGCTCATGCCGTCAGCATTACCGAAGTAACCCGCACCAATCAACTTCTGCACGTTTGTCGCCGCATTGTCGACATGCCACACGTCATGATAAGTCCGCGCATCCGACACGATCCCAAATGAACCCTTTTCATCATAAATGATCACATCGTCCAAGCCGTTACCGTCGAAATCGGCCAAGGTCTTAGTCTGGAAATTGCCTTCCACATGACACAATGACACATAACCATAGTCACCGCGCCCCAGATCCGTCCAAGCCGCAAAGGTATTGCCATATCCGTTATAAAGCAAAATACCGTCATGCTCGACGCTATTCGAGAATTGCCCCACACCGACCACTTTCCACATCGAAGCTTCGGCGCCGCTCCACTCCCAAATGCCGTGCCATGACGGTGCCACTTGGCCATCGGCTGCCACATACCCGACCTTGCCCCGCGCCGCATCCCAAGCCACAATCTGCGAATACCCATTGTCCAGCAAATTGGTTCTCGGTATAACCTCTGTGATACTTTCGACTGCCAGATTCAAATTACCGGAACTCAAGGTCAATTTATACATGTAACTTCCATTGGTAAGCGAACTACCGACAGAAAGAATTCCCAATTCGGCTCCTGCTGTATTCTTCACGGTCGCGGTGTGGACATACGAAGCGGCCCCGGAAGCCAGTTTGTAATTTCCGGTCGCCTGATTCGCACTGATCGTAATAGAATAATTGGCGTCAGCATGACCAATGATCAAATCCAGATTGCTGATCAAGGCATTGTCAGTGGTTTTCTGATCCGCCGCGGAGAAATCAATATTGGCCCCCGTATAAGCGCTCACCATGGCACCATTTTGAATATTCAAGGTTCCCGCATGGCTTCCACCCGATGAAATATACATCGATCCACCCGATGAAACCACCGTATCTCTCGCAATTCCTCCGGAACTGATTTTTTGCGTAGCGCCATTGCGAATTGTAGTATTCACTGCGGTTCCACCCCGGAGCTTCTGCTGGCCATTGATAATATCTGTTTGGACTGCAATTCCGCCTTTCGAAATATTTTGAATACTACCGCTATCGATTCGGGTACTGGTCGCGACTCCGCCGGAATAAATATCTTGATCCCCTCCTTTCAAATATGTGTTGATCGCTTTCCCGTCGAGAATCATTACGGCAAGTCCATCCACTCCCGATACAACCGTACTGCTAGCCATGCCGCCGAAGGAAACAATCTGTTCGCCACCATTGAAAACGGATGTGTTATTTGCCACTCCACCGGATGATACATACTGTCCTCCTCCGGATATGACTGTATTATTTGCTACTCCACCTGAATATATATCTTGCCAATCGTGACCATATAGAACAAAATTGTTCGCTACACCGCCCGATAACAAAAAACTTCCTGCAGTATTCGTCCCGGATATTACTGTTTTCGAGTCTGCCCCGATTACTTTAGTCTTGAGCATTCCACCTTGGAGTTGTGTAATACTAAGTGCAGAACCACCGGAAGTAACAGATAAAAGAGCACCGGATTGGATGACCGTATTACTTATTATTCCTCCCATATTAACAACTTGCGAACCATTGTTTAGTGTGGTTCCACTCGCGTAACCGCCGGAGAAGATTTCCTGATAACCGCCATTGATGATTGTATTACTTGCCACTCCGCCGTTCATTACATACATAGATGTATTATTGGACAAAGTCTGAAAATTCAGCATTAACATATTCGAATATATCGTTTGGTCACTTCCGTAATAACATCCTGACAATGTATTGGCGAAAGTTACATATCCGCCATAGTTGTAAAAATAACCGGTAAATGGAGTCCAAACTAAATTGACCGCAGAACCATAAGAATCAAGAAGAACCTTTCCACCGCTGGATATAACGGTATTGTTGGCTATGCCATCATAAATATCCTGCACGCCGCCTTCAAAAACCGTTGTATTGTTTGCTATTCCACCAGAATCAATAAACATTTCACTATAAGTTCGTCCTGTCCCGATATTTACCCCAGACACCGATTGACCTGAGCCCACTTCCAGTATTCCGTTATCCTGATAGGCGGCAAGCCCTTCACCGCCGTGGTCCAGGGTTCCCAGCAGGTGATCGACCTCATGGCTGATTGTCGCGATGATTTTGTCAAGACTTGAGGATGCATCGAGATTTACAAATGCGTTGTCATTTGGATTCAGATTTCCTTTGTCGACTGTTTCGGCGAGTCCGGTATAATCAAACGCGGATGTTTTGCCGATAAAAACCGTCGAATAATCTCCGGATGTCGGACGCTCGGTAACAAACAAAACGTTCTGTCCGGCATATTGAGTATTCAACTCGTTCACAATGGAGTTAATTTGAGTTTGCGATAAGTCGGAATCATTTACGATTACTTCATCAATGGTCAAAGCCTCGCCGTTATAACTGGTGGTTTCCCCGTCGAAATCCAGATAGATCAATTGCGGTTTCGGAGTGGTGACGATTTGCACTCCACCGGATTGAATTAGTTGTTGCATCATAATAATATTTCCTTGCTTTATGCGATCACCGCGAATTTGCTTTCCATGTCGGTTTCGATGCGGGCGTTGAGATCAGTCCAGTTGGAGGCGTTGGCGCTGCCCCAGTAGCCTACGCCGCCCCAGCCGCTGCTCAACTCACGCAACAGTAAATCCTCTTTGCCGTCGCCGTTGTAGTCGCCTACTGCGGCGATTTCCCACTTATTACTGTCGAGTTGTCCCACCCAGCGTTGATTCGAGGACTTGCCGTTTTCCCACGCATATATATAACCGGTGGACTTTTGCCACATGATGATGTCGTCGATCCCGTCGCCCTGGAAGTCGCCGATCGCCGCCACTTCCCAGTCGTTACCCAGAGTTCCGATATAAGTTTGCGTCCAGTTCCAAGTGTTGAATGTCGGGTCCTCGTTATGCCACAGGAAATAAGCGTTTTCGTCCGTTTTCTTGACCAGAATTTCGCTCATGCCGTCAGCATTACCGAAGTAACCCGCACCAATCAACTTCTGCACGTTTGTCGCCGCATTGTCGACATGCCACACGTCATGATAAGTCCGCGCATCCGACACGATCCCAAATGAACCCTTTTCATCATAAATGATCACATCGTCCAAGCCGTTACCGTCGAAATCGGCCAAGGTCTTAGTCTGGAAATTGCCTTCCACATGACACAATGACACATAACCATAGTCGCCGCGCCCCAAATCCGTCCAAGCCGCAAAAGTATTGCCATATCCGTTATAGAGCAGGATTCCGTCATGCTCGACGCTATTCGAGAAGCGTCCCACGCCGACCACCTTCCACATCGAGGCTTCGCTGCCGCTCCACTCCCAAATCCCGCGCCACGGCGGCGCAGCCTGGCCGTTGGTAGCCACGTAGCCCACCTTACCCCGCGCCGCATCCCAAGCCACAATCTGCGAATACCCGCTGCTCAGCAGGTTGCTGCTCACCTGATTTGTTACAAGCAAGCTCAGATTTCCGTTATTGATTGTCAATTTATAGTTATGGTCTCCATGAGCCAAGGTACTGCCAACCGTTACGTAACCCAATGTAGAATATTCGGTATTCATGATCGTGACTTTCTGATTGAAGGCGGCGGCATTTCCGGCCAAGAGGTAGTTGCCGCTTGCTTGATTCGCACTTACTGTAATAGAGTAACTGGCGCCTCGAAAAGCCGACAAATCATCAATAATAAGATTGTCGCCAGATTGCCGCTGATTGACTGCAAATACAATTTCGCCTTCCACTTTAATTACAGCGTTTCCGATATAGCCCATATAATTGGAATCAGGATCAGGAACTATGTTGGTATTTCGCGCGACAATAGTACCGCCAAAAATATTACGTCCTGTTAAACTTCCGTTTCCGGTAAACGCCAGTATGCCTCCACGATTGACCGTCGTATCTAAAGCAGAATCTCCTTCGCAATAAAAAATTCCACCCGCATTCACGGTGGTGTTTTTGCTGGTATAATTTTGAAAATACAGGATTCCTCCGTCATCAATGACAGTATCTTCCAGGAGATCCGCCTTCAGGGATTCAACCCGGCCGCCCGAGCGAATGATCGTGCCTTTGGCTGTCGCATGGTTGTAAACAGTCATTGTCCCACCATTTTCGACTATAATCCCTATAACATCGGCTCCGCGTTCCTCCGCCCGCAGATTTCCGCCGCTGCCGACCGTAATATCTTGGGCCGCTTCCTTGTATAACACCAGACTTTCATCAATCAGCGTTCTTGGCACACCTGGAAGAGTGATGTATTGTTCCTGCGTGGCCTCACTTATATTACCCGAAGAATCAACCGCCCTCATGGAAACAGAATAAGTTCCCGCAGTATATAATGCACTGCAAATACTGGTATCAAGATGTACACTTACTGGATGAGTATAGGTCATATTTGTTCCTGTAGTTACATTTTTGACTGTAATATAATATTTTTCAACTTTGACGTCGTCTGTTGCCGGAGTCCAGTTGATTATAATTGCATAATTCTCTGCCCGAAGCGTCAACGGTCCGTTGAAAACCGGCGGGGTAGTATCCACTACCCCCGAAGAGACCGTCAAACACAAATCGTCTGAGCTCACATTACAAACTGCCATTTTGACACCCGTTTTCTATTTTAATATTCCACATAATTGTTTTAAGCGATCACCGCGAATTTGCTTTCCATGTCGGTTTCGATGCGGGCGTTGAGATCAGTCCAGTTGGAGGCGTTGGCGCTGGCCCAGTAGCCTACGCCGCCCCAGCCGCTGCTCAGTTCACGCAATAGCAAGTCCTCTTTGCCGTCGCCGTTGTAGTCGCCGACCGCGGCGATTTCCCACTTATTACTGTCGAGCTGGCCCACCCAGCGTTGATTCGAGGATTTGCCGTCTTCCCACGCATATATATAACCAGTGGACTTCTGCCACATGATGATGTCGTCGATCCCATCACCCTGGAAATCGCCGATCGCCGCCACTTCCCAGTCGTTATCCAGAGTTCCGATATAAGTTTGCGTCCAGTTCCAGGTTTTGAATGTCGGGTCCTCGTTATGCCACAGGAAATAAGCGTTTTCGTCCGTTTTCTTGACCAGAATTTCGCTCATGCCGTCAGCATTACCGAAGTAACCCGCACCAATCAACTTCTGCACGTTTGTCGCCGCATTGTCGACATGCCACACGTCATGATAAGTCCGCGCATCCGACACGATCCCAAATGAACCCTTTTCATCATAAATGATCACATCGTCCAAGCCGTTACCGTCGAAATCGGCCAAGGTCTTAGTCTGGAAATTGCCTTCCACATGACACAATGACACATAACCATAGTCACCGCGCCCCAGATCCGTCCAAGCCGCAAAGGTATTGCCATATCCGTTATAAAGCAAAATACCGTCATGCTCCACGCTCGACGAAAACTGCCCCACGCCGACCACCTTCCACATCGAGGCTTCGCTCCCGCTCCACTCCCAGATACCGCGCCATGCCGGCGCCGTCTGGCCATTGGTAGCCACATAGCCCACCTTACCCCGCGCCGCATCCCAAGCCACGATCTGTGAATACCCGTTATCCGTCAGATTTGTGTTTGGAACGGTAGTTGTCGGCGTGGGTGGCGTTGCACTTCCGGTTATGTTTAATGAGAGGGTTCCGGAGTTCAAAGTTAACTTATACGTATAGCCTCCGCTGGTGATCGACCCTCCTGCTGCCAGGGTGCCAAGAGCCGTGCCGTCGGTATTTTTTAACGTTGTGCTGTAATTATAGGTCGATGCATTGGCGGCGAGTTTATAAGTTCCGTTTTCCTGGCCTGCTTTAACTGTGATGAAATAGCTGGCATTGGCAGCGCCTCTTATCAAGGCGAAGTTATTGACCAGAGCGCTGTCAGTTGCTTTCCGTTCCGCCACCGTGAAATCGATTATGGCACCGACATAGGCGGAAACAAGCGCGCCGCTGGTAATATTCAACGTACCCGAATGGCAACCACCGGATGTGATATACATGATGCCGCCGGAACTTACCGTGGTACCGACAGCGGCTCCTCCGGATTGGATGGATTGGTTTCCGCCGGATTTCACCTGGGCCGAGCGGGTAATGCCACCGTTGTAGACGGCCATATAGCCGCCTGAATTTAGCGTCGTCGCACTGGCGACACCGCCAGAACTGACATACTGGCGCCCACTGGAATTTATCTGGGTGGTGTGGGCTTCCCCTCCATTATTGATGATCATGCTGCCGCCGGCGGCAATTACAGCCGCACTGGCAATACCGCCCGAATTCACATATTGGCGGCCGCCAGATTGGATCTTTGTATTGTTGGCTTTTCCGGCCTTATTGACCAGCATGCTGCCGCCGGAAAAAATTGTGCCGCTGGTCAGAGTCGCGGAGTTGACGTAAACCGTATAACCGGATGATATGGATGTTCCTGCGACATTAGAGCCAAGCTGTACGAAATCCTGTTCGGATGAGTATGAATAAACCCCTGTGGCCTGATTCAAATTGATTTTCAGCCAGGTCATCCAGGAATCGTGGGCGCTGCTTCCGAAACCATAGCGTACCGCGAGGGTGTTGCCGGCAGCATCCAGCAGGTAACCAGCAGGGGAGCCGTTGTAGGTTTTGCCCGGAACCGGAGTATCATACAGCAGTACCATCGATTTGGAGAGTTCCTTGAAATCCTCTGCGGCAAAAAGATAATCATTCATATAACCGCAGAACCCGCACAGGGTTTTGTCGCCGAAATAGGCGAAAATAGGCAGATTATTTTCCCGGGCATAAGTCGAAGCCTGTGTCCAATCCGTCGACCATGTTCCGGGGACATAATCGGAGACGGCGGGGGCCGTTCCACTGTTGATATTCTGAACCGTAAGGGAAAGGACGCCGCTGTCGATTTTGAGGGAGCAAGTCAGATTCCCGGATGTCTTACTGCCGCCAACCGATAAAGTGCTGCAACTGCCACTGCCGACGCAGAGCGATACGGACCCGGTAAAACCTGTCGCTTCGGCCGCCAACAGATAGGTTCCTGAACTTTGGGTGGCGGAAACTTTGACGGATATATTGACGTTGGAGATTTGGGACAAATCGTCGATCATATATGGATCCGAAGCATGGCGCTCCTGGATATCGAGCGTTATCGTTTTGCCCCCTCCGTTCAGTGTTCCTGGAACCAGTGTATCCAGTTTCAGCAAACCGGCCATGGTCAGGTTTCCGGTCAAGGTACCGGAACTGTTTACCACCATCACGCCCCCGCGGTTCACGGTAATATTGCCGCCCGAGGCGCCGTTCTTCAGATAAAGACGCCCGCCGGAGAGTACTTCTGCATTAGATATCGAGGCAGCGTTATACAGCTGCAGGATTCCCTGGGAGGAGACCTTCGCGCCTGATATATTGCCATAAATCGAAGCACTGCCGTAATTGCCGAGCGTCAGATCATAGGCATTGCCGCCGGAATTGAGGAGCATGGAACCACCGGAATGCACTGTAGTGGAACTGGCCACTCCATTTGAATATATATACTGGCGGCCGCCGGACAAGACCGCAGTATTGCGTGCCACGCCGCCGCTCGAAACATATTGAGTCATCGAGGACGAGACCGTGGCTCCAGTCATGACCGAAGCGGAGCTGACCAGTGAATTGCCCGAATAAAGCTTCACGGTATTTCCGGCTGCCGTCATCAGCGGTAAACTGAGCGTGTCCAGGACGATAGTCGTTACGGTGGAGATCGAATAGAGGTCACCCGAATACAAATAAGTGCCGTTCCATTTCATTGTGCAGTTGCTCTTGTATGTATCATCAAAGATTATTGATTGGGTTGATGCGTTATAGCCATACGCTGTTACCATATGTCCGTAATTACTGGTAGTCGTCATCGTAATCAGCATCGGACGACCGATATCAATTTCAGCCATGAAATTCGCAAAAGTGAACGAGCCGCCGCTCGAATCGGCTTGCACTGTTTTCGTCTGGTCGGGGTCAAGGTTGTAGCCGACGGATTCCACATAAAGCGACAAGCCATATTTCATGTCGAGGTATTTATATGGTACCTGCAGGCTAAGATTGCCGGATGAAATCGTCACCGTGGTCGTAGAATTGGAAATGGCTCTCAAGGTCAAAGTAATGACTCTGGTACTGGTGTCGATGTTGGCACGCCAATATTGCCCTGTCCCCAGGTAATCGGACAGTGAATCCCAGGCGGCGGTATTCAGTCCTTTCTGTGGGTCGCCGTCAATAAATGTGTATGGAAGTTCCTCCGCCGGGGTCGTGCGGTAAAAACGGTCCACGTAGCCCTCGGAGGCGATGAAATTACCCAATACCGTATCGAAGGCGTTCATGTTGTAAATGTTGCCGTCCGTTCCACGGGATGAAACCTCCACCGTTCCGGGAATGATATCGGAGACATCATAACCCAGGTAGCCGTAAAGATCGTAATACCCTAAAATCATCCCCAATGCAGTACTCGAACATCCATACATGTATTCCGCTTCCGGCATGGTATAAGGCACCAGGACATCTCCAGAAGCACCGACACTCACACTCAAAGAAAGATTGTCGTCAACGGGAAATTCAGCGCTCGCAGTGATTTCATAGGTATTCATCGTTCTTCACTCCCATTTTATTCCAACCGTCGTTTTATACCGGTTTTGTTTCAATAAAAGATGGTATCTTTTTGATTGTCGTTATAACCTGCTCCGGCGAGATCAGCCGCGTGCACTCGAAATGCCTCTCCGTGTTCTTGTGTCGCGGGCACCACAAAAAATCGAAATGGTCGAAGTCGATCCGCATGTCGTTCCAGCAGCTGTGGCAGGTATGATAATTGATGACCCGGTAAGGCGTCTCGAATTCATTGGTCGGATGGGTAAAGCCGGAAATCATAACCACCGGAACTTTGCAGCACCAGGCGATCCAGCTCAACCCGCTCGACAACCCGATAAAGAAATCTGCATCCTTGATCAGGTTTACCCGCTCCTGCAACGGTAGGTTTCCAGTGAAATCCTCTGCGCCATACGGGATGTGATTCCAGTTCAGATGGGTTCCATGAACTTTTTCCTTGTCAATGCACAATACGCGATAACCGTTGTCTTTCAGGTATTTGACAATCGTTGTCCAGCCATAGGGATTGTTCCAGTATTTGGCCTGGCTGCTTGACTGGGCGGCTATGCACACATATTTTTCTTTGATCTGCCGCGGCGCCGATAAATCCAGCCGCGGCGGCTGGTCCCCCGGCTCCACTCCCAGGATATAACCAGCCGTACGGTGCAGCCCGATGTAACGGAAGTCGATCGGCTGATTATCCACATCCCCTCGGAAAAACAATCCCATATAATAACACGCATATGGCTTGTAATTCACCGTTTGCGCGGGGTCGATAAAGGTGATTTCCGGATATTGTTTTTCCACCAGTGTGGAGATCCAGGGGGTCATCACACAGATCACCTTGCAATGATGTTTCTGCTGAAAACGCTCCACATAGGAAAACCATCCAATCGAGTCGCCAATTGTTCCGACCGGCAGTTGAATCATGATTTCCTTGTCCCGGGCATCGTAATCATAACTGAAAATCGGTTCGTCATTGCCCTTGTCATGAATAATCAGGCGGAATTTGATGTAGAATTTCTTCACACTCGTTACAAAAGCCCCCGGCACCGTGTCCGCACTGTAAAGAATGATCCCGGTATCGATATCCATGAAGGTCACATGGTACGTCTTATCGTTATGCGGAAATAAGATCCGGATTCCATGATTGAAGTCGAATTTGATCCCTTCCACCGCATCCAGCACCGGAATTGCCGGGATATCACCGTAAATGCTCGGCTGCTTGGGCGGGGCGCTTTCTTCGGCCACCGGGGAGGGGGCTGGGGCGGGGGAGGGGAGAACCGAAACCGGCTCTCCCGCTGTCAGATTCAAATCGTTGACTGTGTCTTCGCTGATGGATATGTTGTTACTCATGCCGGATAATACCTTTCTGTTTAATATTATGCAATTATTGCGAATTTACTTTCCATATCGGTTTCGATGCGGGCGTTGAGGTCCGTCCAGTTGGATGCATTACCGCTGGCCCAATAGCCTACGCCGCCCCAGCCGGTCGAGAGCTCACGCAATAGCAAGTCCTCTTTACCGTCGCCGTTGTAGTCGCCGACCGCGGCCACTTCCCATTGCGAGGCGTTGAGCTGGCCCACCCAGCGCTGGTTTGATGATTTGCCGTCTTCCCACGCGTACATGTAGCCGGTCGATTTTTGCCACATGATGATGTCATCGATGCCGTCGCCCTGGAAATCGCCGATCGCGGCCACTTCCCAATCGTTGTCCAAGGTGCCGAGATAAGTCTGCGACCAGTTCCAGGTGTTGAACGTCGGGTCCTCGTTGTGCCACAGGAAAAAAGCATTTTCATCCGTCTTCTTGACCAGGATGTCGCTTTTGCCGTCGGCATTGCCGAAGTAACCCGCGCCAATCAACTTCTGTACGTTGGTCGAGGCATTGGTAACGTGCCAAACGTCATGATAAGTGCGCGCGTCCGAGACGATTCCGAACGACCCCTTCTCATCATAAATGATCACGTCGTCCAGACCGTTGCCGTCGAAATCGGCCAAGGTTTTGGTCTGGAAATTGCCATCGACATGGCACAACGATACATAGCCATAATCGCCGCGCCCGAGGTCCGTCCAAGCCGCAAAGGTATTGCCATATCCGTTATAAAGCAAAATACCGTCATGCTCCACGCTGGAGGAGAAGCGACCAACGCCGACCACCTTCCACATCGAAGCTTCGCTGCCGCTCCATTCCCAGATACCCGTCCACTGTGGTGCAACTTGACCGTTGGTAGCCACATACCCGACCTTGCCCTGCGCCGCATCCCAAGCCACAATCTGAGAATAACCATTACCCGATAGATTGGTATTCGGAGTTGTTGCGACGGAAGATCCTATGATGGACAATGTTAGCGTCTGGTCATTAAGATACAGGCTGTAGTTTCTATCGCCATCACTCAGGGCAGAACTGTTCAGCGACAATGAACCGAGTTCAGTTCCTCCAACGTTTAGCTTAATGCTCTGCGCGAAATTTCCTGCGCCGTCTGCCAGAGCGTAACTACCTATTCCCTGACTTGTATTCACTGTAATCGAGTAGTTTGCTCCGGTGATCAAAGAGATATCAGTGATTATCGCTTCATCTGTGGATTTCCGTTCATTCATTGCAAACTCGATCGCTGCCCCTTGGGCGGAAACAGTACCGAAAACGCTCATGGTTCCGGAAAGTATGGTCGTGCCGCCAAGTATTGCGCCGATATATGTGTAGAGAATGCCACCTGAATGTACCACTGTGTTATCCGCTTTTCCTTTGTTGGAAACATACTGATGACTGCCAGAATTGATGAACATATTGTTCGTGCTTCCACCTTCCATTACATACATTGAAGCATTGGACAAAGTTAGAGAACTCATACTTGCCGCGCTTGAGTACATAGTTCCTCCGCTACCGTAATAGCATCCGGATAAGGTATTGGCAAATGTTACATAACCCCCGTCATTATGAAAATACCCGACAAATGGCGTCCAGTCCAGATTTATAGCCGAGCCTCCTGAGGAAAGAAACAAACTCCCTCCGCTGGAAATAACCGTATTGCTGGCAATTCCGCCATTACCAATAGATTGTTTTCCTCCACTGCTGATAAACGTACTGTTGGCCACACCACCCGACAAGATGAGCTGCCCGCCGATTTCGTAGTGATTTATTTTTGCGATGGCTTCAATAATCGTATTATTCGCTACTCCTCCATTCCAAACGATCTGCATAGACTTGGCATAGGCGCTAAGAATTATATTGTTGGTTACTCCATAAGTGTGCAACTCAGCTTGGGCTAACGTGGCACTGTTCACTACTCCCCCAGCTAGAACTGTTATGCGATCATACTCATAGTTAACAAGTGCTCCTTTATGCCAAGTTAGGTTGTTTGCTACACCTCCACTACTGATGTTCATATCCATAATCCCTGGTATCAACCGCGATACAATGATATTGTTGACCACGCCGCCGGAAGAAATATTTATTGTACCGCCACGTTGATGCCAATATACATTATTCAGCTCTCCGAAAACATTTATGTAGGCTTCGCTACAGGTCACATTGTTTACTACGCCGCCGAAATAAATACTTAGTCTACCTCCATCGAGACTCGTATTGTTCGCAATGCCGCCAGAATAAACATACAGCCACCCCGATCCAGTCGTAAGGTCTGCACTCCCCCCGGAGGTAATATGTTGACTTCCGCCCCATTTAATGACTGTATTGATCGCTGTTCCACCACTGGAAACATACTGGACTCCACCGGAGTTGATGATAGTACTATTAACGGCTCCACCATTGAGAATGGTCATTTCATCGCCAGCACTAACTTTAACGCCGGTACTGGTGACGCCGGAGGAAATTACATAGGAATACGCATATTGGGCCAAGCCTTCGCCGCCGTGGTCTAGGGTTCCCAGCAGATGATCGACTTCATGGCTGATGACATTGATGATTTTATCGAGGCTGGAGGATGCATCGAGGTTTACGAATGCGTTGTCGTTTTGATTCAGATTTCCCTTGTCGACTGTTTCGGCGAGCCCGGTATAATCAAACGCAGATGTTTTGCCGATGAAAACCGTCGAATAATCTCCGGACGTTGGACGCTCGGTGATAAATACAACGTTATGTCCAGCATATTGAGTATTTAACTGGCTTATAATGGAGTTAATTTGAGTTTGTGACAAGCCGGAATCATTTATGATCACTTCATCAATGGTCAACACTTCGCCATTATAACTGGTAGTTTCCCCGTCGAAATCCAGATAGATCAATTGCCGTTTCGGAGTGGTGACGATTTGCACTCCACCGGATTGAATCAATTGCTGTATCATAATAATATTCCCTGCGTTAAGCGATCACCGTGTATGTCTATTTCCAAAGCTTATTGATTAATGCCATATATTCAGAACAAATTGTAATTCGGTCATCAACCCCTTGGAAAACCTTGCCATAGGAATTACCGGCATCAGAGGAGAGGGAGGCTATTGTCATTTCGGGTTTGGACGAAATACCGGTCAATTTCTTTTTGAATTCTTTTCTGTCGATAGTACCGCCTGCCTGCTTTATGATTGCGATGGTTTTATGTACGATGGATTGCGGCTTGGTGGACCAGATTTCCAATTTTTCGTTTACGGTTTTTTGGGAAACCTCTCTCGAATCAGGCTTCGTCCAGATTTTGGGATAATGTTTCGGTTCTTGCGGTTGAGCAACCCCTTCATCCTCCGGATACCAGCCAAATAGATCATATGCCCGGTATTTTAAGATATCCTGTATTTCCGGAATGAAATCACTGAAAGCCGCAATATATTTGGGCAATAGAACAATGTTCGCCACCGCACTGAAACATTTTTCTTTATAAGCCAGCCCCGGCCAGATATGGCAGGTTTGATAATTTTTACAACCGGACATATCGGTTATTTTCTTGAAGTCTTTATTGATCCATGAATTTTCGTCAAGATATACCTGTGAGTTTCCTTGAGAAACAATCTGTCTTTTTTTCTCTTTCGGTTTGGTCCTGCGAATCAACAGTTTGTTTTTTGTTCCTCTGCGAGTATAATAGATATAAGCTGTCGTTTCATTATTCGCTTTTTTAATGCTGTCAAATTTGTCAATCGGGCAAAATACCGCAGTTTCCGCGACAATATCCGCCAGACTTTGTAGATTATTTTCCAGCCAATCTTTTACAACATCATTTCCATTTTTTGCCTGTGTCATTTTTATAACCTATATCTATCTAAGTTTACGCGATCACTGCGAATTTGCTTTCCATGTCGGCTTCGATGGGCAGTCCGGCCGGTGTCAGCAGGTTTGCTGTTGCGATCATTTGGTTCACATAGTCAGCCATGTCTGATTTTCCTTTGATTCCTACCCGTATAAAATATGAACCTATTTATCTACTAATATGCGACATTATTACATAACTCTAAAATATTTATAGAGAAACCGATAAAATTCATCAAGACGATCCCGTCAAAAGCTGTTTTTTATGCTTTTGACGGGTTCGTCTTTCAATATATACTTAACTTCTATAATTATAACTTACGCGATCACGGCGAACTGACTTTCCATGTTGGTTTCGATGCGGGCATTGAGGTCCGACCAATTCGAAGCATTGCCACTGGCCCAGTAGCCCACGCCGCCCCAGCCGCTATTTAATTCGCGTAGCAGCAGGTCGTCTTTGCCGTCGCCGTTGTAGTCGCCGACTGCGGCAATTTCCCATTGGTTGCGGTTAAGCTGGCCTACCCAGCGCTGATTCGAGGCCTTGCCGTCTTCCCAGGCATAGAGGTAGCCGGTGGACTTCTGCCACATGATGATATCATCGATGCCATCGCCCTGGAAGTCGCCGATCGCCGCCACTTCCCAGTCGTTGTTCAAGGTTCCGAGATAAGTCTGCGACCAGTTCCAGGTTTTAAACGTCGAGTCTTCATTATGCCACAGGAAATAGGCGTTGTCGGTGGTTCTTTTGACCAGGATATCGCTCTTGCCGTCGGCATTGCCGAAGTACCCGGCGCCAATCAATTGCTGAACATTCGCCGCGGCATTATCGACGTGCCAGACGTCATGATAAGTACGCGCGTCCGAAACAATCCCGAACGAGCCTTTTTCATCATAGATAATCACGTCGTCCAGACCGTTGCCGTCGAAGTCCGCCAGTGCTTTGGTCTGGAAGTTGCCTTCCACGTGGCACAGTGATACATAACCATAGTCACCGCGGCCGAGGTCCGTCCATGCGGCAAAGGTGTTGCCGTAGCCGTTATAGAGCAGGAGCCCGTCGTGTTTCACGCTCGACGAGAATTGCCCCACGCCGACCACCTTCCACATCGAAGCTTCGCTGCCGCTCCATTCCCAGATGCCCGCCCATGACGGTGCCGCCTGTCCGGTAGTCGCCACATAGCCGACCTTGCCGCGTTTTGAATCCCAGGCCACGATCTGCGAACAGCCCTTTCCGGACAAATCGGTATTCAGATTGCTTACCGTCAAATTGAGGTTGCCGGAGGTCAGCGACAGTGCGTAAGTATTCTTGCCGTACGAGAACGACTCGCCGGCCGAAATTGAACCGTATGCTTTACCATCCGCCCATATCATGGTTTTCCTGGTTCCATACGAGGATGCGTTTGCGGCGAGCTTGTACACGCCGTGCTGCTGTCCGGCTTTAACCAGGACGGAGTAAGTTGCCAGAGAATTTCCGCTGATCAGGCTGAAATTATTGACCAGTGCACTGGCGTTGGCAGTTTTGCCGGCAATCATGAAATCGATGACGGTTCCGGTATAAGCCGATACCACCGCACCATTGGCAATATTCAAAGCGCCGTAGTGATAGCTTCCCGAGCTTAGAATCAGTGAGCCGCCGGCCGAAACCACCGTATTTTGAGCTTGGCCGCCGCTGGTAAGAATCACTTTTGCTCCGTCCTGGATGGTGGTGCTGTTGATCATGCCGCAACCAGTGCCGAGACCGGTGTATGCTGATGACCCGGTAAGAACCCCGCCAGAAGAAACCACCGTGCCGAACGCAGATCCGCCGCGGTAAATCGTCATGCTGCCACCTGCGCTGACGTAGGTATTCGCTACTATACCATTGCTGGTGACATAAAGCAGAGCTTTTGAATTGACATAGGTCAGGTTGGCAAAGCCGCCGGCATTGACCGTCATACTGCCGCCGTAAGCGACCGTCGTAGAAGTCATATCCCCGCCGGAACCGACATGACCGATGTAGCCGTCATCAACCACCGCACTAGAGAACGCGCCGAGGACGTTATGGTCATAAAGTTTGGTGATTGTGGTTGAACCGGCCCCGGCGTAACGGAACCCGAAGACCCGTCCGCCTGAATGAACAATGGTATTGTTGGCCGTGCCGCAACCGGTACCGAGACCAGTGTACGATGATGAACCGATGAGAAGCCCGCCGGAAGAAACCACCGTGTTTTCCACCCGTGCACCAGCGTAAATCACTATCCTGCCGTCGGAGTTGACGTAACTATTTGAAGCGACTCCATTGCTGGTGACATAGAGTATGCCTTTTGATTCGATATAAGTCTTGTCGGCCGAACCGTTGGCATTGATCGTCATGCTGCCGCCGTAAGCGACTGTCGTGGCGGTCAGTTTCCCGCCGGAACCAACGTTACCGATATAACCGCTATCGACAATCGCGCTGGAGAATGCGCCGAGAATCGCATAATCATAAAGTTTGGTGATCGTGGTTGAGCCGGCCCCGGCGTAACGGAACCCGAGAACGCGTCCGTCTGAATGGACAACAGTATTGTTGGCCGTGCCGCAACCGATACCGAGACCGGTGTATGAGTTTGACCCGGTGAGAAAACCGCCGGAAGAAACCACCGTGTTTTCTGCACGCGCGCCGGCATAAATTGTCATGGTACCGCCGTATTCGACATAACTGCTTGATGCTATTCCGTTGCTGACGACATAAAGCTGACCTTTTGATTGGACATAAGTTTTGTTGGCCGAACCGTTGGCAGAAATCGTCATACTGCCGCCGTAAGCGACCGTTGTAGCGGTCAGTACTCCGCCGGAGCCAACGTTACCGATATAACCGCTATCGACAACCGCGCTGGAGAATGTGCCGAGAATCGCATAATTACTGAGCTTGGTGATTGTAGTTGAGCCGGCTCCGGCGTAACGGAATCCGAGAACGCGTCCCTCTGAATGAACAATGGTATTGTTGGCCGTGCCGCAACCGGTACCGAGACCGGTGTATGAGTTTGACCCGGTGAGAAAACCGCCGGAGGATACCACTGTATTTTCCGCCCTTGCACCAGCATAAATTGTCATGGCGCCGCCATTGCTGATCTGGGTATTCGAGGCTACGCCGTTGCTGATGACATAGAGATTACCTTTTGATTGAACATTAGTCTGGTTGGCTGAACCATTGCCATAAATCGCCATGCTGCCGCCGTAAGCGACTGTCGTAGCGGTCAGTACCCCGCCGGAGCCGACGTTGCCGATATAACCGCTGTCTACAATCGCGCTGGAGAATGCGCCGAGGATTGCATTATCATAAAGTTTGGTGATCGTGGTTGAACCGGCCCCGTTGTAACGGAATCCGAGTACTCGTGCACCTGAATGGACAATGGTGTTGTTGGCCGAACCACAACCAATGCCGAGACCGGTGTACGAGGTTGACCCGGTGAGAATCCCGCCGGAAGAAACCACCGTGTTTTCCGCGCGTCCCCCTTTATAAACAGTCATACTACCGCCGGAATTGACATAACTGCTGGAGGCTACTCCGTCGCTGCGCACAAAGAGCCGTCCTGCGACTTGTGTACCGGATGCCGTGTCCTGCGCATTCAGAGTCATTGATGCTCCCGCGGAGACTGTTTGATTCACATAGTTCGCCATGTTTTACCTCAATTTTTTGTGATTTTATATGGTTTTGATTATGTTGGCATGAAAACGATGTCAGATGTACTTGAATCCGTTCTGAAAGTACATTTGACATTCTGTTTGATTTTATTTGTCGGCAATTTTTACCCCCTGAATATCGCTTTATATTTTCTGTCTGTCCCTGGGTTTGTAAATGTATTTACTTTATATTTTATAGTTAATATAAGTATAAATGATTGGCTTGCAAGTTGTTTTCAGGGGTTTTCGGGCAATAAATTTTTGCGAAATTTTCAAAAAAATTCAGAAAAATTTAGAAAATGAAAAAATGAGGCGAAAAGTTTATAAGGAAATGGTGATATAAGGGGAAGTGTAGAATCATAATTGTAGGAAAATCAATTGCAAAATCCCACTGGATCTGACGAAAGGAAGTACTGAAATCCATCCGGGATGTTGAGCAAAGGCCGCATCGTTCGAACCTGTCGAGATGTAAACTGGAACTTTGATATCCACTGTGTGCGCCGCATCGATCTGGGCTCGGAGCAGGTCAAAATCCAGATACGGATGCATCATGTCGATCGCGGTCGGGTGATAGCTCCAGCCATGGTGGCAGACAGAAAAACAGGTGATCGAGTCCACCGCCGCTTCCGTCAGCGTCCGTGCAAACTCTTCCGCATTGAATTGTTGTCCGATTCCCGGAATTTCTCCCGAAGTATGAAAGTCGAGGTGAATCTGCCGATAACGCATAACATTTCTCCTGAAATGGTTTGCTTATATACCAAAAATATATGATGCAAATCGATAAAATCAATATTCTGGTTCTATTTTTAGTCAATTTTTCGTATTCCTATTGACAAATTCAAAATAACTGGTATAATTATAGTCGTAAGGATGATTGACAATGAACAAGATTACAAACAAAGCCGATATTTTAAAAAAGCATTTGCTTTATGGAATCACTACGGGGGTTCTTCGCGAAGGCGACCGGCTGTCCGGGGAGCGTCAGCTCAGCGAAAAACATGACATCAGCCGTAATACGGTCCGTCAGGCGATTGATGAATTGGTCGAGGAAGGGGTGCTTGAGCGGCGGCCGCGTAGCGGTGCCTATATTTCCAGTCATGCCCTTGATATTATCAGCAGCACCAGTTTGCAGCCGGCACTGAAAGTAACGTTCGTATTTCAGCCGGAGCAAGCGGGTAATGCGCTTCTGATGCAGCTGTTTCAAAGTTGCTGCGCCAATCTTGATCCGCAAGTCAAGGTGATTTTGTCGCTGCATCTCTTGAGTCATGCCGACCTGGAGTATGATTTTGATTGCGATGTGATGGTCAGTTTCGGGTGCATTGATCGTGAACTGTTGCGGAAGTTGCGCGACAAACATCATTCGCTGGTGCTTTTGAACCAGCAGTACCCGGAGTTCAACTATCTGGCGGTGGACGACATACGCGGCGGCGAAATGTTGGCTGAGTATGTGGCGGGGTGTGGACATCGCGATATCGGTGTTCTAAGTTTTGATCCGAATACCAGTTCCCGGGACTTCGAAGACCGGCAGAAAGGCTTTGTCCGGGTGCTGGAAAACGCCGGAATCAGTTACCATCCGGCGATGATCTGGCCCGACAGTTTTCATAAAATCGAACCGTATTGTTTTCAGGAATTTGTTTTTCTGAACCGTTTGTATCCGAAGATGTCGGCCATGCTCTGTACGTGCGACATGATGGCGCTCGGGATCATGCGGAGCTGTGAAATCCTGGGACTGAAAGTGCCGGCTGATATGAGCGTGGCGGGATTTGACGACCAGATTTATGCCCGCTATACCCAGCCAGGCTTGACTACCATGAAGTATCCGGCCGAGGCTATCGGCATTCGGTTGGCCGACTATATCAATGATATGTTGGACGGCAAGGAAAACCGTATCCAGGAATTGATGAATCCGTTGTTGATCAAACGCGAAAGCATAAAGAATTTGAACACATAACTTGGAGGAATGGAACCATGCGACGAAAACATTTTACACTCATTGAGCTTTTGGTTGTGATCGCTATTATAGCAATATTAGCCGCTATGCTGCTGCCGGCCCTGAACAAAGCCCGCGCCAAAGCCAGAACGATTACCTGTGTCAATAATTTGAAGCAAGTCGGCGTTACCCTTGATTTGTATTTGCATGACAGCAACGGTGCGTTTATGAAAGGCACGCGCAATGCGAATAACGAGTGGATGACAACCTGGGTATGGCTGTTGTATTACAATAAATATATTACCGCCGGCAGTGTTTTTCTTTGTCCGGAACGAAAGGGACCGGACGCCTGGGGTGCCAGCATTGTCAGGTTGTGGCCGCTGGCGGGCAATGAATCCATCTACACGCTGACCAATACGTCAACCAGAGAAGTATATTGTTATCCCAGTTACGGGATGAATAAATACATAACCGATGCCATTGATGCCGGGACCGGCGTGAAACGCGACTCGATACGAAATCCGAGCAGTAAAGTTTTCTCCGGCGACGTCATTGGATCCGACCAGGTGGCGGTGGGCCGTGATATTGGTGATTTCCGTTGTATGGGCTTTCAGGGGACCGGCGGCGGAGTACTTCGCGGAAGGCATGGAAATGCGGTTACACTGCTGTATTTCGACGGGCATGTGTCGGCTATGACGATCGCTTATCCCGGCAATCCGTATTTAACTTCGCCGCTGGATGATTATGAATTAAGTTTCATGTACAATAAATAAAAGAGGCATTATGAAAAGACAATATTTTACCAGAATTGAATTATTGATTGTCACCACAATTACTACATTTTTGATGGCGATGGTACTGACGGGCGGCAATGCCGTATTGAAGGACCAGAAGCGTATTGACTGTGTCAACAATCTCGGTAAATTGGGCAAAGCCATGGCAAGTTATCTTGACGACAGCGGCGGTAATTTCATGCCGCATTACTCAAACGCTCCTCAAATCAACAAATTCTCTACCTGGACATGGGTTCTGTGCAAAGACCGATATGCGGACGGAACCGAATTTATCTGTCCCGGACGCCGGGGCGGTGATGAATGGGCGGTCGGTATGCTGACGAAATGGCAAAAGGCTGCCACGGATGAATCCCTGAAAAGCAGCGATGTTTATTATTATCCGAGTTTCGGTATGAACCGCCGTCTCCTCGATCTGAGCAAAGCCGGTAAAGCAATCAAATCCAATCAGATCGCCGACCCGGCCGGAAAAATATTCAGTGGCGATGTCGTCAGCTCGGATCAGATGGTGGCCAAACGGGATATTGGTCATGCGGAATGTCATTACGCTCAGTTGACCAACAGTGGTTTCCTGCGGGCGATTCACAATCCGGCGGTTAATTTATTGTTTTTCGACGGTCATGTGGTTGAATTCGAAGTGGAGAATCCGGCCAATCCTTATCAGACTTCACCGTTGGATGATTATAAACAGATGTTTTTTCCGGAAAACTAAAAGAGTTAAGAGTTAAGAGTTAAGAGTTTATGAAGAAATTATTTTTTGCAGTTGGATTTTTTTGTTTCATTTCAGGAGCAGCAGAGCTCAGTCAGCCGGTGGCAGAGTATCGTACCGCAGTCTGGGATATGCGCAAACTGAATACCGGGCACCACCGGGCTGTGGTCAGGGTGTCCGAAGAGGCTGAAGCAGTAGCGGTGCGAATTCCATGGCGGCGACGTGACGACGATCCACAGAAGAAAGCGATTTTGGCTTTTACCGAAGACCATAAACCGGTATATAATCTGGTACCCCGAACTATAGAAAAAGAGTATGGAGAGTTAATTTTTCAACCAACAGCTGGAGCTGGAATTTATTATTTCTATTATTTACCTTTCAAGACTCCGACGGTTTGGAGTTCACGCTCCGGCAGTTATTATTCACCGATGAGCCGGGCCAATTCCAAGTGGATCGCGGACGGCGATTTGCGCAAGGTTGATCCGGGTACGCTGCAGCAGGCCGAACTGGTGGCGCTGGAGGCGATTGATGATTTCAACCGTTTCGACCCGATGGAAATTTGTGCGACGAAAGCCGAAACGGAAGCATTGCGGGCGGAGTGCCCTGCTGACGCGCCTTTTATGGTTTTTCCGGAAGACCGGACGCGTTCGATCCGGATGCCGGAGGCTTTACCGGTGGATTGGATCACCCGGGGTGAATCGCGTGAATTCAAGGGCATCGCCCGACCGAACGAGAACTATGCTTTCCAGATCGGTGTCTGGGCGGCGAAGGGTGAAGTGAAAAATATCACCGCAGACTGGCAGGATTTTGTAAATGCCGCCGGCAGCAAAATTCCGGCGGATGCGATGGCATGTCTGAATTTCGGCGGCATCGACTGGGATGCCAAACCGTTTGAAAAGGCTGTGGACATTCCGGCGGATCGAGTGCAACCTTTGTGGTTCTTTCTGACCGTGCCGGCGGATGCCGCGGGCGTATACGAGGCGACAATCAATCTCAAGTCCGGCGGCAAAACCGTGCCGGTGAAAATTTCTCTCGATATTCAGGGAGAACTATTGGTGGATGGCGGCGTATCCAAACCCGAATTGATGACCCGTTTATCGTGGTTCAATTCAACGGCAGGACAGGAAAATACGGTGACGTCGCCTTATACTCCGCTGGAAATCAAGGGCAATACCATCGGTATTCTGAACCGCAGTGTTCAATTCGGCGACAATGGCATGCCGGTGTCGATCAAGTCCAATGACCGTGAGCTGCTGGCAGCGCCGGTTAGCTTTGACGTAATTACGGATAAGGGAGGTCTGAAATTCGATAACTGGCAAAGCGAAACGGTTGCTGAGTCGGAAACAACCATGAAGCGGCAGTTCACCGCAAAATCCGGCGATGTGACATTGAAATTAGTTCTGCAGATGGAATTTGACGGCATGGTCCGTTATCAGGCAACCGTCAAATCGGACCATGAGCTGAAGATAAAAGATATCCGGCTCATCACCGATATCCGCGCGGATGAAGCGATATATGGCATGGGGTTCGGGCGGCGTGGTGGTTACCTGCCGAAATCAATCGACTGGAAGTGGAATTTGGGCGAAGCCAGCCACATGCTCTGGCTGGGCAATGTCAAGGCCGGTCTGCAACTGAAACTGACCCCATTGAACGCTCACATACTTCAACGTTCCACGCTGAATGATAACGGACTGCCGCCCGGATGGCACAATGACGGTAAAGGGGGGGCCACTGTCCGCACGACCGAAAAAACGGTCCGGATAACGGCTTTCTCCGGGGAACGAAATATAAAGAAAAATGAAGAACTTGAATTTGGATTTCATTACCTGATTACTCCTTTCAGGCCATTGGATTTTAAGAATCATTGGGCACGGCGGCGCGGCGGCTGGCCCGGTATTCCCGGCAACAATATCCGCAGTCTATTCCATGGTGTGCGCGGCAATAAATTCATCAATTATCCGTTTATAGACGCAGGAGAGACATATGCCGTGATTGCCGATTTGAAGCGCAACCAAAGTGAAATTGAACTGTATTATACGCTCAGGGAACTCAGCAACCGGGCTTATGAGCTTTGGGCGATACGTTCATTGGGCAATGAAATATTTGCCTCGTCCGCTTTCGTATACAGCATCCATGACGCCAAAAGAATCACAACCAACGGAGGCGGCTATCCATGGCTGCAGGAACACCTGAAAACCGATTATGTCCCAAGCTGGCTGCAGCCGCTGGACGGCAATACGATTAAGCCACCGTTGAATGTGGTGGATGCTTCCATTTCGGTCAAGGGCAGTTCGCGCATGGCAAATTACTATATCGCCGGAATTCCTTATCTGATGAAGAAATTCGGTATCCGGGATATTTACCTGGACGGAGTGGGCTTCAACCGCGAAACCGCCAGGCGCCTGGCGCGAGTCACGCGGGAAACCAACCTGGAATCACTGATCAATTTTCATTGCGTTGATTATTTCGATTTTACTAAAACGAATTCAAGTGTAATGAACAACCATCTTGAACTGCTGCCGTATTTCTCGGATCTCTGGCTCGGCGAAATGTTTGATTACAGCCGTTCGCCGGATTTCTGGCTGGTTGAGATGTCCGGTATTCCGTTCGGCCTGACCGGAGAACAATTGAACGGCAGCAATGCCGGCAACTTCTTTCGCGGAATGATTTTCGGCATGAACTGGCGCAAAAATCAGGAAACGACCTCCATGTGGCAGATGTGGGATCAATTCAAAATCGCGGAATCCGAAATGATCGGTTACTGGGATGATAATCCGCCGGTAAAAACAGATTCCCCCAATGTTTTAGCCACGGTTTACAAACGGGCGGGTGCCGCCCTGGTGGTGCTGGCTCACTGGAGCGATGTGCAAATGGCAAAAACCGTCAACCTGCATCCTGCGGTTCAATCACCAGTTATCGACGGCGAGTTGAATGATCCGGCCTGGGCGAATTCAGTATTGCTTCAGGATTTCATGAAGATGAATTTCGCCCTGAAAGCCGACTTGCCGTTTGAGTTCCGGTTGACCTTTGATCAGAATAATCTTTATGCGGCATTCCGCTGCCCCGGCAATTCACCGCCTAAAGCAGTAAAACGTGATCGCGACGGCACGCTGTGGCTCGACGATTCCATTGACTTCGTGATTCAGCCCGACCCGTCGAAGCCCGGCTCCTATCACTTCATCGGCAATGCGGCGGGTTCCATTTACGACAGCGGCCCGGGCGGCGTCAGTTGGAACGGCTCATGGCAGTACAAGGTCAGTCAGAGCGGCAATGACTGGCAAGGCGAAATATCGATTCCGCTACGTGAACTCGGGTTGTCGGCAAATAAATTGCTGGCCGGCGGCAAAATCGGTTTCAATGCCGGCAGAACCGCCCATGTCAAACCCGGTGAAGCATTATCAAGTTCATATACCAAAACCAGCGGTACGTATGACAGCAATTTCGCCATCGTAACGTTTGACCGCAGCATTCCCGTCACCCGGGAAACCGTTGCCGCTTCCAGCGATACCCGGTGCAATCTGTCGATCGACTGGAAGGCTTTGGGATTGAATCCGGCTAAGGTTCGTGCCTCGTTGATGGATATTCCCCTGATTCAGAAACCCGGCGCGATCGATGTGAACAACACTATCACCGTGCCGGAAAACAAAGGATATTTCATCCTTCTGGAAGAAACGGAGTAAATGATGCGTGATTATCGAGTTCCATATCCGGCTGACCGGTCGATTCATTTTCAGTGGATTGCGCTGCCGGAACTACCGTCGCCCCCCTTTATAGCCGGCTACCGCTGTCGGCTGGTTTTGACGGAGCCGCGAAAAGTGAGCTTCGCCATTGGCGCGGACGAGCGTTATGAGCTTTGCATCAACGGTGAAACGGTTGGGCGAGGCAATGATCGCGGTTATCCGGGCATGTGGTTTTTCGAAACCCGCGAAATAGAGCTTCCTGCCGGGGAGCATATTTTTGCGATCAAGGTCTGGACATTGGGCAATAAATATAAACCACAGGCGCAAATGAGCGCCGGGCACGGTTTTGCCCTCGAATTCCTGAACTCGGAGTTAAAAAGTTACTCCACCGGAAATCCGGGTTGGGAGGCAATCGCATTTCAGGGGCTGTCATGCGTCTGGAACGATTGGCGCGCCATCGGCTATGGCGAAGTGTACGATATGGCTTTGTTCCATTGGGAACCATTTGCGACCGGAGCGGCTTTGCCGGATATTACTGTGCCCGTGTCGGTTGAATCGGACAGAACCATGGAGCCAACCGCACTACCGGAGCAAATCTCTATTCCCATCACTGAAGGTTCATTTCGGAACGCTCTGGAATGGAATGAGCTGTGGCATAAAAATGTTCCGCTGACAATCGCTGCGCATACCACGGAAACCGTTCTCCTGAAGCTGGATGATTATTATGCCGGTTATGTGTGCCTGGCGGTCTCTGGTGGACGAGGTGCGGAACTGGCGGAAGAATGGGCCGAAGCATTGTTCTCCAAACCGAACGACGGCCACTCGCCGAAAATCCGCAATTCTGATGATGACGGTTATTTTTTCGGTTTCGGCAACCGGTACCGTCTTGATGGCAAAATGCATGAATTAAGTTCCACATGGTGGAATTCCGGGCGGTACATCCAATTTACAGTTATCACCGCCGATGAGCCGCTGACCATACGTTCCCTGCGGATCATGGAAACACGTTATCCCTTTGAAGCAGAGTGTGTTCTGCCGGAGCGCGACACGAACTGGCGGCGGATTATGAATATGTCGCTACGGACATGGCAGTTGTGCGCCCATGAAACCTATATGGATTGCCCGTATTATGAACAGTTGATGTATCTGGGGGATACCCGGCTGCAGTTGCTGATCACCTATATCGCCTCGCGGGACCGCCGCCTGGCCGGACAGGCGATAAAGCTGATGGCGGCTTCGCAACGGGCCGACGGTTTGACTCAGTCGCGTTTTCCCAGCGATCCGCCGCAATACATTCCCCCGTTCTCACTATTTTTCATCGGCATTATTCATGATTATGCCTGGTGGTGCGACGATGGCGCAACGGTCCGCGAGCTCTTGCCCACCGTGCGACGGATCATCGGTCATTTCCGTCAGCGAATCCATGATGGCCTGATCCCGATTTCGGACGAATGGAACTTCTGCGACTGGGTGAAGGCGCCGGGATGGAATTACGGCACTCCGCCAGTCGGGCCCGATGGCTTGAACGCTTATTTGAATATGGCGTTTCTGATGAATTGGCGCTTGGCCGCTGAACTTGAATATCACTTCGGTTCAAGAGAAACAGCAATAAACTGGAGGCGAGAAATCAGGCAGCTGGCGCGGGCGATCGAAAAAACATTTCTCGATCCGGTGAGCGGGCTGTTGGCTGATACCACGGCCAAAGACAGTTTCTCGGAACACGTTCAGGTGCTGGCAGTCGGTGCTGGTTTGAAGACATCCTGGCCGGATGTTCCCTGCGCCGTTCATACGACCGGTTTTTTTGATCACTATACCTTTGAGGCCTTGCGATTACTTGGGCGTGGAGACCTGATCCGGAAGCGCTTCAAGCGTTGGTATGATATGCTTTCCTATGATATCTGCACCACGTTGGAAGCGCCGGAACCGAGCCGTTCGGACTGTCATGCCTGGAGTGCGCACCCGGTATTTCATGCCGCGGCGACGCTTGCCGGTATCCGCCCCATGACCCCCGGGTTCAAAAAGATCCGGATCGCGCCGCTTTGGGACGGCCAGTTCTTTCAGGTCCGAATACCGCATCCGGACGGCGAAATCCATTGCATAAGACATGGTAACGACTTTGAAATCAACCTCCCGGAAAATACATCCGGCATTCTGCACTTTCTTGGCCGCGATTATTCTCTCAATGCAGGGCTCAACCGCATAATCACTTATGCGTCCGTCCCTCATTCAATAGCCTTGACGGTCAAAATATAAGTTCCTGCGGATAATTTTGCGATGTTTTCTGTCACCTCAATATCCAGACCGTTTTCGGTGGTGCAGCGGCTCAGTTTGAAGGCGTTCAGCTTGAAGTTCAGTTTTGCCTCGGATAACTGGGAGACGGGCGGTTCTTTCAGGCAGTTGATGTAGCGGTTGGCCATGCCGCGGAATACTTTGCCCCGGCACGGTTCCGAGAGAAAAGCCTGTTTCGGGAAAATATTGAGCTCCCAGCGGTTTTCATCAAGTTTTTGCAGGAAATAACAGCCGTTGCCGTCGCATTCGGCGAACTTCGATTTGCCGCGTCCGCAGACGTATTCCAACTTGCCGGGGTTTGGCAGCTCGATATCGTTGTCGTTGGAGTAGCAAAATGTCGTTTCGTTGAGGTAGCTGACGAAGTCGTTTTTGCGTTCGATGCGGAATCCCTCGCCGTGCCATTCCTCTGTGTTACGCACCAGTTCCGAATCCGGCGACATGGCGCGGAAAATCTTTCCGGCGGCGGCAAAGCCGGCCGCTTGCGACGGCGTATGCGCGATATTCATAAAATGTACTACCCACCCCGGATTCCAGGCCGCCACCGAATAGGGTGTATAAGTGAAATACGCCGCCATTTGTACATCGCAGTAGCCGTACATGGCGCCAATGGCGGCCAGCGGATAACCGTTCGTCGTGGCGGTGGCGTCGAATTCATAGGAGATCTTGGCGGATTTCGACTTTTTCAGGGCGTGGAAGGGGGCGAGCCATTGCTCCGCCAGTTCCAGGTGATTGGCCGAATCCGTGCTGGTGGCCTCGAAATTATTGACATTCAGATACGTATTGATCGAGCGGGAGTCGATATAGGGGACCCGTTCCAGGATTTCCACCAGTTCCGGCGCGGGAATTCCACTATGCGAATCGAATTGCGCCTTGATGACTTGCTTGCCGAAATATTGATCCACCATGCGCCAGAAACGGTTGAGATAATTCTCGACCAAACCGGCGGTAAACTCCTTGAAGCATGATTCCGGATGTTCCGCGTGGTATTTCTCCCACATTTCCACGAATTCCAGCCGCAATGCGCCGCGCGAATACGACGCCAGCGACATGTGGTCGGGCGTCACCGGCAGGTCTTCATGCAGCAGGAATTCGCCGGGGAAAATGATCTCGTTCACCAGCTCCCAGGCCACGATATTCGGGTATTCATTGAAGCGCCTGCCGCTGAATTTATTGCGCCGGGCAAAAAGGTCCTTCACATAGCGCTCGTGGCAGTTCTGCGCTTCCGGGTGCCAGACCAGCGAGTCCACCGAATAAAAGTTGGTGAAGCCGAACGCATCTTGCGCGTAGATGTTCCAATATGCGTACTGGCGGTCCAGGATGATCTGATTTTTGACCGTGTTCCAGTAGCTGATGGGGCAGATCATCAGGTAGATGCCGTTTTTCTCGCACTGGTCGATCAGGTAGTCGAAAACCTCCATCTGATGATTCTCCACCAAGTGTCCGTCGAAGGTGGTGATTTCGCGTTCGTACATGTGCATGCGGATGAAGTCCACATCCATCAGCTTGAAGTGTCGGATATCCTCGTCGATGGCCGCGAAATGGTTCTTACCCAGTTCTTCCGTGTTGAAATAATTGTGGTTGAACGGCATGTAATAATTCACGCCCCACAGTTTGACTTTTTTGCCCTCCGCATCATAGATGATGCCGTCCTTGACCTGAAACGGAACTGCGAATTTCATGATAAAATCTCCATTTATTATTTTGAACTGCGGGCGAGCTTGCGCTCAACGCCGCCGTCGACGATCAAACTTTGGCCGGTGATGAACGAACTCCGGTCCGAGGCGAGAAATACCGCGCACTCACCGATATCGCGCGGCACGCCCAGCCGGCGCAGCGGAATCCCGGCGGCAATCTCGTCCGCGTCGAATTCCGGCTGGCCGCTCATTCTTTCCACCTCGATGTAGCCGGGTGCGATGTTGTTGACGCGGATCCCCAGCGGGCCGCCCTCCAGCGCCAGCGCCCCGGTCATGGAGTGAATCGCCCCCTTGCTCATGGCGTAAAGCACCCGGCCGGGCACCGTGGAATTCATCTGTACCGAACCGAGGTTGATGATGCTGCCGCCGTCCGGCATCAGTTTCATTTCGTTCAGGCAGCAAAACAGCGTTCCCCGGATATTCATATCGGTCAGCTTTTCGTATAAATCGTAATCGACCGTTTGCCATGGGATTTCGCCGGGGTCCCAGCCTGCGTTATTGACCGCGATATCGAGCTTGCCCCAGAGTCGTTTCACTTCGCCGGACAATGCCTCGATCCCTTCCGTTTTATCGAGCTCCGCCTGAAAATAATGGCCCTTGATTTGGCGCATTTCCGCGGAGTCGCGGCGGTAATGCATCAGCACCTCAGCTCCGGCTTCGGCCAGCGCCCACGCAATGCCCAGTCCGATGCCACGGCCCGCTCCGGTTACCAATGCTTTTTTGCCGCTTAACATGCTGTAAACTCCTGCCGGATCATAGCGAATAGTTCCTCGAACAACTGGTCGGATACCGCATCGGCCACATAGCCCGGATGACGGCAATACGCACAATCGACCAGCCCGCGCCGTTTCAGAATTTCTTTTTCGTAATGAATGATCATTTCGACATTCTGGCGGATGTGGTTCAGTACCGAATTCAGCTTATCGTGCAGCACTTGGGCATCCTCACCGTTCGCCAGCTGACGCCAGATTTTCGCGTAAATATCGACCATCGACGGACCCGGCATCACCCCGGAAGCGCCGCGCCGAAACCCCTCGATCATCTGGAACCCGGCGTTGCCGACGAAGATTTTGCGGTCGTCATCCAACAGTCCGCGCAATTTGGAGATATATGCGCCGGGCGGTTTACATTCAATCTTGAAATGCAGCAGATTCGCGTGTTTTTTCGCCAGATTCGCCAGCATTTCTGGGGCGATCGCCACGCCGGTTTGCTCCGGCGCATACTGGAACATTACCGGGATCTTCACACTCGCGCAAACCGCGTCGATATGGTCGAACAGCGCCTGCCCACCGGGCTTCAGGAAAAACGGCGGCAGCACCATCATGCAGTCCGCGCCGGAACCCTCGATCCGCTGCGCCCATTTCACCGCCACTTCGGTCGCGTGCCGGGTGTTCGAGACAATCGCCGGGACACCGTTCGCATGGCAAACTTCCACGGTGAGATCGATCAGCTTTTCTTCCTCGTCACGGTCCAGTTTGTAGTATTCTCCGGCGATGCCGAACAGCGTCAGCGCGTCCGCGCCGAGTTTGATCATTTTCGTGCAGCATTGCTTATAGCCTTCGTAATCGAAACTGCCGTCGGCATGAAACACCGCCGGGGCGATCGGGCAGATCCCTTTGATTTCCATTTTCTTCCTCACAAATAGTTGAAATCGCAGCCCTGGTCGGCCTGCATCACGTTATCAATATAGTGCCGCACGAAACCGCGGGTAAACGTTTCTTTCGACTCGAATTTCACATCCGCGAGCCGCGCCGTGATTTCCTCGTCGCTCAGCTCAACTTCGATGACGCCCCGGTCCACATCCAGATGAATGATATCGCCGTCGCGCACTGCGCCGAGCGGGCCGCCCGCCGCCGCCTCGGGGCAGACGTGCAGCACCACCGTGCCGAACGCGCCGCCGCTCATCCGGGCGTCCGTGATCCGCACGTAATCCTTGATGCCGCGCTTGTAAAGTTTGGGCGGGATCGGCATGTAATTGCCGAACTCCGGCATGCCGGGCGCGCCCTTTGGCCCGTAACCGCGCAGGATGATCGCCTTGTGTTCATCCATATCAGAATTTTCATCCAGCAGATAGGTCTCGGCCTCGGCCAGTGTGTCGAACACCCGCGCTTTGCCGCGGAATTTCAGGATCGACGCCGCCGAACGCTTGATCACCGCTCCCCTCGGCGCGAGGTTGCCGTGCAGTATCGCGATGCCGCCGCTGGAGGAGAGTGGTTTATCGAGTGTCGCGATCACTTCGCGATTATAAGATTTATCGCGTTTTCTCAGATTTTCCTGCAAGGTCTTTCCGGTCACAGTCATTACATTTGTATTGATAACGCCTTGTAACTCTTTCATTACAGCTTGAACGCCGCCGGCCTGATGGAATTCGACGCCCACCGTGCCTTGTCCCGCCGGTTTCACATTGACCAGCAGCGGTGTCCGGTCGCTGATTTCCTGAAACAAGGATAAAGGCAGTTCGATCCCGGCCCGCCGCGCGATCGCGGTCAGGTGAATGATTAAATTGGTTGAACCGCCCGACGCCATCAGCACCGTGATGCAGTTTTTCAGCGATTCCAGCGTTACAATATCACGTACTTTGATATCCTTTTCGATCAAGGTCATGATCTGGCGCCCGGACTCCTCGGCAAAACGCATTTTTTCCGCCGACACCGCCAGTGCCGAAGCCGAACCGGGCAGCGACAGCCCCAGCGATTCCGTGGCGCACTGCATGCTGTTCGCCGTTCCCATGATCGGACATGCGCCGACACTGCCGTAGAGGCACCCTTCCAGCCCCTGCAGCTCGCATTCGCTGATTTCACCGGCCTGAAATTTTGTCCAGATTTTGAAACTATCCGTGCCGCAGGCCAGCGATTCGCCCTTATTATTACCCGGCAGCATCGGGCCGCCCGGCACGAAAATCATCGGTTTGTTGGCCGAAACCGCCGCCATCAGCTGCGCCGGCACGCTTTTGTCGCACGAGCCCAGCAGCACCACGCCGTCGAACGGATGCCGCGCGATCAATTCCTCGGTGGTCATTGCCAGCAGATTGCGGTAAATCAGGCTGGAAATGTCGAAAAACACCTCGCAGATCGACAGTGTATTCACTTCCAGCGGAAACCCGCCCGCCGCCCACACGCCGCGCTTCACCGCCTCCGCCAGTTGACGGAAATGATAATGCCCCGGATTCGTCTCCGCCCAGGTGTTGATGACCCCGACGATCGGGCGTTCCAGGTCGGCGTCGGTATACCCCATGCTTTTGATCAGCGCCCGCCGCAGCAGGCACTGCCGAGTGCCGGGTTTCAGCCATTTTTTCGATGTCAGATTTTCCATGATTAATCCTGCTGATTTTTGATGTCGATAAGCCGCGAAGCCAGCTTTTTCTTGATAAAATTGAAATCGGGATTTTCGATTTGCCGGATCAAGGTTTTCGCCGCTTCCTCGCCCAGCTCCGCCATCGGCGGCTCGATGGTCACCAGATCGTGCGGAATAAAAGTCGCCACCGGCGAATAGTCGAACCCGGATATTTTGACGTCGCCAAGATCGATCCCTTTCCGCATGGCTTTGCGGATGAAATTTCCCGCGCAGTAATCATTCAGACAGATCACCGCGTCCGGGCGTTTTTTGTCGTTGCGGAACGATCCCAGAAATGCTTCTTCGTGGCTTTCGTCATTGCAGATCATCTCCGGCTGGGGAATCAATCGTAACTTTTTCAACCCTTCAAAGAATGCGTGAGTACGCTCCGTGGCCGCCAGCGGATTGACGAAGCGGTCGCCGTACAACGCGAACTTCCGGCAACCCTCGTCATAGAAACGTTTCATGATTCCGACAATGCCGTTTTCGGTTTCGAATGCAAGCAGGTTTCCCTGAATATTTTCCGGGGTGCGAACCAGATAAACGATCGGGATTCCGCATTCCGCCAGATTCCGGTAGCCCGAAATATGCTGCATTTGCGGGTCGGTGTAAACGACAATCCCCACCGGTTTCCGCGCTATCACCGTGGAAATGATCCTCTCCTGATTGGTCGCGTCGCCGTGCAGCGGGACGATCGAGGCCAGATAGTTTGCCTTCAGCGCCAGCGAGCTGAAACTCTTGATGGTTTCGCCGAAAAAAAGCACGTCGTTGCATAAGAAAATCAGCTCCCGGGGAATAACCCGGATGCTGCCCGCGACAATGCTGCCCACTCCGTTGAGTTTCCGGATCAACCCGTTGTCCGCCAGATCCGCCAGCGCGCGGCGGATGGTGGGCTTGCTGACTGCAAATTTATCCGCCATGACTTGCTCCGGCGGCAAAACATCGCCAATCTGCATCTGACTGATTTCCCGTTCGATTTCGCCAATGAGATTGTGATAAATATTTTTTCTGGACATAATTTATTTCCTTAAGATATATTATACTCTCATATCTCAAGAATGCAATATCCATATGCAATTAAATTCCAATTATATTTAAGGTAGTTAAATATTACGCTTAAATATATTGATTAAATTACATAGCTTTAATAATTAATGAAATTTATTCAATAGGCCAATCAATATCTATATCAGGCAAAGCGAAATTTGTCGTCACTTCATTTCCGAACTCCTATCGCTGGAAAAGCAGATATTGCGTTTTAATAAATAAATCGTTAGCCATAGGACCTCCTTTTTTAGGCATTCATCATCATAATTGAATGTGATGATGAATTCCAAAGGAAATCCCCTTCAAAAATTAACACTGATATTACGATTCATAACTCCATGAAATAAATCAAATTGCAACTCGACACCGTGTTTGCGTATTTTTGCCTATGAATCGGAATAACGATGACCGCCATCCTCAAACCGACAGCAACCATAACAAACCGAAACCTCATGAATAACGACAAATAACAATCGTGCGTCATTCTTATTAACAGCATATTGCGTATTTGCTTAAAAAGAAAAATCCGAAATTCGCAAGGACAGACAGCCCTACCTTCACGACCCATTATCAAATAATTTTTCCGCAAATCCTAATATAGAATAAGGTATTCAGGGCCGGCAACAGCATCGCCGCCAAGATCGAGTTTTCCATCGCTTAAGCTGTAACTGATTTTACCTATTTGGTATTTACTTTTGCCGATTTGACATTATATTATTCTCAAACAAAAGGAATACGGATATGGGAAAAAAGAGCCTGATCGAAGAGGATTCGCCCGACCTCCGCCGACTGGAACGGCGTTTCAACTGCTACTACCTCGGTTCGAACATGTCCGACAAGCTCTCCGGAGGGTTTTACGATCAGCATTATATTCCGGAGTCCTCTCACGGCTGGAACAGTCATGAATACTTTGCGGTTACCTATATCCTTGAGGGGCACGGTGTGTTTGCCGGTCAGGACGATGTACGGCATCATTATGAACAGGGGACGCTGGTGTTCCGGCATCCGGGACAGAAATTTTTCTTTACGAAGCATTATGCGGAAAACGGGCAATGGCTCGAGTTTTCGGCGGCGCTGCCGGCGACGCTTCACCGGGCGCTGGTCGAGTCGGGAATCATTTCTACGGATTTGTCCTATCTGGACGTCGGGATATCGCATCATATCCTCTCCGCCGCCAACCGGTACATCGACAGCCTGAGCTTTTTTAACCGTCAGGGCGGGCGCTGCATGGCTTACAGCTCTTTTCTGGAGTTGCTGGCTGCGTTTAAGCAGGCGGCTCATTACCGGACGCAACCCCGGGAAACCGACGAGGATTTGCTGATCGAAAAAGCCCGCGAACTGCTCTCGCACGACATTCCCAACTTGAATATGCCGGAATTCGCCCGGAACCTCGGACTCGGCTACGATAATTTCCGCAAGAAATTTCAGCGCAAAACCGGTCTGCCGCCCCACGAATATCATATTCTCTGCCGCCTCGACCGGGCGGATGCGCTGTTGCTGCACACCCGGCTCTCGATCAAGGAAATCGCGGAGAAGCTCGGCTACAGCTCGATTTCAGGCTTTACCCGTCAGTACACCCGGTTCCGTCAGCATCCGCCCTCGCGTTTGCGCGAAACTCAGAACGGGACGATTTCCTGAACCAGCGGCTGCACCATGATTTCCGGGAACGCCAAATGCTCGGGAAATTCGCAGATGCCCACGATCAGTTGGCCCATTTCGTCCGGCTGCATGGTTTTGGGGCGGATGTCATCCGGTGCTGAACCGACCTCGGCCGCTTCGCCGAAATTGGTGTTGCCCCACGACGGCGTGACCACCGTGACCCGGACATTGTGCGGGCGCAGTTCGGTATAAAGCGCGCGGCTCATCATGTCCAGACCGGCCTTGGCCGCTGTATACGGCGTGAACCCCGGCCAACCGTAATGCGAACAGACACTGGAAACGTTGATAATTAACCCGGATTTCTGTTTCGTCATGACCTGCGCGGCGCGGCGACAGCCAAAAAGCACGCCCAGCAGATTGGTGCTGATCGAACGCTCGATTTCCTCGTCGGTCTGCTCCGCCAGCGGTTTGATGCGTACTCCGGCGCCGGCGTTATTGATCAATACGTCGAGCTTACCGTTGAGCTTGGTGAAAAGTTTGTCCCAGTCCGCCGGATTGCCCACGTCGCCCGCCACAGCCTCCACGCCGAGTTCGGCGGCGGCCTTGTCCAGCTTGACCTGATTACGGCCGGTGATGATGACGTCAGCGCCCTTCGCCTTCAGGGCCTTGGCGATACCGTAACCGTATCCTTCCGAGCCCCCGGTTACAACGATCTTTTTTCCTTTGCATTCCATGATTTCAACTCCTTGTATTCTGGTTTAACTTCTCTTAACGAAATATGTTGTTCAATGGCATCGGCGGCGGCATTTCCGGCCGCTTCGCCGAGATGCATCATGGTCCGGGACAAGCGGCAGCTCGACGCCGCCAGGCTGGAAAACCCGGCCATGCGCCCCGCCAGAAGCAGATTCTCCGTACCCTGCGGCAACAACGTCCGGTACGGGATGCCGTATGGATCGGTGACCACCTTACCGGTGTGCTTCATACCGTGCCGGTCCACCATGTGGTTCGCCCGGGCGATGATGTCCGGGTGGCAATATCTGTTCATCAGGTCAAATTCCGTGAGCATGTATTCGCACTTGACTCGAAAACTTTCCCGCACGCCAATTCGAGGGAAAATGCTTTTTAGCCGGAAATAACGAAAATCGGTCCACTCCGACTGTAAATAATGCCAGTACGCCAACACGCGGCGACGGCATTCGTCATATGCAGCCCGGCAATCCAGTTTGTTGAATTCCTCACCGGTCATGGTCGGCAGCATATTGCAGTTCAAATCGCCATTTGGATATTCCGTGGTCACGACCACAGGAAATGGCCCGTTCCAGCGGCAATCGGCCGGAAGCGGCTCCACGGCTCGGGTCCCGGCCGGAGCCACCCGGAAAATCAGCGACGCGCCGTTGCTGCGCCCGGTCGCGTTCTCCGGTGCATCCGGTTCGCCGTACAGCGAATGCGGGTCTTCGCCGCGGTACAAGGTACAGCCGGCCATCTCTGCGAGTACCCCGGAATTATCGATCCAGATTTTCGCCTCCAATACCGTGCCGTCGCTCAGTTCCACGCGGCTGATCCGCTGCCCGGTCATTTCCAGCCGGACCGCTTCCCGGCCGGTCAGAATGCGGCATTTGCCGGTTTCTTCCAGCATTTTCACCGCGCAGTCATGCCAGGCTTCCGGCTCAAAAATAACCCCCGCGTATATTTTCCCGGGATTCTGCTCACGGTCGCCATTCAAAGTATCCGCATAGGAAAGCTCCGGCTCCAGCCGCTGATCACTGCCGGGAAAAAGCCGGTCAAGCCCATGCTTGAAATAGCAGTGCCGCCGAATGCGGTAAATACCTGTAGCATTTGGAATACGGCGCATGCGTTCATAAAGCTCATAAGGCGTCCCCCCGCCATCTACACCGGGTTCCCAGCAATTGACACCGGCATTGACCGAAGTTCCGCCAAGCATGGCATCACGCTCAACCAGAACGGTATCCAAGCCACGCCGCGCCGCCGCCAAAGCAGCGGAAAATCCACCGCTTCCTCCGCCGATCACAACCACATCTGCCGGTATGCTGACCTTTTCCATATTTGGATCTTTTCCCATTTAAGTTTACTATATTATAGGTCCGAAACTGTAATTAAACAAAGATGCATACGGGGAATGATTTGTCATATTTGGCATTTGAATTGCCGAATTTGAGATTATTCGACAAGCATGTATTCAGCGGCGGAGATGATTTCGCCATTACGGAAAAAGGCGAACTGTACCTTTCCCGGCATTGATATGGTGTTTATTCCTGATGGGAGACAGCGATGTGGTTTTGCCTGGCCAGTTCGACGGCGTGTGTTATGTCGCCCCATTTCAGGATGCCGGGCAGGCACATGGCCATGGTGCAGGAGTCCTGCGGCTGGTCGGTATGGTTTTTGGCGACATCGGACGGGGTGGATGGAGGGACCAGTTCCGCGAAGGAGCGCGGCGCTTTGACCATGGCGACGGCGGACACGTTTGCCGGATCGAGAATGGCGCAGAACAAGGCCGCCACGGCGCTGTCGCGCCGTCCGCTCAAGGTGAATTGTGCATTCGGGAGCCGGGCGGCGGCGAATTCGCGCACGACCCGATAATCCATGCACCATTCGCCCAGCAACCGGCGCCCCAGCCACATCAGCGAACGCGCCAGTTGGTGCTGTTCGGCAAACCAGGCGAAACGCTCCTCGATATAACCGGTTTCGCCGCAGCCCCAGGGATCGAAGATGACGACGGAGTCCGTGGTGTTTCCGATCTCAAGTTCGGCCTTGCCGCCGGGCGCGGCGTAAATGCGGCAGGCACTGCCCTGGCCGCGTTTGAAAAGCAGCGGCAGCATGCGGCCGCGCGAAGTTTCCAGCGTGTATTTCTCGTAACCGTTTTCCGTGCCGGCATGGTCCAGGTGACGGATGGTTTCCGGTTCGAGGCGAAGGAGTTCCTTCAGTTCATCTACAGAGCCACAGTTGGCGGTTTTCAGCTCCGCCGCGCGGCGCGCGGTGTACTCGGGAATCGAGCAGACTCCGGGGAAGCGCTTGCCGTCCGGGAAGACCATCAGGTCCTTCTCCGGGAGCAGGGTTACAGACGGCAGTTTGACCGGCATGCCGTGTCCTTTGCCGCGCAGGAAAAAATCGAAAAATCCGATGGCCGCCGCACGGACTTCCGGCGGGTACGAATGCGGCCCGTTAAAGGCCATGGCCGAGAGATTTTCGGGCACGTCCAGCGCGGCGAAAACCTTGGCGGCTTCGGTATGGGAACGCATCATTTCCGCGACATGAAACGTGGGGTTGATGTCGTGCAGCGCATTGCAGATTTTCAGCGGGCGGGGGGCAATCAGGGCCAGCAGTGCGGATTCCTCGCAGATGTCGAGGCCGTCCACCAGCAGTTCGCAAATGCAGTTCGTGCCGCCCACGTAGGACTGGTAGCTGCCGACGCTGACCACCGGCACCGCGGCCTTGACGCGCTCGTCGAACGCGGCCAGGTACATGGTCTGGTTGCCGCCGCCGGAGCCGCCGGTGGCCCCGATTTTTTCGCCGTCCACATACGGCAGCGACAGCAGCAGGTCCACGCCGCGCATGTTGTCGATGATCTGAATTCCCATCAGCGATTCGCCGAGGGAGAGCAACCCGCCGCCGCGCATGGCGCCGTGATACTCGAATTGGCCGTGCACGGTGGAGCGCTCGCCCGCCCCGAATGCATCATTGGAGAGCACCACGTAGCCCGATTTGGCGAATTCATGGGCGATCTGCTGGATTTTCCCGGCCAGATGCCCCTCAAAGTGGTGCCCGTGCAGATTCATGATCGCGGGAAACGGGCCCTTGCCCTCCGGCACGTAAAGCGAAGCGGTCACGTAAAAATCCGGACGGCTCTGATAACACAATTGCATGATGCTATAGCCGTCGCACTCCACTTTGCCGCAATGACGACAGTCAAGGTCCAGTTTGTGATCGATCTGCAAGTTCAGTCTGGCGGAGAGTTTTTCCTGCAGCTCGGGGCGCTGTTTCCGCCATGCGGCGGCATCGGCGGGCAGCTGAAGGCGGCGGAAACGCTTGGCGGCTTCGAGTTTCAGCTCCGCGATAATTTCATCGGCAAACGGTTCGGTCCAGACGTTCATAATGTTAAATCCTTTACTGATAGGCGTTCGATCAACGACATTTTGAAACTGTATTTTTGAAGCGGCGCACCCGGGTTTTCCAGGCGGCAGATCAGGGCTTGGACGATCAATTCCGCGCCGCGGGCGAAATCCTGGTCAAAAGTGGTGAGGGGAGGGACCATGTACTGCGATTCATTCAGATTGTCATAACTGAGCAGCGAAATGTCCTCCGGCACGCGGCAGCCGCGCTCGTGGGCGGCCAGCAGCGCGCCGCTTGCCATGTGATCGCTGTGGACGATCAGCGCGGTCGGGCGCCGGGGACAGGAAAGAATCCGGTGCATGCTGTCGTAGCCGTTCTGGCTCCAGGCGGGGCTGTCGATGACCCAGTCGGGGTTGACCTCCAGTTTGAGGCGTTTCATTTCCGCGCGGATCGCCCGGTAGCGGATCTCCGGCAGGAAGCCGATGCAGCCGATATCGCGGTGCCCTTTTTCCGTCAGATACCGCACCGCGCGGGCACCGAAATCCTTCTTGTCCGGGAACACGCAGTCGACGCCGCGATGTTCATTGCCGTAGACGATGACCGGGATGCCCTTGCCGGTGAGAAACGATTCGTATTGGCAGGTGACGATGGCATCCACGTTGCGCAGCCGGACGCGCTCGAAGATATCGCGGTACGCCTTCAGCGGGTCGCGCGAAATATCCCAATACGCAAAAAGCCCGGTGTAGCCGCGCGCCGCCAGCATGATATCGAGCTTGATTCCCAGCTCATAATAAAAACTGTTCACCGCCGGGAAGAGGATGCCGACGCTGTACGTGCGGCGGGTGCTGAGCGCTTTGGCCGCGTAATTGGGCCGGTAATCGAGCGCGCGGACGGCTTCGGCCACCAACTGTCGCGTCCGGGCGCTGGCTTTGCAGTGTTCGGGGGCGCGTATGACCTTGCCCACCATCCCTTTCGAGAGTTGACAGTAGTCGGCGATATCCTGTAATGTAGTCGGTTTTTTCATGATACATTACTATAATGACACCGGTGTCATTTGTCAATGGGGCAAAGCATTTTTTTATTGGGGGGCTGGTACACGGACGGACACTGAGATTTTGTACAAGTCCGTGTCCGTCCGTGTAAGTCCGTGTATCAGAAGCTTACTGGATCAGCTTGGCCACGGGGTCCAGCAGGCTTTCGGCCATGCGGTAGAAGCCGAGGTCGGTGGGGTGTACGCCGTCCACGGTGCATTCGTCGTAATCATTGCCCAGCAGATGGCGGCCGTCCATGAAATGGATGTTCCGGTCGCCGGCCTGGCAGCGCCGGTTGACTTCGTCCATCTGCATCTGACGGCAGATCCTGGCGTTTTCGAAGTTCTCGCGGGCGTATAAGATGCGGGTGAGCACGAGGATCGGCATGGACGGATGATCGCGGCGCAGGATGTCGATGAACGCCGTGAGCCGCTGCGCAAAGAGGCCCGGATCGCCCGCGCAATTGGCCTCGCAGTCGATGATGAACAGGGCCGGATCGGCGATTTCAGTGAGGATCTCGGCCAGTTCCGATTCGCACCGGCCGTTGCCGGAGAATCCGTAGTTCAGAAATTCGATATTCAGCTTGCGGCTGAGGATGTTGGTGAAGAGCATACCGGGACGGTTCGCACATCCGCCCTGGGTGATCGAGGTACCGTAAATCACCACCGGCTGTTCACGGACAAACGGTTTCGGCGCTTCGACTTTTGAGCCGTCGTCGAAGCCGAGCTCGATGGATTTGACGTGGTTATAAAGCGGGAAATTCAGCACGAAATCGCGCATTTCGGCCTTTTCCTCATTCATCAGTTCGTACGTGAGAACGCCTTCGTAAGTGCTGCGGCGCAGCGTCGACCAGAAACGTTCGCGCGTCGGTTCGCCCACATACAAATCCACGCCGCTCATGCCGGTGTCGGGCATGTGGTCCATCCGCGAGGCGACGCCATTGTCCAGCCGGACCACGATCCGCTTGCTGTCGGTGCGGAAACGCGCCTGGCCGCCGGCGGTACAGTCCGCCAGCGTGTTGACGGCATCGGTGATCGGCCACGGGGATTCCTTCGGCAGCCGGCGGAAAATGCGGTCGCGCTTGTACCAGTTGAAGCCGCACAGTTTGAATGGTTTTTCGGCGGGGTCGTACCAGACGAGGCCATTCTCGTCGGCTTTTTTCACGGCCATGTATTGATCGAGTTTGGTGATTTCGCTCATGATGAATAACTCCATATTTAGTGAAGATTTCCATTAATGTATCAGTCCGGGCAACTTAATCAAATCCGTGAAAAGCAAATTTTCGGGAAAATCACGGGTATGTTTTCAACACTTTTTTCACCACGGAATACGCGGAAAGCACGGAACCCGGCTCAGGTGTTTGGATTCCGTGCTTTCGGATATGGGGTTAGTTCAGGTCAATCGTCCTCGTGTTTGCGGCGGGAGTGATTGCCCCACCAGACCGCGCCGATGCCGATCAGGATGATTATGCCGACCATGATGATGGCGGTTTTGTTTTCCAGGATCGTGGTCAGGACCGGGGGCGGTTCGGGCTTCTGCTCTTTCAGCGTCATGCCTTCGACTTTTTCCAGTTCCTGCTGCCCTTCGGCGGAGCGGTTGCGAATCTTGTCGATTGCTTCGGAGTAGGCGGCGTTGTTCGTCTGTTTCTCGATGAACTCGCGGAGTTTGGCGTTGTTGCAGACGAAGGTACTGCAGCCGGGGTTGTGTTTGGTGACTAGTTCGGTGTGGAGCTCGGCGATCTGCTTGATGGTTTCCGCGTCGGCCTGCCACAGATCCTTGCGGATGGTTTCGAGCATCACTGCGGTCATTTCCTGCAGCGCGTAGGGGTTTTTCGTCTCGAAATATTCGCGCATTTTCAGGTCGTGGACGTCGTCGACGAATACTTTTTTGTATTCTTCCCACAGGTGATCCTTCAGCATGTCGGGCTTCATCACTTCCCAGCCGTAGGTGTTGCGGAAAACTTCGGCGAAGGTCGCCGCGCCGCTGGGGCCCTCTTCCATCATCTCTTTCAGATATTTGGGGTTCAGCACGGTGGTGCGGGCCTCGACCATGGCGGCCTGTCCGGCCTCCTGGATTTTGGCGCGCCCGGGTGTTCGCAGATCGTTGAAATAAGCGTCCGGTTCCTTGCCGGTCACGTGACGGACGGTGAGGTTGATTCCGCCCATGAATTCATACACGTGGTCGAGCGACAGCGGCCCCCAGGTATTGGAGGAGCGCGAATGTACCACGGTGTCGGTATTCTGCAGCGCGGCCTTGAACACGCCGGGGAAGTGCTCGCCCCAGTGTTCGTCGGTGTACAGCGCGCCCATGTTGTTCAAATAACGTTCTGCGATGTCTTTGGTGTCTTCCCAGCTGTCGCCGGCCTGCACCATGCCGGTGATGCCGGTGCCGAAGCCGCCGTTCAGACCGCCGAAAATACGGGCATTGGCGAGTGCGCGCGCCTGCTCGGGGGAGAAGCCCTGTTCGAGCATGACTTTGGCGGCGGCGTCGGAGCCCTCGACCACGTAGTTGACGAACTCGCATTTAGGAGCTTCGGCGGCGAGTTTGACGGCTTTGTCGATCAGCCGCATGCGGCTGGTGGCGGCGCCGCGGAACTGGCCGGAGGTCTGCACGATCACGTCGATGCGCGGGCGCTTCAGTACTTCGTTCGGAATCAGCTTTACGTCCTGGACGCGGCCGCGCGAATCCCACACCGGCTCTACGCCGAGCAGGAAAAAGATTTCGCCGATGTTGGTGCCCTGGGTGCGGATGAATTCACCGCCCCACAGCGAAAACGCGACTTTTTTAGGATAATCGCCGGTGGTTTTGATTTTTTCGGCGATCAGGGCCTCGGCGAGTTTTTTGCCCACGGCATAACTCTCGCGGGTCGGGGTGCGGTCGGGGTCGATGCCGTAGAGATTGCGTCCGGTCGGCACCGCCGAGGGATTGGCCACGGGGTCGCCGCCGGGGGAGGGCATCAGGTACCCGCCGCTGAAGGCATTGACCATGGCGTTCAATTCGAGTTCGGTCGAGGCGATCAAATCGGTACGGGCGCGGATGGCTTCCGGCACCGGTTCGGCCTTTGGTTTGTCATAACCGCTGCTTGCGGCCATACCGCCGCGCCTGCCGCGATTGCCGCCGCTTTGCATAGCTTTCTGGCGCTCTTCGGGCGACATGGCTTCGAAGGCGGCGCGCATACCCTCGGGCATCCGTTCCAAAGCGGTTTTCATCTGTTCCCCGGTCATCGCGGGACGCCCGGCGGGGGCTTCATCTACTGCCTTGGGGGCAGGGGGCGGAGCGTCGAAGGCGGAGGCGATCATTTCATGGGCGCGCTCGACGTATTGGTCGAAAATAACGTTGCGGTCGCGGTCGGATTCCTGAACCTTGCCGGCCTTCAGGTCGTCGTTGAAAAGCCGGCCGGCCACGGCGTCGACCATCATCAGTGTGGCGGTTTCGTCCGCTTCTTCCCTGCTGTACGGACGGCCGATCACGTAAAGGCCGCGGTTGACCTTGGCGCTTTCGATTTCGTGGAGGTGGTTATGAATCAGTTCGAGGTCGGCATCGCTCAGCTCGCCTTTGGCGAAACCTTCGCTGAAGCAGATTTCCTCATCGAGTTTATCCTTTTTGACGAATTCGATAATCGATTTTCTGTATTCGCCTTTGAGCACAGGATCTTCGGCGACTTCGAGGTCGTGGATTTTCGTGTGCAGATCGGTAAAATTGCCGTACAAACCGGAGTTCATGAAGGGGGCGGTCAGGTGGCTGACCATGGTCGCGTAACTGCGGCGCTTGGCGATCAGCGCTTCGCCGACGTTGTTGATCACGTAGAGATAATAATGCGGCATTTCGCCGACCAGCGCGTCGGGCCAGTCGTAGCTGGAGAGCGCGACCTGTTTCCACGGGGTGAATTCGAGGCTGCCGTGTGTGCCGAAATGCATCATGGCGTCCGCCTCGAAGCCGTAGCGAATCCACAGGTACGTCGCCAGATAACTGTGCGGCGGAGCCTGTTTCACGCCGTGGATAATCTGATTGGTGTTGCCGCCCACGCCGGGGAGGCCCTGCGGGATCAGCACGATGTTGCCAAAGCGCAGATGACCGATGGCGAGTTTGCCCTGATGCGTGAAGTAGCGGCCGAAGCCGGTGCCGAATGCATCCTCGACTTCTTTAAACAGGTCGCCGGGCAGGGCTTTTTTGACCCAGTCGAGGTACTGCTCGTAGCCGACGTATTCGACTTTGGCGATCTTGATGAATTCCTCGAAAGCGCCCTCAGCGTAAGTACCGAATACGGCGGCGTTCTGCTGGATTTGTTTATTGAGGTCTTCCGGGGTGGCGGGCAGCTCGCCGGTATTGAATCCGGCCTTTTGCAGATGCTTCAAGGTGTTCAGGATCGAATCGCCGACTTCGAGGCCGCTGGCGGAAAGCGCGTTCTGGCCGGGGCCCTTGTAGTAGACGATGGCGATTTTCTTGTCGGCGTTGGCCTTGCGCTGCAGCGTCAGGGTTTTGCGGATCATTTCGGAGAAGCGCTCGACGCGGTCGGGAATCATCCGGTACTCCATCAGCCCGCGGGCATTCGGGAACAATGCGCTGAGCACATACGGCACCGCCGCTCCGTCGAGTTCCGGCATAATCACGCTCTGACTGAGCATACCGCCGGTCATGCCGCGCTGGTCCTTGAGAAATTCATCGTATGGCTGCATGGCCTTGATCGGAGCATATAATGGAATATTGTGTTCCTTGAGGTAGGCGATGGCGGCGTCCGGGTCGCTCATCGAGAAGCGCCCGTGGGGCTGGTAAACGACCAGATTCGGTTTGACTTTCTGCAGTGTGGGCACGGAGGCCATGCCATTGGCGGCGACCACGTTGATGCCGCGTTTTTCCAGTGCCTTGATCAGCTCGACCAGACTGCCGCCGCCGTTGCCGCCGAAGATGCAGACGGTGGGATTTTCTTCCTTGTAAATGCCGGTCTTTTTGTAGTATTCGATAAACTCTTCGTAGGTCTTGAATCCCTTTTCCTCGTCGGTGTGAAAGAATGCGTAACGTTCCTGTTTCTGAGGCGGTTCGACCGGATCGCCAAAGAGGATTTTGCCGTCGAGTTCGCGGCGGCTGTAGTTCAGCAGATTGCGGAAATTGTCCTTGCCGCCGCCGAAGTAGCCGCGCACGGTTTCGGACTGCTTTTCGGAGAGCGTATTGAGGCCGGTTTCCTGGCGGGTGGAGGCGGTCACGTAGATCGGCACCTTGCGGGCGGCCAGTTGCTCGATCATCGTCTGCTGCTGTTCATTGAACTTCAGCCCCATGCCGAAGAAATAGATGACGTCGAACTGCTTCAGCACCGCCGGGTCGGTTTTGTCGTTCCAGGCGACGGGTTTGACCTTGATCATGGGGTGGATTTTCTGGTCGAGCTGCGGAGCCAGCATGTACTCCGGGTAATTGACCATGGCGATGCAGGTGGGCGAAGCGAACTTGAAGTAGACTCCGGCCAGGGCGAGGATCAGCGCCAGTGCGATGACGGCGCCGGTCAGGAACTTGTTCTTTTTCATTTGTTCTCCGGTACATAAATGATTTCGCCGCTTTCCAGGCGGTAGGCGATGCCGACGCGCTCGCCTTTGCCGGAGCCGGAGGAATTCTCCGACTTGAAGCGTGAAACTTTGTTGTCTTTTTTGACGATGATTTCCATGTCGGGCTTGCCGGCGTTTTTCACGTAAGTGACGTCCTCGGCGGTGAGGAATTCGGTCATGCGGCTTTGGATGACGAAGGCCACCATCAGCGCCACGGCGAACACCATGGCGGCGTCGAAGAGGTTGACGAGGCCGCTCATCGGATCGCCGGCGTCGTCATCGCTGAATGCGTCGTCATAACGGTTCCGTTTTCGCTTCATTCTTCCACTCCGTGCAGGTCGAGTGCATAGCGCAGTCCGGCGATTTCGTCCTTGTACCAGTGGCGCTTGACCGAGTAAACCAGCATTTCCACACCGGAAATCACAACCCCGATCACCGTGGTGGCGAATGCGATCTGCATGTTGTAGGCCATCGATGCGATATCACCGGAAGCGAGTCCCGCGAGGGCGGGGCCCATCGGGATCAGCGTGCCCATCAGCCCGAGCATCGGGGCGATTTTCATCACGTACTTGGCGCGCTCCAATTCGTGCTCGTATTTCTGCGAAATGTCGAAAATGGCTTTTTCGCAATGGGTGGTGTTCCAGCCGAGGTCGATCAGCTCTTTCAGATGACGGGCGAAAACGCCGCGGCCGAGGACGGCCGGATCGATCGCGCCGCCGCCGCGCAGCGTGCGCATGATTTCGTCGCGCTTATGGCGCTGCTTCAGCAGCAGCAGGTAACTCGAACAGAAACTTCCCAGCTCCACCAGAGCCATCAGCATACCCGCCAGCAATAGGACAATTACCGGCAGCATAAAGCTGTTGGAAACCCAGTTTAAAACTTCACTCAGCATACTCATATCGTTTTTGTCTCCTTTTCTCCATGAATATTTTGAAATAATAAGTAACGAATGTCATGAATCCGACCAGCAGGACAATCACTCCGATGACGCCCAGGTCGCGTACGGCGATACCGCCGACTTCGATGCCGCTGATCCGGCTCGTGGCCACCACCGGCAGGAACACCGCCAGCATCAGCAACAGCCAGCCGGCGTTCAGCGCCGAGGCGGTCCGTTTGAGGCGGGTCCGGCGAGCCAGCGCGATCAACTCTGTGAGGCCGATCATCGCCACCGCGAAACCGCCCGCCACGGCCCAGGTCAGCGTGTTGAAACTGTAGCGCGTCAGATGGTTGAACGCCATCGACAGCAGGTACAGCGCCGCCACCGGCATCAGTACCGACGGCAGCAGCGCCACGTATTTCCAGTAGTGCTTCTTCTCCTCCAGCTCGATTTCCTTGACCAGCGAAACGCCGATCACCAGCGCCAGCAGCTCCTGAACCACCACCAGCGTGCAAAGGTCGATCAGGTTGTTGCCGTCGTTGAGGTACGCGGTGATGTCCTGCAGATTGAGTGCGGCGATGCGCTTCTGCAGGAAAAACACCGGCAGTGCCGCCAGCAACGGCAGTGCGTAACGGAGAAGGCGCGGCAGCAAGGTGAGTTTGATCGCACTCTGGAGGCATGCCGCCGCTAAGATTGTGAGGATGAAATATTCCATTTACATCTGTGTCACATAATTGAATTTCCACTGTTTATCCTCTTGAGCGAGGATGAACAGGATATCGGCATTGCCCGGGCGGACCAGGGTCACGTAATAATTGGCGTCGCCGGAGACGGATTTTCTCACCTGCCATGCTGATTTCTCCGGGATATTGATTGCCTGCAGGAGATCAAAACATTCCTTCAGGCCCATGCCTGAACTTTTGTTGGATTTGCTGATGAATTCGCGGGCCTTTTTGTCCTTGGCATCCTGCATGATGTCCGTGCAGAATTTGACGGCGTTCGATTCGAGCGTTTTGTCCACTTTTTCCAGAGGCGCTTTCGACGGTTTCAGGTATGCGCCGAATATCGCCATCGAGGTTCCCAACAGCACGATTCCCAGTATCAGTTTTGCTTTTGAGGTCATTTTTTGTATCCTTTATTCTTCGAATTTATAGTCAAAATATTTGAGTGTGTCGTCAAAATGTCCGATCCAGACACCGTCGTGACCGTCCATGAACTGCACCGTGGAAGCATGGCCGTCCGCCCAGCCGATGTTGGCCCGTTTGGCGTGCCGGAAATGCGTGGTGCCGTGGGTATCCATCATCCCGACGCCCTTCGGGGCCAGAAATGCGGTGCCGGTGGCCGACGCACCCATGGCCGAATCGCCGAACATGGCGATTTCGGACGGTTTCTTGACCATTTCCGGGGCCGCCCGGCCGGAGCTGAGGGAATGGCCGAGCGCGGCTTCTTCCGCCGCTTCGGTGAGGAAGCCGGAGCTCCATGACAACCGGTTATAACCGATGCCGCCGGCACCGCTCGACTCGGTGGGATCGGCGATGTTGGCGGACGTTTTCCAGCTTGGGCACAAGGTCACGGTTGAGCCTTCGCCCAGATATTTGTGAAGCAGTCCGCCGCTGGTCAGGTTGTACACATAGGACCCCATCGAGCCGGTACGCCCTCCATAGAAGAATTCATTGCCCGAGGAAAATATGCAGAAAGCCTTGTAGTCCTGCGAATACTGCAGATTTGCCAGGCTCAGCTGTTTGATGTTGTTCATGCAGGCTGAGGCGTGGGCTTTGCCGCGGGATGAGGTCAGCGCGGGGAGCAGCATGCCGGCGAGGATGGCGATGATCGCGATCACGACCAGGAGTTCGATGAGCGTAAAATGTTGTTTTTTCATTTTTTCGTTACCTTCTTTTTTTGTTTTTTGTTATGTTATTTTTTGTATTGATGCAAAAGAGAGTTTAAGCGCCTCTCGACAATCTGTTCTTTGTTGGCGGTCAGTTTCTCCAGATAAGCTTTGGTGCCGATGTAGGCTTTTTCCTGATCGCTGTTGTGTTCCGGCATGCCCTCGAGCTGCATATCGAGCTGTTCCCGGATCAGCTCACGAAGTTTTTTTTTGTGCTCTTCGTCGGGGTTTTCCTTGTATGCCTTGACGGCGTTGGCCATTTCCTCGTCGCGGGTGGCGTTTTCCCGGCCCGGGTGAACGAAATAGATCATGTTTTTATCTTTGCCGAATTTCATGGCGGCCTGGCGGCCCTCCAGAGCGGCAACCATCCGCATGTCGAGTTCCTCCTCCTTGCGCTCGGTCCACTGGATCAGGAGTTTGTCGCTGATAGTGACGATGCGGTTCAGCATGGTGGCGCGGCCGGTGAATTCCGCGATTTCATTGGTGGCCTGCCGGTCGAGGAGATTCCTCAATTCAGCCTTGGCCTCGTCGGAAGGTTGCTGACGGTATTTAAGTACTTGCTGTTCGATTTTGACGTTCAGCTCGGCCTTGGCCGCTGCGGCATCGTTGCCAGGGCGCTTGCGCGCGGCTTCCGGCTTGGAAATGATGATGGGGGTATCGCTTCCCAGATGGTTCCTGGCAAGCCGTTTGACGCCCACAATGATGGCACCGGAACTGTGGGTGGCCCCGGTAACTGCGTCAACCTTGTGTTCGGGCACATCTTTAAGTTCAAGATCATTCCAATGATCACTCAGCTTCCGTTTGACCCGGCCGAGATAAGCTTTGGATTCAACATTTTTGCCGACGACCATGCCGTCGATTTTACCGTCCGTGCCGATGACCAGCCCGAGCTCGATCGTGCCGGAATATCCGTATTCACGATCCTCGTCGGCAATGGTTTCGACATGAAGGGTGCCCAGTTTTTTGCCTTTCGCATCGTTGATGCTGAAAACAAAATCCTGCTCATACTTCACTCCGGCATACCCCGGATAAATCTTTTTCAGGTCCGGCCCGAAATAGAACAGGGATTCCTTGGAGATCGATTTTCCATTTGGCTCTTTGGCGGCGAGCCCGGCCGCGACTACCAGTAAAATTGCGATTACTTTTAACTTCATTTGTTGCTTTCCTTATCTTTTATTTTTATTAGTCTTGTCTAAATTTAACTCTATGATTTTTCGGTATTTATAATTATGATTACGAGTATACTTTTGTTAGTCTTATCTAATTTTCTATTGACACATCCTGAACACTTGATTCAGGGGGGTGAAATTCAGTTTCTTAGAGCAATCGGGTGCCGATATCCAGGAGCCGGCCGCCCTGGTAGACGATCAGCGTGGTGACATAAGCCAGCACGGTCAGACCGCCCATCTGCAGGAAGGTCAGCTTCCACGAGGCAGTCTCGCGTTTCACCACGGCCACCGTGGCCATGCAGGGGATCGACAAGAGGCAGAACAGCATGATGCAGAATGCCTGCAGCGGTGTATAGGTCCGGATCAGCATCTGGCGCAGCGAGGTCATATCTTCCTCCGCGTCCAGGTCGACTTCACCGGCGGAAAACAGGATGCCGAGCTGCGAGACAAACAATTCCTTGGCGGCGAAGGCCCCGATCAGCGCCGAACTGACTTTCCAGTCGAAGCCCAGCGGTTTCATTACGGTTTCGAGCCCGCGTCCGATGCGTCCCGCGACCGAATATTCCAGCTCTTCCTGGCGCTGTTCGTGTTCCAGCGCGGCAACTTGCACTTCGCGTTCGCTGCGCGGCAGTTCGGATTCCTCGATTTTGGCGATGGCGCCCTCATAATCCTTGGAAAATTCGGTTTTCTTCGGGAAGGTGTTGATGATGAAGAGGACGACGGCCGCGGCCAGGATCAGCGTACCGGCTTTTTTCAGATACAGCCAGGCGCGTTCGCCCATGTGGATGATAATGCTTTTGAAGGTCGGCATGCGGTAGGGGGGAAGCTCCATGACGAATACTTCGTCCTCGCCCCGGAACAGCGTGGTTTTCAGCAGCATAGCCATCAGCAGCGCCATGACGATGCCGATGATATAGATCAGGAACATGATCAGCGCCTGGTATTTGAGCGCGAAAAACGCCGGGATGATCAGCGCGTAAATCGGCAGACGGGCCCCGCAGCTCATCAGCGGCAGCACCATGATCGTGGTCAAACGGTCGCGCTCGCATTCAATGGTCCTCGTTCCCATGATGGCGGGCACGGAACAGCCAAAGCCGAGCAGCATCGGGATGAAGCTTTTGCCGTGCAGTTTGAACATGTGCATAAAGCCGTCCATGATGAACGCGGCGCGGGCCATATAGCCGGTGCCTTCGAGGAAGGCGATCGCCAGGAACAGCAACATAATGTTCGGCAGGAACACGATCACGCTGCCGACACCGCCGATGATGCCGTCGACGATCAGCGATTTGAGCAGTTCCATCTGACCTTCGGGCCAATGGGTTTCGATGGCTCCGCCGAGGAGGTTGAAGAAGCTTTCGATCCAGCCCATCGGCGGGTTGCCCAGCCAGAAGGTGAACTGGAACACCAGGAACATGATGGCGAAAAAGATCGGCAGTCCGAGGAAACGGTTGGTCAGCACCTTGTCGATGCTGTCGGAAATCTGGAGCCGCTTTTCGTTGGAAATCGAGATGGCTTCGCGGCAGGCTCCGGCGATGTAGCCGTAGCGGCGGTCGGCCATGAAGGTATCGTTCGGCACGCCGTGGCGGATGGCGAGTTTATTGCGCATCTGGTCGGCCATTTCGCTGAGGCGCGGATCCACGAAGGCCCGGCCGATTTCGCGGTATTTCTCGTAGAAACCGTGGTGCGGATGGTGCTCGACCCGGGTTTCGCTGAGTTCTTTGTCTTTGTGATGTTCGGCATGCGCCCGGATCCGCTGAAAGAGATCGTCGTTTTCCAGCATTTTGATGGCGAAGTAACGCGCCGGGATGCGGGTCGGGAGATTCAGCTTGGCGATTTCGGCGCCCAGCTCGGCGATGGCTTCGTCCGCATGGCGCCCGTAGGAAATCGGGCAGGGGGGCATCTCGGCGGATGAAGTCAGCACATGATGAATTTTGTGCTTCAGGTTGTTGATGCCCTTGCCGGTGGTGCCGATGGTGGTGATCACCGGGGCACAGAAAAACTTCGACATCTGGTTGATGTTGATTTTCAGGCCGTTGCGCACGGCGTCGTCGATCATGTTGAAGGCCAACACCATGGGAATGCGCAGCTCCGCCAGCTGGGCGGTCAGGTACAGATTGCGCTGCGGATTGCTGGAGTCGATGACGTTAAGGATCAGGTCGATATTTTCGTCCAGCAGTTCGGCGAAAGCGACTTTTTCCTCGGGGGAAGATGAGGACAGACTGTAGATACCGGGCAGGTCGATGAATTCAACCTGGATATCTTCGATGCGGGCGTGGCCCGTTTTGCGTTCGACAGTGACACCGGGGTAGTTGCCGATATGCTGCCTGGCGCCGGTCAGGGCATTGAAGACTGTGGTTTTTCCGCAATTGGGATTCCCGGCCAGTGCGACCCTGTAAATCTGTTTCATAAAAACGAATGTCCTTTATAATTAATTTAACGTAATATGTAAATTTTTCAGTTTGAATTGAAAATTGAAAATGGAAAATTGAAAATGAAGGAAAGGAAAGAATTCCTTTTACCCTCTTTGCCTATATTTTGATATTTTGGCGAAGAATAAAATTGTTCTCCGCAATTTTCCATTTTCAATTTTCCACTTTCAATTAAAATTAGCTATATCTAAACTTCTGTACAAAAAAATTATGCCGGTTTTACCCGGATGTGCGCCGCGTCGAGTGTGCGGATCGAAAGGCTGCTGCCCATGACCCGCAGCCGCAGGAGGTCCCCGAGCGGAGCGAAACCCTCCATGGTGACCAGTGTGCCGTTCACCAGACCCAGGTCGGCGAATTTCTTGATGCCGCGCAGGTTTTCGCTGACTTTGATGACGACGGCGGATTCGCCGACTTTCAACTGGTTCAACTGGATGAGTTTATCGTTTTCCACATCGGCCTGGATTTTCGGCATGGCGTCGGCGAGGTAATCACGCAGCCCGGCGCAGTCTTCGCGTTCGGCCACCGCTTCGCTCAGGGCCACGATCCGCGAGAGGACTTTTTCGTCGATGACATGCTCCACCTTGCAGGCGGTGTCGTTGGCTTCCTCGGGATCGAGCTTCAAAATGCCGCGCAGGAAACGGCGCAGCGCGTCGTGACGGTGCATGATGACGGCGGCGGTCTCGGCGCCCTGGGCAGTCAGGACCACCGGCGCATGCGACTGATAACGGATCATGCCGCGGGCGGAAAGAGCCTGCAGCGCATTGGTTACCGAGGGCATTTTGACCTGCATGCGGTCGGCGATATCTTTGGTATGGGCGTGACCCTTGATCGCGATGATTTCGGAAATAGCTTCCAGATAATCTTCCAGGCTGCTGGAGATTTTATCGTTTTTCATGTTTCACCAGAAATAAGGTTTCTTCTTTTATATTTCGCATATAAAATAGCCTCTAACGGCGAATTTACAAGCGATTTTTTGAAAAAAATTAGAATAAACTAATTATCTGTTTACTGCCTGACCGAAAGAGATCATCTCCCGAAGTTTTCATCCGCCTTCGCCAAGGCTACGGCGTGACAAGTAGGACGCATAGAACAAAATAGGGCGAATAGGAAACTAATCGCCCTTGATTCTTAATTCTTAATTAATTACAGCTTTTTTGATGTTGCGCCTTCGCCGATGCTGCAGCGGATCAGTTCCGGTTCTTTGCCGGTCTGGGCCTTGAAGCCGGTGGCGATACGCTTGCAATATTCGTCCGCCGCCGCTTTTTCCACCAGGTGAATGCTGATGCCGCCGAAGCCGCCGCCGCTCAGGCGCGCTCCCACACAGCCCGGAATCGATTTGGCCAGTTCGACCAGATAATCCAGTTCGGGACAGCTGTTCTCGAAGTTCTTGATCGAGCTCTCGTGGGATTCGAAAAGCAACCGGCCGAAATCCTTGATGTCGCCTTTTTCGAGGAACTCAATCCCCTGGAAAACGCGTTCGTCTTCGCCCACCACGTGCTTGGCGCGGCGGTATTCGCGATCGGTCAGCAGGTCTTTGTGTTTTTCCAGCATGACCATGGAGACGTCGCGAAGCTTGGTTACGCCGGGTTCGACGGCGGCGATTTTGGCCGCGGCGTGTTCGCAGTCGAGGCGGCGGGTGTTGTACTCGGAGTCAACGAGGTTGTGCTTGACCATGGAGTTCGCCACCACCAGAATGTAGTCGCTGGGCATCGGGATGGTGCGGAGCACTTCGTTGCTGCGGAAGTCGGAGAGAATCAGCGCATTTTCATGGCCGAAAATCGAGCTGAACTGGTCAAGCAGTCCGCTCTGCAGCCCCATGTACTGATTTTCTACGCCCTGGCCCACGCGGGCCCATTCCGCCTTGGGCAGTTCGATGCCGAAAACTTCCTTGAAGGCGAAGCAGGCGGAGACTTCCAGCGCCGCCGAGCTGCTCATGCCCGCGGACAACGGCACCGTGCTCAGGATCGCGCCGTCAAAAGCGCCAATTTCGATGCCGCGCTTGCGCAGCTGTACGATCACGCCCTTGATATAATTGCTCCAGTCGCGCGGAGTCGGCTTATCGATATTGGTAAGGTCGAATTCGGCCTTGCAGTCGCCGCGGAAATCGACCAGGCGGCAGAGCGTGCCCTCGGCCGGGGCGATGGCGAAATCGGTGGCCTGCGAGACCGCCGCGCTCAGCACGAAACCTTCGTTGTAGTCCGTGTGGTTGCCGAGGATTTCCAACCGGCCGGGGGCGCGGGAAACCGCTAGTGGAGCTTTGCCGTAATGCGCGGTGAATTTTTCGATAATCTTGTTCATAATCTTTCCTTGCTGATGATTGCGGTGAGGGTGTGAGTGTTGCCGGGCGGAATCGAACGCCGGTCGTCGCGGGCGTTGGTGGTTTCCACGCAGAGCATGGTGTGATATTCTTCGTCGCCGAAATCCGGCATACGCTTTGCTTTTTCAATCCACGGATTCCAGACCACGGCCGAGCGGCTGCCTTTTTTGGCGATCCGGATGCGGCGGCTGTAGCCGGGGTCGCAGATGACGCAATCACCCTCGGTATTCAGGAATACCCGGTCGAATTCGGCGTCGAAACGGATGGCGCCCTGCTGGATGACTTCCTGTTTGGTCAGCGAGTCGAAACTGTGGGCCTTGTCCAGCCCTTCCACCCAGACTTTGCTGATGTCGCTGACGTTGAAATAAGTATGCAGCGCGCCGGTGATATCGAGGTTGTCGCCGCCGGTATTGGTCATTTCCAGCGCCATGGTCAGCTGGGGGCCGACCGTGACGATGAACCGCAATTGAAACGGCTGGGCCTTGAACTCGGCGGGCACGTCCTTGTTGGTGAGGGTCAGGATGACTTCAGTGGATTCGTCCGGCAGGTTTTTGATGCTGCTGAGGTTCCAGAGACAGAGCCGCGCGAAGCCGTGCGCCGGCAGCTCGGGATTGCTCGGGTGCGCCCCGAACCACGGCCAGCAGATCGGCACGCCACCCCGGATCGGTTTGCCTGGGGCAAAATAACTCTTTTCGCTCATCCACAGAACAGGTTTTTCGCCCTTCGGGATGTATTCCATCACATTCGCGCCCTGAAACGAGATTTTGGCGGTGGCGAATTTGTTTTCCACCCCGGCCAACGGTAATCCGTGCGCATCATTGTCAATCCATGCAGCCATATTTTCCTCCAAATACAATTTCATGTAATGTACTCGGATTTGGCAAAAATTCAACGCAGGATGGAGCAATACCGCCTATTTTTTAGCGGCCAGGAGATTTTTCACAGATAACAGCATAACGGCGTGATGATTCTGCGCACCTTTGGCGCAAGAATATTATCTTTTTTCGTGATTTCAGTCCTTGACAACCTTTTTTTCAAGGGCTATTTTTCATCAAACGTTTCGGATGGACCGAGGTGTAGTTATATGGAATAAAGAATATTGAAACGGCACATTTTAATCATCCTGATGGCGTGTTGCACCACACATATTTTCGGCGGATGGAAGGCGAACGTTTATCCGCCGAACGAGCGGTTTGCGTACACACGCACAGAGATCCAATATGATGTGGATGAACGCGGTTTTGTGACATTTGAGGAGGCGCTTGATGAATTGAATAAAAGCGGTCATGTCACTCGATTGGAATGTGTCAGGTTGCAACATTTTCCGGTTTTCGATCCGGTCTTTCAGGAAGAGGTTTTGACGGCGTTGAAAAAGACCGCGCCGCGCGAACTGGCCGAAGCGGAGCGTTCCGCCGGCAACATGCACAATCCGAGCGTGCTTGCGCTTAGGAAACCCTTTGTGGATGCCGTGTTAACAACGCCGACCGTGCGGAGAATCAACACCGCGCTGGCGCCGTTTGGACGGTGTGTGACAAACGTCAACATTGGGGAGAAGTTTCATATTGTCCGCAACCAGGGGCGGTCGCACTTCAGGAGTTTTTTAACGCTCACGATTGCCGCCGCGCCGCCGTCGATCGTGGCCGCCGCGCGGAGCCAGGTTGGAAAGACGCTGATGTATGATTCAGATTACGTGCGCCTCGCGTATCCAATGGGCGATGTGCCGATTGAAAAAGGTGTTTGTACGGACGTGGTTATCCGCGCTTTTCGCGACGCGTTGAAAGTGGATTTGCAGCAGCTCGTGCATGAGGACATGACCGCCGCTTTTGCGGAATATCCGAAGAACTGGGGACTCGCCAAACCGGACCGCAACATTGACCACCGCCGCGTGCCGAATCTCAAAAAGTATTTCGAGCGCAAAGGATTTTCAGTTGCGGTTTCAAAGAAGCCGGAGGATTATCTTCCGGGCGACTTGGTGACGTGCACGGTGAACGGCAGGCTGCCGCACATCATGATTGTGAGTGACCGGAAAACTGCGGCAGGCGTTCCGCTCGTCATCCACAACATCGGCCGCGGTGCGCAGGAGGAAGACCGGCTTTTCGACTTTCCGGTCACGGGGCATTACCGTGTCAAATAATATCGCACCTGCTACCGCCTGAACGCCGAATCTTAAGCATATTTCGCCTGGAAATACGGTTTGAGCTGGTGCCATAAATTGCGGACGAGTTCCGTGCGCAGTTTGCCGCAGGCGTTGTTTTCGAAGTTGACGAATTCCGCCGGGACCTTGATATCTTTGCGGTAGCGGTAGAGCTGGACCAGAAGATCAAGGCGGTCGAAGTCTTTGGCGAGAAGACCGTTGAGATTGTCGCCGTTTTCCATGGCGCGCCAGGAATCGTAGAGCTCGGGGCAGAGTTGCTGCATTTCGTTAGCTTCCTCTTCCTGGTAAGCGGCGGGTTTCCAGACGGTGCGGTCATCGTGGGCGAAGTCGCCGATGACGGCCTCCGCCCAGTCGTGAATGAAGAGCAGCTGCAGCACTTTGGCTTTATCATATTCCGCGGAATTGTCGTCCAGGCAGAGAAACGCCAGCAGGTAAGCACCGTAGGTGTGCTCGGCTACCGACTCGATCCGGGGATCGTGATCCTGACGGATCAGATTGATCCAGCCGGCGCGGCGCTGGGTTTTCAGGTTATAGAGACGGTCGATTTTTTCGGCGATATTCATGCGTTTCCCACGGCTAAACGGTCGGCGAGACCGCCGCGCCGGGCCTGCGATTTCAGGGCGGGGCCGCTCAGGGTATCGGGATCGTCGAACCAGATTTCGACGCTGTTTTTCGCACGGGTCACGCCGGTGAAAAACAGTTCGCGGCTGAGGATGCGCGCCCCCGCTCCGGGCAGCATCAGCAGGATATTTTCCGCTTCGGAGCCCTGGGCCTTGTGGACGGTAATCGCGTAGGCGGGGTCCCACGGCGGCAGCAGGTTCAGATTGACCTTGCGGAACTTGCCGTCGGCTTCCGGAAAGGCGGCGAAAAGCGGCGCATCGGGATCGTCCTGCCAGATCATGCCGGTATCGCCGTTGAAGAGCATTTCGTTGTAATCATTGGCGGTGATCATGATCGGGAGTCCTTTGTAGGGGGCCTTGCCGCCGTTGAATTCGATCATATAGTCGTTGATGGTGTCGCAGCCGAGGAACTGGCGGCGGCAGGCGGTCAGGATGCGGAACTGCGAAAAATGGTCGAACGCCTCCGCCAGATCGGGCAGGTAACGGCATTGTTTGAAGTATTCGGCGACCGTGGCAAGCTGTTTCTGCCAGTTGCGTGGATCTGCCTGTGTGAACGTGACTTCCGGCATCGGGTCGGCCTGAATTGCTTCGATTTTTCCGGCATCGCCGGCCTGGATCGCGCTGCTCAGTTTGCCGATACCGCGCTCCGGGTCGAAACGGTAGGACTTCGTCAGCTGGACGATGCGGTTTCGCAGGATCGGATTTTCCGCGATGCAGATATCGTTGAACGGCGCGCCGACCTCGACCGGTTCCAGCTGGTTTTTGTCGCCGAGCATGATGATGACGGCATCGTCCGGCACCGCTTCGAGGAGCTTGCTCAGGAGCGCGAGCGGAATCATCGAGCATTCGTCGATCACCAGCACGTCGACCGGCAGCGGGTTGTCGCGGTTGTACCTGAAATACGGCGAGTTATGAATATAGCCGAGCAGTTTGTGAATGGTGGAAGCCTCGCGCGGAATCTTCGCCATGCTCGGATTTTCGCCCTGCAGTTTGTCGCAAACGGCGTTTACGGACTGGTTCATGCGCTGGGCGGCCTTGCCGGTGGGGGCGGCGAGCTGAATCCGCAGCGATTTCTCCTCGAGCATGATGCCGAGGATCTTGGCGAACGTGGTGGTTTTGCCGGTGCCGGGGCCGCCGGTGATGATCGAGAATTTGCCGTTCAGCGCCATGGCGGCGGCCTCGCGCTGCTGCCCTTGCAGACCGTATTTGTCCAGCGCGGCGGCGAAGTCGCGGTTCTCGTGGATCTGGGCACGCTGCACAATCAGTTCCGCCACCTGTTTTTCGTACTCGGCGTAGCGCCGCAGATAGAGCCGCTCGTCGCGGTACAACACTAGCATTTCGAGCCCGGCTTTTTGGACGCATTCCAGCCAGCGCGGATAGTCCGGGAAACGGGCCGCCAGCAGTTCCGGATGCGGCATTTCGCGCCCGAGCAGCAGCTCGGCGGCAAAGAATTCGCCGACGGTTTGCCCGGCGCACTCGCGCAAATTCAGACTGGCGTGGTTCTGTGACGATATTTTGTAGGACGCCAGCGCCGCCGCCAGGCGTAGTTCCGGCGAATCATGCGCCGCGAGTTTGCCACAGAAATCGGCCATCTCGCGGTCGATGCCGCCGATCAGTTTATTGCGGTATAATTCATGAATCAGATTGTTCATACACGACCCCCCGCCGCCAGGTGACGGCTCAACTGCGAAATGATTTCATGCTCCGGACGGTCGAAAAAGACGCCGTTCGAACCGTACCCGACTCCGCGCAGGAAAATATAAACCACGCCGCCGAAATGCCGTTCATAATCGTAATCCGGCAGCCGCTGCGCCAGAAAACGGTCCAGTGCCACGGTGTAAATCAGGTACTGCAGGTTGTAGAGATGGTCGTCGATGGCGCGGCGCAGTTTGTCGAAGCGGTAATTCTCCGGGTGCGAACCGAGGAAATTGCTCTTCCAGTCTAGGATATAAAATTTGCCGCCGTGCTCGAAAATCAGGTCGATTTTGCCGTTCATGAAGCCGGTCGGAATCTTGCGGCGCTGCAGGAAATCCTGCAATCCGGGCCAGTCGGCGAAGTCCGGCATGGGAAATTCGCCCGGCCGCATGGTAAAATGGAACTCCATTTCGGTCAGGCGCTTCGATGGCGGCAGGTCGCGCAGAATCATTTCGGACTCCGGCAGGATCGGCGCATTCATCAGCCGTTTCAGCATGTCCATGACGCTTCGCATGAGCTCGTCGTCGTTCTGGCCGCGGCTGGTGATGTTGTACAATTTCAAATTGCGGCGAATCAGCATTTCGAGTTCCGCCGGATTGGCCATGGTGAAGTCCATATCCTCGAGCACCTGATGCAGGAAGCTGCCGGGGTTGGCGCCGCGAGGGAAGGCCATGAAGCCGCCGGCCCCGGGCGCGGTTTCCTCGGTGGAGCCGGTTTCGTCATCGTCATGGTTCCAGTCGTCGTCGAGGCTGACTTGCGCGTGGTGATTGCTGATCAGCGAGCTGAAACTGGCGAGGTTCCAGGTCGTCTGCAGCAGATACGCGGGCGGCGGCTGGGGCAGGGGGGCCAGCTCCAGTTCCCGGTTGTAATCCGGCAGCGGCGCGATATCGAGTTCCTCGCATTGGATGAAGCGCACGCCGGGCCAGTGGTCCGGAATTTGATAATCCGCGCCGAAAATATGCGTGACCGGATTTTTCGCAAGGGCGTTGTTCCAGTAAACCCAGCATTTGTTGCGGGCGCGGGTCAGCCCCACATAAAAGAGCCGCATGGCCTCGGCCATATCTTCCTCGCGGACGGCGTCGGCGGCGGTGTCGTCGCTCTTCAAACTGATCAGGGCTTCTTTCGTGACGGGATCATGGTACAAACAGAAATTATTGCGGCTCTGGTCGCGCACGCCCTTGCTCCAGAAAAACGGGCAGAACACCAGCGGAAACTCCAGCCCTTTCGACGCAAAAACAGTCATGATCTTGACCGCTTCGTCGTCGCGCTCGAGGCGCATTTCGTATTCCTGCGTATCGTCGGCGGTGCGCTGCTGGTGAAACCAGTCGAGCAGCGTGTTCGTGCCGGAGACGGCGGCGCCGTTGAGGATTTCGCCGAGCTGCAGCAGATTGGTCAAGCGGCGCTCACCGCCGTGCTCGCGCAGCAGCCGGGTCCGCACCTGGTAATCGTCGAGGAAATGGCGGAACATCGGGTAAAAACCGTATTGATCCCAGAGCTCGAAATATTTCTTGAAACGCAGGATGTGTTCGTCGTATGAATCGCTGTCGTTGAGCATGGCATCGAGATCGCGCGGCAGCACGCCGCACAGCGAGGTCAGCAGCGCGCCGTTGAGCAGTTGGCGCTGGCGGATGTCGAGAATGGCGTTCAGCACCAGCAGCAGTTCGTCGGCCTCGGCGCAGAGCAGGACGTTGCCGTTGTTCTGCACGACCGCGGGGATGTTGTAATCCCGCAACCGGGCGAGCATGGCGCGGGCCTGGTCGTGCTGCATGACCAGGACGGCGATATCGGACGGCTTGACCGGATCGTCGCAGAACGAGATCAGCTCGGGCGTATGTGTCAGGAGCTGGGCGATCTTGGCCGCTGCGGCCTCCACGGCGGCGTCGAAAAGTTCCTTGTCCTCCGGCGGGCGGGTGCCGCGCGAGGTTTCGCGATCCGGCACATTGAGATGGTAAAAATCGATGCCGGAGACGGATTCCGGACCCATCAGGCAGCGCTTGTTACCCTTGCCCTCCGGCGAGCTCGCCACCTGCAGATAGTCGAGCCCCTTCAGGATAAACGGATCGGGCACGCCGCCGAAAATGCTGTTCACTGCGGTGATATTGATGTCGCTGGAACGGTAGTTTACTGACAGCGGATACGTGTTGTCAACCTGTTCGCGCATGGCGAGATACGAGAAAATATCGGCGTTGCGGAAACTGTAAATCGACTGTTTGGGGTCGCCGATCAGGAAACACGGCATGTCGTGCTCCTCGATGAAGAGCCGGCGGAAAATATCGAACTGCAGCTGGTCGGTGTCCTGGCATTCGTCGATCAGCGCCGCGCCGAAGCGGTGGCGGATGGTCTGGACCAGCAGCGCGCCGGAATCGCTGAAGAGGATTTGATGCAAATCCAGCAGGATGTCGTTGAACGAACGGAAGTTCAGCGAATTGCGCAGCTCCGCCATGCGGCGGCGGTAAAAGTCGCGGAAATCGCGGGCCAGCAACGCGAGCTGCGCCCGGCGGAACTCCTGTTTGGCGGCGGCGAATTCCTTTTGAGAGGAGGTGACTTCGCTCAGGAGCGCGGCGTGATCGGGCCAGCGGGGCTCGGGGCAGCGTTTCGGGATGTCGCCGAGCTTGACGCGGGGATTGGTGTAAAGGTTTTTCAGGCAGGCGATTGCCGCCCGTCCGGCGTCGTCGTAGCGCCCGGCCGCATCCGTCAGCAGGGGTGCAAGCGGCGCCAGCGGAGCGCGGTTGTACAGCTTGACCACTTCCTGCAGCAACGGGCGCTCGACCGTGCCGTTGATCCGCAGGTAGTCCTCGACGATCTGGTTCTGCAGGCGGCTGCTGTCCTGCATGAGTTCGGTGTTGAAAAGGACGCGGCTCTCGAAACAGTTCTCGCGGAGAATCCGGTCGCAGAAACTGTGGATGGTGAAAATGGCGGCTTCGTCAAACTCGTTGATGGCGGTTTTCAGCAGTTTCACGGCATCGTCCGGGGCGGTGATATTGTCCGGCAGCGGTTCGCCCGCGGTCAGTTTGTGGTGGCACTCGGAGAGCAGCGCCCGGATGCGCTCGCGCAGTTCCAGCGTGGCGGCCACGGTGAAGGTGACGACCAGGATCTGCTTGACCGTGAGGCGCTTTTCGAGCAGCAGCCGCAGGTACAGCCGCGAGATCGTGTAGGTCTTGCCGGTGCCGGCGGCGGCCTCGATCAGGTTCAGGCCCTGAAGTTGATATTGATTGATCATTTGCCGCCCTCGTTGTTCAGGTATTTCAGCAGAGGGGTGAGCAGCGGCCGGGCGGCGGCTTCCAGCAGTTCGGGCGGCGGCAGGTCGGGGCCGAAACAGGCTTCCACGTAGGTGTCGACATTGTCACCGCGGGTGAAGGCGGTGGTGTACCAGGTTTTGCGGGCTTCGCGGAGCGCGTTGGCAAAGTCGTTTTCCAGTACTTTTTCCATGAACACGATCGAGGTGGCCGGGAAGAAACAGAACGGCTCGGAAATGCCCTGACGGTAAAATTCGATGAGCTTATAAAGCTCGGCAGCGGCCTCTTCGCGTGACAGTGGCGCGATGGAGTAATGAATGCCGTTCTTGCAGATCAGGTGCGTCGGGCGCGGATCGAGCCCGGCCGCGTGCAGCGCCAGATGGTTGACCCACGCTCCGAGCAGATATTTGTGATACGAGCCGGAGAGGTGGTAAAAAAGCTGTTTGCCGTGGTAAAGCGAACTTAAAACACCGTCCGCCAGCACATCAGGGTATTCGATGTTGATGCTTTGCGGCGGCAGCAGGGTTTCGCCGTTAATCACGGTGAGGATATCCTGCCGCATGGACATGCATTCCTCGTAAATGGCGTCAAAAGTCAACCGGCCGTTTTCGCCGCAGGGCAGGTCGCCGGTGGCGCTGAGATTGGTGTGGAGCTTTTCGCGGAAAATGGCGTCCGGATTCAACGTGACCAGCAGAATTTCGAGAATGCCGTTGGCAAGTTGAAAACGTTCCAGCGTGTCGAGCTCGAAGTTCTCCGCTTCTTTCAGCTCCGCCTCGGGCATGGCTTCCAGGCGTGATTTCAGGCGGCGGGTGATGAAGGCTTTGGCCGGATTGTTGAGAAATTGGCTCAGCTCGTGTAAGGTGATGATGTCGCCCGGCGTCCGCAGAACCGGATTGAGGTGCCAGCGCGCCTGATTCTCGGTTTCGGGCGGACGGTTCAGCAGCGCGTTCGCGCACTGGTACGAAGCCAGCGAAAACGAGGAGAGCCGCGACTCTGGCAGGAAATAGCGCGGGCTGAACGGCTGGAGCGGATGATTACAAATCAACTGGTCGCCGGTACCGTGCTGATAGGTGCGGTTCAGGTAGTCGATCAGCTCGCTGACCACGACCGAGGGGGGCATGGTTTCGTTGGACTTGATATCTTGTCCGATATAGGAAATGACGAGGTGCGAACGCGCCGAGATCAAAGCTTCGAGGAACACATAGCGGTCCTCGAGGCGCTTGGATACGTCGCCCTGGCGCGGATAATGGTCGCGCAGGTCGAAATTGGGGCGGCGCGGGTTGCGCGGAAATGAATCGTTGTTCATGCCGAGCAGCGCCACGACCTGAAACGGGATACTGCGCATGGGAGCAAGTGAGCAGAAAGTGACGCCGCCGCGGCAGAAGCGCCCGGGCAGGGTTTGCGGAGCCAGGTGCGACTGCAGGAAATCGTTGATGACCGCGACCGAGATTTCGCCTTCGAAGGCGGCTTTGTCGAGGTTCAGACGATCAAGCTGGACGCGCAGTTGCTGGACCTCGATGACGAAGTCGCTGGATTCGCTGAAAAAGCGCGAGAGCATGTCGTGGAAAAATTCGAGCCACTCCGCCGGGCGGCGCGGGTGCCGCATTTTGCCGATACACTCGTGGAGCTCGCGGACAAAGCAGCTGAATTCGCCGAAAAGCCGCGTATTTTCCCCTTCGAAATCCGTATACGGCGCGATGCCGTGGACGAGTTCATCCGTCGGCCCGTAGGCCAGTCCCATCAGCAGCCGGTCGAACCCGAACTGCCAGCTGTTCAGGGCGTTCGGCGGCAGGTCGAACAATTCCTTGTCGGCGCCGTCGTAGCTCCAGCGGATATTGACGCCCGAGAGGTAATGGCGGATCAGCGAGAGATCGTCCTCGGTCACGTTGAAGTGGCGGTATACGGCGGGCGTGCTGAAAATTTCCATGACTTCGAGCGTGGTGAAGCGCCGCGAGTGGAGTGCGATGATCTTCAGGAACGCATTCAAAATGTGGCTGTCGGCCATCAGCAGCCGGTCGGCGATCGAATACGGGATGACGGCCCTGCCGGAATCCGCCTCGCCGAAAACAGCCTCGATATACGGCGCGTAAATGGAGATATCGGGGGCCATGACCACGATTTCGGCAGGCGGCACCGGATTTGCCTTGATCAGGGCTTGCAACTGGTCGAGCAGGACCTCGATTTCGCGTTGTTCGCTGTAACAGGAGTTGATGATGATGCTCCGGTCGTGGGGCGGCGGCGCGGCGTGGCGGCTGTTGCTGAGTTCCAGAATATCGAGCTGGAGCTGGTGCAGCATGGTCGGCGCGGCGTGGCCGGACTCCTGGTGCGACTCCATCCAGTCGTCGAAGCCGAGGTCGACCTGTTCCAGCAGTTGCCTGAAGTAGTCGCGCCCGGCCTGGCCGAAGGAGGCCAGCAGGTCGTTGCCGCTGAAGAGGTACTGCAGATTCTGCGGTGTCCGGTGGTCGTCCATGCGGGCGATTTCGCGGCGCGAATAGGCGTAGCTCCAGTCTTCCATGCAGGGGTTCAGGTAATACAGGTCGACTTCGCAGAAATTGGCGCATTCGGCGAAGATATCGAGGAAGAAGCGCGGCATATTGGAAATGCCGAAAATCGCGATGCGCTCCGGCAGGAATTCGGAGTGTCCGCTGCGGAGCCTCGCGAGAAAACGGTCGCGAAACGCCGCGTAGTGCCACGCTCCGCCGGCCTGTTCGACCAGCTGCCGCCAGATTTCCGCCTGCCACGGCGCATGGGGATCGTGCGCCAGTTCGTCGGGCATGGCGCGGCGCTCCCAGGCCAGCAGCCAGTCGGGGCGGTAAATGATGTATTGGTCGAAAATCGACGCGAGCTGCGCGGCGAGCTGGAATCGCTTCAAATCCGGGCTGCTGCCGGGGAAATAGTCGCGGACATGGCGGAACACCGGCAGCGCCATCAGGGCGTCGTCGTGAAAAAGCCGCAGCGTCATCCACAGCATATTGTCCTCGGCGAAGGCGCGGCCGCGCTCGACTACGCCCGCCGCGTACATCAGTTCATCGGTTATTTCGCGGAGAAATTTGAACTGGACATTGGCGCAGATGCCGTTGGCCCCGGCGAGTTGGAGGCGCAGCCAGTGCTGCATGCCGGCGCTTTGCACAACCACCGTATCGGGCGTGAACGGCGAGGCGGGTCTGCGCAAACGCGTTTGTTCGGCGAAGGTCCGCGCCAGTAGTTCCATACGGTTGTTGACAAAGAGGTTGAAGGCCATATTTTTTTATTCCGCGGTCTGGTAAATCATGGCCGACACCGGGCCCATCGAAGTACCGTGGATGTCGCCGTGTTTCAGGATGATTTCGCCCTCGGGCAGCTGGAACGGGATTTCGCACTTTTTGCCGGAGGGATTGACCGCCACGATATAGCGGCCGCAGCCGCCGGCGCGCTCGTAAACCAGCGGATATGCGTTGGTTTTCGAATACAGCGTATCAAACGAACCATTGGAGGCCAGCTCCGGGATTTCGCGGCGCAGCTTGATCAGTTGACGGGTGAAATTGAGCAGCGAACCGGCGTCCTTCTCCTGTGTCAGCACGTCGGGGCGCTTGGCGCAGGGGTCGAGCGGCAGATAGAATTTGTCCTCGGAGGCGGTGGAAAAACCGGCGCCGGGGCCGGGCTGCCACTGCATCGGAGTACGGGCGCCGGTGCGATTGTAAGCGCCCTCGACGTTGCCGAGGCCCTCCACGAAGTCCATGCCGATTTCATCGCCGTAATAAATGAAGGGCACGCCGGGCAGCGTGAAGAGGAACGTATACAGCACTTTCAGCTCATCCAGGGTGCGGCCCTGACGGATGCGCCCGATGTCGTGGTTGCCGGTGGGCACGGAGAAATAGCCCTTGCCCTCGATCTGGTCGAGGATACAGCGGATTTCGTCGGTGAAAACTTTGGCGTCGCCGGTGCCGGATTGGTCGAAATAGCTCTGTTTGTCGGCACAGCTGTGGCTGGAGTTCGGGATCCGGTAGGGCTCCATGCGGAAAAGCGAGGTGTAGCCGGGGTAGCCGAAATGCACGAGGAAGTCGATGTCGAAACCGGCTTCAACGGCGCGGTCGGGCATGGACCACTCGGAAACGAGGATCGCTTCGGGGTAATTGGATTTCATCCATTTGCGGTAGTCCTGCCAGAGCTCGATGAGGCCCTCGCGCTGGCGGGGGCCGCGGACGAGGCTCGAAGCCATGTCGACGCGGAAACCGTCGCAGCCCATATCAAGGTAGAATTTCATGATATTGCGGAGTTCCTCGCGGACGCGCTTGACGTCTGGGTGATCGACTGGCAGCTGCCACGGCATTTTCGGATCTGGGTCGAGGAAGCCATAGTTCAGCGCGGGCTGGCAATAGAAAAAGTTGATCATGAAATAGCCGTTGCGCGGGGCGTAGCCGCTGATGAAGCGGTAGTTGCCGGTCTCCTGACCCCAGCCGTCGGTCCAGATGAAATAGTTGGAATATTCGTTCGGGGTGGCTTCGCAGGATTTCTGGAACCATTCGCATTCGATGGAGGCGTGGCCGGCGACGAGGTCGAGGATGACCTTCAAGCCGCGGTCGTGGGCCTCTTTAAAGAGTTTTTTCAGGTCGTCATTGGTACCGTAGCGGGGGGCGACTTTGTAGAAATCGCGGATGTCGTAGCCCGCGTCCTGAAACGGCGAGTCGAAGCAGGGATTCAGCCAGATGGCGTTGACGCCGAGCAAGCTGACGTAGTCGAGCTTGGAGATGATGCCCGGCAGGTCGCCGATGCCGTCGCCGTTTGAATCGAAAAACGTCTGCGGGTAAATTTCATAAAATACAGCGTCGTCAAGCCATTTCGGGGTATCCATATCGTTCTCCTTAAAATATTGGTACTAGAACTTACAATCGGAAACCGTATTTTCCAATGAAAAACTCGGAAAATAGTTTGAAAAGTTGACTGGGAGCGATAGAGTTAGTGCATAATATTTATAGGAGGCTGTGTTATATGAAAAAATCCACGGGGTTGTTTTTGACGGGCATATGCGGCGGAATACTGTTGATTAACGGCTGCAATACGAAAGAAGAAGGCGGCAAGGCCGACCTGAAAAGCATGTCCGATGCGGAAGTCATTTATAACCGGGGCGTGATCAAATACCACAGCGGCGACTTCGGCGGGGCACTGGCGGATTATGAAAAAGCGCTGGAACTGAACCCGCGTCTGGCCCGTGCCTACAACGAACGCGGCGCCATCAAACTCAAAAACGGCGACCTCGCTGGAGCCCTGGCAGATTTCGAGATGGCGCTGAATATTGAGCCGAAACTGACGGAAGCCTATATCAGCCGGGGCGAAATCCGGCGGCAGAACGGCGCGTTGGCGGAAGCATTGAAGGATCTGAATCAGGCGCTCAATCTGCAGCAAAACAACCTCGAGGCGTATCTCGTCCGCGGTGAAATCAAGCACGATATGAAGGATATGGATGGCGCGCTGGAGGATTACGGCCAGGCGTTGCGGTTGAACCCGAAAAGCGCCCGGGCATACAATTTGCGCGGCGTGTGGAAACTCGATCAGAATGATCAGGCGGGGGCTTTGGCCGACCTGAACAGGGCCATCGAGCTTGAGCCGAATTATGCGAATCCCTACCGGCATCGCGGCTGGATCAAATCTTTGCGCGGGGAAAATCACGAGGCGCTGACCGATTTGAACAAGGCGGTTTCGTTGAATTCCGGCGATGAAAACAACTATTTTGTTCGCGCGATGATCTACGTCAAGTTGAACGACTCATCGGAAGCGGTGAAGGACCTGGACAGCGCCATCAAGATCGCGCCCGGTTTTTCTGCGGCTTATATCCAGCGCGGGCTGGCGTATCTGGGGACGAGAGCCAGGAACAATGCTTTGATGGATTTCAGCCAGGCGATCAAGTTGGAGCCGAAAAACCCCGAGGGATATCTCTATCGCGGCGACTTTTATTACGAACGGACTGAGCTTAACAAGGCCATGGCTGATTATACGGTGGCGGCCAAGCTCGATTCCGAGTGCGGAGAGGCTTTTGCCGGGATCGGTGATGTTTATTTCAGCAAGGGCGAATACAAAAAAGCCCTGGCGGAGTACGACCGGGCGGCTGCGGCCGGCGTGGACAACGCGACCATCTGCAACCGGCGAGGTGAGGCGCATTGGCATTTGAATGATTTGAGCGCGGCGCGGGCGGATTTCGACAAGGCGATCAAACTGGGCCCGAAATTCGGTGCGGCCTATGTCAACCGGGGGGCGCTGTATCTGGTTCAAAACAAGCTGAACGAGGCGCTGGCCGATCTGGATATCGCGGTTTCGCTGAATGAAAAGGGCATCGAGGCACTCAGCCGGCGCGGCCGCGTTAAATTTCACCTGAATCGTTACGATGAGGCGTTGGCCGATCTGGATGCCGCCATCAGGCTGGATACCAACATTCTTTCGGACGTTGGAATTCCCGATGCTTATTATTACCGTGGCGAGCTGAAATACCGGAAGGATGACCGGAGCGGGGCCATGGCGGATTTCGATAAAGCCCTTGAACTGGATCCAGCTCATGTTCCTGCCCGTATCGCGCGGGGAAACCTGAAGCTTGAAAACAAGGATATGGCGGGCGCTATGGTAGATGCCATGGAAGCGGTGAAATACGGACCGGACTCCGGCGAAGCGTTCTGTTTCCGGGGCACGGTCAAATTCAATACCGGTGCTTTCGATGAAGCGCTGGCGGATTTCAACCGGGCGCTGGAACTGTCGCCTTCAGACAGCCGGTATCTGGTCTGGCGCGGCAAATGCTATCACATTACGCAGCGCAACAAGGAAGCGCTGGCGGATTTCAATCGGGCGATTGAGCTGGACCCAAAAAATGACGACGCATATTTCAACCGTGGCAGTGTGCGCGGGGTGACGAAGGATATGCGCGGCGGGTTGGCCGACCTTGAGCACGCGGTGAAGTTGAACCCTGACAATACGCTGGCGCTTTTGTTCGGCAGTCAGTTCAAGTTTTTGTTGAATGACAAAAATGGTGCTCTTGCTGATTTGAATCGGTTCATTGGGATGGCACCGGATGACCTCAATGCTTATCGTTTCCGTGCCCAAGTGCATTATGCGATGGGCAACCGGGAGGCTGCGCTGGCCGATTTGAACCGGGTTTTAAGCAAAAAATTTGATTATGAAGCTTCCTGTTTACGCGGCAAGATCAAGTTTGAGCAGGGCAAGGATGACGAAGCGCTGGCGGATTTCAACCGGGCGATCGGCAATATTCCCAATTGGCCGCAGGGATATCTCCTGCGCGGCCAGCTTTACAGGAAGATGAACAATAAAGCCGGGGCGCTGGAAGATTTCAACAAAACGATTTCGCTTCATCCTGGATATGCCGAAGCGTATGATTCGCGCGGCGAACTCCGGTACATCAACGGCGAACTGGAGGACGCGCTGGCGGATTTCAACAAAGCCATTGAGTTGCTGCCCGAGTTCGGCAGGGCCTATATGAGTCGCGGACACTTGCGTTATGACCGCGGTGAATTCGATATGGCGCTGGCTGATTACAATCAGGCCATCAAGCTCAATCCGGAAATGGCCGAAGCCTATGCCGGGCGCGGCCAGATCAAGTATGACCGCGGCGACAAGGAAGGCGCGCTGGTCGATCTCGACAAAGCCATCGAAATCAATTCGAAATTTGCGGCTCCATATTACTTCAAGAGCCGGATCCTTTTTGAACTCAGCAGGGTCAAGGAAGCCATCAAAACCTGCGAAACCTATTGCCGCCTGAACCCCGAAGATGAAAACGGCAAAAAGCTGTTGGAAGAGCTCAAGAAAGGCCAGTAAGGAATGTTGATGAAACGGTATTGGGTGATCGCTTTAGTGTTGTTTATTGGCGTCGGATACGGGGCCGGGGCGCCCATGGACGCGGAGGCGTACTGGAAGCGCGGCAACGAAAATTCGGGCAAGGATTTGAACGCCGCGATTGCCGACTACAGCAAAGCCATCGAGCTTAATCCGAAGTTCGCCCGTGCGTATCACAATCGCGGTCTGGCGCATGAAAACAGCGGCGACCTGAATGCCGCGATTGCCGACTATAACAAAGCCATCGAGCTTGAACCGGGCGATCCCTCCGCCTATTTCCTGCGCGGCACGATCAAGGTCCGGCAGAAGGATGACAAAGGTGCGCTGGTAGACTTCAACAAGGCCGCCGAGCTCGGTTCGCAGGATGCAGATTTGTTTTTTGAGCGTGGCAATGCCAAGCTTCGTCTGGGAGATGCCGGGGATGCATTGGCCGATTTCGGGCAGGCGATCAAGCTGAAACCGGATTATGCGTCGGCTTTCAATCAGCGTGGTTTTATCCGCTTCTATTATTTCAATGAATTTGAAACGGCATTGCAGGATTTGAACCGGGCGGTAGAGCTGGAGCCGGAACTGGCGATGTCCCACTGCAACAGGGGGCGCTGCCTGGCGGCATTGGAACGGAATGACGAGGCGCTGATGGCGTTCAATCGGGCGATCGAGTTGATCCCGGAGTTCGGCATGGCGTTTTGCCAGCGGGCGCTGGTTTGGGAAGCGCTGGGCGAACAGAAAAAGGCAGAGGCCGATTTCGAGCAGGCCGTGAAAGATATTCCCGAATATACCACCAAAATGCGAGGGTATTACTGGATGAGACGCAAAGATTATCGGGCGGCCGTTGGCGAGTTCGATAAATTGGTGGAAACCCAAAAAGCCGATGCAGAGGTTTATTATGGCCGCGCCCGCTCAAAAGCCGAGCTGGGCGATCAGGCCGGTGCCATGGCAGACTACGACAAAGCCATCGAGTTTTATTCGGAATATGCCATGGCCTATAATTCGCGCGGTATTTTGAGGAAGGAAATGGGTGATTTCGCCGCCGCCGAAAAGGATTTCAGCAAGGCCATTGAACTGGACAAAAACAACGGTTATTTTTATTACAACCGGGGCAATATGAATGTGGCGCGCAATGAATTGAAGGCCGCACTGGCGGATTTCACGAAAGCCGTTGAGTTGACTCCGGAGTGGGGCGACGGATTTTTCGCTCTCGCCGAGACCCGGGAGAAGCTGGCCGATTTGCCGGGGGCGCTGGCCGCTTATGACAAAGCGGTGGCCCTGAGCCCGAAGGATCCGATCAACTGGAACAGCCGCGCGAAATTGAGGATCGAAACGGGCGATTACAAGGGCGCGCTGGCCGATTGCAAACAGGCGATCAAGCTCGACCCAGAATTCGGACGGGCGTATTTGTACAAGAGTCTGGCGCTGGCCAGTTTGGAGCGGTACCGCGAAGCGCTGGCTGCGTGCGAAATCTATTGCCGGATGGAGCCGGATGACCAGGATGCCAGGGCGCTCCGGACGCAGTTGCAGAAGGGTGTGGAGGAGAATAAACCGATGAAGAAATTGCAGAGATTTTTCTCTAAATAATAGCGATATATGAATATGAAAAAAACAAATTTACTGTTGACGACGGCACTGGGGGCCGGGGTGATTTTCGGCGGTTGTTTCTGGAGCGAGCCGGCGATTACCCGCGAGAAGGTTTTCGGCGATATCGATGCTCCGGGGTATTACCGCCGGGCCAAGGTCAAATCCGGGCGCGGCGCTCCAAGCGGGGCGATCCGGGATTATGACCTGGCGATCCAGCTCGATCCGAAGTTTTACGAAGCTTATTGCGGACGCGGGGTGGCGAAAAAGGCATCCGGCGACCCACAGGGCGCGCTGGCCGATTTCGATCAGGCGATTGCGCTGAAACCCAATTACGCGGAGGCGTTCCTCGGCCGCGCTGAGGTCAAAGAAGAGCTCGGCGATTCCGCCGGGGCGCTGGCCGATTATGACCACGCGGTTTCCCTCGATCTCCGTTATGGCGAAGCCTATTTCAAGCGGGGGCAGTTGCTCGAGAAAAGCGGAGAGCTTGAGGATGCCTTGCACGATTACGGCCGCGCGATCGGTACCAACCGGAACAATTTCGAGTATTATCTGGCTCGCGCCGAACTGTCCTACCGGTTATTTGAGCGCGACAGCGCCATGGCGGATTATCTGAAAGTCATGGCGCTGAACCCCCGCAGCGCCGTTCCGTACGAGCGCCGCGGCGAAATCAATTATTCGCGCGGGGATTACCCGGCGGCGATTGCCGATTATGAACGGGTGGTCCGGTTCGAGCCGCGCAACGCCAAGGCATTTTATCAGCTGGCCGAGCTGAAAATCGCCATGGGCAACTACGATGATGCAATCCTCTATTGCGCCCGAGCCCTTCGGATCAATCCGGATTACGCTGATGTTTACGATACCCTCGGCAAAATCGAGGCCAACGCCAAAAATCTCAAAGGCGCCCTGACGAATTTCGAAAAATGCGTCGCCCTCGACCCCGCCAATGCCACGGCGTTTTGGAAAATCGGCATGCTCAAGAGTGAATTCGGTAATCATCAGGAAGCCTTGGCTGCCTGCAATAAAGCAATTGAGCTGAATCCGAACCAGAGTCGATTTTATTATTGCCGTGGCAATGTTAAGACTGATTTGAAAGATGACAATGGTGCGCTGGCGGATTTTAACAAGGCGATTGAGCTTGATCCTGAGTACGAGCGAGCATACTTGAATCGCGGTAATGTCCGGCTTCGGTTAAAAGATACGGATGGCGCATTGGCAGATTATGCTAAATCGATTGCATTTCGCCCCGAAGATTATCTGGGTTACAGTAATCGTGGTTATGTGAGAAATGCATTGGCGAATTATACCGGAGCGCTGCAGGACTGGAACAAAGCGCTGGAGCTGAAACCGGATAACAGTAAGTTATATGGTGATCGCGGCAACTTGAAACTTAAGCTGAAAGATGACAAGGGGGCCATGGCGGATTTCGATAAAGCATTGGAATTGAACCCAGACAATGTTGAGGCATGGAAAAGCCGCAGCAGTTTAAAATACGATTTGGCCGATTTTCCCGGCGCGATTGCCGACTATACCCGGCTTATTGTGCTTCAACCTGATTACGATCCTGCCTATAATAATCGCGGGCTGGCTCGAGAGAAACTCGGTGACAAGGCCGGTGCGCTGGCTGATTTCGATATGAAAATCAAACTTGCGCCGAACGATGACTTGGGGTATTGCAATCGCGCCGATTTGAAGAGAGAACAGGGCGATTATCAAAGTGCCTTGAGCGATTACAACAAAGCGGTGGAGTTGAATCCGGCAGCGGAACGGAATTATTTGCACCGGGCGTTTGCCCGCGAAGATTTGAAGGATATAGAGGGGGCTTTGGCTGATTATACGAAAATAATCGAGATCAATCCGAAATACAATCTGGTGTATTTCAACCGTGCGGTATTGAAAGATAATATTGGGGATCACGCCGGGGCGCTGGCTGATTACAATATTTCGATTGAGCAAGGGCGGAATGATGCCGAGGTTTTCACCAGTCGTGGCCTGTCCAAAGCAAAACTGGAAGATTCGAAGGGTGCGTTGGAAGATTACGGCCGGGCACTGGAATTGGATTCGAAATATACGCGGGCGTACTACAATCGGGCGGTTTTAAAAGATAACATGGGCGACTTGGCGGGCGCGCTGGCCGATTATGACAAAGTGATTGAGCTGGACCCGGATTATGTTTCCGCCTATAACAATCGGGGAATTATTCGGAAAGAGCAGGGTGATTTTAAACAAGCATTGGCTGATTATAACAAGGCCATTGCGCTTAAACCTGATGACGTCGATTATTATTTTAACCGTGGCACGCTGAAAATAAAAATGGAAGATTGGCAAGGGGCTTTGGATGATTTGGATTTATACCTCAAAAAGAATCCCGGATATGCCGATGCCTATTATTGGAAAGCCACAGCGTTGGAACAGCTCAAGCGGATCGAGGAAGCCGTCGAAGCCTGCAAGAAGTATCTGGAGTTGGAACCGGATCGCGAGAATGGCAAAAAGCTGCTGGAGAAACTGGAAAAGCGTGAAGAAGTGAGCGATGAAGATCATTAAACTCAAATTTATTATCCCGTTTCTGGTATCGTGCGGGCTGCTGACCTATGTTTATTTCGATACCCGCAAGAATAATACGGTTAAGGCACATTACCGGAGCGGCGAGGCGCTGGCGCAGGCCGGCGATATCGAGGGGGCGGCGGCGGAATATGCCAAGGCCATCGAGCTGATTCCCGGCAAGTCCGTGCCGTACGGCAAACGCGGCAACTTCTGGTTCGGGCAGGGCGAGTACCGCAAGGCGTTGTTCGATTACGATCGGGCTTTGATTCTGGACGAGAACAGTGCCATGCTGCATTTCAACCGCGCGCTGGTTCATGCCGCGCTTGAGAATTATCCGGCGGCGCTTGAGGATCTGACCCGGACGATAGCGCTCGATCCGCTTTATTTCGAGGCGTTTTATTACCGGGCCGTGGTTAATATCGAGGTTCGGGATTTCAAGGGGGCGGAGGCCGATGCCGGGCACGTGCTGGCGTTTATGGCCGACAGTGCCAGGGCGTATTACATCCGGGGGTATGCCCGTGAGGAACTGGGCGATCTGGTCCGTGCCGAGGCCGACCTCGACAAGGCGATTGAGCTGGAGCCCGAATATGCGTATCCCTACTGCCAGCGCGGTTATTTGAAGTACCTGCAGGGCAATCAGCGCGAAGCCATGATCGACCTTGACACGGCGATCAAGCTGAAACCGGATTTAAGCCGGGCGTATTTTTATCGGGGGCTGGTTTTTGAGAAACAGGGCGGTGTCAAGGCGGCATTGAAGGAATATGACCATGCGATTCGGTTGAATCCGACTCATAATCTTGAGTTTTATTACCGGCGCGGCGACCTGAAATACAGCCAGTCGGACCTGATCGGGGCCATCATCGACTACGACAAGATCGTCAATCTGAAAAGCGACGAGGTGCGGGCCTATATCGGGCGCGCGTTAGTCAAAAACGACCTCGGCGAATATGAATACGCCCTGGCCGATATCGACCGGGCGCTTAAGCTCGACCCCGACAATGCCGGGGCGCAGAAGGCGAAGGCCAAAATACAGGAACACCTCGCCCGTTCCCAAAATTAATCCACTTCCGAGAAGCTGACCTTGCCGTCATCAATGTTCCAGCTGGCCTGAATGTGTTTGCCATCCTCGGCGCGTTGGAAAATCAGGGTCCAGGTTTTGGCGTCGCCGGGAAGGCGTTTGATGAATTTCGGGGTGCGCCCGAGTTGGGTGGTCAGTTCTTTGTAAGCGTGGTAAGCCGGTTTCGGGGCGAAATCCCAGCGGGTAATCCCGAAATTGTGCTCTTTTTCGGTGGGCAGCTGGCCATCGCTGTGAAAATCGTAAATGAAGATCTTTTCCACGCCGGAGGCCAGATAACTCAGGTATACGCGCTGGATCAGGTTTGCCTGTTCCGCTTCGCTGTAACCGCTGATGAACGGCAGGCAGCAGCCCAGCACCGCGCCCTTGCGGTCGCTGTATTGGTACAGGGCCATGCCCTGACCGATGATATTGCGGTCATTGTCGAAAATGTTGATGATCGGCGTGTAGGTATCGCCCGCTTTCATGTTGTCGCCGGTCAGGTAACGGGTCACATAAACATTGCTCAACTTTTTGATGCCGTGCTGTTCCATTTCCGGCAGTGTGGCGATGCGGGTGGTGAACTTGGGGACTTTGGCGGTCCACCAGGCGTTGTAACCCAGCCGGAACGCGTCATGGGCCGGGGCGCCGCTCTTTGAGTTCCAGTTGCCGTCCTTATTCTGGTAATGAAGCAGGTACATGGGGATTTCGCCGAACGCCAGCAGCAGGCCGCCTTTTTGCACGTATTTCTGCATCGGCTCAAGATAGGCTTCTTCCAGGTGAATATGTTCGGTGCCGAGGATAACCGGATAGCGGGCGGGGTCGGCGGCGGCCAGTTCGTCCGGCTTAAAGTATCTGACCTCGATACCGGGCAGGTAGTTGAGGCTTTCGGCCAGTTCCGGGTTGGAACTGCGCAGCGGGTAGGGGACGCCGATTACTTTGAACTCCTGATTGGCTGCATTGATTTTTTTCAGGGCGAATTCGATTGTTTTGATCATCAGGTCCGGCTGCTGTTTCAGAAGGTCGCTGCGGAAGCTCGAGCCGCCGGCTTCGGTCAGCCAGATGGGTTTGGCGGCGTCGCCGTTTTCGCGCATGATCTGACGAAAGTCTTTCATGGTGCCGGCCATTTGCGGACGGGCATCGGGGCCATGGCCGTAAGGGTGCACGGCGATCTGGTCGAAATGGCCCTTGGCTCCGGCTTTGTACATATCGCGCAGATACGAGACGTTCCAGCCGCACAGGCCGCCGACCATCACTTTGTTGGCGGAATCGACCTTTTTCAGCTCCTGATAAGCGATTTTCAAAAGCGGAACATATTGCGAGGCGTTCGGATTGGGTTTCCAGAAGCCGCCGTCCTGCTCGTTCCAGATTTCCCACACCGGCAGGCGCCCCTTAAAGTGTTCAGCGGCGGCCTTGACGAAATCCCGCCAGGCTTCCGGGTGTTTGTACATGGGGGTGACGTCCTTCCGCGGTTTTTCGATTTCCCAATCGTAAGCAGAAAGAATCGGCAGCACCTGAATTCCGGCAGCCGCAAAGCGGTCGACCACATCGTCATAGACTGCAAAGTCATATGTGCCCTTTTTGGCCGCGATTCTGGAGAATTGGAAGTCGAACCGCACCGAAGTGATTCCGGCCTCCTGCATGAGCTTGATTTCCTGATCCAGATTCTGATATTCATAGCCCTTGGGAGCGTGGGAGCAGATGCCCCACGGGGAGGCGTCCTGCGCTGCCACCAGGGCGGAACAAACGGATAAAAGGATGACGGCGAGTAATTTATTAAGCATGGTAATTTCCTGACAGGGTTGCAGTTAGAAACTTATTTTCATCAGGCTCTTGCCGATGCCGCGGTTGGCGCGGTTGGCGGTTTGTTTGGTTTCGTCCGGACGCATGGTCTGGACGTGGCCGTCCGCAAATGCCGCATTGGTCAGGCCGTCGTGCCCGAACCAGATGCCGGCCACTAAACCGCTGTCCGACGCCACCTGAGTCTGCGCGCCGAAGTAATACCAGTTCTGCGGTCCTTTGCTTGTGCCCGAGGTCAAATTGCCGTTGGCGGCGGTATCGGCATAAACCATGGTGGCGGAAGGCCGTTTCATCTTCGATATCCGGTAATAGTAATATTGAATTTTGCTGGCACCGAAATTGACCAGATAATCGCCCATTTCATTGCGCCAGGTGGCAAGGGGATTACCGCTGGAGTCGAAATAATATGAATCGTAAATCGGGATGTACGTGCCGTTTACATAGTAGCGGTAGAAATAATTGTTGCGATAGTTGGCGGAGAGCGTGCACATGAAAAGGCGGGCCTGCTGCGGGGCGAAATAATTGCCGCCGGTGATGTCGTACTCAACCTCAAAATTCGTTTTCAGCCGTTTTCCGATCAGGACCTCCGGGATCGAATAACTCTGTCGCCCGACCATGTAGTCCTCATTGTCGCCGGCGTACATGACGAGACCGCTGATGACCTGCTTATGATTGCCTACGCACTGGATGGTGATAGCCTTGCTCCGGGCTTTGTTCAAGGCCGGCAGCAGCATCGCTGCCAGTACTGCAATAATAGCAATAACCACCAGCAATTCAATGAGTGTAAAGTTTTTCTGTTTCATAAGTTTTATCTCCATGTTTTATTGGTTTTGTTTGATTGATTCGCCTTCAAAAATTTCCATTTGATACGTGTTGTATAATAACTGCTTCTTATGTTTGTGTTTCGGGCGATACTGCTGGATGATATCTTTAAACATGTCATAACTTTTCGGCGTCATCACCGTCGTCAGCGCCGGCATCATCAGCCTGGCGGCGGCATCTTCGCCAAAGGAAAATACGGAAACATCCTTGCCGATCCGGATATTGCGTTCATAACACGCGCGGTACAGTCCGATGGCGATCGGCGGGGTCAGACAGAAAAAAGCATCGGGCAGGGGCCTGCTGTCCAGCACCTTGCAGCACAGACGGTACGACGCGGTTTCCGGCTGTTCGAAGTCCTCCGCGTCGCCGACATGGGCTTCCCCGGTGATATTTTTTGCTTCCAGGAAATTCAGCCAGGCTTTTTTGCGGAGGGCCTTGTCGGGGTTTTCCGTGTTCTCGCAATCGATGAGGTCAATGGAGCGGTGCCCGCTGTCGTGCAATCCCTGCATGATATTCGTCAGGGCCGACATGTCGCTGTTGGCGATCGAGTGAATTCCCTGTGAGCTCAGGTCGTTGAACAATACAAACACTTTGTCTCCCATTTTTGAAATCCGCTCGAGCAGCCGTGTATTCCGGCCGGCCGGCAGAACAATGAAGATCAGGTCGTAATCGCTGCTGAGCGCTTCGTTGATGATCGGATCGGTGGCGGAGCCGTAAGCGACAAAACGGATCATGCCGTCGCAGTCCAGCGTGGCGTTGCGGAGGGTCCGGTGCCATTCGGTGAAATGCCACAACGGGGTGATCATGGCCACCAGCGGACGTGATGTGGAGTTATCGGAAATAATCGTTTTCCGCCCGGTTTCGTGCCGCCAGACCAGGCCGCTGTCCTTCAGGTAATTCATCGCCTGGCGCGCCGTCAGGTAGCTGACCCCCATGTCTTCGGCAATCTGGCGGATCGGCGGTAACTGCTTGCCGGAGTATTCGCCATTGGCGATCCGGGTGGCCAGGAGCTCAGATATTTGCTTGTATTTAGTCATTTTTCTCAGAAGTATAACTTATTTGATATATATTCTATATGGTATATAATACAGGAAAACAACAAAAAGTCAATCCCCCGGAAGCAAATAATTCAAGAAATAATCGTGTAGGTGAACAAAAAAAGTGCGGGAGACTTTTTATCGCCTCCCGCACGATTGGGATTGGTAATGGATGACAGTCTTAGACCAGCATCATTTCTTCCAGGATAAGATCCAGCTTGCTCTTGAGGCACTCGACCTTTTCCTGCCAGACTGCATCGGTCATTTCCACGTTGGCGCTGAAGTTGACCGAATTTTCCAGGGTTTCGAGACTGATCGACGACGGCATGTTGTTCATCGGATGAGTGCTCTCGCTGGTGAAGTCCAGGCTCCGGTCCGATACCGACTGGACCTGGCTCACTCCGCCCCTGCCGGACGATAGCGAAGAGGCCGCATCCTTCTTGGCGTTGACAACCTGGGAGTCGGCAATGCCGTTCTTTTCACTGCCGCTTGAGAACACGTCGGACCGGGACAGCGCCGAGCGGTTGTCGCGGATCGTCATGTTTGCGTCGTGTTGTTCGAACATGACCTTCAGGCTGCCCTCTCTGAGGTTGTTCCTGGCTTTATCGCCGGCCTTATGCATGGACTGGTGCGAAACGCCGTGGTGGTTACCACCGGTTTCCGTATCGAGGATGGTGTCCGCATCGCGATTGACGCCGAGGATGGTGACCTGATGCATCAAACTGAATTCGTCCTGTCCGTCGACGATGTAGTTTCTGGACGAGGCATCCTTGTAGATGTTGATGCGGGCTTCGCCGATAATTGTCAGCGTGCCGTTATGCACTTCCACGATATAGTTCTGACCGCCGTTGCCGTCATTGAGATGGTACTGGTCGATGGCATATTTGCCTTCGCGTTCGCTCTTGTTGGTCCGGTTGTAATCGGAAACGGTGTCGCCGTCGACCAAACCGGTAGGCGTGCCGGTGAACTTCGGGTCTGCCTGGTTTTCCTGCTTGGACTTGTCATCGATGACGATGATCAAGCGGGCAGGGGTGATCGACGCCGTCGGATCGTTGATGGTGACATCGTAATTAGCGAGGTCATCGCCATAGAGGCTGTCGCCATTGATCACGAGGGGCTTGTCGTTGCCGGCATTGCGGTCGGTGAAGGTGGCCGTGCCTTTGTCATAATGCACGTCATCACCGTCAACCGGCTTGTGATCGGGATCGTAACTGAAGTTATAATCGCCTTTATTGGTGCCGTCATAGACTTTGTCCACACCGTCGCGGTTGATCACCAGCGCAGCCTTGGAAATGTTGGCCTTGACATCAGAATAAGTGATGATGTAGTTGACGGTATCGGTACCGGTGACATCTTCGCCGTTGATCGTGATCGGCTTGTTGGTGCCGGCGTTTTTGTCGGCGAATGAGCCCGAGCCATCGATGTAGTTGAGGTCATCGCCGGGCACATAGCCGCCGGTGAACCCGGTGAACGTGTATTGTGCGTCGGTGTTGCCATCGTAGACCTTGTCGATACCCTCACGATTGACCACCAGCGTGGCCGGGGTGATGTTGGCCTTGACATCGGAATACTGGATGATGTAGTTGCCAATATCAGTACCGTTGACATCTTCGCCGTTGATCGTGATTTGCTTGCCGTCACCGACGTTTTTATCGGAGAACGAAGCTCTGGAGCCGTCAATGTAGTTGATGTCGTCGCCGGGCACATAGCCGCCGGTGAACCCGGTGAACGTGTACTGTGCGTCGGTGTTGCCGTCATAAACCTTGCTGATGCCCTCACGGTTGACCACCAGCGTGGCGGGGGTGATGTTGGCTTCGACATCGGAATATTTGACGATGTAGTTGCCAATATCGGTACCGTTGACATCTTCGCCGTTGATGGTGATCGTTTTGCCGTCGCCAACGTTTTTATCGGAGAACGAAGCGCTGGAGCCGTCAATGTAGTTGATGTCATCGCCGGGCACATATCCGCCGGTGAACCCGGTGAATGTGTACTGCGCGTCGGTGTTGCCGTTGTAAACCTTGTCGATACCTTCACGGTTGACGATCAGTTCGGCCTGGGTGATGTTGGCCTTGACATCGGAATATTTGACGATGTAGTTGACGAGGTCGGTACCGGAGACATCTTCGCCGTTGATGGTGATCGCCTTACCGTCGCCGACATTTTTATCGGCGAACGAAGCGCTGGAGCCGTCAATGTAGTTGATGTCGTCGCCGGGCACATAGCCGCCGGTGAACCCGGTGAACGTGTACTGTGCGTCGGTGTTGCCGTTGTAAACCTTGTCGATACCTTCACGGTTGACGATCAGTTCGGCCTGGGTGATGTTGGCCTTGACATCGGAATATTTGACGATGTAGTTGACGAGGTCGGTACCGGAGACATCTTCGCCGTTGATGGTGATCGCCTTACCGTCGCCGACATTTTTATCGGCGAACGAAGCGCTGGAGCCGTCAATGTAGTTGACATCGTCGCCGGCGATGTAGCCGCCGGTGAACCCGGTGAACGTATACTGTGCGTCGGTGTTACCGTTGTAAACCTTGTCGGTACCTTCGCGGTTGACGATCAGCACGACTTGGTTGATGATCATCGTACCTTCGAGGATTCTGATATCGTAGTTGCCGGTCATTTTTACGTCAGAAGCATTTGTGATGACCACACTGTCCTTGTACAACTCGCCCTTATGAGTACCCGCGTTGCGGTAACTCGGGCTGTCCACCTCTGAGGTGATGCTATCGGTGAAGGCGAAGCCGCGCCCGCCGATTGCGTTCGGATCCCAGGTGAATTTGTGGTATGTGCCGTCATAGTCGTAGGTATCGCCCAGGGTTTGGATCTCAATGAGGCGCACCAGTGTGTTCACGGTTTCGGTACCGCTGGCTTTGTTCCAGTTATCGTCGCCGTCGTAGAAGGCGGTCATGGTGACGTTGCCTTTGGCCTGTACCGCGAGAGCCCGGTCGTTGGAAACCGTCACGTAATTTTCGTTGCCGGAGCTATAATGATAGCCGCCGGTGCCGTAGCCGTCACGGTTCGCCCCCAGCGCGCCGTCGTCGCCGTAGACGATGTCCTGGATCGGATCCATGATGACGATCACGTTGCCCTTTCGGTTCGATTCATAAGCGCCCATATCGACCCGGCCGCCGCCCGCTTCATTGAAAATACGGCCAGCCTTGACGAGGTCGGTTTCACCGGCCAATACATGGCTGTTGTCGCCGCGGTTGATCGCATACGAATTTGCCGTCAGCTCGTAATTGCTGTCGAATTCCACGTAGCAGTAGTACTCGTAGGTACCGTCGGCTTTTTTCACCGCACGGTTCGTGCCGCTGTTATCTGCCTGCAGGTTGATGTTGCCCTGAACCTGATGACCGCCGGTCCAGCCCTGGATGGCGCTGAAGACAATGGCAGCACTGGCAATGTTTGCCGTCTGGTCGGTGGGGTTGTCTGTACCTTTGGCCTTGTTGCCCCAGAGAATCGAGTTTGCCACCAGCACATCGGTGCCGGGCATCGTCGAATCGAGATAGATGCCGCCGCCGTTGCCCTTGATTGCGTAGTTATTGGCAATGGTCAGATTGACCAGGCTTGCCGTCTGCACATAATAGTGGAGGTAAATGCCGCCGCCGCTGCCATTGGTTGTACTATTCTCGGCAATCAGCGAATTGCGTACGCTGACATTTGTGCCGCCGGCCCAGAGGGCGCCGCCGTCGCCGTTGGAAGCGGTGGAAGCGGTGTTGTTCGTCATCGACGTGCGGTCCATGGTCAAATTACCGTTCACATAAGCTGCGCCGCCGTTTTCACTGGCTGTGTTGTACGAGAAGGTGGAATCGATGATCGTAGCGGCGGAAGCGGCATAGAGGGCGCCGCCGTTGCCGTTGCTGGCACTGTTGCGGTAGAATTTGCTGTCGCTGATGTCGGCATCGCCGTTGGCGAAGATCGCGCCGCCGTTTTCAGCACTGTTGCCGGTACCGGATTCGGTGGTGCCGAAAATCGCGTTGCTGACGGTTACCTTCGCACCACCGTAGACTGCGCCGCCGGCTTCGGTGGCGGTGTTACGGTAGAATCCGCTGCCGTCAATATCCACATTGCCCTGGGCGAAAATCGCACCGCCGTGGCCGTTTGTGGCGTTGTTGCGGTAGAATTCGCTGCCGTTGCTGACGCTGACATTGCCGTTGGCGAAGATTGCTCCGCCGTTTTGAGCTTTGTTGCCGGTACCGGAGTCGGTGTTGCCGAAAATCGCGTTGTTGACGGTTACATTCGCCGCGCCATAAACCGCGCCGCCGTTTTCGGATGCGGTATTACGGTAGAATTCGCTACGGTGGCTGCCCACGGTATTAATGATCAGATTGCCATTTGCATAAATCGCGCCGCCGTTTTCGGTGGCGCTATTGCCGCTATTGGCGGTACCGGCGCTCCCGAAGATGGAGCCCGAAACCGTGCCCGTGCCCCCGAGGTAAATCGCTCCGCCGTTTTTGGTGGCCTTGTTGCGATAGAATTCGCTGTGCTTACCGGCGGCATTGCTGCTGACGGTCAGGTTGTTGACCGAATAAATCGCGCCGCCGTTCACCGCGCTGTTGCCGACAGGGTCGGTAACGGTGGCGGCGGTAGCAGTCCCGAAAATTGAACCGTAAACGAGCGCGTCCTTGGCATAAACCGCGCCGCCGTTTTCGGTGGCACTGTTGCGGTAGAATTCGGCACTGTTGACCGTGAGCGTGTCGGCATGGATGGCGCCGCCGTTTTTAGCTGTATTGCCGCTGTTGCTGGTGCCGGTGGCCCCGAAGATCGCGCCGTTAACGGTCGCGTCCGCTGCCCAGATCGCGCCGCCGTTGCCGTTTGTGGCGCTGTTGTGGTAGAACTCGCTGTGCTTGGCCCCGTCGTTGCCGACGGTCAGCGTGCCGGCGGCATAGATTGCGCCGCCGCTGCCGGTGGTGGCCGTGTTGCCATTGCCGCTCGCGGCTCCGAAAATACCGCCGTTGACAGTCAGTTCGCCGTCCTCGCCGCTCCAGATGGCACCGCCGTTGACCGCTTTGTTGTTCAGGAATTGTGTTCCGGTGACGATTGAGGTATCAGCCAGGGTATCATCGAGATATCCCAGGTAAATTGCGCCGCCGTTATTCTCTGCAATGTTGTTGGTGAAGTTGCCGCCGGTGATGTCGGCAATGCCGTAGCTGAGGAACATCGCGCCGCCGTTTCTTCCTGCCCGGTTGTTCTCGAAAACCGAATTCACAGCCTTGACGTCTCCGTCGGTGTAAATTGCACCGCCGTCATACCTTTCGGCAATATTGCCGGTGAAAGTCACCTGGTCCAGGTCAATCCAGGTATTCCTGCTGTCGGAAGCCACCGCGTGGATCGCGCCGCCCCGGAGATATGCCTCATTGCCGTTGAAAACGGTTCCGGCGCCGATGTTGATATGATTTTCGTTTCCGGCGCAGGCATAAATCGCGCCGGCGATGCCTTCCGTACTTTTATTGCCCTCAAAGAGAACGTTCTTGCCGATATCGAGCGTTATGTTGTCGCCCGTAAGATATAATACGCCGCCGACATCCTGAGCCCAGTTGCTGGTGAATTTGGTTCCATCGCCGATTGTCATGGCGATATCCTTCCCGACTTGCAGATAGAACACGCCGCCCTGTCCATAGGAACTCGGATCGCCGACATTGTTGCCGGTGAATACCGTGCCGGTTCCTGCGATGTCGATGTTGACCGCACCCTCATCCGCGGAGATGACAATTGCGCCGCCGTGGGTCGTCGAATGGTTGGTATCGAACACCGATCCCGAAGCGATATTGATGTCGACACTGGCACCGGGATCGACATTGTTCATGAGCAGCACATAGATCGCGCCGCCGCCGCCGATATCGGCATTATTATCGGCGAAAGTCACAGCATTGGTGCCATCGCCGATATTGAGCGTGATCGTATCTTCGGCGTAGACATAGATGCCGCCGCCGGCGGCCCCGCTGTTGTCGGAAATCGTCGAGGTCCCTTCGATCGTGAGTTCAACCGTTTCAGCAGAGAAGATATACATGCCGCCGCCGCAGCTGTCAATGGTCGTGTCAACAGTGTTATTGCTAATCGTGACATTGTTCATCGTCAGCGAAATCGCATCGGAAGATTCGTAATAAATGCCGCCGCCGTTATTGGTGGCTTCATTACCGGAAACCGTCACGGTTTCCATGGTCGAAATGAGCGCCGGACCGGTCAGGTAAATACCGCCACCGTCGATGTCCGCAGTATTGTCGGAGATCGTGCTGCCGGTCATGCTGAGCGTGCCGCTGAGCATATAGATGCCGCCGCCGTTTTTCGCCTTGTTTTCGTCGATGGTCGCACTAGTGAGAGTGACGTTGGCAGAGGAGTAAATGCCGCCGCCGAGGCCGTTTTCACCAAAAGCATTCGTACGGGCCGTATTTCCGGTGATGTTCACGCTGCCGTCGATGTCCAAAGTCACGGCGCTCCAGATGCCGCCGCCGTTGCCGCCGGTACTGCTGGCGGATGTTGTTGTATCCGAACCCGCATAGTTGTTGGAAATTGAACCGCTGTTCAGTTCCAGTGTACCGGTTTTGGCGTAGATTCCGCCGCCGTCCTGCGAAGCGATGTTGTAAGTGATTGCGGTCGTGCCGTTCATCACCAGCTTGGCCGAGTTGTCGACATAAACGCCGCCGCCGTTTGCCGCGGTGTTGCTGTTGCCGCTGCCGCCGATCGTGACACTGTTCAGCGTCACAGTTATGCCTGAGTCGGTCACGTAAATCGCGCCGCCGTTGTTGCCGGCTGTATTTCCGGTGAACGAACCGCCATTCAATACGACAGCTTTATTCGTCCAGAGAGCGCCGCCGTTGCCGGCGATGGCCTTGTTGCCGCTGAACGCGATATTGGTAAACCCGGCCAGCGATCCCGTTGAATAAATCGCGCCGCCGTTCTGTCCCGCCTGGTTATTGGTGAAGCTGGTTTGGGTTCCGGCTGCGTCGTTGATGGTTATGGAGTTGCTGCTGTTGATCGCGCCGCCGTTGTTACCGGCTGTATTTCCGGTGAAACCGGTGTTAATGAGGGTCAGTGCCGCAGATGTAAAGATCGCGCCGCCGTCACCGGTCGTCTTTAATGCCTGGTTGCCGGTAAAAGTCGAATCCGTCAGCGTGAGAGCCCGGCTCGTCCAGATGGCGCCGCCGTTGCTCTCGGCTGCCGTTCCTGTAGCCTTGTTGGTGGTAAACACGATGCCGGTGAATCCACTCAGTGTTCCACCCGCGGCATAAATCGCGCCGCCGCTGCCGCCTGCTTCATTGCTGGTGAAGAAGGTCAGAGGCTTGGTGTTGTTATCGTTTATCTTCAGGCTGGAGCTGCTGTTGAAGAAGATGGCTCCTCCGGTCAGACTGGCTTTATTCCCGGTAAAACTGGTGTTCTTGATGGTTAGGGCCGCATTCGTATAAATGGCCCCGCCGCCGCCATCCGTTGCTTTTGTCTCGTTGTTGAGGAAGGTACAATCTGTCAGCGTCAGGTCCGCATTCATGTAAATGGCGCCACCACGGTGAGCGATGTAGGTGCCCAGAGTAGTACCCTTAGACCAGTTGCCGTCAAACACGATACCGGTGAGATCCAGCGCTTTCGTAGAATAAATGGCCCCGCCGTTTTGATCAGCTTTATTGTTGCTGAAACTGGTCAATTTAACACTACTGCTGGCCGGATCGTCGATGATCTTAAATGTTCCGCTGTTATAATAAATGGCTCCACCATGTGTGGTTGCCTCATTACCGTCAAAAGTGGAATTTTTCACTGTAACACTGCCATATCCCCGGGCTGTCGTAGTACTAATTGCTCCGCCGTTCTTGGCTTCATTGTCGGTAAACTCGCAGTTTGTAATGGTAACTGTCCCAGTACGAGTAAGTCCCCATGTGCCGCTGCTGACAGCTCCGCCATAGGCGTTGGAGGTATTGCCATCGAATACGCATTTATTAACGGATAGGTCACCGCCATGAGTGAGGATCGCTCCACCGTCGTTGGCAGAATTGATTGTGGTTGGGCTTTCTCCGTTCCCGATAAAACGGACATTGGTGATGGTACAAACCGGTGCGGTGCCGGCAGAACGGAACCCGACATAAATGGCGCCGCCGCCGCCGCTTGAGCTTTCGCCGACAATCAGATTACCCTGGAAAAGCGCTTTGCTGGCTTCCGTGATGGTCAAAGCTCCATGACACAGGATTGCTCCGCCATAATTACTTGCCAGGTTGCCTATAAACTTGATATTGGGAGCGTCGATAAATATTGAGGCGGTATTGTCCCGGGCATAGAGTGCACCGCCGCCGTTGGTTTGTTTATCGGCTGACGTTCCGGCAGGAACAAGAGACGTGTTGCCTTCAAAGAGAACATTATTTCCAGTAATGTTCAACTGAGTCTGGAAATAGATTGCGCCGCCGTAACCGAGCTCTGCCCTGGATACGAAGTTCTCACGGAATACGGTATTATTGCCTTTGATATTGATAATACTTCCGGTGCCGGGTCCGCCAATAGCCCCGCCGTAGCCAGTTGCTTCATTTTTGTAGAATAGCGTACCGGTAGCGGTATCCGTGAGGGAGCGTGTACTGGTAATGTCCAATGTCGAATCTGCCCCTACTGTAATCGCTCCACCTGTACCAGCTTTATTATAACTGAATGTTCCATTGATAACCGTCAGAGTTTTATATGCTGCAGTGAAAGAGACACCGCTGTTGTTATTCAATGAAATCGTACACTCATCAATCGTTCCGCCGCTGCCGCTCAATATGATTCCGGTGCCGGTGTGGTTGGAAACGGTGGAATTGGTAATGGTGAAAATTCCGCCGCCGCTCATGGAAATACCGGAACCGGTATTGTCGCTGATATCGCTGTCGGTGATCGTCAGATCGCCGCCGCCGGTCAGGTAAATGCCGGCGCCGACGCCTTTGTTGCCGGTGAACTCACACCTGAGGATTGTGAGGCTGGCTCCGCCGGCGACATACAGAGCGCCGCCGTTGCTTCCTGAGAGATCACCAGTGAAGATTGTGTCGGTGAAAGTCAGGTCGGCGGAGCTGCTGTAGTAAAGACCTGCCCCATTGCCGGCGGCAATGTTATTATCGAAATTGATGTTATTGTAATTCAGGGAGCCGCCATTGCTGCTCAGGAAATAAATGCCGCCGCCATGACTGTTTGCATTGCCACTGGCCTCGTTGCCGTTAATATTTATGTCGGAGAGCGACAGATTACCGGAACCAGCATTACTGAAGTAAATACCGCCGCCGCTGCCGGCTTTTTTGTTACCGGAGACTTCGCCGCCGGAGATGCTCATGGAGCCCTCACCGGTGTAGGAAATGCCGCCGCCCGCGGTTGCGTTATTCTTAACAGTGGTATCGGTGATTGTGACAGTAGAGGCCGCGACCATGCCGGTGATCGAAATACCGGCATTGGTGTTGCTGCTGACATTGCTGTCGGTTATGCTGATCGTAGTGGCGTTTGTCATAGTAGCCAGAATGATACCGGCGCCAGTATTACCGGTGATACCGGTATTGCTGATGGAGACGTCTCCACCGGTGGCGACGTGAATACCGGCACCATTGGTGGCGGTAGTGGATGTATTGCCAGTAAAGGTACTGCCGGAAACCGTGAGATCTCCGCCGCCGGCGAAGTAAATACCACCGGTGCTGCCTTTGTTGGTGGAAAAGGCTATACCGGAGATCGTCAAGTCAGCAGTACTGTTGTAATAGATGCCGCCGCCTGCACCGCCATTGGTGTTACCGGAAATGTTGGTGACATTTGTCAAAGTCAGGGACGCTCCATTGGCGCTGCTGAAGAAAATGCCGCCGCCGTGGCTGTTGGCGTCGGAAGTCCCGATGTTAGTGTTGCTTGTAACATTGACGCCATTGAGCGACAGGCCGGCGGTACTGGTGCCGGTAGCGTTAAAATAAATGCCTGCGCCGCTGAATTTGCCGTTGATGGTATTGGTCGTGACATCAAAACCGCTCAATGAAAAAGTACCGTCTCCGGTGGTGTTAATACAAATACCGCCGCCCACGCCTGCCTTGTTATTGCCGGAAACTACAGTTTTACCGGCAGCAGTACCCGAGATGCTCATGGAACCGAGGCCTGTGTAGTAGATCCCGCCACCATTGGCATTATTCGTAATCTTGGTGTCGATGATGGTTGCCGTCGAACTGGCCGTGGCACCAGTGATCAGAATACCGGCCCCGGCAGTATTGCCGCTGACATCGGAGTTACTGATCTGTAAATTCCCGACACTGTTGAAGTGGATGCCGCCGCCGTTCGCTACTGCCGATTTATTGCCGGTGAAGCTAATTCCATTGATGGTTAAGTTGGCGCTGCTGGCGTAATAAAGGCCGCCACCCGCGCCTCCGTTGGTGTTACCGGAAATATTGGTGACATTCGTCAGAGTCAAGGAACCGCCATTGGCACTGCTGAAGAAAATGCCGCCGCCATGGCTGTTGGCATCGGAAGTTCCGATGTTAGTGTTGCTTGTAACATTAACGCCATTGAGCGACAGGCCGGCGGTACTGGTGCCGGTAGCGTTAAAATAAATGCCTGCGCCGCTGAATTTGCCGTTGATGGTATTGGTCGTGACATCAAAACCGCTCAATGAAAAAGTACCGTCTCCGGTGGTGTTAATACAAATACCGCCGCCCACGCCTGCCTTGTTATTGCCGGAAACTACAGTTTTACCGGCAGCAGTACCCGAGATGCTCATGGAACCTTCACCGCTATAGTAAATGCCGCCGCCGTTGGTATTACCCGTAACGGTGGTGTCGATGATGGTTGCCGTCGAGCTGGCCGTGGCATCGGTAATATAGATGCCGGCTCCGGCAGTATTGCCGCTGACATCGGAGTTACTGATTTGGAAGTTTCCGGCGCTGGCAAAATGGATACCGCCGCCGTTCGCAACCGCCGATTTATTGCCGGTGAAGTTAATTCCATTGATGGTCAAATTGGCGCTGCCGTTGTAATAAAGGCCGCCACCCGCGCCAACAGCGATATTGTTTGAAATATCGGAGGTACCGGCGAGTGTCAGGGTTCCGCTACCGGTGAAATAAATGCCGCCGCCATGGCTGGTGTTGTTGGTACCGGCGGTGCTGTTGCCTGTGACGCCGACATTGGTGAGTGACAGAGTACCGGTGCCGGTGAAATAAATACCGCCGCCATGTTGTCCGTTGGCATTGGTGTTATTGCCTGTTATATCAAAATTGCTCAGGGCAAAAGTTTCGGTACCAGAGCTGGTGATGGCAATCCCGGCGCCGCTGCCGGCTTTTTTATTGCCGGAGACTTCGCCACCGGAAATGGTCATGGAACCTTCACCGTTATAATAAATGCCGCCACCGTTGGTATTACCCGTAACGGTGGTGTCGGTGATAGTTGCCGTCGAGCTGGCCGTGGCACCGGTAATATAGATGCCGGCTCCGGCAGTATTGCCGCTGACATCGGAATTACTGATTTGGAGGTTTCCGGCGCTGGCAAAATGGATGCCGCCGCCGTTACCGGCTGCTGTGGATTTATTGCCGGTGATCAGATTGGCTGGCAGAGTGGCGACCTGGAGCGTCAGGCTGCCGCCGCCGGTCATGTAGATGCCGCCACCGAGACCGGTGTTACCCGTTATCTCGACGTCGGTCATTGTAACGGCGCCTTTGGTGTTGATGCCAATTCCGCCGCCATTGTTGTTGGCGGTATTGTTGCTGACCGTGATATTGGTGAATGTCATGGTCGGTGCCGTTACGGCGGCGCTGTTGTTTATGAAGATGCCGCCGCCATAGGTGGTGCCGATGACGCCGGTGATAGTGGTGTTGCCGATCGAAACATTTCCGGTGGCAACGGAATGAATTGCGGCACCGTTGGCATTGGCTGCGGTGCCCGCTGTGTTGCCGGTAAACGTGCTGTTAGTCACCGTGAGATCGCCGGCTCCGGTCATGTAGATCGCGCCGCCCACCCCTCTGTTGGTGGTGAAAGTACTTCCGGTGACCGTGAGGTTGCCGCCGCCTGTAGCATGGATGGCACCGCCGTTACCGGCCGCGGTGTTGCTCGTAAAGCTCATTCCGGAAATAGTCAAATCGGCGCTGCTGTTGTAGTAGAGACCGGCTGCGGCGCCGACTGAATTATTATTGCTAATGTTGAGGTTGCTGTAGACTAAAGTATGGTCGTCGGTGCTGGTGAACCAAATGCCGCCGCCTACGCAGCCGGTGCCTCCGGTTGCGCTGTTGCCGGTGACGTTGATATTGGTGAGCGACAAGGTACCGGTACCGGAGAACCAGATACCGCCGCCCTGGTTGTTATTGGCGGTCGTATTATTGGTTTTGACGTCGAAACCGCTCAGGTTAAAAGTGGTGGTGCCGTCGCCGGAGCTGTTGATGTAAATTCCTGCGCCGTTACCAGATTTCTTATTGCCGGAGACTTCGCCACCGGAGATGCTCATGGACCCCGCACCGCTGTAGGAAATGCCGCTGCCGTTGAGGTTATCCATCGCCTGGGTGTTGGTGATCGAGACCGTCGCAGTAGCGGACATGTTTGCCAACGCCACACCGGCGCCGACCGTATTGGCGTTGAAGAAGGAATTGCTGATGGAGACGTTTCCGGAGTTATTGATATGAAGGCCGGCGCCGTTTGCGACAGCCGAACTGTTGCCGGAGAAAGTCATTCCTGTAATGGTCAGGGCAGCGCTGCTGGCGTAATACATACCGCCGCCGCTTCCGGTGGAGGCACTGTTATTGGAAATGGTAGGAATATTGATAAACGTCAGGGTTGCGGTACCGGCGAAGTAAATGCCGCCGCCGTAGTTAGTGGTGTTGCCAGTGGTGCCATTGTCTGAGATGGTGAGAGTGTCAAGAGACAGGCTGCCGCTGCCATTGAAGTAAATGCCGCCGCCGCAGCTTCCATTGCCGGTTGCTTTATTGTTCGTGATATCGAAACCGCTCAGGTTAAAAGTGGTGGTGCCGTCGCCGGTGCTGGTGATGGCAATCCCGACGCCGCTGCCGGCTTTTTTATTGCCGGAGACTTCGCCACCGGAAATGGTCATGGAGCCGGCGCCGCTGTAGGAAATACCGCTGCCATTGAGGTTATTCATCGCCTGGGTGTTGGTGATCGAGACCGTCGCAGTAGCGGACATGTTAGCCAGCGCCACACCGGCGCCGACCGTATTGGCGTTGAAGAAGGAATTGCTGATGGAGACGTTTCCGGAGTTATTGATATGAAGGCCGGCGCCGTTTGCGACAGCCGAACTGTTGCCGGAGAAAGTCATTCCTGTAATGGTCAGGGCAGCGCTGCTGGCATAGTACATACCGCCGCCGGCACCGCCGGCACTATTATTGAGAATACTGGGAACATTATTGAAAGTCAGGGTTGCGGTACCAGCAAAATAAATGCCGCCGCCGTGATTAGTAGTCGTACCTGTGGTGCTGTTGCCTGAGATGGTGAGGGTGTCAAGCGACAGGCTGCCGCCGCCATTGAAGTAAATGCCGCCGCCACAGCTGGCATTGACGGTTGCTTTATTGTTCGTGATATCGAAATCGCTCAATTCAAAAGTACTGGTACCGGTGCTGGTGATATTAATCCCGGCGCCGCTGCCGGCTCTGTTGTTGCCGGATACTTCGCCGCCGGAGATGCTCATGGAGCCTGCGCCGCTGTAAATAATGCCGCCGCCGGCGGTGTTGCCCGTAACGGTTGTGTCGGTGATGCTAACTGTTGTAGTGGCAGCCATGGTGCTCATCAGGATGCCGGCGCCGCCGGTATTGCCGCTGATATCGGTATTACTGATGTCGATGTCTCCGCTGCTGAGGATGTGAAGGCCACCGCCATTCGCAACGGTAGTTGCTTTGTTGCCGGTGATTTCACTGCCGGAAATCGTGAGAATGCCCTTGGTAAGGTAAACACCACCACCGAGCAAGCCTGTATTTCCTGTGATGGCACTGTCCGTGATTGTCAAGGTCCCGGTTGAATCAAAAGAAAGTCCGCCGCCGTTACGGCCGGCGCGGGACTCGGAAATTGTTACATTTTTCAATTCCAGTGAAGCCGTGCCGCTGACTCGAACGGTTCCGCCATCGCCATTAATACCATTGGTGGTAGTGAGGTTGCCGCCTTTGAGAGTCGCATTTTCGATTGTGACATTACCAGTAATATCGAATACCCGGTAGTTACAAGTACTGGCATTATTTTCGGCATAGGTTGTCGTAACTTTGATGGTGATGTTATTGGTAGTAGCTTGATTTTTGCCGTTAATCGTTATGTCTTTTGTGATTGTGATTACACTGCCGAGCACGATGGTATCGTTATCGGCAATATTAAAGACGATTTCGTCTCCGTCAACAGTTGTCGAATCATTAATGACATAACGCAGAGTGCCGGCGCTGTTGTCATCCAGGGCGCTGGTGACTTCCCGGTTTTCCAGCCGGTAGTCGTAGTTGTCGATGGTGAAGCCGGCTGCTTGAATAACGCCGACGTGGTATTCGAGATCCCAGTTGCCGCCGATACCGGTCGTATCCGTGCTCGCGGCCACGTCGGCTCCGGTAATCACAGCCAACTCGTTCACCAGTGCTTTGCCGGCGTCGTTCGCGGCCAGGTTGCAGCCGTAAAGCATGATGTCGCCGTCAGCCGCCAGGTGGCTGCCGATATCTGCAAAGGCATCGCTGTTCGCAGCCACATAGGCTGAATCGATCATTTTGCCGCTCAAGGCAAAGTAACCGGCGTTGCCGTGTGAGAATATACGCATGACGTCGTATTGAACGCCGTTTTTATCGAGGTATTCATTGATTTGCTCGAGCGCGTCGCGGTCGGAATCCAGATACAGGAAATCGGTACCGTCGGCGAATTGAGCGGCGATTTTGTCCGCGTCTTTGACCGAGGAGTTGATGATCACCAGTTCATGGTGTTCGCCGTTTACGGTGTAGGCGGTCAGGTTCAGGGCGCTGCCGTCTATCGACAAAACCGTGGCTTCGATGTCGCCGGTCTGGAAATCCAGGGCGTAGCTGCCGCTCAGGTAGGCGGTTCCGGTGTTGGCGGTCACGTCCGCGCCGGAGGCGTCGGCGATCATGCCGGCGAGCTCGCGGCCGGCTTCGTTGGCGGCGAGGTTGTCGCTGTAGAGCAGGATGTCGCCGTCATCGGTGATATGGCTGCCGATATCGGCCCAGTCGGCGGCATTGAAATTCGAGCTGTCGATCACTTCGCCGTTTACCACCAGGTAGCCGCTGTTTCCGCGTGCGACGAGGTGAATTGCTTTGTAGGTTTCGCCGTTCGTGTCGAGGTAGTTCTTGATCTGCGCCATGGCGTCGCCGTCTTCCAGCACCAGTACTTCCTGATTGGCGTTGAGGCCGGCGATCAGGGCATCGGTATTTTCCACATCGGTGGAAATGATGACCAGTTCACGCTCGATGCCGATCGAGAGATTGGCGTCCGAATTCGTCAGGCTCAGCGGGAGGTCTTTCGGGGCGAAAGCATCGTGGATGGTGTCGTTTACGGCATCTGCGCCGAAGTCGTTGACCAGGCCGTTTATGGCGTCCGCGTAGGCGTCGGCGCCCGCGTCGGAAAAGCCGATTTCCCCCTCGATCAGGGCCTGGATTTCGGCGTCGATATCGCCCACTTTGTCGGGTTGCGGCATGATACCGGGTTCGACGGTGGCATCGGCCAGGTTTTCAGGCGGAGCGTTCTTAATGGCGTTCTTTTCGTCCTGGGCCTGCTGGTCAGTATGATTCATGTCGGCATTGGGGTCGTTCTGTTGCGCTTCCATGATCTCGGCTGCCGCAGCAGCTTCAAACAATACACGGTCTTCCAGGCGGATGATTTCAAGTTCTTTCATACTCATTTTTCTTAAGATCCTTGTGAGTTATATAAATTATTTGCTAAATTCAAAGCACGAAAATCAGTTGTTTTTTTAAGGGTTGGCGCGAGGCTGCTTATCCTTGAAGTTTTTGCACAGGGAGTGCTCTGGCCGTTAATGGCCCGGAGGAGTGGATGCTGGAAATGAATGTCATTAATATACTTTGACATCGAAAAGTTCATTTTTATAGTTTCAAGCCATACTAAATTTAGATATATTAGTATATATTATAGCACGGCACATGCAAAATGCAAATGAAATTTAAAAAAAATACTATACGAAAACAGTAAAGTAAATTTGTGGATAGTTTCCAGTATTATGTTAGCCTGGTTTGTGAGGCTGGGCTGTCGGGAAAACAGCGGATAGTATGCTATCGAAAAAAATATTTTCGCGACGATTATAAAATTTGGGAAAAATGGATGATATTCATGAATCACGGCAGGCAAATAGAGAGCCGTGATCATGTTTTCGGGGCAGGGGGTATTCGGGGGCAAAAAAATGGAGCGGGTGAACGGAATCGAACCGTCGTAGCCAGCTTGGGAAGCTG